>NZ_BANF01000032.1 GCF_000964425.1 Komagataeibacter intermedius TF2 | reverse complement strand
GTCATCTATCTCCTCATGGATGGCATCAGCCAGAAGCTCGCCAGGCGGTTCCGCAGTGTGGATAATGGCGGCAATGACGGTCTGCCCGGACCGCAGGCTTCCACGTGACCCCCCTGTCCATCTTTGTCCGCAGGCCGGTCGCCACCATCCTGCTGACCGTGGCCCTGATCATCGGGGGGGTGATCGGGTACCTGACGCTGCCGGTGGCGGACATGCCCAATGTCGATTTCCCGGTCATTCAGGTGCAGGCGCAGCAGGCCGGTGGCTCACCCGAGGAAATCGCCAGTTCCATCGCGGCCCCGCTGGAGCGGCATCTGGGCGCGATCGCGGACCTGACGGAAATGACATCGCAGTCATCGGCCAACCAGGCGCGGATCACGCTGCAGTTCTCGCTTGACCGCGACATCAATGGCGCAGCCCGTGATGTGGAGGCCGCGCTACAGGCAGCGCATGCGGACCTGCCGTCATCCCTGCGGCAGAACCCCAGCTATTCCAAGGCCAACCCAAACGGCGCGCCGGTCATGATCCTAGCGCTGACATCGCGCACGCGCACCGCGCCGCAGTTGTATGACCTTGCCTCCAACGTGCTGCAGCAGCACCTGTCGCAGATACAGGGCGTGGGCCAGGTTGAGATCGGGGGCAGTTCACTGCCGGCCGTCCGGGTGGAAATGAACCCGCTGGCGCTGTACAAATTCGGTATCGGGTTTGAAGACATCCGCGCGGCCCTTGCATCGGCCAATGCCCATACGCCCAAGGGCTTCATTGACCAGGGCGACCACCGTTTCGTGCTGGCGACCAATGACCAGGCGCATAACGCGCAGGCCTACCGCGACCTGATCGTGGCCTATCACGACAGTCGCCCCGTCCGGCTGGAGGACGTGGCCTATGTCCATGATGGCGTGGAGGACCTGCGCAACGCCGGGTATGTGGATGGCAAGTCCGGGGTGCTGGCCATCATCTTCGCGCAGGCCGGGGCCAACATCATCAACACCAATGACCAGATCCGCGCCAAGCTGCCGACGCTGCGCGAGGCCCTGCCGGCGGATGTGGACCTTGGCAAATTCATGGACCGGTCCACCACTATCCGCGCGGCGCTGGCCGATACGCAGTTCACGCTGGTGCTGTCGGTCTGCCTTGTGGTGCTGGTGGTGCTTCTGTTCCTGCGTTCGCCCCGCATTACCATCATTCCCGCCATTGTCGTGCCGACATCCATCATCACCACCTTTGGCGTCATGCGGCTGATGGGATACTCGATCGACAATCTTTCGCTGATGGCGCTGACCATTTCCACCGGCTTCGTGGTGGATGACGCCATCGTGGTGGTGGAAAACATCAGCCGTCACATGGAAGCGGGCATGGACCGCCTGCAGGCCACCCTGCTGGGCACGCGCGAAGTGGCGTTCACGGTCATGTCCATTACCGTATCGCTGATTGCGGTGTTCCTGCCCATCCTGCTGCTCAGTGGCGTGGCGGGGCGGCTGTTCCATGAATTCGCCATGACGATGTCGATCACCATTGTCGTCTCCATGGGACTGTCACTGTCACTGACCCCCATGATGACGGCCCACCTGCTGCGCCAGCATGAAGTTCCCCGGTCAACCGGCGTGTTCGGACGGATTGGTATGTGGCTGGAAGCCGGCATAAATGCGACCCAGCAGGGATATGCCCGGTCGCTGGAATGGGCCATCACGCACCGACGGATCACCATCCTGTCCCTGCCCGTGACCATTGCCATCATGGTCGGCCTGTTCATCAAGATGCCCAAGAGCCTGTTTCCCGAATCAGACACCGGCATGCTGATGGGCCACCTTATGGGGGACCAGTCCATTTCGTTCCAGGCCATGCAGGGCAAGATCGCCACGACGCAGCAGGCCGTCCTTGCGGATCGGGATGTTGTCCATGTCATGGGTTTCATGGGGGGGCGCGGCAGTTCCAACCAGGCCAATATGTTCGTGACCCTGAAGGACAAGTCGCTCCGCAACGATACGCCCGCGCAGACCATTGCCCGCATAACGCGCCGGCTGCGCAACATGACGGGGGCGACCTTCTACATGTCCGCGCCCGGGCAGCTGCGCATCGGCGGACGGCAGAGCAATGCGGCCTACCAGTATTCGCTTCACTCCGATTCCTCGAAGGATCTGTACAAATGGACGCCGCTGCTGGTCACCGCGCTGCAGAAACATCCCGAACTGTCCGACATTTCATCGGACGTGCTGCAGGGCGGGTCGGCGCTGGATGTGCAGATCGACCGTGATACCGCAAGTCGCCTGAACATTACGCCACAGCTTGTATCCAACACGCTGTATGACGCCTATGGGCAGCGTTCGGCCTCGGTCATCTACAATTCCCTCAACCAGTACCGCGTGGTCATGGAAGTCGAGCCGCGGTTCTGGCAGGACCCCACGACACTCAAGCAGGTATGGGTCAGTGTCGCCGGCGGTACGGCGGGGGGCGGAACGCAGTCCAACACCATCCGGGTCAAGACCGATACGGGCACCACGCAATCGCAGCTGAGCGAGCAGTCCTTCCGCAACCAGATCGCCAATACGCTGGCGGGTGGGAACAGCACATCCACCGGGTCCGCCGTCTCCACCAGTTCGGAATCCATGGTGCCGCTGACATTGGTTTCCGTGCTGAAACCCACCAAGACGGCGCTAAGCATCAATCATGACGGGCAGTCGGTTTCCACCACGGTTTCGTTCAACCTGAGCAATGGCGTCCCGCTGAGCCAGGCGGTGCGGATCATCAATGAAGAAACCGTGCGCCTGCACATGCCCGCCAATATCCAGGGCAATTTTGCCGGCAACGCCGCACAGTTCCAGAAATCGGTCAACAATGAACCGCTGCTGATCCTTGCGGCCCTTGCCGCAGTGTACATGACGCTGGGTATCCTGTACGAAAGCTATGTGCATCCGCTGACCATTCTGTCCACCCTGCCTTCGGCCGGGGTGGGCGCGCTGCTGGCGCTGCAGTTTTTTGGCGAGGCATTTTCCCTGATCGCCATGATCGGGGTGATCCTGCTGATCGGCATCGTCAAGAAAAACGCCATCATGCTGGTGGATTTCGCCATCACTGCCGAGCGCGATGAAGGCCATACCGCGCTGGAGGCGATCCGTACCGCCTGCCTGCTGCGCTTTCGCCCGATCATGATGACCACCTTTGCCGCCGCCCTGGGTGCGCTGCCCCTGATATTCGGCCACGGCTATGGTTCCGAACTGCGCCGCCCGCTTGGTATCGCGATTGTGGGCGGGCTGGTCGTCAGCCAGGCGCTGACCCTTTACACGACACCGGTTGTCTATCTCTATCTCGACCATCTGGGGATAGCCTGCCGCACGCACTTCAACCGGCTGTATGGACGGCTGTCCCGACGCCATCGTCTTTCCCACCAGCAGGATTCCTGATCCGGATGACACCTTTCCCGCCATCCCACGCCCGCGCCGCCATCCGTCCATCTTCCACCGTCCGCCGTTCCGCGCGTCTTGCGCTGGCGGCCCTGCCGCTTCTGGCGCTGGCAGGGTGCATGGTCGGGCCGAAATACCATCGTCCTGCCGCCATCGTTTCCCCCCGTTTCAAGGAACTGCGCCCCGAACCAGGATGGGAAATGGCCAACCCGAAGCTGGCTGAACTGCCCAAGCATGACTGGTGGACCATCTATAACGATCCCGTCCTGAACGGGCTGGAATCGCAGGTCGCGATTTCCAACCAGAACATCAAGGAATACGAAGCCAGTTACCGTAACGCCCGCGCCCTGATCGACAGCGTGCGCGCGCAGCTTTTCCCGACCATAAGCGGCAGCCTGGGCTTTGACCGTGACGGGCATGGCGCGGGTTCGCTATCCTCGTCGGGCAGCAATTACGCAAAGGCGGGTTCGACCTACAACACCTATGACATCGGCCCCAGCGCCAGCTGGGACCTGGACATATGGGGCAAGATCCGGCGGCAGGTGCAGGAACAGGTGACCGCGGCACAGGCCAGCGCCGCCGATCTGGCCAATGCCACGCTGTCATATCAGGCACAGCTGGCGACGGCCTATTTCAACATGCGCTACCAGGACAGCCTGACCGACCTGCTGCAGCGCTATGTCAATTTCAACGAACAGGCGCTGCGGATCACCCAGAACCAGTTTGACGCTGGCACAGCCGATCCTACCGCCGTCCTTCAGGCGCGCACGACGTTGGAACAGAACCGTGCATCACTAATACAGGCGGGGATCAACCGCGCGCAGTATGAACATGCAATTGCCGTGCTGATTGGCAAGCCGCCCGCCGATGTCACCATCGCGCCTGCGCCGCTGTCGCGCGCGGTGCCGCCCATTCCGGTCTCGGTGCCGGCCGACCTGTTGCAGCGCCGCCCCGACATTGCCGCGGCCGAGCGCACGATGGAGCAGTACAACGCCATGATCGGCGCGGACATGGCCGCGTTCTATCCCGACATCACCATCAACGCCAGCTATGAACAGAGCGGCGGCGACCCCGTGACCTCTCTCATGTCGGCAATGAACCGCGTCTGGTCACTGGGGGCATCCGCAACCGAAATCCTGTTTGAAGGCGGGTCGCGTACCGCCGCCGTGCATGAAGCCAATGCCCAGTACGACAATGCTGTCGCCACCTACCGCCAGACCGTACTGACGGCATTGCAGAACACGGAAGATCAGCTGTCCAACCTGCGCATCCTGGCCCAGCAGTCCGTGCAGCAGCAGAAGGCGCTGGATTTTGCCAACCGCACGGTAGAGGTCTCGCTGAACCAGTACCGGGCCGGAACGGAAATTTATACGACCGTGATCACCAACGAGAACTCGGCCCTGAGCGATGCCGAAACCCTGCTGGGAATCCAGCAGCAGCGCATGGTCGACAGTGTCAGCCTGGTGCAGGCGCTGGGCGGCGGATGGGATGCGTCACGCCTGCCATCGAAAAACTCCTTGCAGAAGGACAACCCCCTGCTGCCGTCCTTCATTCAGAAGGACACCAACAAATAGATCAGAAAAAACCCCCTGCACCAACGGTGACAGGGGGTTTTTCGTGGGTAGCGGGTTGCTAGTTAAAAAGCGATCTGGCCGAGAGCAGCACGATCAGGACCACAATCACAAAAGCCAGAATGGCGACAAAGAACAGTATTTTCGCCATTCCTGCCGAAACGGCGGAAATGCCACTGAAGCCAAACAGCCCGGCGACCAGTGATACAATCAAAAAAAACAGCGCCAGTTTCAGCATGGCATTTTTCCCTGCAAATCAGTCATGCTGCCCCAACGCGACAGCACCAGATATGTTGCCTTCAGCCCCGGCGCCGCAGGAACACGCTTGCCAGAAAGCCGAGCACGGACGCCCCCAACAGCGTAAACAGCGGGCGGTCGGCTGTCACGTCACGCACGGTATCCAGAATTTCGCCCAGGCCCCGCTGAGCCACGCCACTCGCGCCCTGCAGGCGCGCGGATAGCGGGGTGCCGGCATCTCCGACAAAGCCATCCAGACCATCCTGAAGCCGGCCAATACCTTCTTCCAGATGCGCTTCAAAATTGGGGGGATTTGTCATGTTCCGTATTCCCTTGCTTGCCATCGGGGAGACAGGAAAGCCCGTCTCCCGCTGCCCAATGCCTTCATACCCGCAGGCAACAGACCCGTTGGTCCAGACTTATCATATCTCCGATGCCTGCCAATAGGCCGCATCCGCGCCCGGATCGTCCTCACCCGCGATCAGTCGGCGCATGCGCTCGGCCATGGCGCGCATTGCTGGGGCGGTGTGATCGCGTGGCCGTGCCCCAACGGCAAAATCCCCCCGCAGCCCGGCAGGATGTCCCTCCAAGATGATGACCCGGTCCGCAAGGATCAGGGCTTCGTCCAGATCATGGGTCACAAACAGTACGGTTCCCTGCCGCCGGGCATGGATCCGCAGCAGTTCGTCCTGCAGGGCACTGCGTGTAATGGCGTCCAGCGCGCCGAAGGGTTCGTCCATCAGCAGCAGGTCCGGTTCGACCGTCAGCGCGCGCGCCACCCCCACGCGCTGGCGCTGCCCACCCGAAAGCTGGCGTGGCCACCGCTCCGCCATGTCCGCAAGCCCGACAAGATCCAGCGCCGCCATGGCCCGTTCCCGCCGCTGCAGCCGTGTCAGGCCCAGCCCCTCCAGCCCCAGTTCCACATTCCGCCGCACACTGCGCCACGGCATGAGCTTGGCATCCTGAAACACCATGGCCGCCGGGCGATGGGCTGCCGTCGGGGATGGACGGAGGCTGACCGTGCCCTCGCTGGGGCGTATCAGCCCCATGATGACGCGCAGCAACGTGGATTTGCCAACACCCGATGGCCCCAGCACCGCGACGAATTCACCCCGCCTGATGTCCAGATTCACATGCCGGAGGATGAAGCTGCGCCCATGGTCATGCGACAGGCCGATATTTTCCAGCCTGACCACCACATCCCCCGGGATGGCGGCTGTCGTGACATGATCCGTAACCACCGCGTTCATCCCTGCCACCCCAGCAGCCGCCTGCGCACCAGCATGAAGACCGTGTCGGTCAGGGCATAGAGCAGCGCCATGGTCAGCATGTAGACCACCACAAGGTCGGTCGCCAGCAGGCTGGACGCCTGCATCATCCGCGCGCCAATTCCCGGTACGCCAAACAGTTCGGCCGCGACAACGGACATCCATGCCTGCCCCAGCCCCGTGCGCAGCCCCGCCAGCACACCGGGGGCCGAAGCCGGGATGACGACCGTGCGCAGTCGCGCCCAGAACCCGCCATGGCCGAAAGAGGCGGCAACTTCATACAGGTCCGGGTCGATGGCCTGCACGGCCCCGTACGCAGCATAGAAATTGATCCAGAAAACCGAAATGGCGATTACGAAGGTCGCACCGGCGGTATCCAGCCCGAACCACAGGATGGCGAATGGCACCCATGCCAGCCCCGGTATGGGCCGCAATACCCGCACGACACCGGACAGCAGTCCGTCCAGCAGGGGCACCGTCCCGCATAACAGCCCGATGAGCGTGCCCAGCACCGAACCGATAACCAGCCCCATCAGGTAATGGGTCAGGCTGTCGCGAATGGCCTGAACCCATGCGCCGCTACGTACTTCCCCCAACCATGCCGGACCAAGGCTGCTCGGCGCGGGCACCAGCCCGGATGGCACCCAGCCAAGCCGGATTGCCGCCTCCCATCCCCCAAACAGCACGACAAGGCCCAGCGCGCCCAGCAGCGGGCGCATCCAGATGGAACGGGTCAGCGTCACTGGGAAATCTGCCGGTAACTTTCGAGGTCGAACAGCGCGGACACCGGTTCCGCCTTGTGCAGCAGGCCAGTCTGCACCTCAAAGTCCTGCAGCTTGCTGACCGCATCCACAATGCTGGCAGGATCGGATACGTAGCTGGAAGCCGAAACCTTCAGCGCCTCGATGATGATGTCTCTGGGCAGCATGCCGCCCCCCAGCGCCTGCTGCACATAGGGTTCCGCCTGTTCCGGATCCGTGGCCAGCAGGTGCGTCGCCCTGACGAAGCTGGTCAGGAACGCAGTCTTCCACGCTGCGCGGTCTGGCGCGTCCTCGTTGACGATTGCCAGCACCGAGCCCGGCTGTCCCGGCATGATGTCATGTCCCGACGCCAGCACCCGCATGCCGGGCATACGGTGGCGGATAATGGTCAGCGCCGGTTCACGCAGGATGGCGCCATCCACCGCGCCTGCCAGGAACGCCTGCTGGGCGGCATCAATATCAATGCCGACAATATCCGCCACATCGGCCGGTTCCAGCCCGTTCCGGGCCTTGAGCCAGTAGCGCAGCAGCGTATCGGGCACGGACCCCAGCGGCTGGGCCGCGATCTTGGGCTTGTGACCTGCCTTTGTGGCAAAATCCGCAAAACGCTGGCGCAGCGCATCAGGTGTCAGGGCGACGGGCTGTTCCGGCAGGTCAGCAGCCAGCGCCCCGCGGGAGACAACTTCCAGTTCCTCCGTCGCGGCACTGGCGACAACCTTCACATCCGCGCCGTGCGCCCGGGCCTGCAGCAGGGGCAGCACGCCCGCCACATAGGCGTCAATCTTGCCCGATACCAGCGCCTGAATGGCCTGTGGGCCAGACTGGAAACGGACCAGCTGCATGTCGATCCCCGCATCCCGCGCCCAGTTCTTGCCCTGCATGACAAACAGCGGCGCCGAACCAATGACCGGAATATACCCAACGCGCACCGTTGCCGCGTGAACACTGCCGCACAGACCGATCATGGCGGTCACGGCATAAAGTCCACGGCGTATGGCACGCCCCAAAACTGATCCTGTCATGGCTGAAGCCCTGTCTGCTGCGCAGGCCCGATCCTGCGTATCAATGTAATATCGAAATATACATAATCGCGATTGAATATCTATATAACGATAAAAAAATGTTGGATTCTGTGGCGACATAAAAAAACCCGACCAGAGGCCGGGCTTTTTCACGCAGGAACCGAAGTTCCTCAGGCTGCCAGGTGATCTTCCTGGTTGGCTTCGGGGCGCGGACCGCTGTCCTTGCCCTTTGCCGACACATCGCGATCAACCAGTTCGATCACAGCCATATCGGCTGCATCACCGTGGCGCATGCCCGCACGCAGCACGCGGGTGTAACCACCCTGACGTGCCTTGTAACGGTCGGCCACCGTATCGAACAGCTTGGACACGATCTTGTCGTCACGCAGCTGGGCGAAAGCCTGACGGCGGGCGTGCAGGTTGCCACGCTTGCCAAGGGTGATCAGCTTTTCCACAACCGGGCGCAGCTCTTTCGCCTTGGGCAGCGTGGTGGTGATCTGTTCGTGCTTGATCAGGGCGACGGCCATGTTGCGAAACATGGCCAGTCGATGGGACGAGGTAACGCCGAGCTTACGGCCGGCAACACCGTGACGCATGATGTAATTTCCTGTTTTATCCGGTTCGGAGGATCAGAACGGCTCGTCGAGCCTCTTTGCCAGATCTTCGATATTTTCCGGCGGCCAGGCCGGGACATTCATACCCAGTGAAAGCCCCATGGCGGTCAGGACTTCCTTGATCTCGTTGAGCGACTTGCGACCGAAATTCGGGGTGCGCAGCATCTCCTGCTCGGTCTTCTGAACCAGATCACCGATATAGACGATGTTGTCGTTCTTCAGGCAGTTCGCGCTACGGACCGACAGTTCCAGTTCGTCAACCTTGCGCAGCAGGTTACGGTTGAACGGCAGGTCATCCTGCGGCTCTTCCGTACGCACGGTGCGCGGTTCATCAAAGTTGATGAACAGCTGAAGCTGGTCCTGAAGGATACGCGCGGCAAGCGCCACGGCATCTTCCGGTGTCACGGCGCCATTTGTCTCAACCGTCAGCAGCAGGCGGTCGTAATCGGTGACCTGACCCACGCGGGTCTGCTCCACCTTGTAGGACACGCGCCGCACGGGCGAGTAGATGGCATCAACCGGGATCAGGCCAATCGGCGCATCTTCCGGGCGGTTGGCCGCCGCGGGGACATAGCCCTTGCCCATGTTCACGGTGAATTCCATCCCGAACTTCACCCCTTCGTCCAGGGTGCAGATCACCAGATCGGGATTCATGACTTCGATATCATGACCGGTCTGGATCTGCCCTGCACGCACTTCGCCCGGCCCCGTGGCCGTCAGCACCATGCGCTTCGGTCCCTCACCATGCATTCGCAGTGCGAGCTGCTTGATGTTGAGGACGATGTCGGTCACGTCTTCACGAACACCCGCCACCGACGAGAATTCATGCAGTACGCCGTCAATCTGGATTGCCGTAACCGCAGCCCCCTGCAGGGACGACAGCAGAACCCGACGGATCGCATTGCCCAGCGTCATGCCGAAACCGCGTTCCAGCGGTTCGGCCACGACGGTCGCAATACGTGAAGGTTCCGCCCCCGGTTCGACTTCCAGCTTTTCCGGCTTGATCAGGGATTGCCAGTTTTTCTGGAGGACCAAGGTAATGGCCTTTCAAGACTGATCTGCCACCAGGTCCGGTAACAGATGGTACCCCGCACGGGGGTACCGGAATGACAATCTTCCCCCGCATGCGGGGGAATACGACTAAGCAGAATGCGGTTCAGACGCGACGACGCTTGCGCGGACGGCAGCCGTTGTGCGGAACCGGCGTCATGTCACGGATGGCCGTGATCGAGAAACCGACTGCCTGCAGGGCGCGAAGTGCGCTTTCACGCCCCGACCCCGGACCGGAAACCTCGATTTCCAGCGTTTCCATGCCGTGTTCACGTGCCTTGCGGCCCGCATCCTCGGCGGCAACCTGCGCCGCATACGGCGTGGACTTGCGCGATCCCTTGAAGCCCTGGGCACCAGCGGACGACCAGGCAATTGCATTGCCCTGCGCATCCGAAATGGTGATCATGGTGTTGTTGAAGGTGGACAGCACATGCGCCACACCGGAAATGATGTTTTTCCGCTCTTTCTTGCGAATACGCGGAGCCGCAGCTTTCGCCATAGTTTTCTCGATCCTGTCAGTTCAAACGGCGCATGGGGCGGGCGGCCACCATGCTTACATACCGGACAATCCGCTGATTAGCGGGTCGCCTTCTTCTTGCCCGCAATAGCCACGGCCTTACCCTTGCGGGTACGGGCGTTGGTATGAGTCCGCTGACCATGGACAGGCAGTCCACGCCGGTGACGCAGACCACGGTAGCAGCCAAGGTCCATCAGACGCTTGATGTTCATCGCCACTTCGCGGCGCAGATCACCTTCCACGCGATACTTGCTGTCGATCAGTTCACGGATCTTGCCGATCTCGTCATCAGACAGCTCGTTCACGCGCCGCTCAGCCGGGATTTCCAGCTGGTCGCAGATCGCCTGGGCCTTGGTAGCCCCGATACCATAGATATAACGCAGGCCAATGGTGACCCGTTTGTTGGTTGGGATGTTCACGCCGGCAATACGTGCCACGCCACTTACTCCTCGTCCGCCCTGTTTCAGGGCACTAACTATCAGGCAGGGCTGCTTCACACCACCTGCCCGATTGGCAGGAGCGCCGTGAACATACCGGTTTCAAAACCGGCCAACCCCATCATCATTCATTCCGGCCATACGAGCCGCGCCATCATGGCCGACTCATACGACGCTCATACCTTGAGGGCGCGCAATATACTGCTGCCCCCATGCGAGTCAATTATTTTGCATCACTTCTTCGTGATACGATCGATAACAGCGAAGACTTCCTTGGTCACTGCATCGATATCCGCCATCCCGTCAATACGGTACAGCCGCTTCTTTTCCTCGTAATACGGGAGGATCGGCGCGGTCTGTTCGCGGTAGGCCTTCAGGCGTGCTGCCACGGTGTCCCGCCGGTCATCTTCCCGGCGAATGAACTCATGCCCGCCACAGACATCACATGTGCCTGCCACCTTCGGCTTCCTGAACAGATCGTTATATCCCGCGCCACATTTTGCGCAGGTGTAACGACCCGCAATACGGTCCGCCAGAGCGTTCTCATCCACATCCAGCAGCAGCACGGCGTCGATATGCTGGCCACTGCGTGTCAGCATCTGGTCCAGCGCCCCTGCCTGCGCCCGCGTGCGCGGGAACCCATCCAGGATGAACCCCTTCGCACAATCAGGCTGGCGGATGCGGTTTTCAATCATGGCGATGATCAGGTCATCCGGCACAAGCCCGCCTTCTGCCATGATGGTCTTGACCTTCTGTCCCAGCGGGCTTCCCGCCGCGACTTCCGCCCGCAGCATGTCACCCGTCGAGATCTGGGCGATTCCATACCGTTCTTCCAGCCGCTTTGACTGGGTGCCCTTACCGGCACCCGGCGGACCAAGAAAGATAATATTCACCGCATTCTGCCCTTTCTGCCCCGTCCCCGGCGCATAAGTCCCTGATACTGGTGCGCGACCAGATGCGACTGCACCTGCGTCACCGTATCGATCGTCACCGTCACGATAATGATCAGACTCGTGCCACCAAAATAGAAAGGCACGTTGTAATGGCTGATCAGGATCTGCGGCAACAGGCAGACCGCGACAAGATAAAGCGCGCCAATGGTCGTGATGCGCGTCAGGATCCGGTCAAAGAAAGCAGCGGTATTCGCCCCCGGACGGATACCCGGTACAAACCCCCCCTGCTTGCGCAGGTTCTCCGCTGTTTCCTGCGGGTTGAAGGTAACCGCCGCATAGAAATAGGAGAAGAAGACGATCATCGCCGCATAGAACAGCATGTACAGCGGCTGTCCCTGCCCCAGTTCCTGTCCCAGGAAGGAGAGCCAGCCCGGCATGGAGCTGTTGTTGACGAATCCGGCAATCGTAACGGGAATAAGCAGCACGGAGGACGCAAAGATGGGCGGAATCGAGCCCGCCGTATTCACCTTCAGCGGCATATGGGTCGAATCACCCCCGAACATTCGCTGACCGACCTGTCGCTTGGGGTACTGGATCACCACGCGCCGCTGCGCCAGTTCCATGAATACGATGAAGGCGATCGTCACCGCCGCCAGCACCAGGAAGACCAGCACGAAGAACGGCGAAAGCGCGCCCGTGTAGCCAAGCTGGAACAGGCTGGCCAGTGCATTGGGCAGGTTTGCCACGATACCGGCAAAGATGATCAGCGAGATACCATTCCCGACCCCCCGCGACGTGATCTGTTCACCCAGCCACATCAGGAACATGGTTCCGCCCACAAGGGTCAGCACACATGACACGATGAAGAACAGGCCGGGAGAGACAACCGCAGATCCGGCCTCGGTATGCATGTTCTCCAGCCCGATGGCGATACCATACGCCTGGAACAGCGCAATCACGACCGTCAGGTAACGGGTGTATTCGTTCAGCTTGCGGCGTCCGCCTTCCCCTTCTTTCTTGAGAGCCTCAAGGGAAGGGATTGCTGCCGACATGAGCTGTACGATGATCGAGGCACTGATATAGGGCATGATGTTCAGTGCAAACACGGTCATACGCCCCAGCGCACCACCGGTAAACATATCGAACATGCCCAGAATCCCGCCCTGATGCCGGGCCAGAAGCTGCCCCATCACCGTCGCATCGACGCCAGGAACGGGGATATAGGTGCCAATCCGATATACGATCAGCGCACCCAGCGTGAACCAGATACGCTTTTTCAGCTCCGTTGCATTGGCAAAGGAATTGAAATTCAGATTGGCAGCCAACTGTTCGGCCGCGGAGGCCATGCGCCCATCCTTTCACAAGAACAGCGCCACCGCTGGAGGCGGGACGCTGTCATGATAAAAAAAACCGCAAAAAGTAATAAAGCGATGCGCCCGCCGAGTGCAAGCAGCATCGCTTTTATTATGCTCCGGGTACAGAACGTGCCTGTTCCCGGGACCGGTCATTCCGCGGCAGGAGCCTGCTGCTTCTGCGCCTTGACCTGCACCTTTCCGCCCGCCTTTTCGACAGCGGCGATGGCACCAGCCGAAGCACCCGACACTTCAATTGTGACGGCATGCGTCAGTTCACCGTCCGCCAGAAGGCGGATACCGGCGAAACGGCCGGAACCGGCTAGACCAGCCTTGGTCAGGGCTTCTTCCGTCACCACAGCCTTGGCATCGACCTTGCCTGCCGCGATCGCCTTGTCCAGCGCACCCAGATTCACGATCGCATATTCCTTGCGGAAGATGTTCTTGAATCCACGCTTGGGCAGACGACGGTAGATCGGCAGCTGGCCGCCTTCAAAACCGTTCAGGGACACACCGGAACGCGCCTTCTGACCCTTCACACCCTTGCCCGACGTCTTGCCCTTGCCAGAGCCGATGCCGCGACCAAGACGCTTCTTGGTATAGCGCGCGCCTTCGTTGTCACGAAGTTCGTTCAGGTTCATCTCAATCCTCCACCTTGATCAGGTGGGACACCTTGCGGATCATACCGCGAACCGAAGGGGTATCCTCCAGCTCGCGCGTACGACCAATCTTGTTCAGGCCCAGGCCGATCAGCGTAGCCTGCTGACCCGGCTTCTGTCCGTTCCCGGAATGCACCTGGGTGACGCGCACTTTTGCCTTGGTATCAGACATCGGCCGTAGCCTCCGTCGTTACCGCAGCCTCACGGCGCCCCAGAATGTCCGAAACCTTCTTGCCACGGCGGTTGGCAACCGAACGCGGGCTGGCGCAACGCTCCAGCGCGGCAAACGTTGCCTTGACCATGTTATGCGGGTTCCGGGTCCCGAGGGACTTCGCCACCACGTCATTGATGCCCAGGCTTTCAAACACTGCGCGCATCGGACCACCGGCAATGATGCCCGTGCCCGCATCAGCGGAACGCAGAACAACCTTGCCCGCACCGAAGTGACCAGCCACATCGTGATGCAGCGTACGGCCTTCCTTCATGGGAACGCGGATCATCGTCCGCTTGGCGCGGTCGGTTGCCTTGCGGATCGCCTCGGGAACTTCACGGGCCTTACCCGCGCCGAACCCGACACGACCCTTCTGGTCACCAACAACAACCAGGGCTGCGAATGCAAAGCGACGACCGCCCTTTACCACCTTCGCAACGCGGTTGATCGTGACCAGCTTGTCGACCAGATCATCGCCTTCGCGGTCGCGATCGCGACCACCCCGGCCGCCTTCTCTCGGTTCACGTGCCATTATGCGTGACCCTTTCGTCAGAACGAGAGACCGCCCTCACGGGCAGCCTCCGCCAGGGCCTTGATACGCCCATGATAGAGATACGCGCCGCGGTCGAAAACGACCTTCGACACACCTGCAGCCACCGCACGCTCCGCCAGAAGCTTGCCGACTGCGCCCGCTGCCTTGACGTCCGTACCACCCTTGAGGGTCGTACGCAGGTCCTTGTCCAGGCTTGATGCTGCGGCAAGGGTCCGGCCAGCGGCATCGTCGATCACCTGCGCGTAGATGTTCTTGCCCGAACGGAACACCGACAGACGCGGACGACCACCGCTCTTGCGGCGAAGCTGGAAACGCAGGCGCTGACGCCGCCGTTCCCGCAGATCCTTCTGCGTGCTCATTATTTCTTCTTACCTTCCTTGCGACGGATGGTTTCCGTTTCATAACGGACACCCTTGCCCTTGTAGGGCTCGGGCTTGCGGAAGCTGCGAATGTCCAGTGCGACCTGACCAACCCGCTGCTTGTCAATACCTTCGACCGTGACCGCCGTGGGACGTGGGGTCGTGATCTTGATCCCTTCGGGAATCGCATAGACGATGTCATGCGAATAACCGAGGTTCATGACCAGGTTCTTCCCCTGCACCGCGGCACGATAACCTGTCCCGGAGATTTCCAGCGTCTTGGAAAACCCTTCGGACACGCCCTTGACCATACCCGCGATCAGGGAACGGGTTGTTCCCCACATCATGCGGGCCTGTGCCTGGGTATCGACCGGCTTGACGGCAACCTTGCCATCCGCAACATCAACCGAGACGTGGCTGGACAGCGGCAGCCTGAGTTCACCCAGCTTGCCTTTTGCCGTCAGCACACCGTCAGCAATGGAAACCTGAACGCCCGACGGTAATTCGACGGGATATTTGCCCACTCGCGACATTTATCCCTCCTTAGAATACACGACAGAGGACTTCACCGCCAACATTGGCAGCGCGGGCCTCCGCGTCGGACAGAACACCGCGCGGCGTCGACAGGATCGACACGCCCAGCCCGGCATACACACGCGGCAGTTCCTTGATCTTGGAATAGACGCGGCGTCCCGGCTTGGACACACGGTGAATTTCTTTGATGACCGGCTCACCATCGAGATACTTCAGCTCGATGCGCAGCTGGGCCACACCTTTACGCAGTTCCTCGCGGGAAAAACCACGGATATATCCCTCGCGGCGCAGGGCCTCGAGAACACTGGCGCGCAGCTTGGAAGCCGGCGCCACGCATGCAGCATGCCGTGCACGCTGCGCATTGCGGATCCGGGTGAGCAGATCACCCAAAGGATCAGAAAGTGACATCGTTCCCTGCCCTTACCAGCTCGATTTGACCATGCCCGGGATCTGACCATTAGAGGCCAGGTCGCGCAGGGCGATACGGCAGAGTTCGAACTTTCTGTAATTGGCGCGAGGACGCCCCGTCAACTTGCAGCGCAGACGCACGCGGACGCGCGAACCATTGCGAGGAAGTTCAGCAAGCTTGAGCGATGCATCGAAGCGATCTTCAACCGGCAGAGACCGGTCCATGATGATGTTCTTCAGTGCAGTCCGCTTAGCCCGGTCCCGGTTTGCCATGCGCTCGCGCTTGACATTCCGGTTAACGGCGGAAATTTTGGCCATGCCTTGTTTTACCCTCCGGAACCTGTCGGGCCATTCCCAACGGTTTTCCAAACAACGTGTGTATTAGGTCTTCTGGACTTCAGACGGAAGCCCTTTCGCTACATTTTTATGCAGCGAAGGGCAGATCAAACGCCTTGAGCAGAGCCTTTGCTTCCGCATCCGTCTTCGCGGTGGTCACGAAGATGATGTCCATGCCACGGATTTCGTCAACCTTGTCGTATTCGATTTCCGGGAAGACAATCTGTTCCTTCAGGCCCATCGCAAAGTTGCCACGACCGTCGAAACCCTTGTTCGCCGGCAGCCCGCGGAAATCACGCACGCGTGGCAGGGCGATCGTCACGAAACGATCCAGGAACTCGAACATCTGCGCACGACGCAGTGTCACCTTGCACCCGATCGGCAGCCCTTCACGGATCTTGAAACCGGCGATGGCCTTCTTGGCCACGGTCTTGACCGGCTTCTGACCTGCGATCAGGGTCATTTCCTTGACGGCCGCGTCCAGCTTCTTCTGATCGCCGGCAGCTTCACCCACGCCCATGTTCAGGACAATCTTCTCAAGACGCGGAACCTGCATCTCGTTCTTGTACCCGAACTGCTCACGCAGCTTCGCGCGCATCTCATCCTGGTAGCGCTTCTGCATGCGCGGCACAGGACGGGCTTCTTTCACTTCAGACATACCCGCCTCCTCAGCCTTCGATAACTTCGCCGGTCGCCTTGGCGACACGAACCTTGCGACCATCTTCCAGAACACGGAAGCCGACCTTCGTCGGGTCACCGCTCTTAGGATCGATCAGCTTCAGGTTGGACAGGTGAACCGGCATTTCCTTCTGGACAATGCCGCCCTGCTCACCCATGCGGGAAGGACGGGTGTGACGCTTTGCAATCGCCACGCCGCGCACGACAGCCTTGTTGGCTGCGGGCAGGACTGTAACAACCTCGCCACGGGTTCCCTTGGAACCGCCGGTGGTGACCAGAACCTGATCACCCTTCTTGATACGAGCAGCCATTACAGCACCTCCGGTGCCAGCGAGATGATCTTCATGAACTTGCGCGCACGCAGCTCGCGCACGACCGGGCCAAAGATACGGGTGCCAATCGGCTCCTGCTGCTTGTTGATCAGCACGGCCGCGTTGCGGTCGAAGCGGATGGCGCTGCCATCGGCGCGACGTACGGGGTAAGAGGTACGGACGATCACCGCCTGGTGCACGTCGCCCTTCTTGACCTTGCCGCGGGGAATGGCTTCCTTGACGGACACGACAATCACGTCGCCGACCGAGGCAGTCTTCCGCTTGGAACCGCCCAGCACCTTGATGCACTGCACCTGACGGGCACCGGAATTGTCGGCCACGTCAAGGTTGGTCTCGGGATGGATCATGGTCTATGCCCTTCTTTACGCCTGCGCACCAGACGTGGCACCGGCGGCAGCCGCGAGCGGCTGGCCATTCCGGACAACGACAGTCCAGGTCTTGCGGCGGGAAATCGGCTTGCATTCTTCAATGCGCACCGTGTCGCCCACCTTGCATTCATTCAAGCCGTCATGCGCCGCATACTTTTTTGAGCGACGAATGAACTTCTTATACAACGGATGGATAACACGACGATCGACAAGAACCGTTACGGTCTTGTCCATCTTATCGCTGGTTACCCGTCCGGTCAGGACGCGCCTTGGCATCGCCCGTCTCCCTTCAGGACTTTACGGCCGGCGCGTGGCCAGCGGAACTCTTCTTTACAACCTCGGTTGCAACAGTCTTCACACGCGCGATTTCACGACGAACCTCGCGCATGCGGGACTGCCCCTCGGTCTGACCGGTCGCATGCTGGAACCGAAGATTGAACTGCTCGCGCTTCAGATCGACGAGAAGCGTATCCAGTTCTTCAACAGTCTTGGCACGCAGATCGGCCGGCTTTGTTGCCTTTGCCATCTCACGCCTCTCCGATACGGGTCACGAACTTGGTCTTGATCGGCAGCTTCGCCGCACCCAGAGCCAGCGCTTCACGCGCGACTTCCGGCGACACGCCTTCGATCTCGAACAGGATTCGACCCGGTTTCACACGAGCCACCCAATATTCAGGCGACCCCTTGCCGGACCCCATACGCACTTCTGCTGGCTTTGTCGAGACCGGAAGATCAGGGAAAATTCGAATCCAGACACGACCGGCACGTTTCATGGCGCGGGTAATGGCACGACGGGCAGCTTCGATCTGACGGGCAGTGATCCGTTCAGGCTGCAGAGCCTTCAGGCCAAAAGCCCCAAAATTCAGGGTTGTGCCACCCTTGGCCAACCCATGAATACGCCCCTTGTGGGCCTTGCGGTACTTTGTCCGCTTGGGAGAAAGCATTTTCTAAATCCTCACGCGCCGCCTGGCGCATCTAGGTCCATTTGACCCCGCAATTAGCGCTGCGGGGCCTGTTCGGCGGCGCGACGGTCCTGCGCCAGCGGATCATGGGCAAGAATCTCGCCCTTGAAGATCCAGACCTTCACACCACAGGTGCCATAGGTCGTCTTGGCGGTCGCCACACCATAATCAATGTCCGCACGCAGCGTATGCAGCGGCACGCGGCCTTCACGATACCATTCAACGCGCGCGATTTCCGCGCCGCCCAGACGGCCCGAGCAGTTGATCCGGATCCCCTGCGCACCAAGACGCATGGCGGACTGCACGGCACGCTTCATGGCGCGACGGAAGGCAACACGACGTTCCAGCTGCTGGGCGATGTTCTCGGCCACCAGCGTCGCATCGATTTCCGGCTTGCGGATCTCGACGATGTTCAGCGCGACATCGGTCTTGGCCATACGGGCCAGATCCTTGCGCAGCACATCGATGTCCTGACCTTTCTTGCCGATCACCACGCCCGGACGCGCCGCGTAGATGGTCACGCGCGGCTTCTTGGCCGGGCGTTCGATCACCACGCGGGACACGCCGGCGCCCGACAGCTTGCGACGCAGGTAGGACCGCAGCTTCAGGTCATCATGCAGCAGACGCGCATAGTCGGCATCAGCATACCAGCGGCTGTCCCATGTCCGGTTAATACCGAGCCGCAGCCCGATCGGATTAACTTTATGTCCCATGGATCAGGCCGCCTTCTTTTCGGTTTCAGCTTCGGGCTTCTTTTCCGCCACGACAATGGTCAGATGGCTGAAGAACTTCTCGATGCGGGCCGAACGGCCACGACCACGTGCGTGGAAACGACGCATCACGATCGACTTGCCCACCTCTGCACGGGCAACAACCAGCTGGTCAACGTCCAGCTGATGGTTGTTCTCGGCGTTGGCGATCGCGCTTTCCAGGGTCTTCTTGACCTGCTGGGCGATACGACGCTTGGAGAATGTGAGGGTAGCAATCGCCTGCGCAGCCGGCTTGTTGCGGATCAGACCCGCAACAAGGTTCAGCTTGCGCGGGCTGATGCGGATGTTCCGCGTCAGCGCCTGCGCCTCGGTTTCCGCGAGCGTGCGCGGATGCTTAGGCTTGCTCATGATCAGCCCCGCTTCGCTTTCTTGTCCGAAGAATGACCCGTGAAGGTACGGGTCGGTGAAAACTCACCGAACTTGTGCCCCACCATATTCTCGGAAACCTGCACCGGCAGGAATTTATGCCCGTTATAGACGCCGAACGTCAGTCCGACGAACTGCGGCAGGATGGTGGATCGACGCGACCAGATCTTGATCACTTCGTTACGGCCCGACGCGCGCGATGCATCGGCTTTGTTCAGCAGATACCCGTCCACGAACGGGCCCTTCCAGACGGAACGTGCCATCTTAAATGCCCCTTACTTGCCGGTCTTCCGGCGACGGATAATCAGACTGTCCGTACGCTTGTTGACCCTGGTCTTGTAACCCTTAGTCGGCTTGCCCCATGGCGTAACCGGATGACGACCGCCCGAGGTCCGCCCTTCACCACCACCATGCGGGTGATCAACCGGGTTCATGACGACACCACGGTTATGCGGACGGCGGCCCAGCCAGCGGTTACGGCCGGCCTTGCCCAGATGCTGGTTCATGTTATCCGGGTTGGACACGGCACCGATGGTAGCCATGCACTCCGCACGGACGACACGCAGTTCACCGGACTGCAGCTTGATCTGGGCATAGCCCACATCCTTGCCGACCAGCTGTGCGTAGGTACCAGCGGAACGGGCAATCTTGCCACCACCACCGGCCTTGAGCTCGATGTTGTGGATGATCGTTCCCACCGGAACCGCCGACAGGGGCATTGCATTGCCCGGCTTGATGTCAGCCCGGGCGCCAGCAACGACCTGGTCACCTGCCTTCAGGCGCTGCGGTGCGATGATGTAGGCCAGTTCGCCATCTTCATACTTGATGAGGGCGATGAAGGCCGTGCGGTTGGGATCATACTCAAGACGTTCCACCGTGCCGACCACATCGAACTTGCGACGCTTGAAATCGACATAGCGGTAGGACTGCTTATGTCCGCCACCAATAAAACGCGAGGTGGTGCGACCGTGGTTGTTACGGCCGCCGCTCTTGTTCTTCCCCTCGGTCAGGCCCTTGACGGGCTTGCCTTTCCACAGCTCCTTGCGGTCGATCAGAACCGTTCCGCGCAGGCTGGGGGTAACTGGATTAAAGTGCTTCAATGCCATTTCTTGTCACCCCACGTCAGACCAGCTTCGCGGTCAGGTCAATGGACTGACCTTCTGCAAGCTGGACAAACGCCTTCTTCACATCCGAGCGCTGGCCGGGACGTCCCTTGAAGCGCTTGGCCTTACCCTTCTGGATGAGCGTGTTGACACCCAGAACCTTCACACCAAACAGCGTCTCGACCGCTACCTTGATTTCCGGCTTCGTCGCATCGATCGCAACCTTGAAACCGACCTGATTCTTCTCGGACAGGGCCGTGGCCTTTTCCGTGATCAGGGGCGCGCGGATAATGTCGTACATCGCTTCGCGCGACATGCGTTCCGCTTTCTTGCGGATTGCCGGGATGTTGGTCATGCCAGACGCTCCTTCAGTCCCTCAACACCTGCGCGGGTGATTGCCAGCACATCGTGGTTCAGGATGTCATAGACATTCGCACCGATGGTCGGGAGAATGTCGATCTTCGGAAGGTTACGCGCGGCACGGCCGAAGTTTTCTTCAACGGCGGCATCCACGATCAGGGCGGAAGTCCAGCCCAGAACCTTCAGCTTCTTCGCAAGCTCAGCCGACTTGCCCGAGGCGGTCGCCGCATCAAGCACGACCAGCTTCCCTTCCGCCGCCTTCTGCGACAGCGCGGAGATCAGGCCCAGACGGCGCACCTTCTTGGGCAGGTCATAGCCATGATCACGCACGACCGGACCATGGACCACACCACCGGTGCGGTACTGCGGCGAACGCAGTGAACCCTGACGGGCGCTGCCGGTGCCCTTCTGGCGGTACGGCTTCTTGGTCGTGCCGGAGATTTCCCCCATGCCCTTGACCTTATGCGTACCGGCCCGGCGCTTTGCCAGCTGCCAGTGCACCACGCGCGCCATGATATCCGTGCGCGGCGTTGCGGCGAAAATCTCGTCGGGAAGGCTGGCCTTGCCTGCGCTTCCGTTATCGAGGGTTTTGATATCGTAATCCATTGCCCTCTATCCTCAGCCCGCGGCCTCAACCAGGGCCGCCGGATACGGCGCCTCGGCATGACGGGCCTTCTTGATCGCATCACGAACCAGAACCGATTCATTCTTTCCGCCCGGCACGGAGCCGCGGATCATGATCAGGTTCTTTTCGGCGTCAACAGCCGCAATCTCAAGGTTCAGCGTGGTTACACGCTCGGAACCGAGATGACCGGCCATCTTCTTGTTCTTGAAAACCTTGCCCGGATCCTGACGGTTACCCGTCGAACCGTGCGAACGGTGACTGATCGAGACACCGTGGGTGGCTTCGAGACCGGCAAAGTTCCAGCGCTTCATCGCGCCGGCAAAACCTTTACCCTTGCTGGTGCCGGTAACGTCCACCTTCTGTCCCACCACGAAGTGGGTGGCAGACAGAGAAGCCCCGACGTCCAGGACGGCATCATCCGCAACGCGGAATTCAGCCAGCTTCTTCTTGGGCTCGACCTTGGCCTTGGCAAAATGGCCGCGGTTCGGCTTCGACACATTTTTGACCTTGGCCTTGCCCGACCCGAGCTGAACGGCGGTGTAGCCATCACGCTCGGTCGTACGGACATCAACCACCTGCAGATCATCAACCTGCAGGACAGTCACCGGCACATGTGTGCCGTCTTCCTTGAACAGCCGGGTCATACCCAGCTTTTTTGCGATCAATCCGGTGCGCATCGTCTGGACCTTAGAGTTTAATCTCGACATCCACGCCAGCGGCGAGGTCGAGTTTCATGAGAGCGTCCACGGTCTGCGGGGTCGGCTCGACAATGTCGAGCAGCCGGCGATGGGTCCGAATTTCGAACTGCTCGCGGCTTTTCTTATCCACGTGGGGGGAGCGGTTCACGGTGAACCGTTCAATATGCGTCGGCAGCGGGATAGGACCCCGAACCCGCGCACCCGTACGCTTCGCCGTGTTGACGATCTCTTTCGTGCTGTTGTCAAGCACCCGATGATCGTACGCCTTCAGGCGAATGCGGATGTTCTGGTTGTCCATCTTTCTGTTTCAGTCCAACTTTACCTGATTCGGGGGAACCCGATCCGCAATGGAAACCCGGCCGGATCGCTCCGACCGGGATCCCACACTTCAGTTACTGTCCAATCACGCCGTGATGGAAGCAACAACACCTGCACCAACGGTGCGGCCACCTTCGCGGATAGCGAAGCGCAGGCCTTCATCCATGGCGATCGGAGCGATCAGCTCCACATCCATGGCGACGTTATCGCCAGGCATGACCATTTCCGTGCCTTCCGGCAGGTGAACAACGCCAGTGACGTCGGTCGTGCGGAAATAGAACTGCGGACGATAGTTGGTGAAGAACGGCGTGTGACGGCCACCCTCTTCCTTCGTCAGGATGTAGGCTTCCGCCTTGAACTTGGTGTGCGGGGTGATGGAACCCGGCTTTGCCAGCACCTGGCCACGCTCAACGTCTTCACGCTTCGTGCCACGCAGCAGCGCGCCGATGTTGTCACCTGCTTCACCGCGATCAAGCAGCTTGCGGAACATTTCAACGCCGGTCACGGTCGTCTTCTGCGTCGGACGCAGACCAACGATCTCGATTTCGTCGCCAACGTTCACGGCGCCACGCTCGACACGGCCCGTCACCACGGTGCCACGACCGGAGATGGAGAACACGTCTTCGATCGGCATAAGGAACGGACGGTCGATCGGACGCTCCGGCTGCGGAATGTAGTCGTCAACGGCGTTCATCAGGTCGAGGACGCGGTTTTCGCCAACTTCCGGATCACCGTCTTCCAGCGTCACCAGGGCTGAACCCTTGATGATGGGGATATCGTCGCCGGGGAACTGGTAAGCGGACAGCAGCTCACGCACTTCCATTTCGACGAGTTCCAGCAGTTCCGGATCGTCAACCTGGTCAACCTTGTTCAGGAACACGACCAGTGCCGGCACGCCAACCTGACGGGCCAGCAGGATGTGCTCACGCGTCTGCGGCATCGGACCGTCAGCAGCGGACACAACCAGGATCGCGCCATCCATCTGCGCGGCACCGGTGATCATGTTCTTCACATAGTCGGCGTGGCCGGGGCAGTCGACATGTGCGTAGTGACGCTTTGCGGTCTCGTACTCGACGTGGGCGGTCGAGATGGTGATGCCACGGGCGCGTTCTTCCGGCGCGGCGTCGATCATGTCGTACGCCTTGAATTCCGCACCACCGGCCTTCGCCAGCGTCTTGGTGATAGCAGCGGTCAGCGAGGTCTTGCCGTGATCGACGTGACCAATCGTACCGATGTTACAGTGCGGCTTATTCCGCTCAAATTTAGCCTTTGCCATCGTTTTCTCCGTTAACTCAGCCTCGTGCTGAGAGTCGGGTTGGAAAGTTCCGTTTCGGAAGCCGGGCCGGTAGATATACCGGACAGACCGCCTTTACCAGCGGTAATGACTGAATGCCTTGTTGGCTTCGGCCATGCGGTGCGTGTCTTCGCGCTTCTTGACCGCTGCGCCACGATTGTTGACGGCATCAAGAAGTTCGTTCGACAGGCGATCCTGCATGGTGTTCTCGCCCCGCTTGCGCGATGCGTCGATCAGCCAGCGGATCGCCAGCGCCTGACGGCGCTCAGCCCGGACTTCGACCGGAACCTGATAGGTGGCGCCACCAACACGGCGGGAACGCACCTCGACAGCCGGCTTGACGTTGTCCAGCGCGCTGTGGAACATGACCACAGGGTCCGCAGCCGCGCCACCACGGCGACGCAGCACCTCAAGGGCGCCATAGACGATCCCTTCAGCGGTGGACTTCTTGCCGTCGTACATCAGGGCGTTCATGAAACGCGTAATGACGACATCACCAAATTTCGGATCGGGGAGAATCTCGCGCTTTACTGCGCGATGACGGCGACTCATGCCTCGTTATTCCTTTTACTTAGGACGCTTCGCGCCATAGAGCGAGCGACGCTGACGACGCTTGGCGATACCCTGGGTGTCCAGAACGCCGCGCAGGATGTGATAACGCACGCCAGGAAGATCCTTAACGCGACCACCACGGATCAGGACAACACTATGTTCCTGGAGGTTATGCCCCTCACCTGGAATATAGCTCACAACCTCATAACCGTTGGTCAGGCGTACTTTCGCCACCTTACGCAGAGCCGAGTTCGGCTTCTTTGGTGTGACTGTGTAAACACGAGTACAAACGCCACGCTTCTGCGGACAGCCCTGCAGAGCAGGAACCTTGTTGCGTTTGGCTGCGGGCTCGCGACCTTTCGCGATCAACTGGTTGATGGTCGGCATACGCCTTTCCCGATCCTTACAAAATTCGGCCGGCCAACCCCATATCTGGTTGCCGACTGTCGTTCACAACAAAACCCCAACGAATGACAACCATCCGTTCGGGCATCATATTTACATCCGGCCTGGGCAGCCCGATTCCCGGACTGCGGCACCGCATGCCTGCATGCTGCATTCGACGGCCAACGACGTCTTTCAGACAGGGCTAGCCGAGGGCGCGTTACCTACGGGCAAACTGACCAAAAGTCAAGCCTTGCGCAGGATTCGCTAGCAGTCCGACAGAGCGACTCTGTTCCACCGGACTCGGAGCACCGCTCCGTCAGGCCGCTGATACCGCCTGAATCGGATGGTGACAATAGTGCAGCACCGAATCATGCCAGATACCGACCTGCGGTACCTGGCATTTCACTCGTATTGTTACTCGGCGGCCTTGGTCGTGGCCACCGCAGCGCGGGCCTGAGCCAGACGCTGCTTGTCTTCGCCCGCCGCAACGGCACGGAGCTTGTTCATCACGCTGCCCGTCCCTGCCGGGATCAGGCGACCGACAATCACGTTCTCCTTCAGGCCGTTCAGCGTATCCTTCTTACCTGCTGTGGCAGCCTCTGTCAGGACACGTGTGGTCTCCTGGAAGGATGCGGCGGAGATGAAGGACTGCGTCTGCAGCGACGCCTTCGTGATGCCCTGCAGCACAGGCATGGCAACAGCCGGACGTTCGCCCATGTTCAGGCGCTTCGTGTTCTCTTCCTCGTACTCGATACGGTCCACCGTCTCACCGATCAGGTAGGTCGTATCACCCGGCTCAAGGATTTCCACCTTCTGCAGCATCTGGCGGACAATGACTTCAATGTGCTTGTCATTGATCTTCACGCCCTGCAGTCGGTAGACATCCTGGATCTCGTTGACCAGATAGTCGGACAGCGCCTCGACACCCAGAACCTTCAGGATGTCATGCGGCACGCGCGGACCATCGACCAGCGGATCGCCAACCTGGACGAAGTCGCCTTCCTGAACGGAAACGTGCTTGCCCTTGGGGATCAGGTAATCCGTTTCCTCACCCGTCTCGTCGTTCTTCACGATGACACGGCGCTTGGACTTGTAGTCCTTGCCGAATTCCACACGCCCCTCGGTTTCCGAGATGATGGCATGGTCCTTCGGACGACGCGCCTCGAACAGTTCGGCCACGCGCGGCAGACCACCGGTAATGTCACGCGTCTTGGACCCTTCACGCGGAATACGGGCCAGCACGTCACCTGCGTTGACCTGCGCGCCGTTCTCGACCGACAGCAGCGAGTCAGGCGACAGGAAGTAGCGGGCATCGTTACCGTTGGCCAGCTTCACGACATCGCCGTTGGCATCCTTCAGCTGCAGGCGCGGACGCAGGTCGATCCCCTTGGAAGCCTGCTTGTAATCCACGACCACCTTGGATGTCAGGCCGGTCACCTCATCCATCCGCTCCACCAGGGTGATGGAGTCGATCAGGTCGAGGTATTCAACCTTACCGGGCTGCTCGGTGATGATCGGCAGGGTGTACGGATCCCACTCGGCCATTTTCTGGCCGCGTGTTACCGCTGCCCCGTCTTCCACCAGCAGGCGCGCACCATAGGGCACACGGTAACGGGCGCGTTCGGTACCACGATCATCCGTCAGCAGGATTTCGCAGTTACGCGACATGACGATGGGCACGTTCTGACTGTTATGCACAACGTTCTTGTTGCGGATCGTCACCTTGCCGTCACGCGACGCCTCGACCATAGACTGCTCGGCGCCACGCTGCGCCGCACCACCGATATGGAAGGTACGCATGGTCAGCTGGGTGCCCGGCTCACCAATGGACTGCGCAGCAATGACACCCACGGCTTCACCGATATTGACAGGCGTGCCGCGTGCGAGGTCACGGCCATAGCAGTGACCACATACGCCTACACGGCTGTCACAGGTCAGCACGGAACGGATCAGCAGGCTTTCGACACCCGCCTTCTCGATCTGCTCCGCCTGGGCTTCCTCGATCAGCGTGTTGCGCGGGAACAGTACCTTGCCGGTCGCCGGATCCAGCACATCAGCTGCCAGCGTACGACCCAGCATACGCTCGGACAGGGATGCAACGACTTCGCCGCCATCCATGACCGCACGGACCGTCAGGCCACGCTCGGTGCCGCAATCTTCCTCGACGATGATGCTGTCCTGCGCCACGTCGACCAGACGGCGGGTCAGGTAGCCCGAGTTCGCGGTCTTCAGCGCGGTATCGGCCAGGCCCTTACGTGCACCATGGCTGGACGTGAAGTAATCGAGAACCGACAGGCCTTCCTTGAAGTTGGCGATGATCGGCTGTTCGATGATCTCACCCGACGGCTTGGCCATCAGGCCACGCATGCCGGCCAGCTGCTTCATCTGTGCTGGCGACCCACGGGCACCGGAGTGGCTCATCATCCACACCGAGTTGGTCGGCTTGCCGATTTCCTGCTTGGAAATCTCCTTCATCATCGCGGCCTGCACTTCGTCCGTGCAGCGCGACCATGCATCGACCACCTTGTTGTAGCGCTCGCCTGCGGTAATCAGACCGTCCTGATACTGCTGCTCGAACTCCTTCACCTCGGCTGCGGTGCGATCGACCAGTTCCTTCTTCTCGGTCGGGACGATCATGTCGTCCTTGCCGAAGGAAATGCCCGACTTCGCCGCATGACGGAACCCGAGGCCCATCAGGCGATCACAGAAGATCACGCATTCTTTCTGGCCGCAGTGACGGTAGACCGCGTCGATGACGTCCGACACGATCTTCTTGGTCAGCTGGCGGTTGATCAGCGAGAACGGCAGCGCTGCATTGCGCGGCAGGATCTGGGCCACGAGCATGCGGCCCGGCGTGGTCACGACGGTTTCGCGCGTGACCTTGCCCTCGGCATCGACATTCTCGATCCGCGCACGGATCTTGTCATGCAGCTTCACGGCGCCGGTGCTGAGCGCATATTCCACTTCGCCAACGCTGGAGAAGGACGGCGCACCCGCAACCGTCACCTGCCCCTTGTCGTCATAGCTGTTCTGGTCAGGGGTGGCGCGGAATTCCGGTGTCTCGAGGCTGAGGTAATACAGCCCGAGCACGATATCCTGTGACGGCACGATGATGGGCTTGCCGTTGGCGGGGCTGAGGATGTTGTTGGTGGACATCATCAGCACGCGCGCTTCCAGCTGGGCCTCGAGGCTCAGCGGGACGTGCACGGCCATCTGGTCACCGTCAAAGTCCGCGTTGAAGGCGGTGCAGACCAGCGGGTGAAGCTGGATCGCCTTGCCTTCGATCAGCACCGGTTCGAACGCCTGGATGCCCAGACGGTGCAGCGTCGGCGCACGGTTGAGCATGACGGGGTGTTCGCGGATCACTTCTTCAAGGATATCCCAGACCTCGGGACGTTCCTTTTCCACCATCCGCTTTGCGGCCTTGATGGTGGTGGCATGACCGTATTTTTCCAGCTTGGAATAGATGAACGGCTTGAACAGTTCCAGCGCCATCTTCTTGGGCAGGCCACACTGGTGCAGCTTCAGTTCCGGCCCGACCACGATGACCGAACGGCCGGAATAGTCGACGCGCTTGCCCAGCAGGTTCTGACGGAAGCGACCCTGCTTGCCCTTCAGCATGTCGGACAGCGACTTAAGCGGACGCTTGTTTGCGCCGGTGATGGCGCGGCCACGACGACCGTTGTCAAACAGCGCATCGACCGATTCCTGCAGCATGCGCTTTTCGTTACGGACAATGATGTCCGGCGCACGCAGTTCGATCAGCCGCTTGAGACGGTTGTTACGGTTGATGACGCGACGGTACAGATCGTTCAGGTCCGACGTGGCAAACCGGCCGCCATCCAACGGCACCAGCGGGCGCAGTTCGGGCGGGATGACCGGTACCAGGTCAAGGATCATCCATTCCGGACGCGATTCACTGTCGGCGAAGGCCTCGACCAGCTTCAGGCGCTTGACCAGCTTCTTGCGCTTGGCCTCGGACGTGGTGTCCTTCAGTTCCTGACGCAGTTCTTCCTTTTCGACCTTGCAGTCGATGCGTTCCAGGATCTTCTTGATCGCTTCCGCGCCGATCCCGACCTCGATCCCCTCGTCGCCATGTTCATCCATGACATCAAGGTACTGGTCTTCCGTCAGCAGGCTGTACTGCTTGAGCGGCGACGTGCCGGGCTCCAGAACCACATAGCTTTCGAAATACAGGATCTTTTCCAGATCCTTCAGCGTCATGTCGACCATCAGGCCGATACGGCTGGGCAGCGACTTGAGGAACCAGATATGGGCGACGGGGCTGGCGAGTTCGATATGGCCCATGCGCTCGCGCCGGACCTTCGCCAGCGTCACTTCAACGCCGCACTTTTCGCAGATGATACCGCGGAATTTCATCCGCTTGTACTTGCCGCACAGACATTCATAGTCCTTGATCGGACCGAATATCCGCGCGCAGAACAGGCCATCACGTTCCGGCTTGAATGTCCGGTAGTTGATGGTCTCGGGCTTCTTGATCTCGCCGTACGACCAGGAACGGATCTGCTCGGCCGAAGCCAGCTGGATCTTGATCTGATCGAAGGTCATGGCCTGGCCGCCCTGACCAAGGATCTTCATGAGTTCATTCATGCGCCGCAAACCCCCTGAGGGAATGAAGCGGAAGCAGCCGCGTTACCTGCTTCCACTCCTGAAAGAAAAATGTATGGACCGACGTGCAACATAAGGTCCGGTCAGGAACCGCTCTGTTCCAGGTCAACATTCAGGCCAAGGGACTTCAGTTCCTTGATCAGGACGTTGAAGCTTTCCGGAATACCAGCTTCGAAATCATCCTGCTCACGCACGATGGCTTCATACACCTTGGTACGACCGGATACGTCATCCGATTTGACCGTCAGCATTTCCTGCAGTGTGTAGGCGGCGCCGTAAGCTTCCAGCGCCCACACTTCCATTTCACCAAAGCGCTGCCCACCGAACTGCGCCTTACCACCCAGCGGCTGCTGGGTCACCAGCGAGTACGGACCGATGGAACGGGCATGGATCTTGTCATCGACAAGGTGATGCAGCTTGAGCATGTAGATGTAACCAACGGTGGTCTTACGCTCAAACGGCTCGCCCGTGCGCCCGTCAATCAGCTGCGACTGCCCGGATTTGTCCACACCAGCCTTCTGCAGCATGGTCTCGATATCCGGGATGGACGCGCCATCGAACACCGGCGTTGCGATCGGCACGCCCTTGCGCAGGTTGCCACACAGCTCCAGCAACTGGGCATCGGTCATGTCACCGATCTGCTCGTCATACACCTTGTCGCCATAGATCGACTTCAGTTCATCCAGCAGTTCCTGCCGCTTTTCACCGTGGCGCTGGTAATCATCGGCCAGCTGCGCCACCTGACGCCCTATATTGGCGCAGGCCCAGCCCAGATGCGTCTCAAGGATCTGCCCCACGTTCATGCGCGACGGCACGCCCAGCGGGTTCAACACCAGATCGACCGACGTGCCATCCTCAAGGAACGGCATGTCCTCGACCGGCACAACGCGGGAGACGACACCCTTGTTGCCGTGACGGCCGGCCATCTTGTCACCCGGCTGCAGCTTGCGCTTCACCGCGACAAAGACCTTGACCATCTTCATCACGCCCGGCGGCAGTTCGTCGCCGCGCTGCAGCTTTTCCACCTTGTTGTCGAAACGGGCCTGGATCTTGGCAACGGCGGCATCGAATTCACGACGCAGCGTTTCCAGTTCCGCCATGACCTCGTCAGACATCACGGTGATGTTGCGCCATGCGCCACGCGGATGTTCGGACAGGACCTCATCCGTGATGACCGTGCCCGAACGGATACCCTTGAAACCCGTGCCTGCCGTCTGGCCAATCAGGTGTTCACGCAGACGGTTGTAGAACGAACGTTCCTGAATGGCGCGTTCATCGTCACGATCCTTGGCAAGGCGTTCGATCTCGGCGCGCTCGATGGCCATGGCGCGCTCGTCCTTGTCCACGCCACGGCGGGAGAACACACGCACGTCAACAATGGTGCCCGTCGTGCCCGGCGGCAGCTTGAGCGACGTGTCACGGACGTCGGACGCCTTTTCACCGAAGATGGCGCGCAGCAGCTTTTCTTCCGGCGTCATCGGGCTTTCGCCCTTTGGCGTGACCTTGCCGATCAGGATGTCACCGGGGTTCACCTCGGCGCCCACATACACGATCCCCGCTTCGTCGAGGTTGCGCAGTGCTTCCTCACCGACATTCGGGATGTCGCGGGTGATTTCTTCCTGACCCAGCTTGGTATCACGGGCCATGACCTCGAATTCCTCGATGTGGATCGAGGTAAAGACGTCATCACGCGCGATCCGCTCGGAAATCAGGATCGAATCTTCGAAGTTGTAACCGTTCCAGGGCATGAATGCGACGAGCACGTTGCGGCCCAGCGCCAGTTCACCCAGTTCCGTGGACGGACCATCAGCGATGATCTCACCCGCACGGACCTGGTCCCCCACGCGCACCAGCGGACGCTGGTTGATGCAGGTGGACTGGTTGGAACGCATGTACTTGCGCAGGCGGTAGATATCCACGCCCTGCGTCGCACCGGCATCATCCGTCGCGCGGACAACGATACGCGCGCCATCGATCTGGTCCACGATACCATGGCGACGCGCGACGATTGCGGCACCCGAGTCATGCGCCACGGCCGCTTCCATGCCCGTGCCGACCAGCGGCGCATCGGAACGCACCAGCGGCACGGCCTGACGCTGCATGTTCGAACCCATCAGCGCGCGGTTGGCGTCATCGTTCTCAAGGAACGGAATGAGGGCCGCGGCGACCGAGACAAGCTGCTTGGGCGACACGTCGCATGCCGTCACATCCGTGGGCGGAACCTGGCGGAAGTCACCGCCACGACGCACCGAAACCAGATCATCCGTCAGGTGGCCCTGCGCGTCCTGGCTGGCATCCGCCTGGGCGACGACCAGCTTTTCTTCTTCCATGGCGGAAAGATATTTCCAGCCATCCTGAAGGACGCCGTCTTCCACCATGCGGTACGGGGTTTCGATAAAGCCGTACTTGTTCACCTTGGCGTAGGTGGCCAGTGAGTTGATCAGACCGATGTTCGGGCCTTCCGGCGTCTCGATCGGGCAGATACGGCCATAATGCGTCGGGTGCACGTCACGGACCTCGAAGCCCGCGCGCTCACGTGTCAGGCCCCCCGGACCCAGTGCGGAAAGACGACGCTTGTGCGTGACTTCCGACAGCGGGTTGGTCTGGTCCATGAACTGGCTGAGCTGGGAGGAACCAAAGAACTCACGCACCGCGGCGGCGGCCGGCTTGGCGTTGATCAGGTCATGCGGCATGACCGTATCGATATCGACCGAACCCATGCGCTCGCGGATGGCGCGCTCCATGCGCAGCAGGCCGACGCGGTACTGATTTTCCATCAACTCGCCAACCGAACGCACGCGACGGTTGCCAAGGTTGTCGATGTCATCGATCGCGCCGCGACCGTCCTTCAGTTCGCACATGATCTTGACGGTGCGCAGGATGTCTTCCTTGCGCAGGACGCGCACCGTGTCGGGCACATCCACGCCAAGGCGCATGTTCATCTTCACGCGGCCCACGGCGGACAGGTCATAACGGTCGGGGTCGAAGAACAGGCCGGAGAACATGGCTTCCGCCGTCTCGGGCGTCGGCGGCTCGCCGGGGCGCATGACACGGTAGATGTCGGTCAGCGCCTCATCGCGCGAGGCATTCTTGTCCACTGCAAGCGTATTGCGGATCCACGGGCCATTGGCCGCATCCACCGCCAGGGTGGACAGCGTGGTCAGGCCGACTTCCTCAAGCTCTTCCAGCTTCTGCTCGGTCAGTTCGTCACCGGCTTCGGCATAGATCTCGCCCGTGTGCTCGTTGACGATGTCGGATGCGATGAAACGCCCGATCAGGCCAGCGGGACCGACCAGCACTTCCTTGGTGGTTTCCGCGATCTTACGGACCATGCGGGCAGTCAGCTTCGCATCGACCGGAGCCACTTCCTCACCCGTCTGGGCGTCGATCAGCGGCTCAAGCAGCTTCATGCCACGAAAGGCGTCCGCATCGAAACGGCGGGCCCAGCCCTTTTCCGTCTTGGCGAATTCGACCTTGCCATAGAAGTAGCTCAGGATCTCATCCGGGGACATGCCCTGGATTTCCATGGACTCCACATCCCCGCCCTCGGCGGCCTTTGCGGCGCGGGCAGCTTCGGATTCCGCGCCTTCCAGCGCGTACAGCAGCGTGGTGACCGGCAGCTTGCGCTTGCGGTCGATGCGGACATAGATCAGGTCCTTGCTGTCGAATTCGAAATCAAGCCACGAACCACGATAGGGAATGACACGCGCAGCGAACAGGAACTTGCCCGAAGAATGGGTCTTGCCCTTGTCGTGATCGAAGAACACGCCCGGGCTGCGATGCATCTGGCTGACGATGACACGCTCGGTCCCGTTGATGATGAAGGTGCCGTTATCGGTCATGAGCGGCATGTCGCCCATGTAGACCGGCTGTTCCTTGATATCGCGGATCGAGCGCGACCCGGTATCTTCATCCACGTCCCACACGATCAGGCGCAGGATCACCTTCAGCGGCGCGGCAAAGGTCAGGCCACGCTGAATGCATTCCTCAACGTCGTATTTCGGCTCCTCCAGCTCGTAGCTGACGAATTCCAGACGCCCGCGCCCTGCAAAGTCATTGATCGGAAAGACGGAACGGAACACTTCCTGCAGGCCCGTCGGCGTCCGGCTGTCGGGCGCGACATTCATCTGAAGGAACGTTTCGTAGCTTGCCCGCTGCACGTCGATCAGATTGGGCATCGGAGCGACCTCGGGTATGTGCCCGAAGCTCTTGCGGATGCGTTTGCGTCCCGTGAACGATTTTGTAATCGCGTTCATCGCCTATCCAGCCCCCATCCACACAGGTCCGCACGACCGTGACACGAATATCACGCGGACTGCGCGGCCCGTAAAAATCCTTGGCGGGCCGCATCCGGGCGTAATGCCCTGACCGACCCCATCTACCACCAAAGGCACCCGAAGCCTTGCGGCCAGGGTGCCTGTAACGGCCAAGGGGGCGGAAACCAGACGGTTTCCACCCTCACCTGAACAATTAGCCAGAGTGCGTCATAACGGACGCATCCCGATTGGCCAACTTATTTGATTTCGACAGCAGCGCCGTTGTCTTCAAGGGTCTTCTTGATCTTTTCGGCTTCATCCTTGCTGGCGCCTTCCTTGATGGTCTTGGGCGCGCCCTCGACCAGATCCTTGGCTTCCTTCAGGCCCAGACCCGTGATCGCGCGGATTTCCTTGATCACGTTGATCTTCTTGTCGCCCGCCTTGGTCAGGACAACGTCGAACTCGGTCTTCTCTTCAGCCGGCGCGCCACCAGCAGCAGCACCCGGAGCAGCAGCCACGGCAACCGGAGCGGCAGCGGAAACGCCCCACTTTTCTTCCAGCAGCTTGGACAGCTCGGCAGCTTCCAGAACGGTCAGAGCGGACAGGTCTTCAACAATCTTGTTCAGATCGGCCATAATTTTGGTCTTCCTAATTTATACACTGGTTGGCACAGCACAATCCCGTTTTTTCGGGAAAATGCCATTTTGTTGATAACCCGGCGGGCCGGGTCATAGGTCTCAGGCTGCTTCGCCCGTCTTGGCATAGGCACCAAAAACCCGTGCAAGCTGTCCGGCCGGCGCCTGGAGCACGCCTGCGATACGCGTTGCCGGCGTGGAGATAAGCCCCACCAGCTGCGCGCGCAGAACGTCCAGGGACGGCAGCTCGGCCAGAGCCTTGATGCTTTCGACGTTGAGCGTCTGGGCACCAAGCGATCCACCGAGCAGAACAAGCTTGTCATTGGTTTTGGCGAACTCGACCAGCACCTTCGCCACTGCTACGGGTTCATCCGCCCACGACAACGCGGTCGGCCCCTTCAGCAGCGGCTTGATGCCTTCGAACTGGGTCCCTGCCAGGGCGAGAGAGGCCAGCCGGTTCTTCGCGACCTTGTGTGTAGCTCCTGCCGCACGCACGCGACGCCGAAGTTCCGTCACATCAGCCACGCTCAGCCCGTCATTACGGGTGACGATGACCATGGACGTCTTCGCGAACACGGCTGCGAGGGAGGCAACAAACTCCCGCTTCTCCGTACGGTCCAAATCCCGTCTCCATCATCATCTGCCGGCATAGACCGGCAGATAGGGTTTACCCTTGGGGCGCGCGGCAAGCCTGCGACACCCCGGTTCGCCTGTCCTTTCAAACGGAACAACCAGTGCGGGCTTTCGCCCCGATCCGGCAATCCCCGTCTCCCGGTTGCAGCCCGTGCGGGCAATCAAGGCTTGCGCCACATCCGGTCATGGACAGGTTCGGAAAATGGCGACAGGGTCGCCATCTCCTGTTCCCTCGCCCTTTTTACGGGGCAAGGTCATCCTTCAGTCGATCAGCCCGCAGTGAAAGCGGACGCGTCAACCGTAACACCCGGCCCCATGGTGGAGGACAGGGCGATCTTCTTGACATACGTGCCCTTCGCACCCGCGGGGCGGGCCTTCTGGACGGCGTCCACGAACGCACGGATGTTTTCGGCCAGCTTGGCTTCGTCAAACGATGCCTTGCCAACGCCTGCGTGCACGATACCGGCCTTTTCCGCGCGGTATTCGACCTGACCGGACTTGGCTGCGGAAACCGCGCCCTTCACGTCCATGGTCACGGTGCCCAGCTTGGGGTTGGGCATCAGGCCACGCGGGCCAAGGATCTTGCCCAGACGACCGACCAGCGCCATCATGTCCGGCGTCGCGATGCAGCGGTCAAACTCGATTTCGCCCGCCTTCACCTTTTCAGCCAGATCCTCGGCACCGACCACGTCGGCACCGGCGGCCGTCGCTTCCTCGGCCTTCGGGCCACGGGCGAACACGCCAACGCGCAGGGTCTTGCCCGTGCCGTTGGGCAGGGACAGCAGGCCACGGACCATCTGGTCGGCATGACGCGGGTCGATGCCAAGGTTCATGGAGATTTCGACGGTCTCGTCAAACTTCGCCTTGGCGTTCTGCTTGACCAGGTTGATGGCCTCATCAAGACCATACTGCTTCATGCTATCGACAGCGGCGCGGGCTGCGGTCAGACGCTTGTTCTTTGCCATTGTAATCAGCCCTCCACCACGTCGAGACCCATGGAGCGGGCGGAACCCGCCAGCATGCGCACGGCGCCGTCGATATCGTTGGCGTTCATGTCTTTCTGCTTCGTCTCGGCAATCTCGCGCAGCTGCGCGATCGTGACCTTACCAACGGACGCGGCCTTGCCTACGGTCGAGCTGCCCTTGGAAACCTTGGCGGCCTTCATCAGGAAGTAGGTGTTCGGCGGGGTCTTGGTAATGAAGCTGAACGTACGGTCGGCATACGCGGTAATGACGACGGGAATCGGCATACCGGGTTCGAGACCCTGCGTCTTCGCGTTGAACTCCTTGCAGAACTGCATGATGTTCAGGCCGCGCTGACCCAGTGCCGGACCAACCGGCGGGGACGGATTCGCCTTGCCGGCGGGGATTTGCAGCTTGATGTAGCCAACGATTTTTTTGGCCATATCCGGGGCTCCTGACTGTTTCACCCGGACCGCGGTTCTGGTGGCCCGCCCCTGCCCCGCATGGGCAGGAAGCGCGACCTCCCGCGTTCCGATAAGAGGCGCGCACCTACCGCTATTTGGAGGGTGCTGTCAAGTCCCCGTCATGAAATGACTTGCCCGACAGGTCCAGGGAATCGGGGCCATTATCAACATTCACGCCACTGAAGGACCGCGGCATGCGCATATGTGTGTACTGCAGGGGACCAAACGGCTTGATCTGCTTGTTATTGGGCAGTTCGGCCGAACTCCAGCCGCCACCCAGTGAGCGGATCAGTTCCACCTGCGCCTGCATGTAGCGCGTTTCCACCTGCACTTCTGCAATACGAGCCTGCAGTGCGGCGACCTGCGCCACCACTACGTCGAGGTAATTGGTCAGACCACCGGTATAAAGCTGCATGGTCATGTTCTGCGTGCGCATGGAGGCCTGCACGGCTTCGGCCTGCTGGACGGATTCGATATTTAGGTCATGGGTCAGGCTCAGGCCGTCTTCCACATCCTTGAACGCATCCAGCACGATGGCGCGGTACTGGTCTTCCGCCTGCCGGTACTGCGACCAGTTGCGCTGCACTTCCGCACGCCGCAAGCCGCCCTGGAACAGGGGCATGACCGCCTGCGCGGCGTAGTTGTACATGCCGTTGGCGAATTTATCGAGCGTGAAGCCGTTATCCATGAAACCGGCTGTCGCGCTGAAGGTTACACGTGGGAAGAACGCCGCACGTGATACGCCTATGGCCCGGTTGGCCGCCGCCATGTGTCGTTCGGCACTGGCAATGTCGGGACGCCGTTCCAGCAGGGTGGCGGGAACGCCAACAGGCGTCGCGACCTTGGGAAACGTAATCTGCGCACGGGGCTGGATATGGAAACTGGTCGGCGTCACATTCACCAGAATCGCAATGGCGTGTTCCATCACGGCGCGCCGGGCCTGCAGGTCCGTATCCGATGCCTGGGTGGAGGACAGCTGCGTCTGCGCACGCGATACGTCGATCCCGGCCGCAATCGCACCAGCCTGCCGCATCTTGGTAATCTTGACCGCAGTTTCGTAATATCGGATCGAGTCGAGATAGACCGCATGCTGCGCATCCATCCCGCGCAGCTGCATGTAGTCATTGGCCAGTTCGGACTGGATGCTCAGCCTTGCCACCGCGAAATCGGCTGCCGCCGCCTGCGCCAGCCGCTGCTGGACACGCCTGCGGTTACGGATGGCGGACCAGAAATCCGGCTCCCACCGCGCGGCGGCGCTGTACTGTTCGGATGACATGTAGATCGGACCCTGCGACCCCGCACCACGCCACAGCCTGTGGCTGGATGCCTGGTTCTGGGACGCCCCTGCCCCGCCGGTGATCTGCGGATACAGGTTCGACTGTGCTTCCGCCGCGATGTCACGCGCCTGGGTAAAGGCTTCCGCATCGGCCTGCAGGTTGGGGTTCAGGTGACTGGCGCGTTCCTCCAGTTCATCAAGGGTGGAGTCGTGGAAGACCTTCCACCAGTCACCACGGGTCGCAGCATCCTGCGGGGTGCCGAACTGCACCACCCCGTCGCCCTTCCAGTTGTCAGGCAGCAGGTAATGCTGGCCACGATATTTGGGGGCCAGGTCAACGCAGCCCGCCAGCGTGCCGGCAATGGCGGCGCATCCCGCCAGCGAAAGCATGCGGCGCGACAGGCGGGCGCATGGCAGGTCGCGTGGCGCTCCATTCATTGGCGCACCCCCGTATCGCCTGCATTGCTGTCCCCTGCCGGCATGGCCCGCACGTCGTCACCCTTGTCCACCGCTGGCGAAGCCGTGGCGCCAGCGTCATTATATCCCGGCGTCGCGCCGACCAGATAGACCTTCTGGCCCTCCAGCAGCCCCGCGGAAGGGTTGTTCACAATCCGGTCCTTTGGACCGATACCCGCCAGAACCTGCACTTTCGTCCCCAGATTGGTGCCAACCGTTACATTACGCAGGCGTATGCGGTCATCGGCGTCCACGACCGCCACCTGCATGCCCTGCGCGCGAAACACAAGGGCACCTTCGGGAACTATCAGGATATCGGGGTCACCGGGTGCGACAAAGTGTACATTGGCATAGGAATCCGGCCACAGTTCACGCTTGTCGTTATCCACCACCAGTTCCGTCGTCACGGTACGCGTGCCGGCGCTGAATGCCTTTGCCGTGGCAAGGAACTTGGCCTTGAACACCCGCCCCGGATACTGCGGCACCGATACATCGCCTTCCAGCCTGGGGCTGATGATGTCGGCATAATCCTGCGGCACGGATACGAACACGCGCATGCGGTGCACGTCCGCCACGCTGAACAGTTCGGTCGCGTTCCCGCGTGAGGAGACGTCCCCGCCACCGGCATTCACGTAATCGCCCACATCCGCCAGGCGGGATGTCACCACGCCATCAAACGGGGCCACGATCTGCTTGAACGCGATCAGCGCGGCATAGCGGGAGACTTCATGCCGCGCGGCCTCGACCTCCGCCTGGTTGACTTCGGCATTGGCGGCCTGAACATCTACTTCCTGCTGCGACACGGCCTGCGTGCCCTGCAGCGCGCGCCAGCGTCGGGCCGTGATCTGCGCCAGCCTGTACCGTGCCATGGCCACGTCAAAATTGGCCTTGGAGGCGGCGTACTGCGCATCCAGCCCCGGTGTATCAATGGTGGCGAGGATCTCGCCCGCCTTCACCTTCGCGCCAATGTCCTTGTACCACATCTGCACATAGCCCGAGACCTGCGCAAAGATCGGCGCCTGATACCATGCCGAGATATTGCCCGGCAGGTCCAGCGTGCGGGTCTTGGGCCCCTTTTGCGGCAGGATCACCTGCACGCGGGGAATGGCCGCATCCTGTGCCGCGTCCTTCAGGTGCGAGACATGAATCCGGCGTTCAAGGATGCCACCCGCGACAATGGCGGCCACCACAACCCCACCCAGGGTGACATACAGCCGTGCACGCCCGGACATGCGCGGCGGGGGGTTTTCGCCTGTGGCGGTCATGCGTGCTCTCCTTCGCCAACGGCGGACTTCTTGGACTTTCTGGAATGAATCAGGGCGAATACGCAGGGTACGAACAGCAGCGTGGCGCAGGTCGCCACCAGCAGGCCGCCCATGACGGCACGGCCCAGCGGGGCATTCTGCGAATTGCTTAGCGACATGGGCAGCATGCCGATGATCATGGCCGACGCCGTCATCAGCACGGGGCGGATACGTTCATACCCCGCCTCGATCGCGGCCCGCAGCGCATCTCCATGCACATCCATCCGTTCCCGCGCGAACGAGACGACAAGGATGGAATTGGCCGTGGCCGTGCCCATGCACATGATCGCCCCCGTCAGCGCCGGCACCGACAGCGCGGTATGCGTCAGGAACAGGCTCCATGAAATACCGGCCAGCGCACCGGGCAGCGCGGTGATGATGATGAACGGGTCCATCCACGACTGGAAGTTGACCACGATGATCAGGTACACCAGCAGGATCGACATCGCCAGCCCGCCGATCAGCTGGGTATAGGCACCGTTCATGGTTTCCGCCTGACCACGGATTGTCAGGCTGGAGCCTGCGGGCAGGTCCTTGCGCACGCTGTCCACCACCCGCGTGACTTCACGCGAGACCGCGCCAAGGTCCAGTCCCTCGGTCGAGGCATAGATATTGAACACCGGCATGATGTTGTAGTGCGAGACCTCGCCCGGCGTGCCTGTCTGCACGATATCGCTCAGCCCGCCCAGAATCTGGGGCGCCTTGTCCTGCGGGTTGCCATCCCCCTTGTCGATGGGAATGGTCTCCAGATCGTTCATGGTCTGCAGGAACTGCAGCGGCGTCTGGATATCCACCAGGTGCGACACCCCGGTCTTGGGGTCCAGCCAGTAGGTGGGCGCCACCTGCCCGCTGCCCGACAGGACGGCCAGCGCATTGTTCGCCACATCCGCTTCGGTCAGGCCGGTGCCCAGCGCATAGGTACGGCGCGCATTGACGCGCAGCGTGGGCGTATTCAACGGTTCCTGCACCGCCACGTCGGCAATGCCGGTGACATGGCGCAGCTTTTCGGCCAGCTTTTCGGCAAAATCGAAATTGGCGTACAGGTTGCGCCCCGTCACCTGCACATCCAGCGGCGCGGGCAGGCCGAAGTTCAGGATCTTGGCCGTAAGGTCAGCCGGCATGAAGGTGAGTTCGGTTCCGGGGAATTTCTCCGCCAGTCCCTTGCGCAGGATGGTGCGGAATTTGGCGACGGGCGCTTCCTCGTTCTTCAGCGTCACGGTCAGGTCACAGTCCTGCGCGCCCACGGTCGGCGTGGGAATGAAGGCCTGGTTGAGCGGGCTGAACGGCAGGCCGCAGTTATTGACGATCCCCTCGACCTGTCCCGGCAGCAGGCGTTCGATCTCGTCATTCACCAGCATGGAAATCTTGCCGGCTTCCGCGATCTTGGTGCCCATCGGCGCGCGCATGTGCAGCGCCAGCGCATTGGAATTGATTTCGGGGAAGAAGTCCTGCCCCGCGAACACCAGCAGCACGAGCGAGGAAAACGCCCCGATACCGAATATCGGCACGAACCGCCCGCGTATGCTGATCAGGTGTTCCAGAATGGCGCGGTAGCGGTTGCGGAAGGTCACGAATTTCCGCTCGAACCCCTGCTGGAAGCGACCGAAGATATTACGCGGCTCCTGATGCCCGCCCGCGGCCCTGGCTGCCGCATGGGCCGCGACCTGTGCCGCCAGCATGTATTTGGCCATGGTCGGCACCAGCGTGCGCGACAGGATGAAGG
>NZ_BANF01000033.1 GCF_000964425.1 Komagataeibacter intermedius TF2 | reverse complement strand
GCGAGGAGGCTGATGGTATCCATGCCTTCACCGCTGGCCGCTCCCACTCCCTACGTCAAGAAAAACCGGCAATGGGTCGCTATTGGAGAAGTCTGACAGTTCGTTGAACGGTGGAGATGAAGACGTATTCCGACAATCTGCCAATCATGCGACAGGGCACACGAATCATGAAAAATCTGTCCCATCCGTCCCAAATATAGGCAATACACTTCCGTATAGCGACACCTGTTGGCGCTTATTACTGGAGCCAACAGGAAAGGTTAGACCAGCACGCCAGAGCCATATCGTCCCCCGGAGATCAATCCGTCGGCGCCAGGCGCATGAAATGGTGCCTCTGGCCGACAGTACAATGTACGAAATGGAACAATGCGATGAATTTCCGCGTCGTTTCCGTCTTTCTCTGCGCCGTGTCGCATGGAATCTGGCCGAAGTAAAAGCGTGGCTGGAAAACCGGCGGTCGAAACCGATTGCGCCGGCGAGAAGTCCCGACGCAAGACAGCGGCGGCTCTGCCCGATCAAAGGGCAGTATCCGGCCCAAACAAGGGCATAGATGGTGGGATCAGGTTAGGCACGTATTTCCCGCCTGCGATCCAGGCATCCACAGTATTCGACCATTCCTGCATCATATGACGCCGTTGTGCCTCGTAGTCTGCTTTGTTGTATACGCCTCGCGAGGAACGCCCGTCTTCATGAGCAAGACATTGCTCAGTCCAGTCGCTATTATAAAGCCCAATTCATTCAGAAGCGTTGATCACGTGCGGCGAAGGTCGCGATTGATGATGGTCCGACCTCCAAAGCAGGATTGGCAACCTTCTCTCCATGCAAAATGCCGAAAGTATAGATCTGCCTTACAATGTCCCGGGTGCTATCGGCCCTGACCACGGTCATTTCTCTCTCAGCCTGCCAGAACTTTTGGCCTCTCTGAGGCACCGTCTGTTGCGCTGCTTCCCAATCGCTGGCGAAACCCCTTCAGCAGGAATGCGTCTCGCGTCAATACACTTCTCCCGGGCACGCGCGGGCGATAATCCGCCTGGACCGTCATGCCCCAAACACACGGTCTCGCGCCGCCCATTCAGACGGTAATCCGTCCAGACGGACACCACGCCTTTTTCCATGACGGGGGCATACATCCCGTCACGGTCCGCTACCTTGTATTTTTTCTTTTTGGTTTCAACGATCTAATTGCAGCATCCGTCAGCATTGCAACGCCTCCGACCCGAAAATACCGTCACAGGCCTATCTGCCCATGACGGTATTTCCAGAATTCTCGACCGGCAAGCCTGACGACGTCCGTCAGGCATACCGTTAAAACCAACCTGTGCACACCGATAGCCTGCAATAGCAGACGACGATATTAACTTTTTATTTCAGTATGTTAGGTCGGGTTTGGGGAGGGAACTGGATACGTCAGGCTCCCTTGGAAATCATTCCCACTCAATCGTCCCCGGCGGCTTGGATGTAATATCATACGTGACGCGGTTGACCCCACGAACCTCGTTAACGATACGCCCGGCCACGCGGTTGAGGAAGGACATGTCGAAGGGATAGATATCCGCCGTCATGCCATCGGTGCTGGTAACGGCGCGCAGGGCGCAGGCGTAATCATATGTGCGGCCATCGCCCATCACGCCCACGGTCCGCACGGGCAGCAGTACGGCAAAGGCCTGCCAGATGGCATCATACAGTCCGGCCGAACGGATTTCCTCCAGGAAGATCGAATCAACACGCCGCAGCAGGTCCAGCTTTTCACGCGTGATCGCACCGGGAATGCGAATGGCCAGCCCCGGACCGGGGAACGGGTGGCGACCGACGATTGCTTCAGGAATATCCATTTCCCGGCCCAGTTCACGCACTTCGTCCTTGAACAGTTCACGCAGCGGTTCGACCAGCTGCATTTTCATCCGTTCCGGCAGTCCGCCCACATTATGGTGCGACTTGATGGTCACGGATGGACCGCCGGTAAAGCTGACGCTTTCGATCACATCGGGATACAGCGTGCCCTGCGCCAGGAATTCGGCGCCACCCAGCTTGGCGGCCTCTTCCTCGAACACTTCGATAAACAGGCGGCCAATGGTCTTGCGCTTGATTTCGGGGTCGCTCACCCCTTCCAGCGCATTCAGGAACAGGTCGGATGCATCGCGGTGGATCAGGTGGATGTTGAATCGGTCGCGGAAGGTACGAATGACCTCATCCGCCTCACCCGCGCGCAGGATGCCGGGATCGACGAAAATGCAGGTCAGCTGGTCGCCAATGGCCTGATGGATCAGCACGGCGGCGACCGACGAATCAACACCACCCGACAGGCCGCAGATCACCCGCCCCTTACCCACCTGCTGGCGGATGCGGGCGATTTCCATTTCGCGGAAACCCGCCATGGTCCACGTGCCCCGGCACCCCGCCACGCCATGCGTGAAATTGCGCAGCAGCGCCGCGCCATGCGGAGTGTGCACCACTTCGGGATGGAACTGCACGCCATACAGGCGACGACCTTCATCGGCGATGATGGCGAACGGCGCGCCCTCGCTCACGGCCACGGCCTGGAAGCCGGGCGGCAGTTTGGTCACGCGGTCGCCATGGCTCATCCATACCTGTTCACGCCCACCCCGCGCCCATGTGCCACGGAACAGGGCGCAGTCCTTTATGATATCGATATGCGCGCGCCCGAATTCACGGTGTTCGGATGTTTCCACCGTCCCCCCAAGCTGACGGCACATCGCCTGCTGGCCATAGCAGATCCCCAGCACCGGCACGTTCAGGCTGAACACCACATCCGGAATTGTCGGCGCGTCCTCGTCCAGCACGCTGGCCGGGCTGCCAGACAGGATGATGCCCTTGGGCGCAAAGGCACGAATCCGCTCGGCACTGCTGGAATACGGCCAGATTTCGCAGTACACCCCGCTTTCACGCACGCGCCGGGCAATCAGCTGGGTCACCTGGCTGCCAAAATCCAGGATCAGGATACGATCATCATGCAGGGATTCATCAAGTCCTGCCTCTGGGGCGGCGGTCTTCGCGGTCTCGTTCATCTTGTGTCTTTCGGTCGCGGCATTATCGATAAACTAGGCTTCCAGCATGAGCTGGCAACATATTGCAAGGGTGGGATAGTCTTTCCCGCGCAGATAGCACAATATATACGTGTTCAGGCAGGCCTGTCTTTCCTGTCGGCTGGACAAACCGGATCATAATGGCTGTTTCATGACTGCACGTTCAATCCTGCTGCTGGCGGGCGCCTGCCTTGCCTGCCTTCCCCCCGCCCCTGCACGCGCCGATGCACAGCACGACCCGCAGGGCCTGTGGACGGGCCAGCTTGTTACCGACAGGGGCAACTGCAGCATGGAAACCACCAACACCTCCACCCTGCAGATCGGGGCGAAACAGCTGACCTTCACCCCTGCCGACGGGTCGCTCGCGCTGGTTGGCATACCGGCGAAGGCTGCAACGCATTACCATGCCGAAGCCCTGGTCAAGCAGCCATCGGGCGCGCCCTTTCCCATGGTGTTTGAAGCCCGCCCCGAAGGCGACACCATGGTCGGCACATACGGCACCCCACGCTGCCGTGCACATATCGTTCTGAAACGATAGGGTTTTTCGTATCGACCATCCCTCTGTTCACGCAATCGGGAACAGAACGGTCCGATACAGGCATGGATGCCGGGCCACGATCCGATATATTCCCCATATGTCTGATAACATGACACTCGCTGGCGCTGTCCTGTCCATTGTGGTGCGCGATGGGCGCATGCTGCTGGTCTGCAGGCGCAACCCGCCCGATCAGGGGTTATGGGGTTTTCCGGGTGGCCGCATTGAATATGGCGAAAGCTATCTGGACGCAGCCGCGCGCGAACTGCGCGAAGAAACCGGCTTCGTGACCCATGCCGAAGGCACGCTGACCGCCTTCGACCTGATCGACCGCGACAGCGCGGGTCATATCCGTTTCCACTACCTGATCGTGGCGGTGAAATGCCACGACAATGGCTGGACAGATATCACGGCGGGCGATGACGCATGTGATACGGGCTGGTTTGACCTGGCGCAGGTACGCGCCAGTCCCGCGGCCTTCAGCCCCGGCCTGCTGGAACTGGGCGCGCTGGCCCTGTCCCCGCGTGGCATCGCCCCATGGCCGGTGGCGGCGCAGGTACGCAGCCCCGTCCCTCATTCCTCCCGGACCGAAAGCATCCCGTCATGACCCAGATTTCTGCCCTGATTGTCGAAGATGAGGCGACGATAGCGGAACTGGTCGCCACCATGCTGGATACGCAGGGGATCCACGCCACCATAAGCCAGAACGTGGCGGATGCGATGCAGCGGATCGAGAATGGCGACTTCTCCCTGGCACTGGTGGACCTGACCCTGCCCGATGGCGACCCGGACGGCTTCATCGCAGCCGCCCGGAAGCGGGGCTGCCATGTAATCGTGATGAGTGGCGATCCCGACCGGCTGGCTGGCTACGCGCCGCTGCCGCTGCTGGAAAAACCCTTCCGCATGAAGACATTGCTGGAGCAGGTCCGTCAGGTTGCCCCGGCAGCCTGATGTCCTGCACCCGCAGGGGGCAGCAGAAGCAGCACAAACAGCCGCCTGCGGGATTTTTATCCCGGCCTGCCTGAACAGCGCGCGCCGCTGACGGAATGTTTCTGGTGGCGCTTTTTCAAACAGCCGGTCATGGCGCAGAAAGCCGCACAATGCTGTCGCGCTGCGCTGGCAACAGGTCGGCACGCAGGGTGACGCGGTACAGGTCAACACGTTCGGCCACCCGCCCACGCCGTCCGCGCGCCAGCGTGCCGAGCGGATGGATGGATGTGAACACATCACGCTCAAAACCACGGCGTGGGTTACAGACCATGATGCCCGACCCCGACACATTATGCGGCAGGTTGAACAGCGCCCAGCGCGGCTCCATCCCAACCACGACCCGACCGGGCAGAACACGCGCCAGTTCCGCCGCCGTGCCATAATCGCATGCGGCAATGAAATCAGCCTGCCCCGCATGGTCTTCAATCCGGACGGCCAGATCCCGCCAGCCCGCCATCTGCCGCAATGCGACATCCGTATGGGCGGACAGAGGCAGCAGGCCGGACAAAGCCTGCATGTAAACCAGCGTGCCAATCACTACGCCGCCACCAACCGCCCACCGCCCCCAGCGCCACGCCACCGTGGCCGCACCCACCGCCAGCATGGGATAGATCACGACCGGCCAGTTCGCCTGCACACGGTCGCCTGTGGCATGCTGCACGAACACGCAGGCAGGCAGCAGCGTCATGCACGACAGCAGCGCCGCACCCGCATCCCGCCGCGCACGGCGCAGCAGGACAACCTGTCCCCATATGAAAAAGGCGGCGATGCCCGGCGTCATCAACCCAAGCTGCCCCGTCACCAGTTCAGTCAGGAACTGCAGTGCCCGCCCCGGATGCCAGTCCGCCGTGCGCCCCCCCTGCCGCACAAAGCTGGCCCAGCCGTGCCGCGCGTTCCACCATATCACGGGGGCAACGCACAGGGCCGACAGAACCGTTGCCCCCACAAGCCCCGGCACCTGCCGCAACGCCCATGCACGCCGGTTGACCGCCTGCATCGCCAGCCACAGGGCAATACCGGCAACGGGCAGGACGCCGGTATATTTGCTGTCGCACGCCAGCCCGGCGGCACCCCCCGCCACCAGCCACCAGCGCGCCCCGCCCCCCGCCACGACACGCCCCATGGCCCAGAGCAGCACGGACAGGAAGAACATCACCGGCATGTCCGGTGTTATCACAACAGACTGAATTGCCAGAGCTAGAGTCGCCTGTAACATGACACAGGCACGTATCCCCCCTGCCCGCCCCGCATCGGGCAGCAGGTCACGCACGGCACGGAACACGAAAGCGGATACCCCCGCCCCCGCCAGGACACCAACCAGCCGGACGCCAAGCGCGTCATCGCCGCCCAGCTTCATGCCCAGCCATATCCACCCAGCCACCATGGGCGGATGGTCCAGATAGCCCGCAGCGGGCGCGAACGCCCACAGCCGGTAATACGCTTCGTCAGGGGAAAGTGGCAGGATACCGGCCACAGCCAGCCGCACACCGGCCAGCAGCACAAGCAGATACAGCCACCACCGCGGGCTGTATCGCGCCGTCACACAGGCACGCCCGGACGGTTCAGGCTGGTGCGGATGGTCTGCAGCGTCTGCACCCGCACAACGTGCGGAGCCTCGGTCAACTGGCGGGTCAGCAGGTTTTCATGCGTCGCGTCCCGCGCCACCAGCCGCACAAGGAAATCCCCCCCGCCGCGGATCATGTGGCATTCGCGCACCTCCGGCCAGCCCGAGACCTGGCTTTCAAATGCCGACAGTACCGCTTCCTTCTGGCTGTCCAGGCCAATCAGCGCGAACAGCGTGATCGACCACCCCAGCCGGGTGCCATCCGTATCGGCATGGTAGCCGCGAATGACGTGATCTTCCTCCAGCCGCCGCATGCGGCGCAGGCATGGCGGGGCGGATATGCCCACGCGCCGCGCCAGTTCCACATTCGTCATGCGTCCGTCCAGCTGAAGCTCGGCCACAATCCGACGGTCAATCGCATCCAGATCAGCCATCCGTTCCGCCATGCCTGTTCCATCTTTCGCAAAGGGGCGGCTGTCACGCCCATACGCCGCAATAATGATGCCCTTCCTACTCCAACCCTTGCACGGACGCCAGTGGACGACCATACCAAAGGAAATTGTGACGATAGGGTTTTTCTGATCTCATGCCCCAGACGTGTTCTACCGACCTGCTTGTCATTGGCGCGGGTCCCGCCGGTTACACCGCCGCCATCTATGCCGCGCGCGCGAATCTTTCCCCCGTACTGGTCGCGGGCCTGCAGCCCGGCGGCCAGCTCATGATCACCACGGATGTCGAGAACTATCCCGGCTTCGCCAGGGGCGTGCAGGGGCCGGACCTCATGATGCAGATGGCCGAGCAGGCCGGCAATGTCGGCACCCGGCTTATGGATGACATCATCGTCTCGTGCGATTTCAGCCGCGCCGACGGAACCGGCCGCTTCTATGCCACCGGCGATTCCGGCACGGTGTACGAAGCGCGCAGCGTGATCATTGCAACCGGCGCGCAGGCTAAATGGCTGGGCGTGCCGGGGGAAAAGGAATTCCAGGGCTCCGGCGTGTCGGCCTGCGCCACATGCGACGGCTTTTTCTATCGTGGCAAGCGCGTGGCCGTGATCGGCGGGGGCAACACGGCGGTGGAAGAAGCCCTGTACCTGACCCATCACGCCAGCCACGTCACCCTGATCCACCGCCGCGACAGCCTGCGCGCGGAAAAGATCCTGCAGGACCGCCTGCATGCCAATCCCAAGATATCCGTCATATGGAACAGCGCGGTCGAACGCATTACCGGCCGCGGCACGCCGCCCGTGGTCACGGGGGCAGATCTGCGCAACACCGTGACCGGCGCGATTCAACATATCGATGTGGATGGGGTGTTCGTTGCCATTGGCCACGCCCCCAACACCACAATTTTCCGTGATGTGGTGGAGATCGACACAGACGGTTACATCGTCACCACGCCGGGCAGCACGCGCACCTCGGTTTCCGGCGTTTTTGCCGCAGGTGACGTGCAGGACAAGATCTTTCGCCAGGCGGTGACCGCGGCTGGCACCGGGTGCATGGCGGCACTCGAGGCCGAACGATTTCTTGCGTCAGGGCAGTAATGAATCAGGAAGAGTCCTTGACCTGCCCCTGCATTTCCTTCACCACAACGACTTAGTGTCATAACACTTGGCGCGCCTTTTATAGATAGCAAAGCGGAGTCAACGCGTGGACTGGGATAAACTCCGGATATTTCATGCTGTAGCCGAGGCAGGGTCCTTCACCCATGCCGGCGACGTGCTTAACCTGAGCCAGTCTGCGGTATCGCGGCAGATTTCAGCCCTGGAAGAGGCGCTGCAGGTCCCTCTTTTCCACCGGCATGCCCGGGGGCTGATCCTGACCGAACAGGGTGAGACACTGAACCAGACGGTTCGGGAAGTCTTCTCCAAGCTGGCCATGACGCAGTCCCTGCTGACGGAAAGCAAGGAAAAGGCGGCAGGCCGGCTGCGGGTCACGACCACGACCGGGTTTGGCACCTGCTGGCTGACGCCGCGGCTGCACCGGTTCATGGAAACAAATCCGGACATTTCGATCACCCTGATCCTGGAAGATAACGATCTGGATCTGGGCATGCGCGAAGCGGACGTGGCGGTGCGCATGCACCCGCCCCGCCAGCCGGACCTGATCCAGCGGCACCTGGCCGACTTCCCGCTGCCGATCTATGCCTCGCAGTCCTACCTCAATGATTACGGCACGCCCCGCACGCTTGAGGAACTGAACGCCCACAAGCTGATCCTGTTCGGGGGGTACCACCCGCCCGTGCCGCACATCAACTGGCTGGCTGAAACCGGCGTCCCGTCGGATGAACGTCGGCAGGCGCGGCTGGAGGTCAACAGCCTGGCCGCCATGGCGGGCGCGATTGCCGCCGGCATCGGAATCGGGTCGATCCCGCTTTATGCGGCGTCGCAGTACCCCAACCTGGTCAAGATCCTGCCGGAAGTGCCACTGCCCACGGTGGACGCCTATTTCGTGTATCCCGAGGAACTGCGCACATCCAAGCGCGTGGCCGTGTTCCGCGATTTCCTTCTGGCGGAAATCAACGCCCGGCACTGACACGCCAGCCACTGCGATTCCTGTATGAAAACACCGCGCCGGGTCTGACCCGGCGCGGTGTTTTTTATGGTCGATCATGGAAACCGGCCGGTGTCAGTCAACCGTCTGGTGAGAGCGGTTGACGCGTTCGCGCAGCTCCTTTCCCGCCTTGAAAAACGGCACGACCTTTTCTTCCACCGACACGGTTTCGCCCGTGCGGGGATTCCGTCCGGTGCGGGCGTCACGTTTCTTGACCGTAAACGCGCCAAAGCCACGCAGCTCCACCCGATCCCCCCGCATCAGCGCATTGCTGACTTCAGCAAAGATGACCTGAACAATACGTTCCACTTCCCGTATCGGCAGATGTGGACGGGCAGCGGCAAGTTCGGCAATCAATTCCGATCTGGTCATCCTGTTCCCCTAGCTTAAACAAGAAATTAAAGTTTCCAGATCGCAACGGCCCCGTCAAGCGCAGTACTTTCCTTCAACAGAAATTCCGCACCCGGCACACCGGACAGAAGCCCCGAAATCCACCGTCGCCAGTTGATCCGTGTGGCGGCAGGACCAATATCCGTCACCCGCACGGTATCGGGCAGGTGCGTAGCCCCGATCAGCCATTTGCGCGCGTCGTCCATGGACCCGATCTGGTCCACCAGCCCCAGCGAAACCGCCTGCTGCCCGGTATAGGGGCGACCATCGGCCAGTTGCCGGACACGGTCAACCGGCATATGGCGGTCCTGCGCCACGACATTCACGAAAAAACCATACAGGTCGGAAATCACGCCCTGCAGCATCTCCCGCCCCTCAGGCGAAAGCGGCTGCACGACAGAGGGCTGCCCCTTCATCGGGCCGGAGACAAGCTGGTCCACATGCACCCCCACCCGGTCCAGCAGGCCCGAGACATCCGGGGATTCCAGAATGACGCCAATGGACCCGGTCAGGGTGGAACGGTTGGCGAAAATACGGGCCGCCGGGACGGACACCATATACCCCGCCGATGCAGCGACCCCGCCCATGGACACCACCACCGGCTTGCGCCGGGCAAAGGCGGCCACGGCGTCATGCAGCACCTCGCCCCCGGTTACGGCGCCGCCGGGGCTGTTGACCTCCAGCACCAGCCCCCGGACCGAGGCGTCATCTGCCGCCTTTTTCAGGGCCTCGACATTATCATGCTGATCGGAGGGGATGACCCCTTCCAGCTTCAGGTGGACCAGATGCGGCGCGTGGCCACCCAGCCCGCCGGCACGGGCCATGGCCACGATGCAGGCAAGAACAAAAAAAGCCACGGCCCCGCCGCGCCAGAACATCCGGCGCCGACGCAGTGCGGTGGCATGCAGCAACATATCGGGATCAGTATCCATGATCATGCAATATCATGGATACCGCCCATACCGAAGCAGGACCAGAAAACGCGTGTACCCTTACGCCTTGCGGCGGCGGCGCGCGGGCCGGGAGGCCTCATCGCCATTGGCGGGCGCCGCGGCAGCGGCCGATGCGGCCGTGATCTTGCGGCCAAGGCCGATTTCACGTGCGAGGCTGGAGCGACGTTCAGCATAATTGGGCGCGACCATGGGGTATTCGGCGGGCAGGCCCCAGCGTTCACGGTACTGCTCGGGCGTCATGCCATAGGCGCTCTGCAGGTGGCGCTTGAGCATCTTGAGCTTTTTGCCGTCTTCCAGGCAGACGATGTAGTCGGGAAAGACCGAGCGCTTGATCGGCACGGCAGGCTGGAGTTTTTCAGGCTCTTCTGCCGGACGGCCAGCCATGGCCAGCGCCTGGTACACATTGCGTATCAGGTCGGGAAGCACATCCGCCGCAACGCTATTGTTTGAAACATGCGCCGACACGATCTGTGTCGTCAGTTCCAGACATGAAAAATCCTGCTCAGTATCAGACATAATTTATTCCGTGCCTCTATATTCAACCACACAGTCGCGACATCTTCACGAACCTTGATTTCAAGGACATATACTGCATTTTCAATAAATACAATACGACTCACCAGTCGGTGAGCCCTATTGTCTGGGGGATATATTATATAGAATACTTCGTCCTAAATAACGTCTTCGGGACATAATGTTCATTTTTGTACAAATTCATTGCAACATGTATCAATTCCGATCAGACATCGCCGCCGATACGTGCGAAACAGGCTGCTGCGCCGTCCCGTGTCATAACAGGGGAGGTTTTCTTCCTGCGCAATACACCGCTCAACTGTTCGGCATCAAACTCCGGACCGCAGGCCGCGCAGATCAGGCGAATACGCATTTCCTCCATACTATCCTTAATACTGTAAATGACCTGTCGGGCCTCCTTGCGCGTTATAACGATCTCTGCACGCCGAAGTTCCGCAAGCTGCTGGCTCAGGGTTGGCTGGCCAATGCCGGTTTCGGCTTCGATCTGGCCAACGCTCTTTTCCCCTTCCAGCAGGCAGGCCAGTACCATCAGCCGCTGCGGCTGGGCCAGCAGGCGTAGCCGCTGCACAAGGTTTTCTGCAATTTCACGTGTTCTGGGCAGGTTGTTCATGCCACGGACCCCCTTCGACAGTTCCAGGCGCCATCGTACCATATCCCCCACGGGGCGAACACAGGACAGGGCTTGATAAAATAGATACATAATATATTAAACAGATAAACAATTAGCGCACCCACCCCATCCGGGAGCAACCGCATGACTGACCGCGCCGCGCACGCATACACGGCCACACCGCCCGGCAGGGGCACGCATGCCTGACGCCATCCATACCCTGCTGGGGCTGTGTAGTGGTGGCGTCATCGGATTTACGCTGGGGCTGGTGGGCGGTGGCGGTTCGATCCTGGCCGTGCCGCTGCTGCTGTATGTGGTCGGCATTCCCGACCCGCACCGGGCCATCGGCACCAGCGCGCTTGCCGTCACCATCAATGCGCTGTGCAGCCTGGCCAGCCACGCGCGTTCGGGCAACGTGCGGTGGACATGCGCGGCCCTGTTTGCATGCGCGGGCATATCCGGCGCACTGGCCGGCGCCGCGTGCGGCAAGGTGATCAACGGGCAGCACCTGCTTTTCCTGTTTGCGATCGTCATGGTCGTGGTGGGCGCGCTCATGGCGCGCGGCGGGCGGAAACCGGGCCCGCAGGCGGGACAGGATACCCCGCGCCCGACAGTGCTACCTGTCGTGTCATACGGAATCCTGACCGGGTTCTGTTCGGGATTCTTCGGCATTGGCGGCGGCTTCCTGATCGTGCCCGCCCTGCTTGCCGCGACCGGCATGCCCATGCTCAACGCCATCGCCACGTCGCTGGTGGCGGTCTGCGCCTTCGGGCTGACAACTTCGGTCAGTTACGCGGTCGCGGGCATGGTTGACCTGCCCATGGTGGGCATCCTTGTCGCGGGCGGCATGGTGGGCAGCGCCGGGGGCGCCATGCTGGCGCGCCATCTGGGCCAGCACCCGCAGCGCCTGCGCATGATTTTTGCCTGGCTGATTTTTATTGTGGCACTCTACATGATGTGGCGCAGCGCGCGGGCCATGGGCCTTGCCTGACACCCGTGGCCGGCCACGCGCCGCCACGACCCGGAACCACGCCCATGCCACAGACCACCATAGTCCTTGCCCACCCGATCGACTTCGCACGCTGGCGCGCGGCAACCCGCGACCTGGTGACCCGGCGCGTGCCGCCGGACGAAATCGCCTGGCACGTCACGCCGGGCGATACCCCCGATGCAACGGCACCATCCCCGACCGGCCAGCCCTTCCGTATTCCGCGTGAAACCATGCAGCTGGCGGCGGATGTGGTGCAGTCCATGCTGCCCGACCGCTTCACCCTGGCCTATGGCCTGATCTATGCCCACGTGACGGGAACCGACATCGCACCATCCGACCTTGCGCGGATGGCGGGCGCGGCGGAAACCGTGCGCGCGGAAACCGTGCATTTGCGTCACGACCTGTTCACCCTCATGCAGCGCAGCGAGGGGGAGGACATCTGGCACGGCACGCTGGATGCCGCGACCCATGCCCCCGAAAGCAATGCGCGGTTCATGACGTTCCAGCTTTCGCTTGCGCCGTGGCGGCTGTCACTGCCGGGACGACGGATGGAGTGGACCGGCAGGGAACTGCTGCACGGGCACGATGACGCCGCGGCCGTCCCCCTTGCGTTCAACAGCCTGCCGCCGCCCGCCATGCCGCTGGTCACCGACCTCGACATTCCCCGCATCACCGCCCTGCCCGCCGTGGCGCTGGCGGCAAGAACGTGCCGGATCTGCCCCATGGCCCGCCGCGCCACCCAGACGGTGTTTGGCGAAGGCCGGAGCGATGCGCGCATGATGTTCGTGGGCGAACAGCCGGGCGACAGGGAAGACATCGCCGGGCGTCCCTTTGTCGGCCCGGCAGGACAGCTGTTCGATCGCGCCCTGCTGGACGCGGGGATCGAACGTGATGACGCGTATGTGACCAATACCGTCAAGCATTTCAAATTCCGCCCACGGGGCACGCGCCGCATCCATGAAAAGGCGGGGCCGGAAGAAATCGCCGCCTGCGCCCCGTGGCTTGCGGCGGAACGGCGGATCATCCGCCCGCATGTGCTGGTCATGCTGGGGGCCACGGCGGCGTCCGCCCTGCTGGGGCGCCATGTCACGATCGGCCGTGAACGCTCGCGCGCAATCACGCTGGAAGATGGAACGACCGGAGTCGTAACGGTTCACCCCTCCTTCCTGCTGCGCGTGCCTGATGAGGACGCGCGCACGCGTGAATATGCCCGCTTTGTCTCGGACCTGCGCCTGGCGGCCGATCTGCGGACCGCATCCCCGCCATAATCCCGCCACGAGGAAAGCCGATGCCAGATATGCACTAGCGACACCATTACGTGATGCAAAGATGCGTTATGGATAACGCGCCCCTTGTCGCCGGAAGCCGCATATCGTGCCTGCAGACCTCAATCTTCTGCCCTCTTTCATAACCCGTATTTTCAGCGGAAAACATTTCCCCACCCTGCGCGCGCCCGGCTACGCGCGGATGAGTGGCCTGAAATGGCTGTATGCCCCCACGCCAGAAGCCCTGGCCTTCGCGGTGCGCACCACGTTCGCGGCCCTTATGGCGCTGACCATCGCCATGTGGATGGAACTGGACGATCCCCCATGGGCGGCGATGACGGTGTGGATCGTGGCGCAGGGGTCGCGCGGGGAAAGCCTGTCAAAGGCGCGGTGGCGACTGGTGGGCACCGCCATCGGGGCGACCAGCGCGGTCATCCTTGTCTGTTCGTTTCCACAGGCGCCGTGGCTGTTCTTCCCCGCCATCAGCATATGGATCGGGCTGTGCTGCATGTGCGCGACGCTGGTGCGCAACTTCCGGTCCTACGCGCTGGTGCTGTCGGGCTATACCTGCGCCATCATCGCGCTGGCGGCGACGCGCGACCCCGACAACATCTTCATGATCACCATGTCGCGCACGTCCTACATCGTACTGGGAATCGCGTGCGAAACGCTGGTGGCGGTCCTGTTCGCGCACAACCTCGCCTCCTCCGCGCGGCGCAACATGCGCCAGAAGATCCAGATGGCGCTGGGCAGTTCGACAGATGCGGTGGCCAACCTGCTGGCGGGGGACGAGGCGGCCTTCATCCGTTCGCGCGCGCTGTTCGGCACGATCCTGAGCATCAATGACCAGATCGAGTTCAGTGAAGTCGAGATGGGCCCCCACGGGCATGAAGGCGACCATGCACGCGCGGCCCTTGCCGCCGTATCTGTCCTGCTGTCGCGCGGGCTGGGCATGATGGCGCGCATCAAGGCGCTGGGCACCACCAATGAACAGTTTACCGAAACGTCGCTGCTGACGCGCACCTTCCTGCTGGGCGTGCCCGCCCGGCTGGAGAACGATGCCGAGATCCCGCACATACAGCAGGACCTGCAGGACCTGCGTGGCGTGTGCCGCCAGCGTATCATCGACGCGCTGACCCATGAAATCAGCATGGCCCCCACATCCGAAACGCTGGAGGTGGACGACCTGCTGAACTGCCGCATCCTGCATAACGCGCTGGATGAACTGCTGGGGGAACTGGAGCAGGCCATTACGGAATTCGATGCCAGCCAGCACGAAATCCGTGGCGATCACTTCCATTTCCGCATCGAGGCGCACCGCGATTACAAGGAAGCCGCCTATAACGGCATCCGCGCCGCCGTGGCCATCGGCGCGTCCGCCCTGATATGGGAAGTGACGGCATGGGCCAACGGCATCGGCTTCATCACCATGGTCGCCGTAACGTGCGGGCTGTTCGCCACGCGTGAAAACCCGGTGGTGGGCACCATGAACTTCCTGCGCGGGGCGTGCTGGGCGGTGTTTGTCTCGGGCTTCCTCGTGCTGCTGTTCCTGCCACGGCCCGCGGAATTCGAAATGCTGGCCGCCGTCCTCGCCCTGCCCATGATCGCGGGCGGCCTTGCCGCGCGCAACCCGGCAACGGCGGGGGCCGCGGCATCGTACTGCCTGTTCCTGCCCAACCTTGTGGGGCCGGGCAACCAGACGCGACTGAACGAAATCGCGTATTTCAACGCGTCCTTTGCATTGCTGTGCAGTATCGGCTTCGCGGTGCTGATCTTCCGCGCGGTGCTGCCCTTCGATAATGATGAAGAACGCTGGCGCATGCGCAACCGCACGCTGCATGACCTGCGCCACCTGGCGTCCGCCCAGCCCATGCCGCGCACGCAGTCGTGGATCGGGCGCAATACGGACCGGTTCTCGCGCCTGATCCGCCATGCCGGTCCCACGCCCACACCCACAATCGAGGCCTACCTGCAGGGCACGCTGTCGGCCATGACCATCGGGCTGAACATCATCCGCCTGCGCACGGTCATGGAACGTGGCCAGCTACCGCCCGCGGCAAACCGCGCCATTGAACTGTTCCTCAGCCGCATGTCGCAGTTCAGCGGCCGGTACGGGCGCTTTGGCCGCACGGCGCGCGTGGCGCGCGGGGCAACCCGCAGCCTGCGCCGGCTGGAGGCGACGGAAACCAACATCACCTCGCGCATCGAGATCACGCGCGCCATTGCCTACCTGCTGGTCATTTCCTATGAACTGGGGGCCAATGCAGCTTTCCTTGATGCCTCCCAGCCCTATCGCATGACCGACGGATCATCATGACGCGTCCCTGACATGCGCCGGGCCTGTGGAGAACGGAGCCAACCATGACCCCTGCCCCAGCGCCCTCCGCCCCCGCAGCCCTGCGCGGGCATATCGTGACCTTTCGCGGCAACCCGTTCCTCATGCCGCCGCATGATGCGCTGGTGGACGAGCCCGACGGGCTGGTGATCATCGCCGGTGGCCGCATTACCCATGCCGGGGCCTATGACGACACCATCGTCCACCTGCCGCCCGGCACGACGGTCACGGATTACCGGGGCTGCCTGATTTCAGCAGGGTTCGTGGACACCCACGTCCATTACCCGCAGCTGCCCATGATCGCGGCATATGGCGAACAGCTTCTGGAATGGCTGGAACGCTATACCTTCCCCACCGAAAGCCGCTTTGGCGATGACGCCTACGCCACCACCATCGCACGGAAATTCCTTGGTGAACTGCTGCGCTGCGGCACCACCACGGCGGCGGTGTACTGCACGGTACACCCGCAGTCGGTCGATGCATTCTTTGGCGAATCCACCCGCCTTGGCACGCTGATGGTGGCGGGCAAGGTACTGATGGACCGCAACGCGCCCGACTACCTGCGCGATACGGCCCGGAGCGGGTATGATGAGTCCCGCCGCCTGATCGAACGCTGGCATGGCCGCAACCGCCAGCATTATGCCGTCACCCCCCGCTTCGCCCCCACCAGCACGCCTGAACAGCTTGAACTGGCGGCTGCGCTGCTGAAAGGCGACGATACGCTGTTCATGCAGACCCATCTTGCGGAAAACCGGGCGGAAGTCGCATGGGTGGCCGAACTGTTCCCCGACAGCCGGTCCTATCTGGATGTATATGATCGCGCGGGGCTGGTCCGCCCGCGCAGCGTGATGGGGCATGGCATCCATATCGATGAGCATGACATGTGCCGCTGCCACGAAAGCGGCTGCGCGCTGGCGCACTGCCCCACGTCCAACCTGTTCCTGGGCAGTGGTGCATTCAGGCTGTTCGACGCCATGGACGCCCGGCGCCCGGTGCGCACGGGACTGGGCACCGATGTAGGTGGCGGCACCAGCCTGTCGCACCTGCAGACCATGAACGAAGCCTACAAGATCGCGCAGATGACCGGAAAGAGGCTGCACCCGGTGCAGGCCTTCTGGCTGGCGACACAGGGCGGCGCACAGGCGCTGCACCTTGATGACCGCATCGGCACGGTGGCGGCAGGCATGGATGCGGACCTGTGCATACTGGACCCCAACGCCACGCCACTGCAGGCCCTGCGCGCGCAGATGTGCGACAGCACGGCCGACGTCCTGTTCACGCTCATGATGCTGGGCGATGACCGCAGCATCCGCGCAACCTGGGTGGGCGGACGGCTGGCGCATGACCGCGACAGCGGCGGCACGACAGGAATATAGGGAAAAACACACGCGATGCAGTGGCGGAGAGGGTGGGATTCGAACCCACGGTACGCTTGCACGCACAACGGTTTTCGAGACCGCCCCGTTCGACCGCTCCGGCACCTCTCCAACTGCACGCGGTGATGCAGCGGCTTATAGGGGCGTGCGCGGGGCTGCGCAAGGGGTCTTTTTTCACCCCCTGCGGCGAAGATAAAAAATATTGACCTGTGCCACTACACCCAGTAAAAGCCCGCATTCACCCCGCGCGGACGGGGAGCCGCTGCAATCGCGGCCAATAGAAAAAAGCGACTGGGCCGTGCCGCCTGCATCCATGACGATGCCGCGCACGCCAAGAGATCGGAAAGATAGATAAAGACATGTTTGCAGTTATCCGTACCGGCGGTAAGCAGTACCGCGTTGCCAAGGACGCCGTCCTGAAGATCGAAAAGCTGGAAGCCGAAGCCGGTTCCACCATTACGTTCGATCAGGTTCTGGCCGTTGGTGGCGAAGGCGGCACGACCATCGGCGCGCCGACCGTCAAGGGTGCGACCGTCACGGGCACCGTGATCGCGCAGGACCGTCTGGCCAAGATCATCATCTTCAAGAAGCGCCGTCGGCAGAACAGCCGCCGCAAGAACGGCCACCGCCAGCCGGTGACCGTTGTGCGCATCTCCGCGATCAACGCCGCCTGATCCCTCGCCCGGTCCCGACCGGGCAGGTCAGATCAGAGATTTCAGTTTTAAGGAGTTCAGGCAATGGCACAAAAAAAGGCAGGCGGTTCATCCCGTAACGGGCGCGATAGCGCCGGACGTCGCCTTGGCGTCAAGAAGTTTGGTGGCGAAAGCGTCATCGCAGGCAACATCATCGTCCGTCAGCGCGGCACGAAGATGAAGGCAGGCGTGAACGTTGGCGTCGGCCGCGACCACACCCTGTTTTCGCTGGTGGACGGACATGTGAAGTTCGAACGCCGCGCAGAAGGCCGGGTGCATGTTTCCGTGCAGTCGCTGCCGCTGGCAGCGGAATAAGGTTCACGCCTTAATCACTGCGGGAATACCCGAATTGAAAGGGGCGGTCATTCTGGCCGCCCCTTTTTCGTATGATGCCGGATTGCATTTTCTGGTATCATGCTCGCACACAGGGCGCGCGCATGACAGGCCGCCCCGACCGGATTGCAGGCAATGAAGTTTCTTGACCAGGCCAAAATATATGTAAAATCCGGCGACGGCGGGGACGGTGTCGTCGCCTTCCGCCGGGAAAAATATATTGAATTTGGCGGTCCGGACGGGGGCAATGGCGGCCGGGGCGGGGATATCATATTCGAAGCGGTCGATAACCTGAACACCCTGATCGATTTCCGCTATACCCAGCATTTCCGCGCGCGCAAGGGCGGCAATGGCGCGGGGTCCGACCGTACGGGTGCGGCGGCGGAAACGGTTGTCATCAAGGTGCCGATCGGCACCCAGATATTCGATGAAGACCGCGAAACCATGCTGGGCGACCTGGATGTCGCGGGCAAGCGCCTGCTGCTGTGCCGTGGTGGCGATGGCGGGCGCGGCAATGCGCATTACAAGACCAGCACCAACCGCGCGCCCCGCCGCGCGGACAAGGGATGGCCGGGCGAGGAACGCTGGGTCTGGCTGCGCCTGAAGCTGATTGCCGATGTCGGGCTGGTTGGCCTGCCCAATGCAGGCAAGTCCACGTTCCTGTCCACCGTATCGGCCGCGCGGCCCAAGATCGCGGATTACCCGTTCACCACGCTGCACCCGCAGCTGGGTGTCGTGCGCCTGTCGGTTACGGAAGAATTCGTGATTGCCGACATTCCCGGCCTGATCGAGGGCGCGCATGAAGGCAGCGGGCTGGGCGACCGTTTCCTTGGCCATGTCGAACGCTGCGCGGTGCTGCTGCACCTGATCGACGGCACGGCGGAAGACGTGGTTGAGTCGTGGCGCACCATCCGCCATGAACTGTCGGAATATGGCGGCGGACTGGCCGACAAACCCGAAATCATCGTGCTGAACAAGATCGACGCCCTGATGCCGGAAGAAATCGAGGAACGCCGGACCGCGCTGGAACAGGCCTGCGGGCATGATGTCATGTGCATGTCATCGGTCGCGCATCTCAATGTCGACACCGTGCTGCGCCGGTTGCAGGATTTCGTAACCCGCGACCGCGCGGAAAAGGCCGAACAGGAAAAGGGGGAGATCCCCGCGACATGACGGATACTGCCCTGCCCCAGCTGCGTACGGCGCGGCGCGTTGTCGTCAAGATCGGCAGCGCCCTGATTGTCGATCCTGCCCAGGCTGCCCCCCGGCAGCCATGGCTGGACAGCGTGGCCCAGGATATTGCGGCCCTGCGCGCGCAGGGCACGGAAGTGGTCGTCGTCTCCTCCGGGGCCATTGCGCTGGCCCGCCACCAGCTTGGGCTGACGCGCCCCGTGCTGCGGCTGGAGGAAAAGCAGGCCGCGGCCTCGGTCGGGCAGATCCGGCTGGCGCAGGCATGGACCGATGCCCTGTCGCGCTTCGACATTACGGCGGCCCAGCTTCTGCTGACCCCTGATGATACCGAAAACCGCAACCGCTACCTTAATGCGCGCGCCTCGCTGAACACGTTGCTGGCGCTGGGCTGCGTGCCCATCATCAACGAAAACGACGCCATCGCCACAACCGAAATCCGCTTTGGCGACAATGACCGCCTTGCCGCGCGCGTGGCGGAAATGATCAATGCCGACCAGCTTGTCCTGCTGTCGGATATTGACGGGCTGTACACTGCCGACCCGCGAAACAACCCCGATGCACGGCACCTGCCGGTCGTGGCCGAACTGACCGACAGTATCGAGGCCATGGGCGGCGCGCCGCCGCCGGGCTATTCATCGGGCGGGATGCGGACCAAGCTCATGGCCGCGCGGATCGCAGCGCAGTCGGGCTGCGCCATGGCCATTACACAGGGCCAGCCCCTGCACCCGCTCGCCCGCCTGCGCGATGGCGGGCGCTGCACATGGTTCCTGCCCGCGTCCGACGCCCGTTCGGCCCGCAAGAGCTGGATCGCGGGCAGCCTGACGCCCGCAGGACAGGCCGTGATTGATGATGGCGCGGTCCGGGCGCTGGCCATGGGGTCATCCCTGCTGCCTGCGGGCGTGACCGATGTGACGGGGGATTTTGACCGGGGCGACCTAATCGCGGTCATCGACCGGCAGGGCAACCGGATCGCCTGCGGCCTTGCCGCCTATGCCGCCGATGACGCCCGGCGGATCGCAGGACACCAGTCGGATGAGATCGAAGGCCTGCTGGGCTGGCAGGGCGCGGATGAACTGATCCACCGCGACGACCTTGTGCTGCTGGCGCGTGTGGAACCCGTTACACCCTGATCGCCTGCCCGGAAAACTTCGGGCAGGCATAAGACAGGTTCTGAAGACGCCTTTTTCACAAAGCTGCGGGAAACATCGCTTTCCTGAAAAAAACGATACCCGGCCCCGGAAACGTCTTTCCATCAACCGGTTATCTCAAGCAGCCCCTTATTCAGGACGCGGCGGCCAGCGCAGGGTCGGCTCCGCGCGCGCACCGCGTTCGGGCGGCCAGACCGATGCCCGCACCGGACGCGCGCCACGGCTGGCGGCATCATCGCGCGGTGGGGACGTGCGGCTCCATTCAGACAGGGACGGCGTATCGCGGCTGTCGCGCCGGTCATCATCCCCTGCCCCTTCGGGCGCGCGGGGGACGTAGGCCCGCTGCGCCTTGCGCGCGGATGACAGTACATCCCATTCATCGGCAATGTCATGCTGCCGCGGAGGCGCGCGCAGCGGTTCCGGCGCGCGGACGGGTTCCGCAGGCCGGATCGGTTCGGGACGTGGCTGCGGGCGCACCGGGGGCGCGGGGCGGATGGGCTGCGCGGGCTGGGCGCGGGCCGCGCGACGTTCATAGGCGGGAATATCGGTTTCATCCCCCATGCCGTCATAATCCGTGGTGGCGGGCCGCGTGGGCCCGGGTTCCCATACGGGGGCGGATGATGGCGCGGCCGGGGGCACGATGTCAGGCAGGATGTCACCCGCCGCGACGGATGCCGGGGCGGCGGGCGCGTGCTGCCCCATCGCCAGGACACGCAGTTCGGCCTGAAGGTCATCAAGCTGTATGGCCAGGTTATCCAGCCGTCCCTTCACGCCAAATACCGCGAAAGGCACCAGCAGCCATACCAGCGTGAACAGGATACCACCCACCAGCAGCACGGCCTGCGCCCACGCGGGCATCCATTCGGGAAAAAGGGACGACAGCATGTATCGCACCACCTGAACTGAAGTTATCCGGCAACGCGGACGGAACCCGCCCGCGCCACCAGACCATTACATGCCCAGCGCACGGCGATAGATGTCGAGCAGGGTTTCCTGTTCTTCCACCTCTGCCGGTTCCTGCTTGCGCAGGCGGATGATCTGGCGAATGACCTTAACATCAAAACCGGCGGACTTCGCTTCGGTAAAAATATCCTTGATATCGCCGGCAAGGGCCTTGCGTTCTTCTTCCAGGCGCTCAACGCGTTCGATAATGCTGCGCAGGCGGTCGGCTGCGATACCGCCGACGGCGGCAGACTTGTCGTCCGCCTCGAAATTGTCAGCATTCATGGCAGGTGTCTCCAGATATCGTGATTGTGCCGTTCCGCGCCCGTCGGCACACATGAAGGGAATGTCACTAGGCGACGGGGTGGAACGGCGGGATTATCGCGCTGCCGCCCGATGGTCAATGCCAACTTGACAGCCCGGAGAGCAGGGCCGTAATCGAAGCGGCACGCCAGTATGCCGCATTTGCGTCATGCCCCATATACCGCGCATGCCCGGCAGGCATGCCTGGCACCATATACAGGCAGGAGGCCGACTTCCATGGCACATCTTCCCCCCGTTGACACCTTTGACTACATCGTTTTCGGCGGGACGGGTGACCTGACCATGCGCAAGCTGCTGCCTGCGCTGTATCACCGATACCGTGATGGGCAGATCCCGGATGATTCGCGCATTATCGGCACCGCGCGCTCCCCCCTGTCCCGCGCGGATTACCAGCAGCGCGCGCATGCGGCCCTGAACGAACATGTCCAGCCCGACGCGCTGGATGACGCCACGGTGCAGCGTTTCCTGAACATGGTGCATTATGTCAGCCTGAACGGCGCGGAAGCCGAAAGCGACTGGCCCGCGCTGAAGGACCTGCTGAGCGCGGCGCCGCCCACCCGCATCCGGGTCTATTACCTGGCCACGTCGCCCGCGCTGTATGGGCAGATCTGTGAAAACCTGGATACGCAGGGGCTGATCACTGAACAGTCGCGCGTGGTGCTGGAAAAACCCATCGGCACCGACCTTGCCAGCGCGGAAGCGATCAATGACAGCGTGGGGCGGCACTTCCACGAAAACCAGATTTTCCGCATCGACCACTACCTTGGCAAGGAAACGGTCCAGAACCTGATCGCGCTGCGCTTCGCCAACCCGGTGTTCGAACGCCTGTGGTCATGCGATGCGATCGAATACGTGCAGATCACCGCGGCTGAAACCGTGGGCGTGGAAGGGCGTGGTGCGTATTACGACCGTTCCGGCGCGCTGCGCGACATGATCCAGAACCACCTGCTGCAGGTGCTGTGCCTTGTGGCGATGGACCCGCCGGTTTCGCTGGAAGCCGACAGCGTGCGCAATGAGAAGCTGAAGGTGCTGCATGCGCTCCGGCCCATCCCGGCTGATGACGTGGCGATCTATACCTCGCGCGGGCAGTACATGCGCGGCACCATTGGCGACAGGACGGTCAGCAGCTACCTGGAGGATCTGGGCGAAGGGGTGACAAGCGAGACGGAAACCTTTGTCGCGCTGAAGGCCGAAATCCTGACATGGCGGTGGGGCAACGTGCCGTTCTACCTGCGTTCGGGCAAGCGCATGGCGGAAAAGTCCAGCGAGATCGTGATCCAGTTCAAGTCCGCGCCGTGGTCGATCTTCGCCAACCGGCCCGAACCCAACCGGCTGATCATCCGCATCCAGCCCGATGAAGGGGTGATGCTGTCGGTTTCCACCAAGGACCCCACGCCCACCGACAGCCTTGCGCTGCGCCAGGCCGACATCAACATCGAATTCGAAAAAGCCTTCAACATCCGCTATCCCGACGCCTACGAACGCCTGCTGCTGGATGTGGTGCGCGGAGATCCGATCCTGTTCATCCGCCGTGACGAAGTGGCCGCCGCGTGGCGCTGGATCGACCCGATCCTGCAGGGATGGAAGGACAACAAGGCCCCGCTGGAACCTTACGCCGCAGGAACATGGGGGCCGGAAGGCGCACGCAACCTGCTGTCGCAGTCAGGGCACCTGTGGCACGAGGACATGAAGAAATAATCCGCGCATGACCAAAGCCCCCGCACCAACACCGCCGCGCCTGACCCGCAGGCGCGGCCCCGTCACCCTGAAACAGCGGATCGTGCGCCGGGTGCTCATGATCGTACCCATGGCGGCCCTTGTCTTTCTGGTCGGCCGCATGGGCTGGCTGGATCAGGCGGCCGACAGGCTGACCTTTTCGCGCACAAGCTGGTTTGACAACACCGCGCTGGTCGAACATTTCCGCACCATCGTCACCCATAACGGCATGACGTCGGATTCCAAGGACTGCCTGCTGTTTGTGGTCAACGGCAATGACCCGCCGGACGCCACGCGCATCGACGTCATGGAAAAACATTCCGGCAAATGCCCCGGCGACCGCAGCACCCTGCCACGCCTGTTTACGCTGCAGATCGATCGGGTTGACCAGCAGGCGCAGACGGACTGGCAGTCACCGGGGGTCTTCCACCCGCTGCCGCGCTGACCACGCCCCCGCCGCGCAGGGCCTGCTTCAGGGCATGAGCACCATAGCGTATGGCTTCGCGCCCGGCGGGCAGGAAGGAATAGAAGTTCAGGAACCCGTGCACCGTACCCCGCCATGTGCGGGTCTGCGCCACGCATCCGGCCTGCTGCATGGCGGCGGCGTAGCCGGTGCCCTCGTCATGCAGGGGGTCGCACTGCGCCAGCCCGATCACCGCGGGCGCCAGCCCCGCCAGCGACCGGGCGCATATGGGCGCAAGCCGCGGGTCGCGCAGGTCGGCGGGCGTGCGGATATACTGTTCGGCATACCATTCCATAAGCTTGGTCGACAGCATGTAGCCGCTGGCATAGGTCTGGCGCGACGGCACGCCGCGTTCGCCATACAGTGACGGATAATACAGCAGCTGCATGGCCAGTTCCGGCCCGCCCCGGTCACGCGCCATCTGCGCCAGCACCGCCGCCAGCGTGCCGCCCGCGCTGTCGCCCGCCACCGCGATCGGCCCACCCCAGCGATGCGCCTCCCCCGCCAGCCACTGCAACGCGGCCCAGCAGTCATCCACCGCAACGGGAAAACGGTTTTCAGGCGCAAGGCCGTAGGCAATGGACAGCACAGCCGCCCCCGACTGCCGCGCCAGCCTGCAACAGATGCCGTGGTGCGAATTCAGCCCGCAATGCACATACCCGCCCCCATGCATGAACAGCACCACGCCATGCACCCGGCCATAGGGCACATACAGCCGCGCGGACAGCAGGCCATGGCTGCCGGGCACGCGGCATTCGATCACGCGCCGCACCTGCAGCGATGACAGCGCCATGGGAAAACATGGGCGGTCCAGCTTGCGGCGCATGTCCTCCAGCGTGTGGGGGACTTCGGCACGGCGGGCGGCGCGCAGCTTCATGCCCCCCAGCAGCAGGCGGGTCAGCAGGCCGGGACGGGACACGGCGGCGGAATCTGGCATGGACGCATCTCCGGCAGGGAAACGGAATTCAAAAAGGGCATGGCCACCCCTTCCGTATCATTTATCGCTTGACGCAGGGGGCATGCACCGCCAGTTTCCGCATGCCAGACGGTCGGACGGTCGCTGTCGCGTGGTCATGCCGCGTGATGGAGGAAAGTCCGGGCTCCACGGAAAAACGGTGCCGGCTAACGGCCGGCGGGGGCGACCCCAGGGACAGTGCCACAGAAAACAGACCGCCCCCACGGCGGTGCCCGCAGCAATGCAGGCAGCGTTGGGGGCAAGGGTGAAACGGTGCGGCAAGAGCGCACCGCATCCATGGTAACATGGATGGCAGGGCAAACCCCACCGGGAGCAAGACCGAATAGGAACGACGGATGGGCCGCAAGGCGCCATCAGGGGTTTCCGCCCCGTCGTTCGGGTTGGTCGCGCAAGGTGTGCCGCAAGGTTCATCGCAGAGGAATGACCGTCCCGCCCCATGGGCGGACAGAACCCGGCTTACAGACCGTCTGGCATTTTTTCCTGTTTCTGGCGTGAATCGGGGGGCGCGGGGCGCTCTACCCAGAGTTGTTTACAAGTATTAATACCAAAGAACAAAACATAAACATATCACATTGCTGCCATATTGCGTGCCCTTTGCCCGCTTTACCTGCATCCCAACCCGCCAGTGCTGGAATAACTGCAGTTTTCAGCCATCTTTCCTACATCTTTAATTGACCACCCATAAAATCCCATGTTATCCCATGATCACACCGGACAGAGGGCGGTCAGCCAGATCCTGGCGGCATCGCCCGCGGGCGTTCCATCCGGTTCCTGAAATTCATGCCAAGGGAGGGCATCGCGCAGCGTGAGTGTATTCCTGGGCACACACCAGAACCGGCTGGATGCAAAAGGACGGGTTTCCATTCCCTCCGCATTCCGCACGGCGCTGCGTGCCAGGGCCAAATCGGGCGAGCCACTGGCCATACTGCGCCCGTCCCATCTGCACCCCTGCCTTGAGGCATGGCCCGCCGATGCATTTGCCGCACTGACCCGCCCGCTGGATGAGATGGATATTTTTTCCGAAGACCACGACGACCTCGCCACCGCGCTGTATGCCGATGCCTATCCATTCGAAGCAGACAAGGAAGGTCGCATCCTGCTGCCCGAAACGCTGCGCACATATGCGGGCCTGACGGATCAGGTCACCTTCATGGGGCTGGGCCGCACCTTCCAGATCTGGGATCCGCAGGCGGCACTTGCACGCCGCACCACCGCGCGCGAACGCGCCCGCCGCCTGACCTCGGGCCGGGGCGCCGCCGGCGGCACGGGCACGCCGCAATGAACGGCCCCTTCCCCCCGCACGACCCCGGGCATGTGCCCGTCATGCTGGCCGAGGTCATGGAATACCTCGCCCCGCATGATGGCGGACGTTACGTGGACGGCACATTCGGCGGCGGCGGCTATGCGCGCGCCATCCTTGCCGCGCGCGACTGCCAGCTCTGGGGCATAGACCGCGATCCCGCCGCCATTGCGCGCGGCGCAGCACTTGCCCCCGCCTTCCCCGATGCGCGGGGCGGGTCGCGGCTGCACCTGCTTCATGGCGGATTTGCCGACATGGCGGACCTGCTGGCGGGCGACGGCGTCACGACGGTGGACGGCATCGTGCTGGACCTTGGCGTATCGTCCTACCAGATCGATGAGGCCGAGCGTGGCTTCTCCTTCCGCATGGATGGTCCGCTGGACATGCGCATGAATGACACGGGGCCGACAGCGGCCGACGTGGTCAACACCCTGCCTGAAAACGAGCTGGCCGACATCATCTACCATTATGGCGAGGAACGGCTGTCGCGCCGCGTGGCCCGCGCCATCGTGGCCGCCCGGGCCGAAGCCCCGCTGCTGCGCACGTCGCAACTGGCCGATGTGGTGCGTTCGGTCGTGCGTCCCGACCGCTCGGGCATCGACCCCGCCACCCGCACGTTCCAGGGCCTGCGCATTCACGTCAATGACGAACTGGGCCAGATCACCCGCGTGCTGGAACAGGCCCCGCGCCTGCTTGCCCCCGGCGGCCGGCTGGTGGTCGTGTCGTTCCATTCGCTGGAGGACAGGCTGGTCAAGCAGGCCATGTCGCGGGCTGCGGGCCGCATGCCCGCCCCCTCGCGCCATGACCCGCGCGCCATGACCGCGCGTGCCGCGCCTGCAGATTTCAGGCTGCTGACCGGACGCCCCATCCGGCCGGGAGACGACGAAACCCGCCGTAATCCACGTGCACGCAGCGCAAGACTGCGCGCGATGGAATGCATTGCCCCCTCATCCATTCCAGCATCGGAACCTGCCGAATGAGTCGGTTTGTCACGTTTTTCTGCGCCGTGGTGGCGGCGATATCGGGCCTGTTCCTGTATAACAAGAAGCAGCAGACCACCGCGCTTGATCACCAGATCGCCCAGATCGTGGAACAGACCGAACACGTGCGTTCACAGACGGCCATGCTGCGTGCCGAATGGGCCATGCTGAACCAGCCCGACCGGCTGGGCACGCTGGCCAGCCGGTATGACAGGGGGCTGCAGCCGGTCACCCCCACGCAGTTCGTGCAGATGTCCGCACTGGCGTCCCACATGCCTGCCCCCGGCAGCCCGATGCATCGCCCCGCCCCGGCCCCGCGCGCCACCATGGTCGCAACGCTTGCAGCGGATCATGTCGCGGTCCCGGCGCCCCATGACGTGACGCCGCACGTGGCCCCGCCCCTGCCCGCATCCCCGCCCACGCCGCATGTCGATCACGTGGCGGCCGCGCCCCGTCGCAGCGAACCCGCCCCCACAGCACAGCATGACGCGCTGGCCCGCGCCCTGGCGCAGAACGATGTCCGGACCCCCGTGGCCCATGCCCCGGTGGTGGAGCACGTTCACGCACCCGAACGCCCGGTGGCCGTGGCGGCAGCGGAACCCACGCATGTTGCCGCCATGCATGACAGCATCGTCTCCCCCACCCGCATGGGGGCCGGCAGCTATCATGCGCACAGCCAGAACATAGCCGAGGCAGCCTGGCGCCCCGTGGCGGCCCCCGTGCATATGGGCGGCAGTTCCCTTGGCACGCCCCATGTCAGCACCCTGCCGCCGCCGGTGCCTGTCAGCAACTGACTGACCCCTGTCCCACCACCCCGTCGGCCCACCGGCCCGGAACGCGCATGACCGACCCGAACCATGACCAGCCAGCCAGACGCGCGCAGGAGACCATCCCTGTTGGTGGCAGCCTGCGTACGCTTATGGCGCAGGACCGGATGCATGCGCGCCTTGTGGTCGTGGCGGGGGTGTTCTGTATCCTGTTTTCGGCCATTGGCCTGAAGCTGACGCTGGCGACGATCATCCGCCCCATGCCGCCACAGCAGCAGCAGATCGCGCCACAGGTTCCCCCCATCCCCAAAAGCGACCCCAAGGGCATGATCGCGGGGGATATCGCACTGCCGCAGGTGCACCGCGCATCGATTGTCGACCGTAGCGGGCAGGTACTTGCCATGTCGCTGCCGGTGGCGCAGGTCTATGCCAACCCACAGGAAATGATCGACGCCACCGATGCGGCCCACAAGCTGAAAGGCGCCCTGCCCACCCTGAACGAGGAAGAAACGAAACGCCGCCTGTCGCTGAACAAGCAGTTCGTCTATCTGGCGCGTGACATTTCCCCGGCGCAGGAACTGGCGATCAACAACCTGGGCATTCCGGGCATCTATTTCGAACCGGGCGAGCGTCGCCGCTATCCCATGGGCCGCGTGGCCGCCCAGATCCTGGGTGGCGTGGACATTGACGACCACGGTGTAGCGGGCATCGAACGGTTTTTCGACAAACGGCTGGACAGCGATCGTGCGCCACTGCGCCTGTCGGTGGATGTGCGCGTGCAGAACGTGGTGCATGACGAACTGCAGTCCGCCATGGACACGTTCCAGGCCATCGGGGCATGCGCCATAGTGATGGACGTGCACACCGGCGAAATCATAACCATGGTCAGCCTGCCCGATTACGACGCCAATGACTTTGGCCGCGCATCGCCTGATTCCCGCTTCAACCGTGCCGTAACCGGCATGTACGAACCCGGATCGACCTTCAAGCTGCAGACCGTGGCCATGGCCCTGCAGGAAGGGGTCGCGCACATATGGGACAGCTTTTCCAGTACGCCCATCAAGATCGGCCGCTTCACCATATCGGACATGAAGAACGACCATTTCGCGCCGTGGCTGTCCCTGCCCGAAGTCATGGCCTATTCCTCCAACCCGGCGGCGGCGCACATCGCGCTGGATGCGGGGGCCGCGCGCCAGCAGGACTGGCTGCGCAACATGGGCTTCTTTTCCCGCGTGCCGGTCGAACTGCCCGAAGCGGGGCGGCCCATCGTGCCCTCCGTCCATAACTGGGGCGTATCAACCACCATGACGGTGGCGTTTGGCCATGGCGTGGCCGAACCGCCGCTTTCCATCGTCCGGGGCACGGCGGCAACCGCCAATGGGGGCTTCCTGCTCAAGCCCACGCTGGTTGCGGCCGAGGCCAGCCATGACGGGACGACACCCGACGCGCCGGATGCGACGCCCGGCATGCCCGCTGATGCCGAACGCCTGATTTCGGCGGCCAATTCGGACATCCTGCGCAGGATCCTGCGGCTGGACGTGGCGAAAGGCACGGGGCAGAAAGCGGAATCTCCCGGTTATTACGTGGGCGGCAAGACGGGAACGGCGGAAAAGATCGGTCCGCATGGCGGCTATCTCAAACACGTCAACGTTTCCGCCTTTACCGGCATTTTCCCCATGAACGCGCCGCGTTACGCGATCTATGTCATGCTGGACAGCCCCAAGCCCACGGCGCAGACCCATGGCTGGACCACGGCGGGCTGGAACGCGGCCCCCACGGCGTCGCACATGATTACCCGCATCGCCCCGATGCTGGGCCTGTTTCCCGACACGCAGCATGCGGCGACGATCGAGGCCTCGCTGGCCATTCCCATGAAGCCTGCCGTGCCGCGCGGCTATCGCGCGCTGGGGCCGGGCTATGATCCGGGCACAGCCCACCTGCATGAACATGAACGCGAGACGGCGGGCCGCCATGCGCATCCCCCCCGTGGCGCCGCCGATACGGCACAGGTTCCCTCCCGTAACCTGCATGCCCGCAACGATGTGGACAGCCTGCCCGCCCCGCGTGCGCACAACAGGGGATGAGAGCAATGCGCCTGCCTGAAGTCCTGCGCCGCGCCGGCGTGGAGACACCCCTGTCCGCCGTGCCGGATCACCTGTCCATCACCGGCATCACCGCCGACAGCCGCGCCGTCCGTCCCGGCATGATCTTCGCCGCGCTGCATGGGACGCACATGGATGGCCGGTCCTATATCCCGCAGGCCGTGGCCGGCGGGGCCGTGGCCGTGCTGCTGGACATGTCGCCGCATGACGTGCCTGCGGGCATCGTGGCGATACGGGTGCCGGACGCGCGGCGCACGCTGGCGCAGGTCGCACGCGTGCTGACGCCGCATGTCCCTGAATGTATCGCGGCGGTCACCGGCACGAACGGCAAGACCAGTACCGTGGAGTTCCTGCGCCAGATCTGGACGCTGCGGGGGGATGCTGCGGGCACCATTGGCACGTTGGGGGCCGTCGCCCCCTGCGTCCTGCCCGATTGCGGGCCGGTGCTGACCACGCCGGACAGCGTGGGACTTATGCGCCTGCTGGGCGCAATGGCGGAAAATGGCGTAGGCCACGTGGCGATCGAGGCATCATCCCACGGACTGGAACAGCGCAGGCTGGATGGACTGACGCCCTATGCCGCGGGCTTCAGCAACCTGACACGGGACCATCTGGATTACCACGGCACGACCGAACACTACCGCGCGGCGAAACTGCGGCTGTTTGACACCATCCTGCCCGAAGGCGGCATTGCCGCCATCAACGCGGACATGGACGTGGCCACCTGTGCTGCGATTACCGACATCGCCCGACGCCGCGACCTTGTCCTGCGCAGCACCGGCGAACAGGGCGCCACCCTGCGCCTGCTGGAGGCACGCCCCACCCCCACGGGACAGGTCCTGCGCATCGCCACCGCCGCCATGGAACACGAGGTCACGGTGCCGCTGGTGGGGCGTTTCCAGGTGGATAACATGCTGCTGGCCGCGGCCATGGCGGACAGGGACGTGGACGGGCCGGACCGGTCCGTGCCCCTGCTGGCACGGCTGCGCGGCGTGCGGGGACGGATGGAACAGGTTGCGGTCCTGTCCAGCGGGGCTGCAGCATATGTCGATTACGCCCATACGCCTGATGCGCTGGAACGCCTGCTACGTTCCCTGCGCCCGCACACCCGTGGCCGCCTGGTGGTGGTCATGGGGGCGGGCGGCGACCGCGACCGGGGCAAGCGGCCCGTCATGGGGGAAACCGCCACCCGCCTGGCGGACCGGGTGATCGTGACCGACGACAATCCCCGCACGGAACAGCCCGCCGCCATTCGCGCCGCAATCATGGCGGCCGCACCCGGCGCAACCGAAATCGGGGACCGGCGGCAGGCCATCGCCGCCGGGCTGGACATGCTGGATGCAGGCGACGTGCTGGTGGTCGCGGGCAAGGGACATGAACAGGGACAGATCGTGGGCCGCGATGTCCTGCCATTTGATGATGCCACGGTCATCCGCGGCCTGATGGGGAATGAATGACACTGCTATGGAACCGCGCGGACCTGCTGGCCGCGACATCGGGACATTTTCCCCCGGCATCGCATGCGGACATTGCCGGGACCGGCGTCTCGATCGATACGCGCACGCTGAAGCCCGGTGACGTGTTCATTGCGCTGAAGGGCGAAAACAGCAACGGGCATGCCCATGTCGCGGCGGCGCTGGATGCCGGGGCGGCGGCGGTCGTGGCGCATGAGCCGTGTGGCGATGACCCGCGCATCATGCATGTGGACGATACGCTGGTGGCCATGCAGGACATGGCGCGTTTCGCGCGCGCGCGCTTTGGGGGGCGCATGGTGGCGGTGACCGGCAGCGTGGGCAAGACATCGGTCAAGGACATGCTGCGCCATGCGCTGGCGGCGTGCGGTCCCACGCATTATGCCGTGGCGTCGTACAACAACCACTGGGGCGTGCCGCTGACGCTGGCGCGCCTGCCCGCCACGGCTGCGTACTGCGTATGTGAAATCGGGATGAACCACCCCGGCGAGATCGCACCACTGGCCGCCATGGTGCGGCCTGATGTTACGGTCGTGACCACGGTCGCGTCCTCGCACCTCGGGCTTATGGGCAGCATCGACGCCATTGCGCGTGAAAAGGCGGAAATCCTGCTGGCGCTGCCCCGTGGCGGGACCGGCATCGTGCCCCATGACGTGACCGGCGCCGCATATTTCCGCGACAATGCCGCTGCCGCAGGCGCCACGCTGTGGTGGGCGGGGACGACGGCGGACTGCACCGTGCAGGCAACGGACGTGACATCCGACGCACAGGGCAGCGGGTTCGACCTGCGCCTGCCCGGCTGGCAGGGACATGCACGGGTGAACGCGCCGGGACGCCACATGGCCGGGAACGCGATGCTGGCGCTGGCGGCGGCCCGCGCGCTGGGCGCGGACATGGGGCATGCGGTCGCGGGACTGGCCGCCTTCCACCCCGGCGCGGGACGCGGGGCGATGGCAAAGGTGATGCATGACAAGGTCACCCTGCTGGATGAAAGCTACAATGCATCACCCGCATCCGTACAGGCGGCCCTAGACCTGCTGGGGCTGGTTGCCACGGGGCGGCGTATCGCTGTCCTGGGTGACATGCTTGAACTGGGCGCGTTTGCACGGCATGAGCATGTCTCCCTTCTCCCTGCCGTCCGCGCGAACGCGGATATTGTCTTCTGTTGCGGCCCGAATATGAAAACACTCTTTGACACCCTGCCTTCTTCCCTACAGGGAGGGTGGACGCCTGATTCCCGCCAGCTTGCGCCGCTGGTGCATGCCGCCCTGCGCGCGGGCGACACCGTTATGGTCAAGGGCAGCCTTGGCAGCCGGATGCGCCACGTCGTTTCCGCCATCGCGGCGGATGACGCGCGGGTGGGGCAGGCCTGATGCTGTATGACCTGTTCCAGCAGCATGCGGGGGCGCATACCTCCATGCTCAACCTGTTCCGCTACATCACCTTCCGCTCCGGGGCTGCGTGCCTGACCGCGCTGGTGATCAGCCTGTGCCTTGGCAACCCGCTGATCGCGCAGCTGCGCCGTATCCAGCGCGGGGGCCAGCCCATCCGCAAGCTTGGCCCCGAACGCCACCTGATTGAAAAGGTGGGCACCCCTACCATGGGCGGCGTGCTGATCCTGATCTCGCTGTTCGGGTCCACACTGCTGTGGGCGGACCTGACCAACGGTTTTGTCTGGGCCGTCATGCTGGTCACGCTGGCATTCGGCGCGGTGGGCTTTGCCGATGATTACCTGAAGCTGTCGCGCCGCAATACCGATGGCGTGTCCAAGCGCATGCGGCTGGGGTGCGAGTTCGGCGCCTCCCTGATTGGCGGGATCTGGCTGGAACACATGATGCCGCCGGAGCTTGCCAATCACCTTGCCTTCCCGTTCGTCAAGGATCTGCTGCTGCCGCTGGGCTATGCCTTCCCGATCTTCGCCATGATCACCATCACGGGCTTTGGCAACGCCGTGAACTTTACCGACGGGCTGGACGGGCTGGCCATCGTGCCGGTCATTATCGCGGCCCTTGTGTTCGCGCTGATTTCCTACCTTGTGGGCAACCACGTCTTTGCCGACTACCTGCAGCTGCATGCCGTGCCGGGCACGGGGGAGCTGGGGGTCTTCTGTTCAGCACTTGTGGGCGCGGGGCTTGGGTTCCTGTGGTTCAACGCGCCGCCTGCCGCCGTATTCATGGGGGATACAGGGTCGCTGGCGCTGGGTGGCGCGCTGGGGGCGGTCGCCGTCGCGGTCAAGCATGAACTGGTGCTGTGCATCGTGGGTGGGCTGTTTGTGGTGGAGACGTTTTCCGTCATCATCCAGGTGTTCTGGTACAAACGCACCGGGCGGCGCGTGTTCCTGATGGCGCCGCTGCACCATCATTTTGAAAAGAAGGGCTGGGCGGAATCCAAGATCGTCATCCGCTTCTGGATCGTGTCCATCGTGCTGGGGCTGTGTGGTCTGGCCACGCTGAAACTGCGGTGAGCACGGCGTTTCCCCCCACCCTGCTGGCGGCCCATCATTATGGCGTGGCCGGTCTGGGCCGCAATGGCGCCGCCGCCGTCACCGCCCTGCTGGCGATGGGGGCCAGCGTGCATGCATGGGACGACCGGGCGGATGCGCGCGCGGCCCTTGCGCCGCACGACCGGCTGACGGTCGCACCATTCAGGAACATGCTGGGGCTGGCGGGGCTGGTCCTGTCGCCGGGCATTCCGCACAACCTGCCCAGCCCCCACCCGCTGGCGCGCATGGCGGTGGAAGCCGGGGTGCCGATCCTGTCGGATGCGGAACTGCTGTTCCGCGCCGTGCGCGCGGCAGGCAGCCGCGCGCGGTTCGCAGGCATTACCGGCACCAATGGCAAATCGACCACCACGGTGCTGCTGGCCCACATGCTGGCCGGATGCGGCATGCCGGTTGCAGCCGGCGGCAACCTTGGGCCTGCGGCCCTTTCCCTGCCGCTGCTGCCTGATGACGGTGTGTACGTGCTGGAAATGTCGTCCTACATGCTGGAACGGCTGGACCAGATGCATTTCAATGTCGCCTGCCTGCTCAACCTGACGCCGGACCATCTGGACCGTCATGGCGACATGGCGGGGTATATCGCCGCCAAGCTGCATGTATTCGACCACCAGCACGCGGGCGACCTGGCGGTGCTGGGCGACAAGCTGCCCGATTACGATACGATCCGCAGGCGGCTTGCGCCAACGCGCAGCACCATCGCCTGCGTCAGTGGCGCGGACATGCCGCAATGCGACCTGTACTGCACGCCGGGCGCGCTGTGTGACCATGCGGGCGTCATTGCCGACCTGCATGCGGTCCATGACCTGCCGGGCACCCATAACCGCGAGAACGCGGCCGCCGCGACCGCCATGGCGCTGCATCTGGGCATGCCACGCGCGGCGGTGGAACCCGCCCTTGCGTCCTTCAGCGCGCTGGACCACCGGCAGAAGACCGCAGGTAGCGTTGGTGGCATCCGCTTCATCAACGACAGCAAGGCCACCAATGCGGACGCGACCGCGCGCGCGCTGGCGTGCCATGACCGGATGGTATGGATCGCAGGCGGCATGGCCAAGGCGGGCGGGATCGAGGAACTGGCCCCCCTGTTCAGCCGCGTGGCCGTAGCACTGCTGATCGGGCGCGACGCGCCGGTTCTGGCGGCGACACTGGCCCGCCACGACGTTCCCCACCGCATTGTCGATACCCTTGAACGCGCCGTGCCGCAGGCGCTGGACAGCGCGCGCGAACTGGGGGCCGATGTCGTAATGCTGTCGCCCGCCTGCGCCAGTTTCGACCAGTTCAGCGGGTTCGAGGCGCGTGGGGACCATTTTGCGGAACTGGTGCGCGGGCTGGCCACCGGCAGGGATGGAACCACACCCGCATGAGCGGCATGTCGCGCATAAACACGTCGCAGCCGGCACGGTGGTGGCGCAGCATCGACCGGGTCACGCTGATCTGCGTGGGGATCCTGATCGGGTTCGGCTATATCCTGATGCTGGCCGCCAGCCCCGCCGTGGCCGTGCGCATCGGTGCATCGCGCGACATGTTCATTTTCAAGCAGGTGTGCTTCCTGCTGCTGGCGGCGGTCATTGTCATCGCCACGTCGATGATGTCGCTGCGCGCGGTCAGGCTGACGGGGTGGATCGGGTTCGCGCTGGCGCTGGCGGCGACATTCATGACGCTGGTGCACGGGATCGAGATCAAGGGCGCGCGGCGGTGGATCGCGCTGCCGATGATGTCGGTGCAGCCGTCGGAATTCCTCAAGCCGTTCTTTGCGGTGGTCACGGCGTGGCTGCTGACCGAACGCCGGACGCGACGGTATTTTCCCGGCATGCTGGTGGCGATCGGGCTGTTCGCGCTGGTGCTGCTTTTGCTGAAATCGCAGCCCGATATCGGAATGCTCAGCGTCATCACCACGGTTTTCCTGACCCAGCTGTTCATTGACGGGCTGAGCCTGTTCCTGGTCGGGGCGGGGGTGGCGGCCATGGTCGCGGCGTTTGTGGGCGCGTACATGGTGTTCCCGCACGTGCGCTCACGCGTTGAACGGTTCCTGCACCCCGCCGTGGGGGACCATTACCAGATCGATACCGCGCTGCGGGCCTTTGGCAATGGCGGCCTGCTGGGCCGTGGCCCCGGCGAGGGCCGGGTGAAGGACCTGCTGCCCGATGCGCATGCCGACTTCGTCTTCGCCGTGGCGGGGGAGGAATTCGGCATGCTGGTGTGCCTGTTCATCATCGGGGTGTTCGCCACCATCGTCATCCGCACGCTGCTCAAGCTGCTGCATGAAAACGACCCGTTCATCACGGTGGCGACGGCGGGACTTGTGACCGGCTTTGGCCTGCAGGCCTTTGTCAACATGGGGTCCACGCTGCACCTGATCCCGACCAAGGGCATGACGCTGCCCTTCATTTCCTATGGTGGTTCCTCCGCCATGTCGGTTGCGCTTACAATCGGCCTGGTGCTGGCGCTGACCCGCAACCGGGTGGGCGAAGGCCGGTTCGGGCAGTTTGGTCCGCCCCCCTCTCCATCGCAGAAAGCATCGTCATGACCCGTCACTGCATTGCTGTCGCGGCCGGAGGCACCGGCGGCCATTTTTTCCCAGCCGAGGCGCTGGCCTGTGAACTGGTGCGCCGGGGGCATGACATCATCCTCATGACCGATCGGCGCGCAGGCATGCGCGAGACCGGGGTCTTTGCCGGGCGGCAGCAGTTTGTCCTGCCCGGCGCGGGGATCGCGGGGCGCGGCATCATCCGCGCGGCGCGCGCGGCCGTGGCGCTGGGACGCGGGGTGATGCAGGCACGGGGCATCCTGTCGCGCATCCGGCCTTCGGCCATCATCGGGTTCGGGGGGTATCCGTCCGTGCCGCCGCTGCTGGGCGGCAGCCTGCTGCCACAGGGCCGGCGGCCGCTGCTGTTCATTCACGAAGGCAATGCCGTACTGGGCAAGGCCAATGGCTTCCTTGCCCCGCGCATGAATGGCATCGCGACATCGTTTCCCGTCGTGGCGGGCGTGCCCGAGGGGATTCCCGCCACGCTGACAGGCATGCCGGTGCGGCCCGATATCGCGGCCCTGGCGGGGGAAGGCTATGTCCCCTCCAACGGTGTGATCAACCTGCTGGTATGGGGGGGGTCGCTGGGCGCGCGCGTATTCAGCGACGTGGTTCCCCCCGCCCTTGCCGCCCTTGCCCCGGCCCTGCGCGCGCGGGTGCAGGTGACGCAGCAGGCACGCGCGGAAGACGTGGAACGTGTGCGCGCCGCCTATCGCGCGGCGGGCATTCCGGCAACGGTCGCCCCGTTCCTTGACAACGTGCCCGACCGCCTGCGCGCGGCCCATCTGGTCATTGGCCGGGCGGGCGGATCATCGGTTGCGGAACTGACGGTCGCGGGCCGCCCGTCGCTGCTGGTGCCCCTGCCCATCGCCGCGCGTGACGAACAGGGGGCGAATGCGCAGGCGCTGTGCGATGCGCATGCGGCATGGATGATCCGCCAGCCCGATTTCACCGCCCCTGCCCTGACGCAGCGCCTGAGGGAACTGCTGGCCGACCGTGACCTGCTGGCCCGCACGGCGCAGGCGGCAGCCGCCCTTGGCCGCCCCGACGCCGCCGCCCGTCTGGCGGACATGATAGAAGCCCGCTTGCCTGACCTGCCCCGCACAGCTTAAGTCCGCCTGCGCGAACACGGAGACCTGATTACATGAGAGCCCTGCCCCTTTCCATTGGCACCATCCACTTCGTCGGCATTGGCGGAATTGGCATGTCCGGCATTGCCGAAGTGCTGCACATGCTTGGCTATGCGGTGCAGGGTTCCGACATTGCCGAAAGCGCCAATGTCGCGCGCCTGCGCGCCGCCGGCATTCCCGTGACCATTGGCCATGACGCCGCCAACCTGGGCAATGCGCAGGTCGTGGTGACATCCACCGCCGTCAAGCGCGACAATCCCGAAGTGGTGGCCGCGCGCGCGCGCCTGATCCCGGTGGTGCGGCGGGCGGAAATGCTGGCCGAACTCATGCGCCTGCGGTGGTCGGTGGCGGTGGGCGGCACGCATGGCAAGACCACCACCACCAGCCTTGTCGCCGCCGTGCTGGAAGCGGCGAAGCTGGACCCCACGGTCATCAATGGCGGCATTATCGAAGCCTACGGCACCAACACCCGCATGGGGTCGGGCGACTGGATGGTGGTCGAGGCCGATGAAAGCGACGGGTCCTTCCTGCGCCTGCCCTCCGTCATTACGGTCGTGACCAACATGGACCCCGAGCACCTGGACCACTGGGGCACGGAAGAGGCCATGCAGGCGGCGTATGACCAGTTCGTCTCCAACATCCCGTTCTACGGCTTTGCGGTGCTGTGCATCGACCATCCCGCCGTGCAGCAGATGATCCCGCGCCTGTCGGACCACCGGATCATCACCTACGGCTTTTCCCCGCAGGCGGACGTACGCGCGGAAAAGGTGATTACCGACAAGCTGGGGGCGACGTTCGAGGTCGTGATCACCAACCGCAACCGCAACCGTTCGCGCCGGGCCGGGCCGTTCCGCCTGCCCATGCTGGGCCACCACAACGTGCAGAACGCGCTGGCGGCCATTGCGGTCGGCACGGAGATGGAAATAGACGACGCCACCATCCGCTCCGCCTTCGCCGCCTTCCGGGGGGTCAAGCGCCGCTTCACCCGCACGGGGGAAACCGGCGGCATCACCATCATCGACGATTACGGCCACCACCCCGTGGAAATCGCCGCCGTGCTGAAGGCCGCGCGGCAGGCGGGCGCGGGCAACGTGATCGCGGTCATGCAGCCACACCGGTATTCGCGGCTGAAAACCCTGTTCAACGAATTCTGCACCTGCATGAACGACGCGGGCACCGTCATCATCGCCGATGTCTATGCCGCGGGCGAACAGCCGATCGAAGACATCGACCGGGATGCGCTGGTCGAGGGCCTGCGCGAACGCGGGCACCGCTCCGTCGTGCCGCTGCCGGGTCCGGAACACCTTGCGGAAATGATCAACGCCATCGCCCGGCCCGGTGATTTCGTGGTCTGCCTGGGTGCGGGCAGCATCACCAACTGGGCGCAGGCGCTGCCCGCGCAGCTTGCGGACCTGCAGGGCATTGCCCATGCCCCGGCCCAGAAGGCGGATGCCCATTCATGACCACCGCCCCCGCCACCCTGCCGCAATGGGCACAGGTTCTGGACACGGATGATTTTCGCCCGCGTGGCCGCCTGACGCCGCAGGCCGCCCTTGGCCCGCGCACGTGGTTCCGCGTGGGAGGGGCGGCGGAACTGCTGTTCCAGCCCGCCAGCGCCGAGGACCTGGCGCAGGTCATGAAGCACCTGCCGCTGGAGGTTCCCGTCCTGCCGCTGGGCGCGTGTTCCAACGTGATCGTGCGCGATGGCGGGATCGACGGAATGGTGATCCGCCTTGCGCGCGGATTTTCCACCATCACGCGCGATGGTGACGGGCTTGTTGCAGGCGCGGCCTGTCTGGACATGACGGTTGCCGAACACGCGGCGGAAGCGGGCCTGTCGGGTCTGGAATTCCTTGCGGGCATTCCCGGTTCGATCGGCGGGGCCGTGGCCATGAACGCGGGCGCGTACGGGTCAGACATGTCGGCGGTGCTGGACTGGGTGGAAGTGGTGACGCGTGATGGCAGGCTTCTGCGCCTGCCTGCAGCCTCGCTGGACTTCGGCTATCGCCACGCCACCCTGCCCCCGCAGTCGGTCGTGGTGCGGGTGCGGCTGAACGCGATGGTGGCGCCGCCCGCCATCATCCGCCAGCGAATCGATGAAATCCGCACGGCGCGGGAGGCCGCGCAGCCTGTACGCGCCCGGACCGGCGGGTCCACCTTCCGCAATCCCGACCCCGACGAATCACAGCGCAAGGCCTGGGAACTGATTGATGCGGCTGGCTGTCGCGGCCTGACGGTGGGCGGTGCGCAGATCAGTGAAAAACACTGCAATTTCATGCTGAACACCGGCAATGCCACCGCAGCCGACCTGGAGCAACTGGGCGATACCGTGCGCCAGCGCGTGCATGATCACACGGCGGTCACATTGCGCTGGGAAATCAAACGCATCGGTCGCCCCGCCACGCACAGCATGGGAGAAAGCGCATGACGGCCCGCCGTGTTTCCGTCCTGATGGGTGGCATGTCCGCCGAACGCGAGGTCAGCCTTGCCAGCGGGCGCAACGTGGCCGACGCCCTGCGCGGGCTTGGACATGACGTGCGCTGCATTGACGCGGGCCCGGACCTGCTGGCCATTGTAAGCGACCTGCGCGACCACCGCCCGGACGTGGTGTTCAACGCCATGCATGGCAGGTTTGGCGAGGACGGGTCGATCCAGGGCGTGCTGGACTGGATGGGCATCGCCTACACCCATTCCGGCGTGCGGGCGTCAGCCACCGCCATGGACAAGGACGCGGCGCGCACCGTGTTCATGGCGGCAGGGCTGCCTGTCGCCACCGGACTGGTCCTGACACCAGCGCAGCTTGAACCGGCGGACCCGATCCCCGCCCCATACGTGGTCAAGCCGCTGAACGAGGGATCATCGGTCGGCGTGGACATCATCCACCCCGGCAGCAACCGCCGCGCAACGCTGGCGCGGGGATGGACGTTCGGCACGCACATGCTGGTGGAAGAATACATTCCGGGCAGGGAACTGACCGTAGGCGTGCTGGAAGACCGCGCCCTGACGGTGACCGACATCACCCCCACGGGCAGCGGCCCCAGCTTTTACGACTATCAGGCCAAATACGCTGCTGGCGGATCGTGCCACGAACTGCCCGCGCGCATCCATCCCGCAGCCTTTGAACAGGCGCGCGAACTGGCGCTGGCCGCCCACCGGGCGCTGGGCTGCAGGGGGGCCAGCCGCACGGACTTCCGCTATGACGACACGGCGGGGGCGGACCTGCCCGGCCGCCTTGTCATTCTGGAAACCAATACCCAGCCGGGCATGACGCCAACCTCCCTGCTGCCGGAACAGGCGGCGGCCTGCGGCATGGATTATGCCGCGCTGTGCCAGTGGATGATCGACCACGCGACCTGCCGTACATGAGGCGACCGACCGACAGCAGCGACCGCCCTTCCCGGCTTTCGATCTTCCTGCGCCGCCAGAAACGCCTGCTGCGTCCGTTGCTGCTGGTGCTGGTGCTGCTCGGGCTTGGGGTGGGCTGCGTCACGGCGTTCCGGCATTTCGGGTCCGACCCGCGTTTCGCGCCGCTGCGCGGGCGGATCATCAACATGCTGCCGCTGCGCATTACCGAAATTGACGTGACGGGCTGCGTGCTGACCAGCGAACCCTCGCTGCAGCAGGCGCTGGGCGTGCGCACGGGGGACTTCATCCTCGGCTTTTCCGTGGCGGCCGCGCGCGAACGCATCGACGCGCTGCCATTTGTCGATCATTCGGTGGTGGAACGCCACCTGCCCGGCACCATCATCATCCACCTGTTTGAACGCCGTCCCTTTGCCGTATGGCAGAACCACGGGCATTTCATGCTGATCGACCGCGAAGGCAACCAGGTGCGCGACCAGGGCATGACCGGCAAGGACGCCGAAGCCTTTATGCAGCTGCCGCTGGTTGTCGGCCCCGACGCCAACACCGCCGCCGCCGCCCTGATTGATGAACTGTCGGCCCAGCCGGAAGTACGCAGCCATGTCGTGGCCGCATCCCGCGTGGGCCAGCGGCGGTGGAACCTGACGCTGCGCAACGGCACGACCGTGCTGCTGCCCGAAGGGCAGGAAGTCGCTGCGCTGAAGCGTCTTGCACAATTGCAGGAAAACATAAAAATACTGGACCGGCCGGTGATCGCCATCGACATGCGCCTGCCTGACCGCCTGATCGTGCGTGAAGCCCCGCCTGCCCCGAACGACAACACCGACCGGGACAGGGGCGACACGCCGCCGCAGGCCGACCCCACCGGGGATCAGGATCCTTCCGCGCCATGGCTTTCTTCCCCCCAGACCGGTCCAAGACGGAGGCGGGCATGACTTATCCAGTGCCGGGACCGGTCAGAACGACCCTTCCCGCGACAAAGACCACCACGGCGGCCGCCCCGGTCCCCGCCATCCGGGGGGCCGGAACGCCCGCACGCGCGCCCCGGCCGCGGCCTGCGCTGTCCCTTGTCCCCGAGGGCGAGCGCCTGCCGACACGCAAGCTGCGTACGGGACCGTTCAGCGTGCTGGATATCGGGTCCACCAAGATCGTATGCCTGATCGGACGGGGGGAGCCTGACAACACCATCCGCATCCTCGGCCACGGATGGCGGCGGTCGCATGGCGTGCGTTCGGGCGGGATCGTGGACCTGCGCGAGGCGGAAAGCGCGATCCGCGCCGCCGTGGCGCAGGCGGAGGACATGGCGACGGAACGCCGGGATTCGATTTTCGTCAACCTGTCCTGCGGCCACCCCGAAAGCCGTCACATCAACGCGCGCTGGTCCGTGGGCGGGCGCGAGATCACGGGCAACGATGTCAGCCGGATCATAACCGAGGGCCGCATGCGCGCGGTGTCGGAAGGGCGTTCGGCCATCCATACCCTGCCGCTGGATTACGCGGTGGACGACACGCAGGAAGTGCTGGACCCGCGCGGGCACCTGTGTGACCTGCTTTCGGCGCGGCTGCATGTGATCGACGCCAACACCACCGCGCTGCGCAACCTCGAAGCCGTGCTGTCGCGCGTGGAGCTGAAGATCGAGGGCATGGTGTCTTCACCCCTCGCCTCCGGGCTTGCGGTCATGAACGAGGACGAACGCAACCTTGGCGCAACCGTGGTGGACATGGGCGGGGGCACCACGTCAATCGGGGTGTTTGGCGAAGGCCGGCTGCTGCATACCGCCACGATTCCCGTGGGGGGGCTGCACATCACGCGTGACATCGCGCACGGGCTGTCCACCTCCATCGACAATGCCGAGCGGCTGAAAACCATGCACGGATCCGCCGAACTTCTGGCGGGCGACGATCACAATCCCATTCTTGTGCAGTTGATTGGTGACAACGACCATCATTATGTCAGAATTCCCCGCGCAAAGATTGTCTCGATCATACATCCGCGCGTGGAGGAAACCCTGGAGATGGTACGTGACAGGCTGGAAATGGCCGCCGTCGGCCCCGCGTCGGACGGGCGGGTGATCCTGACGGGTGGCGGGTCGCTGCTGGAGGGAATCGGGCCGATGGCGGCGCGTATCCTGAACCGGCAGGTGCGCCTTGGCCGCCCGCGGCGCATTGTCGGCCTGCCCGAAAACGCGGCGACGTGGCCGATGTTCTCCACATCCGCGGGCCTTCTGGCCTGGGCCGCGGGGGCGGCGGATGAAATGGGCGAACCCGACGTCCGTGACACCCGCCCCGGCAGCCTTGTCAGACGTTTCGTGGATTTCATACGTGACAGGGTATGATCTTGCGTAAAAACCCTTTATTGTACTTTTGCCATTAGTATGCCAGCACGCCTACCCCAATCCATCGGGAGCCAAGCATGACCCTCAACCTGACCATCCCGCAACAGAATCATTCCGATTTCACGCCCCGCATCACAGTGATCGGGGTTGGCGGCGGTGGTACGAATGCGGTGGACAACATGATCCATTCGCAGTTGCAGGGCGTGGAATTCGTTGTCGCCAACACCGATGCCCAGCAGCTGTCCCACAGCAGCGCCGACCGCCGCATCCAGCTTGGCCCGCACCTGACGCAGGGCCTTGGCGCGGGGGCGAAGCCCGAAATCGGCCGCGCCGCGGCGGAAGAAGCCTGTGATGAACTGTCCCGCCACCTTGATGGCGCGCACATGGTGTTCATCACCGCGGGCATGGGCGGCGGCACCGGCACGGGGGCTGCCCCCGTCATTGCGCGCATGGCGCGTGAACGCGGCATCCTGACCGTGGGCGTGGTGACCAAGCCGTTCACGTTCGAAGGACACCGCCGCGCGAAATCGGCGGAAGCGGGCATTGCCGAACTGCAGCAGTTCGTCGATACGCTGATCATCATCCCCAACCAGAACCTGTTCCGCCTGGCCAATGAGCGCACAAGCTGGAAAGACGCGTTCAAGATGGCGGACAACGTCCTGTACATGGGCGTGCGCGGCGTGACCGACCTGATGATGGCGCCGGGGCTGGTCAACCTGGACTTTGCCGATATCCGCACCATCATGGCGGAAATGGGCAAGGCGATGATGGGCACGGGTGAAGCCGAGGGCGAAAACCGCGCCGTCGCCGCAGCCGAGGACGCCATTTCCAACCCGCTGCTGGAAGATACCTCCATGTCCGGCGCGCAGGGCCTGCTGATCAACATTACCGGCGGCGAGGACCTGACCCTGTTCGAAGTGGACCAGGCGGCAAACCGCATCCGCGAAGAAGTGGCGGAAGACGCGAACATCATTTTCGGTTCGGCCATCGATACCTCGCTGAACGGCCGCATCCGCGTTTCCGTCGTGGCGACGGGCATCGACAACCCGCCCGGTGGCCACCCGAAGACGCACCAGGTTCCGCCGCAGGCCGAGGCCCCTGCCCCGCAGGCCGCCGCACCGGATGCACAGCCCGCACCGGCGGCCG
>NZ_BANF01000034.1 GCF_000964425.1 Komagataeibacter intermedius TF2 | reverse complement strand
AACACATCATGGCCCTTTAGAAAACTCAATTCCCAACAGCCCCTATAAAAACAGGTCAGGGCAGGACCATAACATCATTCCATAATGGCCCCGGGCAACTGGTTTACAGTCGGAATGGAAACTCTTCGCTGGCTGGCCCCGGGATGCGCCGGATCCAGAATTTCCGTGCTTCTTTACTGTCGTACACATCATTGAGGAACCTGCGCAGAGACCGCGGCAGATTCTTTTCATCAAACGTCCTTTTCTGTTCGAACCCGGGTGCGGGGCCTCGCTTCAGGAACATATGATAGACTGCATCGATAAAACACGTCTTTCCTTTTTCTTTGTAAAATTCGACTGCATACGGAACAAGGTCGTCAATACTGGAAAGATGCCCCGGATCAAGTTCAAGCACGAGAGCACTGACGGACATATGCCGCACCGGCGGCTTTGCGCCCACGGTTTCGTCATGTGGAACTGGCAGGGTAAAAAGCGTCCTTCCGGATCGCGCGCATTGCAGCACGGGCGCGTCATTCAGGCCATATGCCGTACGTATCCCTGAAATGACCGCCTGCCCGTAAGGCTTGCCGTCCGCAACGGTGGAACTGACGACCGGATCACAGACCACCCTGACATAGCTGATCGGTATGCCCCCCGCGAAAAGGGCAAGCGCAACCGGTTTGTCAGGGGTCTCGAAACATACGGTCAACGTCATGACATCACCATCTATGGACATGTCTCTGACTGCGGCGACTGCGGCATATTTGAATGGATTGACGGTCATCATGCGGTCTCCAGCACCCATCTGGCGATTTCCCCGTAACACTGGTCCCAGCTGGCCTCCCGCCCCCGACGCAGCGTATCAGCCAGGGTCGTCCGCGATAACCGTCCGATCAGCGCGCACCGATGCGCGATATACATTGCTTCGGAAAACTCATCGAGGCTGTTCGGATCGAAAAAGATACTTCTGTCCGGCGCCACTTCGGGCATGCTCGATGCATTCGAACACACCGTAAATTTGTTCAGCGTTGCGGCCTCGAGAATTGGCAGACCAAAACCTTCGAAAAACGAGGGATAGATACAGAAGGCGCAATTGGCGAGAAGGATCGCCCGCTGCTCGGGGGGAACGAAGCCGGTGAACACGACCTGCTCGGTCGGAATGCCATTCTCCACAAGAAGGCGTAACAGGCGTCCCTTTTCATCCAGCCAGCCGTCGCGGCCAATGAAAATGAACTTGTAATCCCGCCCGAACTGCGGATTTTCCAACAGGAATTCCAGGACAATCGCAGCATTTTTACGGGGTTCGAGCGTACCCAGCACAACGACATAGGGTTCCACCGTAATGCCCCGCCGCGCACCGTCCAGCGCAAGGGAGAGATCACACGGATCGAAAGACGTGCCAAGACGGATCACCGATGTCTTGTCGCGGGGACATTGGAAATACAGTTCCACGTCGCCGCGCGTCGCTTCTGAAACGCAGAAATAATGATCGGACGATTCAATATCGTGTCTGATCCGGTTGGCGAAATGATCAATATTATCCTGATTGTGGTATGACGGGGTCAGCAGCGGACTCAGGTCATGTACGACCAGTGCTTCCTTTCGGAAATACCGCCGTACGGGCTTTACATGCGGGAACACCGCCACGTATTCCCGCGCCTGCAGGAAGTCCAGGCTTCGGCCATTTATTGCCGCATCATGAAACAGGCCGCCGCTGTGCGCCCCGCTCTGGTCCCCGAGAAGCTTTTCGATCAGGGACCGCGGAAGCGGCAGTATTTCATAACAGAATGTCCAGTCGATCCTGTCGTCCGCGATCGCCTTTTCTGCAATCGCCCCTATGACATTCGAAATTCCGGTCCAGTTGTTTTCCAGCAAGGGAGCAACATCAAAAACCGCTTTTACTTTACTCATGATTCGGCCCCGTCAGGATAACAGCTGGTCAAGACGTTCGGACAGCCTGCGGGTGCCAAAGGCAGTCTGTACGGTTTCGAAAGCGGCGGTAGCCATCTTTTCATACCCGTCCCCGGAAATGGCGACAGAGCGGACAAGCGCGTCATACACGTCTTCAGTCCCCGCCGTGTACAGCGTGACGCCAAACATCTGGTACCGCTCCGCAAAGCCGATGGGCGCCGGTATCGTCCGGTGCGCCATGATGACCGCATTGTCTTCCTGAATATAGTCGTTCATGGCCGTATGGCGCACGCTGACCGGCACGGACCGGCGCGCCATCGCTTCGATAAGGGGAAGGTTCTGCCCTTCCGCAATCGCCGGACAGACATAGAAATGCGAGACATCGAATAATGTATTGATCTGTTCCCGCGTCAATGTCTCCCGGGTCAGCCAGATATTCCGGCTGCTGATCGATGGGACCAGACTGTCAGGTGACGACATCTGCCCCTGCAGGACACTGGCGTTCGGGCCGTTGTGGAGCTTCTGGTTATCCGCCACCTTCAGGAAAAGATAGGCGTTCGGGTATTCCCGCGAGAAAGCATCAAAGCCGCGGATCAGGCTGTCGATATTCTTGCGGTAATCATACGCGTTGAAAAGGGCGACATAAATGATCGGCTTGGTACTGCTATCGGCATGACTGAACAGGATCTTCTGCAGCGATGCGGCGTGCCGCTGCGCATCATGGCTCATGATATCCTGAATTCTTGGCATGATGCCGAGCGGAACCCAGGACACATTCCGAAGCGACGCCGCAGCCGTGCTGATCGCACGCTTCGTCTGTGGTTTGGGCCGCCAGCCCACATTGCGATCAATCACCGCCGGCGACGGCATGTAGGTCACGATATTCCGCACGGACCGCTTCACGCTTTCCACGCCATATTGCGACGGCACCCATAATTCGTCAGCCAGAGCCAGCATGGATGCCTGATCACTGAACGCATTATAGGACAGGTTCTCCTCCGGCAGGCGAAGCCGCTCGAACTCCCAGGCAAAACAGATGATATTATATGCGCCTTTCAGAAGGTTTATCTTTTCAGGCGGATAGAAACCGATATGAATGATTTTTTTCGCTGTCGAAATATTTCGGATATCGGCGATGCCTGCCACTTCATTCAGGATCTGGTAATCGATGCCCAGATCATCCAGGGCCCTGGCAAAGCCCTTCAGTGCAAAAGCGTATGAATAATCAGACCGGCCGATACGATGGCTCATATCCGTCCGGTCGCTTTCTTCGAATATCTTGCAGACAGAAGAGATATAGACCGCGCAATCCAGTTCATCGCGATCCGGGAAGACCCCACGCGAAGCAAGTGCTGTCACAAGTGCCCTGAGATGATCAACCTCGACCTGAACAGGGGCTGCATCCCCCTGCCACCCTTCCAGCGCAGCGGAATATAACGCGAAAGCCGCCCCGATATTCCCGCAAAGCTTCTGCAGGTGACCGCGCTGGAGGCTGATTTCGCCAGACCCCGGTTCCAGCTCCTGCGCCTTGAGATAGGCTTCATCCGCCAGGTCATAAAAGCCGCATTCCTTCAGGGCATGTCCATATTGCAGCCACGCCGATGCGGATCGGGGAAAGTATTCGGCCTGCCTGCGTCGGAAACGCAGAACAAGGGGCCAGTCACCGGCGTCAATCGCTTTGCAAATTCTGGTTCTGGTATTCTTTGCGTTCAATCTGGAAATAACTTTTTGAACGAGCTGCATTGCGTAACGCCTGCCTGAAATGACGCGGTTATCGGAAATATACTCAGGTGTTTCTACCCTACGACATTAATCGCGCCAACCCATGTACCACCCTCTCATTCAGACAGGGAGATGTGTTTTATCACTCACGTCCGGAAGATCAGGAAAAAAAATCGTCCGGATTGATTTTTGTAGCAGGTCGTCAGGTAGGCAAGGAATAATATCTCATGTAAATGAGATGGACCTTTTGGTAACGTGGTCCGGACACGGGTGTTTATGCCTTACGTGATGTAAGGGTGCATCAGCAAGTGAGGCGTAATTGAATCAGCTCTCTTCCCTGCGTATTGGCATAGATGGCTTCAATCTTTCCCTGCCACGTGGTACAGGCGTTGCAACCTATGCGCGCAACCTGACCTATGCGCTCAAACTCCTGAACCACGACGTAGATGCTCTCTACGGCATGGACATAACGGAGAAAATGGCGCCTACGTTACGGGAAGTCATGTTCTTTGACCGGCTGGGCGGAAATATCCAGCCACGTTCCTCATCCCCGTTACGCCCCAAATGGTGGAAGAATACCATTCAGGACGCGGCCGGGCGCACAGCCATCGAGGTTCCCATGACCGGGCATGTCGATCGCCGTCTCTTTGTCGAAAACCTGCCTCAGGCCGATCGAATTCTGAATGTCTGGAATCTGTTCCATCGGGCACAGGCATATTACCGTCTGACCGGACAGTTTCTTCGGGTAAATATACCTGATCCCCCCGCGATCATGCACTGGACATATCCCTTTCCCATTTCGGTTAACAAATCAATAAATATATATACCATCCATGATCTGGTTCCACTGCGGCTTCCGACAACAACAGCGGACAACAAAAAATATTACTATAACCTGATACGCGATATTTGCCGGAAACAGGGGCCAATCTGCACCGTATCGGAAGCATCACGACAGGAAATCAATAAATTCTTTCCTGATTCAAAAGAAAATACATACGTTGCATACCCTTCCGTTTCCGACCCCAAAAAAAATTACACGGGATCAGAATACGAAAAAAATGAACTGCACAACATGTTTGGCATTTCCGCCGGTGAATATTTCATATTCATTGGCGCGCTGGAACCTAAAAAGAACATTTACCGGCTTGTTGAAAGCTTTCTGTCATACAATACGTCACGGAAGCTTCTGATCGTTGGGGCGGCTGGCTGGAAGAACAGGCCGATTGTCCGGATCATAAAGAAAGGCGTGGATGCCGGCAGGGTCGTGTATTCCGACTATCTGCCGCGCCCTGTCCTGCGTTTCCTGCTGAAAAATGCCCGTGCCCTTCTGTTTCCATCCATTGCGGAAGGGTTCGGCCTGCCGGTTCTTGAAGCCTTTCAGGCCGGAATACCGGTCATGTGCTCAGCAGAAGGCGGCCTTAAGGAAGTCTGCGGCAATGCAGCACTGATTGTCGATGCCTTTGATACAGAATCAATCATACGCGGCATATCCAGAATGGATAATGATGATTCCCTGTGCAATTCACTCACAAAAAATGGTACGGAACAGGCAGGTCAGTTTTCCATCAATAAATTTTCAGATGGAATATCTGAAATGTACAGAGAAGCATTACGAAAGAACGCCCAGAAATAGTAATATACTGGATATTTTATTTATATATAATAATTACACAATGAAAAACACACATCATATAGAACAGGTATCGGAATTCTCAAGAAATACACACTGGCTGATGACAGGTGCACGTATCGTACGCAGTTACGATGTCATGCAACCAGGCGTGACCAGGCAATACGGGACCAATCCGGCACTCCTGCACAGTCCGTTTCTACCATGCTTCATGACACCAGTATGCCAGCCTGTGCCGGACCTGTCCGATCTGCCCCGGCTGCCCGCGTGGGCCTGCAGGCATCGGCATGATCGCCCATCCCCTGATGCCATGAAATATGGCATACTGCGCCACGACCCAGAGGAGGGAACAGAGTTATGGAACCGTGGACGTCATTCACGCTGTTTGGAAAATCCGGCACGATCTACCAGTTTCGGCGCGTACCGTCGCCCCTTCCGCCACAGGCATGCGTCTTCCTGCTGACAACCGTGCTGGGATCAACGGTCAAGGGTGGGTCATGGCAGTTCGTGGAACCGGAAATCGGCACGGTCTCCTCGCTGTCCGCCGACTGGGACAGCGTGATCACTCCCGCCCGCGCAGCCAAGACCGAAAGTGATGATGTCCTGGTCTGCTTTCCAGAAAGCGGCGATGCAAAGGATGCGTTTGCCGATCTGGTCGAAGGCGGTGCGACCCCGCTGCCGCGCTAGATTCGACACGCCACGCCCAGATGTGAATGGACGGGACTTTTCATACGATCAACACTGCTCCACCCCGCCGGATGGAGATCCCGCCATGTCCCGTTACCGCCGCCCTGCCCTGCTGACCCTGATGACCGGCCTGATACTGGCCCATGGCGTGGCCCATGCCCGGCCGGACAGGCCGGTGCTGCTGCGCCATGCCACCGTCATTGACGGTACCGGCAGCGCACCGCAGGCAGATACGGATATCCTGATCCGCGACGGGCATATTGCCGCAACCGGGCACCACCTGCCGTCTCCCGCCCATGCACGCGCCATTGACCTGTCCGGGCAGACGGTCCTGCCAGGACTGATTTCCGACCACAGCCATGTGGGCCAGGTCAGCGGTACGCAGAACGGGGAAGTCAATTACACCCGCGCCAACATTCTGGCAGCCCTGTCGCAATACGAACATTACGGCGTGCTGACCGTGACGGCGCTGGGGCTGAACCGCTCCCCCCTGTTTGATGACATGCGGCGCGAACAGCATGCCGGCCAGAACCCCGGCGCCGACCTGTTTGGCGTGGATCAGGGAATTGGCGCGCCCGATGGTGTTCCGCCACAGAACATGTTCCACCTTGGCGCGGATCAGGTTTTCCGCCCCACCACGCCGGATGAAGCGCGTGCCGCGGTCAACAAAATGGCGGATGAAGGCACGGACCTGATCAAGCTGTGGGTCGATGACTTCCGCAATGGCGTGCCCGGCGCGCATGGCCTGCCCAAAATGCGGCCGGACATCTACCGCGCCGCCATTACGCAGGCCCACCTGCGCGGCAAGCGCGTGGCCGCCCATATCCATGACCTGTCCGATGCCCGCGCACTGGTGGCGGCGGGGGTGGATATCCTTGCCCATGGCGTGCGTGACAAACCGGTTGACGCCATCCTGATCCACGCCATGACACAGCAGGGCACGGGTTACATCGCAACGCTGGATCTGGACGAAGCCAACTACATCTTTGCCGAACACCCTGAATGGCTGGATGATCCATTCCTGTCATTTGGACTGTCACCCGCATTACGCCAGCAGTTTGCAGATCCGGCATGGCGGGAAAAAGTGCTGGCAGCCCCCCTGACCGCCGCATCACGCAAGGCGCTGGCAATGAACATGCGCAACCTGCTGACCCTGTACCGCGCGGGCATCGCCATCGGCTTTGGCACGGATTCGGGGGCAACGCCGACCCGCATACCCGGCTTTGCGGAACATCGGGAATTCCGGCTGTCGATCATGGCGGGACTGACCCCGCTGCAGGCCATCACGCTGGCGACGGGGGATGCAGCCCATCTCATGCAGCTGACGGACCGGGGCACGATCGCGCCGGGACAGCTGGCGGACCTGCTGGTGGTATCGGGCAACCCGGCACAGGACCCGGCGGCGCTGGATCATATCCAGCAGGTCTGGCATCGTGGCAGGCAGGTGCCCGGCCCCCTGGCGGGCCAGGCCATGACCACACCCCGGTCCAGGTGATACAAGGGCGATATGATCAGGAAAAATACACGTACCCGCCTGTACAGGCTGCTTCCCCTGATCGGGATGGCAGCAGGCCTTGCCGCCTGTGCCGGGCCAACAGGTCCGCAACTGTCGGGACCAGATGGCCCCATGATCGCCAACAACGACTGGAACGAACATAATTACGGCATGGGATTCTATTCCGGCCCCTATGATGATGGCTTCGAGGCCGAAGGACTGGATGGTGGCCCACCTGATTATCTGGGGGACGAGTTCATGGGCGTGCCCTGAACCCTTGTTATGGGGCGTGTTCCGAAATGCTTCGGATAACGCCGCCTTTTTGAAAAACGACGGCGCCCAGGATATTTTCTTATTTTATTATCAATGGGTTAATTTATTACCCCGGCTCGCACATCATATATCATGCATGCCCATACGCCAGAACCGGCTGACAGAAACCCGGCCAGCTAGCACCGGGTGGAGAAACGGTCCCACGGCGTAATGCGGGTGACGGGCAGTTCAACAGGGCGCGCAAAGACCTCGGCGGACAGGAAGGCCAGTTCCGCATCCACCTGCTCTTCAGGCAGCGAGATGGACCACGCACGCGGGTTGCCATCGGTTCCATCATTCCAGCGATAGCCACGCTGGCGCAGCATATCCTTGTATTCATAAGGCGCGTTCTCGGCCCATATCCGGCAGCGGATCTGCCGGGCGTTTTCCAGCAGCACCCCAAGCGCCCGCCGACCCGATACCGGCAGGTCCCGATCCAGAATGGCAATACCCGCCTGACAGTCATCCACCGCGCGATGACCGTCGAACCAGAACCCTGCCTGCATGCCCAGATAGGACAGCTTGCGTCCTTCGTACCCCTCCGCCGCCCAATCCACGTCACGCATGGAACACGCCCATGGCTTGGTGGTGAAGGCGGGGGTGAAGCGTTCTGCAAACTTACGGTCAAAATTTGCATTATGAGCGATAATCAAAGATGCCGGGGCGACAAAATGTTCCACTTCCTCCGGGGTGACGGACTGCCCCGCCACCATGGCCGGGGTAATGCCGGTCAGTTCGGTAATCTGGGGCGGAATGGGGCAGGACGGTTCGCGCAGGCGGCTGAAGGGTTCCAGCGACCCCAGTATCCGGCCATCCAGCGTATAGACGAAGGGCACGATCCCGAATTCGATAATCTCGTCCCTGGCGGCACTCAGCCCGGTTGTTTCCAGATCAAGAAACATGCCCAGCCGCGTGCCCGCCTCCTGCGGGTAGTCGCTCAGCGTCCTGGGCGTCAGCGGACGCAGGACGCGGTAACGGCCCGTCCCCTCCAGTGTCCGGGCCATGTGTTCCATCTGGTCGGGCGTGGAATCGTCTGTCATCGGGGTCTCCTGCCTGGCATGTCTGCACGGATATGCAGACAGCATACCTGTTGCGTCCAGCGGAACGGGCGTTGTCCTGCGGCGACACATGGAATATTACAAACTTTGTCAGGTCTGCCTGATCCTGATGCAACACGACATGCGCACACAGGATACGCCATGGCACAGCACGCAGCACCGGACCGCCCCGCACAGTCCGATACACCCGCGCCATCCGGGGTCACGAACACCCATCGGCTGGAAGATAACGGGCACGACACCATCGTCCGGGTGGGCCAGGTGGACCGGATCTGGTCCGATTTCTACCACCATGCCCTGACCGCACCGTGGAGCACATTCTTCTACGGCTCCCTGCTGGTCTATGTCGGCATCAACCTGCTGTTCGCCGTGCTGTATATGATGGACAGCCAGGGGATCAGCGGCACGCAGCCCCACAGTTTCGCCGATTTCTTCTTTTTCAGCGTGCAGACCCTGTCCACCGTAGGTTACGGCGGCATGATCCCCGTCAGTCACACCGCCAACCTGATCGCCACGGTGGAGGTACTGGGCGGCATGATGATCAATGCCCTGGCGACCGGGCTGATCTTCGCACGCTTTTCACGCCCGCGCGCCCGGGTCATGTTCAGCCACAAGGCGCTTATATTATGGGAAAACAGCCAGCTTCACCTTGATATCCGCATAGCCAACTGCAGGCGCAGCCCGATTCTGTCGGTGGATGTGGAATGCGCCCTGGCACGCCTGATCCGCACGCCAGCCGGCCGGGTGGTGCGGCAGTTCGATCCCCTGCCATTGCAGCAGGCCCATGTGCCGGTCCTGCGCTTTGCCTGCACGCCCACGCATGTCATTGACGACAGCAGCCCCCTGTATGGCATGACCGAAGCCGACCTGTCAGCGCAGGAGGCGGAAATCATTGTCAGCCTGACCGGCACGGACGAGGCATCCGGCCAGACGGTATTTGCTCGCTCCGCTTACGGATTTGATCGTATGCTATACAATCACCGCTTCGTGGATATCATAAACGCCGGACCGGATGGGCGGATTACCGTTGATTACACCCGTTTCGACCAGACCGAATCCCCGCAGGATGCAACAGCCGATGTGGCGGAATACCTGGCTGATCAGCCTGACTGACCTGTCCCCCCTGCGCACCGGCCTGTCCGCCATGGGCATCATGGCCTGCATGGCCGTGAACGGGCAGGCCCGTCCCGTCCTGCACACGCCCCCCGCCCCCACGGGCACGCAACCGGCAACCGAACTGCAATATGGCCTGCCCGCCGCGTGCATCGCCCACGTCATTGCCGTGCCCCTGCTGACCAATAGCGGCAGTCCCATCATTCCCGTCACGTTCAACGCGGCACAGGGACTGGCCTATGTCAGCGCGACACAGGACCGGGTCGGGGTCTACGCCGCCGAGGCGCAGGATTACCCGGTGGAATCCAGCATAGACATCCTGACCATCGCCGGGGAGGGCATCACCTACACCACGACCCTGGACCACATGCGCATAAACAATGGCACGGCGGACAAGGTGCCCGCCGTGCTGGAGGGAATAGGCCAGCCCCACATCAACGCGCAGCCCGTTCTGGGGGTGATCGGGTATGATGTGCTGAGCAACTACGACGTGCTGTTTGATTTTCCGGCCCGCCGCATGGTCCTGTTCAGGCTGCGCGAGGATGCGAATTCGGCCTGCCCGCCGCTGCGTGAATGGCTGGGGCCAGACAGCACGGCGCTGCCCCTGCTGCCCGATGCCATGGGGCGCATGACCGGGGTGGCCATGCAGGTGGGTGATCATGCCGTCGAGATGGAGATCGAACCGGGGGCGGACGTCTCCTCCCTGTCGCGCAAGGACGCGCGGATGCTGGGCCTGACCAACGCCATCCTGCATGACGACATGCATGTGCGCACGAATGCGGGCAGGATCCTGAACGGACGCCGGCATCATTTTGATGCCGTGACGCTGGGGACATGGCGGAACCTGCCCCTGGACGTAAATGTGGAAAAGACCAGCTACAGCATCCTTGGCATGAATTTCCTGCGCCGCAGGCGGGTCCTCATGGCGTTTCCACAGGACATGATCTTCATGACGCCACAGCAGGACATGCCCGATGACCGGGGGGCCGCCACCCATGGCATGCTGAGCACGCGCACCGCCATCGCCCGCATGGTCGAGGTCCCACCGCCACCTGCCGGCGGCGCGCAGGCCCCGCCGCGCAATTCACCCGCCCCCTGAAGACTGTCCAATGAAGAAGTTTCTGGTGACACCTTTCCCAAAAAGCTTCAGGACACGCCACCCTTTTGAAAAAACGTCCCCCGAAAACGTTCAGGGTTCCCCCCAATATTGATTTAAATACTCCCTTACCTCTCAGCCAGACAGTTCTCCACCCGCCGCCAGCAGCCGGTCACGATAGGGACCGGGCACACGCTCCAGCTCCGCCATGGTGCCCTGCTGGGCGATATGGCCTTTTTCCATCACCACAATGCGGTCAAAACCCCGCAGGGTGGACAGGCGGTGCGCCACGGCAATGACGGTACGACCGACCATCAGCCGTTCAAGTGCTGCATGCACATGGCGTTCGCTTTCACCATCCAGCGCGCTGGTCGCTTCATCCAGAATCAGCACCGGTGCATTGCGCAGGAAGGCACGTGCGATCGCGATACGCTGGCGCTGCCCGCCCGACAGCATCACCCCGCGTTCCCCCACCACGGTATCGAACCCGTGCGGCATGGCGGCGATGAAGCCGGTGCAGCCCGCAGCCTCCGCCGCCGCGCGGACTTCCGCCTCGGTCGCGTCAGGCCGGCCATAGCGGATGTTTTCCCCGACCGAACGGCGCAACAGGTACACATCCTGCGGCACGACCGCCATGGTGGCGCGCAGGCTGGCCTCATCCAGTTCCAGAATGTTGATACCGTCAATTTCCACCGTGCCCGCCTGCACGAAACGCTGACGCTGCAACAGGGCAAGGACCGTGCTTTTCCCCGACCCCGACACCCCCACAAGCCCGACACGGCCGCCTGTGGGAATATCCAGGTCAAAATGCGACAGGACCGGCGGACTGCCGGGATAGGCAAAGGTGACATCACGCAGCCGCACATGCCCCCGGCAGGCTGCGGCGGACAGGGTTATCGTCTCCGGCATGCCACTGCGTTCGTGCGGCGCCAGCAGGTGATCCAGCGTTTCGGACAGGCGCGTGACATGCTTCATCGCCTCGACCATGGAAAATGCAAGGTCGCGCGTGCAGTTCAGGATCAGGAAACCCAGTGTCGTCACCATGACCACATCACCCGTCGTCGCCCGGTGCATGCGCCACAGCAGCACCGCCCAGACCAGCAGCCCCGTGGTCATGATGGCGGTAACGATGGAATGGATCAGACGCAATTGTTCCATATATCGCAGCGAAAGGGTGTGCATGCCCGTTTCGACATGAATGCGCTGGCGCATGCGGGCATGTTCGGACCCGATCATGCCATACGCACGCACCAGTGGCAGGTTCTGCATGACATCCAGCATTTCGCCATCCACCTCCGCCGCTTCGGCGGCATAGGACAGGTGTAGCGACTGCCCCCGCCCCGCCAGCCGGTAAATACCCAGCCCCAGCAGCATGGTCATGCCCACCAGCACCAGCGCCATCCACGGGCTGACGGTGCCAAGGGTGACGATGGCCAGCACAAGGTTCAGCACCGAGGGCAGCAGGCTCCACGCCGCCATGTTTTCCAGCGCCACCACGGCATTCGCCGCAGCCGACACCCTGGCCGCCAGCGCACCGGACAGCCGGTCCGCGAAATAGGTGGCGGCATGGCCCGTCAGGTACCGGAACAGGTCATGGCGCACATCGCCACCAACGCGCACGAACACGCCCGACGCCATCCACCCCGCGACACGCCATGCCGTATTGTCACAGATGATGGTCAGGCAGAACAGGATGATGGACACCCAGACCGCCTCCATCCCCTGCCCGCCCTGCGTCATGCCGTTGACCAGATGGCGGATGATGCCCGACATGCCCACGTTGCACGCGACCGCCACCGCGATCGCGCCAACAATGATCGCGTGCCAGCGCGCATGCAGGCGCACATAGTGGAAAATGAAAGCAAGCGGATGGCGCTGATAGTGCTGCAGGCGGGCCACCTGCACCGTATCGGGCACGTGGCCTGGCGGTGCGCGGTGCGGCGGGCGGGGATCAATGACAGTCATGAATGTGGCGCTACCCTCCATGCGCGGCGACCGGGAAAATCCGTACTTCCGCCGCATTCGGCCCGGTATCATGGTTACATGACATACGCACCCCTATCCCGTCTGGCGGGACGCATCACGATCATGTCCCTGCTGGTCCTGTGGCTGGCCATCATGGCGCATGACCCCATTTCCCTGCCCTTCTTCTGAAACCCGCCGGGGCGGCGGCGGTTCATATCCAAACACCGACCGGCCGCCATATTCGTATGAACGGTTGTATTCCTCGGCCATGATGGCGGAAAAGGTGGGGCCGGTCGCATCGCGTTCCAGCCGCCGCGCCGCCGCATCCAGCCTGCGGATGGCGTCCAGCCGTTCCTCGCGCCCCAGCTTCGCGGTCGTGACCGCCGCTTTCATGACCGACAGGGTGCGGTCATATACCGCCACCGGCACGGGATAGGGGTGACGGTCCTTGCCGCCATGGGCCAGCGAAAACCGCGCGGGATCGGAAAAGCGGCACGGCGCGCCATGCACGACCTCCGCCACCAGCGCCAGCGCGCGCACGGTCCGCGCCCCCACTCCGGGCACGCGCAGCAGGTCCGCGAAATCACGTGGCCCCGCCTCGGTCGCGGCCGCCAGCGCACCATGCAGGCGGCGCATGTTCACATCCTGCGGCTGGACATCATGGTGACCGGGCATGGACAGGTGCGGCAGTTCCCCCTGCGCGGGCACGGGCGGGGGCGGACGGCCCTCGATGCGCATGACTTCGCGCGTCAGCCTGTCCGGTCCCATGCCATGCAGCAGGTCCATCTGCCCGCGACGCGAGGCATCGGCCCGCCGGTCGGTCAGGTTCATGATCGCGCCCGGCGTGGCGCGTCCATCAATGGCCGCATGCGGCGCTTCGACAAAATCCGACAGCCCTTCAGACAGCCAGTGATAGCGCCGCGCCATGCGCCGCCCCGTATGCATGCCCTGTTGGACCACGCACCACCGCCCATCCGCCGCCACCACGAACCCATGCAGGTACAGGTCGAACCCGTCCTGCACGGCGGCGCTGTCCACCTTGGCCACCATGCGGCTGGTCGCCATCAGCGGCGTTGCATCAAGACCCGTCGCCTGTCCCACCACCAGCAGTTCATCGGGCGTGCGGCGCGAATGACGCCCCCGGCCACCACAGACATACAGGCCCAGTTCATCCTGCAACGGGGCCAGCCCGCGCTTGAGCGCGCCAATCACGCTGGTGGTCATGCCCGATGAATGCCAGTCCATGCCCATGACCGCACCAAAGGACTGGAACCAGAAGGGATGCGCAAGGCGGCGGAGGAATTCGTCACGCCCGTAATGATGGATGATCGCCTGCGCGATCACGGCGCCCAGACGCGCCATGCGCTGGCCCAGCCATGCGGGCACGCGGCCCGTATGCAGCGGCAGATCGGCGGAGCCCGCGCGTCTGGTCATGGCGTTCCCCTGTGGCCTGCCCCCTGCGGGCAGTCAGTGCAGTCAGTCGTGGCCGCGCTGCCGGGCGGCTTCCATGAAGGCGGCAAGCCCGGCGTCCAGCGCGCGGCGCAGGGCATCCAGCGTTTCAGCGCCCACATAATGCTCCATGCCCTCGGCATCGATGCGGGCGTTGACCTCGCTGACCCCCAGCGCACGCAGGAAGCATTCAACCGTATGGTGCCGCGCGCGACTCCGGGCCGCCATGTCATGCCCGGCGCCGGTCAGGAAAATACCGCGATACGGGCGGCGCGTCACCAGCCCGTCCGCCTCCAGCCGCACCAGCATCTTGGCCACCGTAGGCTGCGACACACCCAGACGGGCCGCGATATCCACCTGCCGCGCTTCCTGCCCGTCATTCAGCAGGTCGTCGATCAGTTCGACATAATCCTCGATCAGGGCGGTCTTGCGCGCCAGCCGCGCCTGACGGAAGCCTGCGGACTGCATGTCGGCATCCAGCATGGGTTGCGGGCGCAGGTTACGCCGTGGCCCGCCGCCGCCGTGACCCGCTGGCGTCATGGATTGAACACGATCGTCTTGTGCCCGTTGGGAATGACCCGGCATTCGGTAAAATACCGCACGGCGCGGGCCAGGACGCGACGTTCGATATCGCGCCCCTTGCGGATCAGGTCATCGGGACTGTCGGCATGGGTAATGCGCTCGACATCCTGTTCGATGATCGGGCCTTCGTCCAGGTCGGGCGTGACGAAATGGGCCGTGGCCCCGATCAGCTTCACCCCGCGCGCGAAGGCCTGATGGTAAGGCCGCGCGCCCTTGAACCCCGGCAGGAAGGAATGGTGGATGTTGATGCAGCGTCCGGCCAGCCATTCGCTCATCCGGTCGGACAGGATCTGCATGTAACGCGCCAGCACCACCAGTTCCGCATCCGTTTCGCGCACGATCTCCGCAATGCGGGCTTCCTGCTCCGCCCGTGTCGCGGCGGTCACCGGCAGGTAGTGGAACGGAATTCCGTCCAGGTCGATATGCGCGTATGTCTGCCGCGGATGGTTGGCGATGATGGCCACCGGATCAATGGCCAGTTCCCCGATCCGCCAGCGGTACAGCAGGTCCACAAGGCAGTGGTCGAAACGCGACACCATGATGATGGTGCGGGTCGGGCGCGGGCTTTCGCGCAGTGACCATTGCATGTCGAACCGCGCCGCCACCCCGGCCAGCGCGTCATCAAGCCCCGCCCGTGTCACGCCATCGGCCGCCACGCTGAACACGACGCGCATGAAGAAGATCCGGCTTTCACGTTCATCAAACTGCTGCGCGCCCGCAATGTCGCCACCCAGTTCGAACAGGGTGCGGCTGATCGCGGCGACAATGCCCGGACGGTTCGGGCAGGACAGCGTCATGACATAGGAACGGCGGTCACTACTGGTCTTGCGGTCGGGCATTCTTTCCCCATTGCCAGCCATGGCAGGCTAGCGCGTGCGTGTGCGGCCCGTATCGGGCACGGTGTTATAGAACCAGCATGTGCCCTCGGCCCTGCGTACCCCGGCCTGCGTGGTGGGCACAGGCCGGACCACGTCGCCGCCCGGCTTCCAGCCTTCGGGCGTCATGACGGCGTTGCCGTCGCTACGGCGCAGGGCCTCGACAAGGCGGAGCAGTTCCTCCACCGAGCGGCCAACGGACATGGGATACCACATCACGGCGCGGATGACGCCGTCGGGATCGATGACATAGCACGCGCGCACGGTGGCGCTGTTGCGCGCCGTCTGGTCCAGCATGCCATAGGCGCGGCAGACGACCATGGAGGGGTCTTCCACGAGGGGAAAAGGAATTTCCACCCCGAAGCGTTCCTGTATCGTCTCCAGCCATGCCAGATGCGCATACAGGCTGTCGACCGACAGCCCCAGCAGGGCGCAGTCCAGCGCATCGAAACGGTCCTGCGCCTGCGCCAGCGCCATGAATTCGCTGGTGCAGACCGGCGTGAAATCCGCCGGGTGCGAGAAAAACAGAAGCCAGCGCCCGCGGAAATCCGACAGGCGCATCTCCCCCTTCGTGGTCCGGGCCTGAAAGTCCGGCGCCACGTCACCAATACGCAACGGGCGCGCTTCGGTCACGCCACCGGTTGCGGGAATGCTGCCCTCGTTATTCATACCCTGCCCTTTTGCATCTGCCGCGCCTTGACGCAAGCCATGCCATAACATACATTTATTATGTAATTCATAAAGTGTGGAAGACATGCCATGACCGATGCCGCCATCGTGGCCGCCACCAGCCAGATCAACACCTGTCGCGCCACGGGTCATGTCCCTGTCGTCAGGACATTTTTTGACGAACCGACCTTCACCGCCACCCATGTCGTGCATGATCCCGCCACCATGACGTGCGCGATTGTGGACAGCGTCATGGATTACGATCCCGCATCCGGCCGCATCGACCATGCCATGGCGCAGGAAATCGTGGATTACGTGACGGCGGAAAAGCTGAAGGTGGAATGGCTGCTGGAAACCCACGTCCATGCCGACCACCTGTCCGCCGCCCCGTGGCTGCAGGAACGCGTGGGCGGGAAGCTGGGAATCGGGGAAGCCATCATCCGCGTGCAGGACATCTTTGGCAAAATGTTCAACGCGGGCACCCGTTTCGCGCGCGACGGATCGCAGTTTGACTGCCTGTTCGGCGACGGGGCGCGGTTCACGCTCGGCTCCCTGCCCGTCATTGCGCTGCATGTGCCCGGCCATACGCCTGCGGATATGGCGTATGTAATCGGGGATGCCGCCTTTATCGGCGATACCCTGTTCATGCCCGATTACGGGACCGCGCGGGCTGATTTTCCCGGCGGGGACGCGCGCATGCTGTACCAGTCCATCCGCCGGCTTCTGTCCCTGCCTGATGAAACGCGGGGCTTCCTGTGCCATGACTACAAGGCGCCGGGACGCGATGAATACGCATGGGAAACCACGATCGGCGCGGAACGGCGCGACAATATCCACGTTCATGATGGCGTGGATGAGGACACGTTCGTCAGGATGCGCACCGCGCGCGACGCGACGCTGTCGCTGCCGAACCTGATCATGCCTTCGGTGCAGGTCAACATGCGTGCCGGCCACCTGCCCGAACCGGAAGACAATGGTGTAAGCTACATCAAAATTCCGGTCAGCAGTTCCTGATACCCCGGGTACCATCACATTCTTCCGGTTTTACCTTACTGAGTTACGGAGACCCTTCATGACAGATACCGACCCAGCCACACCGAACCTGTCCAGCCCGGCGCACGGGCTGACCTATGATGTCGTCGTGGTTGGCGGCGGAGCGGCCGGCCTGTCCACGGCCGCCAGCATCCTCAAGCGCCGGGGCGGCATCACGGTCGCGATCATCGAACCGTCGGGATCGCATTTCTATCAGCCGGGCTGGACGCTGGTGGGCGGTGGCGTATTCAAGCAGTCCCAGACGCGCCGTTCGGAAAAGCGGCTGATCCCGTCGGGCGCCGACTGGGTGCAGGCAGCCGCAACGGGATTCGAGCCCGAGTCGAACCTGGTTCACCTGTCGAACGGGTCCTCCATCCGGTACGAAGTGCTGGTCGTCGCCACCGGCCTGACGCTGGACTGGGACGGGATCGAGGGGCTGAGCGAGACGCTGGGCCGCAACGGCGTGACCTCCAACTACCGTTATGACCTTGCCCCTTACACATGGCAGATGGTGCAGACGCTGGGCCGGGGCAATGCCGTGTTCACCCAGCCGCCCATGCCCATCAAATGCGCGGGCGCGCCGCAGAAGGCGATGTACCTGGCCTGTGACGCATGGCGCAGGCGGGGGCTGGCCGACAATATCAACGTGTCCTTCCACACCGCCACGCCGGGGCTGTTCGGGGTCAAGGAATTCGTGCCTGCGCTGATGGAATACATCAAGCGCTACCACATCGACCTGTGCCTGAAATCCAACCTGACGAAGGTGGATGGCAGGAACCGGGTCGCCACGTTCACCAACGTGGCCGAGGACGGCACCAAGACCACGACCGAGACGGAATTCGACATGCTTCATGTCGTCCCGCCCCAGCGCGCGCCGGACGTGATCCGCAACAGCCCGCTGGCGGGTGAAGGGGGCTGGGTTTCGGTTGACCCGGCGACGCTGCGGCACACGAAATATGAAAATGTCTTCGCGCTGGGTGACGTGGCCGGTACCTCCAACGCCAAGACCGCCGCCGCCGTGCGCGTGCAGGCCCCGGTGGTCGCGGTCAACGTTCTGGCCACGCTGGACCACAAGCCCGCGGTGGCCGATTACGACGGCTACGGCGCCTGCCCGCTGACGGTGGAACGCGGCAAGATCGTGCTGGCGGAATTCGGGTATGGCGGCAAGCTGGAGCCGACCCTGCCGACATGGCTGCTGGATGGCCGCAAGCCGACGCATCTGGCATGGATGCTGAAGGAATGGGTCATGCCGGCGCTGTACTGGGATGGCATGCTCAGGGGGCGTGAACTCATGGTCGCCCCGCACAGGATCGGCACGCCGCGCTGATCCGTCCGGCCGGATGACATGGAACATGGCCGCGTGGGGTGGACCTTCACGCGGCCATGCGTATGAATACGGCCATGGATACCAAGCCGCCTTCCCCGCACCATGTGGGGTCTTCGCGTCCGCTGCGCCTGGCCGATGACGTGGTCAGCCATGCCGTCTATGGCGGCCCGGGCAAATGTTACCGATATGAACTGACGCGCACATGGGACGCGGACCGCCCGGCCGTCATGTGGCTTATGATGAACCCGTCCGTCGCAACCGAAGACGGTGACGACCGCACGGTGGCCAAATGCCAGCGTTACGCCCGTGCATGGGGGTACGGCACGCTGCTGGTGGGCAATACGTTCGCCTATCGCTGCACGGACCAGAAACGCCTGACGGAAGTGCCCGACCCGATCGGCCCCGATAATGATCGCCACCTGCTGGCCATGGCACGCAGGGCCGACCTGGTGATCGCGGCATATGGCTCGCCCCAGATCAGGAGCCTGCTGCCGCGCGGGCCGGAGGTGGTGCGGATGCTCCAGCAGCACGGCATTACGGTCAGCGCCATGCGCCTCAGCCGCCGTTCGGGCCGGCCTGAACATCCGCTCTACCTGCCATCCGACCTTCGCCCCGCGCCCCTGCCTGCCTACGGGCCTGCCTGACCGGGAAATATCCAGAAGTTTCTGGTGACGCTTTTTTCAAAAAGCTTTTCAGCCAAACAACGCCAGCTGTCGAGGCGCGGCCAGCACATCCCCTGCCCGCAGCCCCGATACGGTCACGCCCAGCAGCCGGATACCACGTGGCGGCGGAAAGCATGACGCCAGCAAGCCCAGCGCCCTGTCGGCCAGGTCGGTCGCGTCACGCACGGGCTCCAGCGCCGTGCGCCCGCGCACGATCTGGCGGAAATCGTTGTATTTCACCTTTATGGTCACGGTAATGCCCGTCAGGCTGCGGGCCGCGCAGCGGTTCCATACGCGGGTGGACAGATCCATGATGACATCCTGTGCCGCGGTCCAGTCATGGATATCGACCTCGAATGTCCTTTCGGCGCCAATCGACCGGCGCGGGCGGTTGACCTCGACGGGACGTTCATCAATCCCGCGCGCGATGCCGTAATAAAAATCCGCCGCCTTGCCAAAATGCCGCAACAGCCGGGACAGGGGCTGCTGCCGCAGGTCCAGTCCGGTACGAATGCCCAGCGCATGCATCCGCGCGGCCGTGGCCGGACCAATGCCGTGGAACCGCTCCACCGGCAGGGTGGCGACGAAATCAGCCCCCATGCGTGGCGTTATGACAAACTGTCCGTCCGGCTTGCGGTAATCCGACGCCAGCTTGGCCAGGAATTTGTTGTAGGAAATGCCCGCTGATGCGGTCAGGCCCGTTTCCGCGCGGATCCGGGCACGGATGTCCTGGGCGATTGCCGTGGCGGATGGATAGGGCTGCAGGGGATGCGTGACATCCAGATAGGCTTCATCCAGCGAAAGCGGCTGGATCAGCGGAGTAAAACGCGAAAAGACGTCGTGAATCTGCGCGGAGACCGCGCGATAGACATCAAAACGCGGCGGCACGAACACCAGATCGGGACATTTGCGCAGCGCGGTCACGGACGGCATGGCCGAACGGACACCGAAACGACGGGCTTCGTAACTGGCGGCAGCAACCACGCCCCGGCGGCCCACGTCCCCTACCGCAAGCGGCCTGCCCCGCAGGGCCGGGTCGTCGCGCTGTTCAACCGAGGCAAAGAACGCATCCATATCCACATGGATGATGCGACGGTGCGCCGGTGACTGCGTCACGGCACACCACGTGCCGGATAACCCGGCATGCCGCGCGCGGCCACGTCCCGTCGGGACATGGCCGGCACGTCATGATGGCTGATCAGCCGTTGCACTTCTTCTTCTTGAGGAAGTACGCGATGACGCCGGCAATCGCACCAAGAACCAGGATGCCCTTGAGGCAGGGGGACTTGGAAGGGCACTTGGTTGTACATTCAGACATGGTTCATTCCTTGATAGACACATCCGTTCCAGACGGGAACGGGATCATTTCATACTAACGCATGGCGGAAACATGACCATACCGCATTTTACATGGATGCACCCGGTCAGCCCTGACATGCGAAGACAGGGCAGCGGCATTGCGTTGCCACATCTTTTGTTACATCCGGCACCGCGCGATGATGCAATGACCAAAGACCGGAGGATGACCCATGAAGAAACTTGCCCTACTGCCCGCAGCCGCCCTGATGATGGGAACCGCGCTGGGCGTCGCCCACGCCACTCCGTCCAGCAGCCGCGCCGTCAACCGCGACTTCGCCAAGCTGTCGGCTGATGGCAGTCGCGCGTTTGACGACATCGCCATGGCCCGCACGGCACTGGCCAATAACGACCCCGCGGGCGCTGCGAAACTGCTGACCGATGCCAATAACGCCCTGACCCGCGCCAAGAGCGACAACAAGGTCTTCATGAAGGCCGAAGCCCAGCTGACCCCGCCCAAGAAGGCCCCGGCCGGCGCGCCTGCCCCCTCCGCCTCGGCATCCACCCAGCCTGTGGCATGGCTGCCGGTTGATGGCGAATACATCGTGACCGAAGACCTGGAACCGACCTCCACCAAGGGCGCGGCCGTGGCGTCCGCCAATACCAGCCTGAACAAGGGCAAGCCCGCGCAGGCGGCGCAGAACCTGCAGGTGGCTGCAGTTGATGTTGACTTCGTGCTGGCCATCGCGCCGCTCGATACCAGCGCGGGCGACGTGTATCGCGCGTCCAACCTGCTGGCGGGCAAGGACACGAAGGGCGCCGACAGCGCACTGCAGGAAGCACAGAACAGCATCCGCTTCGTCTCCGAAGACATGGTGGACAGCCCCGCGGCACAGGGTAGCGGCAAGAAGTCCGCAACCCACTGATACGCGGTTCTTTCCGGTCGTTTTCATGCCGTGCATGCTGACGCACCCCGCCGCTTCCCGGTCAGGGAAGCGGCAGGATCCGCCTGACTGGCTGCCTGCCGCCTGCCGCGCGGTGATGGCCATGGGTGCCATCTGCGTCGCCCTGTCGGCCCGGCCCGCATGGGCAGGGGGCGAAATCGAGCTGTGCCTGGACCAGCACATGGCGAATGACAGCTTCGTGCAGAATACGCCCACGCATGGATCGATCCATGTGCCCGCGGGCACGGCGCTGAATTACGCCGGACATGCCTTCGGTCCCGCCGCCGACCCTCTGGATCGTGCACATGCCGCCCCGGACGGGGATGGGTGGCGCGACATTTCCCCGACGGAAGAAGCACGCCGACGCCAGCTTCAGATGGAAGATATCGGGGGTGATGGCGATTACCACCGTCCGCAGGCCGCCCTTATGACCTCAACGGCCGTCACCCTGTCACAGGCCCATCCCTGCGCGCGGACCGGTGCCGTGGCGCTTCTGTCCGATGACTGGACATGGACGATGGATACAATTCCCGCCCGCCCCGACATGTATTTTCAGGTCTATGGCACGGTCACCAATGACCAGCTTGATCCCACCTTCAACAATGATGCCGATCCGTTCCAGCGGATAGCGGCCCGTGGCGGCCTGAACGCCATCGTGACCCAGACGATCGACCAGTCCCTGCCCCTTCGGTCCGGGGATTAGGCATAACGCAAATTAAATAATGCATGCCTTCATACTTCGGGCATTGCCAGCCGTTTCATGACGTATTGCCATATGCGCGACCTGCTCCGTTGCATTCAGTTACCGGAAGGTTACGTGACCGAACAGGATGGCGTCGCATAACATGCATGCTAAAGATTGTTTTAAACAGTCCTGACAACATGCCGGACCGGCCTGGCAGGCAGTGGGAAATTATGGAGAACGGGATGGCCCTTTACCAGTCCGCACAGTTTGTTGATACGTGGACCGATCCTGAATTCGACAAGATCCATCCCCCCCGTACCGTTGCGCCACATTCCGGCATTTACCGCTGTGTCGGCTGCGGGGTGGAAGTTGCCGTAAGCGAGGGGCACCTTCTTCCCCCCGCCCATGCCCATCCACACCGGCTTGGCACCCGGGAAGCCTGGCAGATGGTGGTCTATGCCGACCACCGCCCCAAGCCGACCTGACCTATGCCGGGAGGCTGCGTGTCACCACCAGCCACCGCCCCATGGGCCGCCCCAGCCGCCACCCCAGCCCCACATGCCCCAGTTCCATGACGCATCCTGGTACATATCGGCAGTCATCTGCTGCTGATCCGCCAGGTTCTGCGCCTGCACATAGGACATATAGCGCCCATAGGCGGCCTGGTTTCCGACATACAGGCAGTTGCAGACCTTCGGATCGGAATAGACATACAGCATATGGTCCCCGAACGATTTCTGAAGAAACCGGTTGGGGGGCAGTTTCTGAAGCATGACCTGACGTTCGGGCGTATTGGCCGGACGGGCCACAAATCCGGCGGCGGCAAGGCTGTTTTCCTTATCCACGATCTGATCATGCACGCTTTCGCATGCCGTAAGGCTGGCTGATGCCGCAAGCAGCAGGGCGCCACCAGTATAGAGATGCCTCAGCGTTGTCCTGTATCCCATCGACGTTCTGCCTGTTTCCATCCTGTTAATCCCCGCATCCTGTCCCATGCGTGAAACGGAATAAAGATGTGACAGAAAAAACATATGCATTATTCCGACCGACTTTGATTTATCTCATGTCCGGGGCGGAAGACCAGTGCAATAACAGCAGGGCGATGGGGGCATCGCATATCGAATCATCACTTTAAAACTCTGGCGGGCCTTCCTTTTGTGGAAAGCCCGCCACTTTTTTGTTACTCTATTTTACCTGTATTCCGTGGTTTTTTTAAGGCAGGACGGACGTCCGCCACACAGCCGCAGGTCAGAAAACCGCCGCATGCATCGTGGATTGCTGCGGTTGGGGCATGGCTGCCTGCCCCCCCTCATCGCGCAGGACGTAACCCTGCCCCCACACGGTGGAAATCAGCTGTCCCGCGCCAGCCGCCTGCAACTTCTTGCGCAATTTGCAGATGAACACGTCAATGATCTTCATTTCCGGTTCATCCATGCCGCCATACAGGTGGTTCAGGAAGGCATCTTTCGTCAGGACCATGCCCTTGCGCAGCAGCAGAAGTTCCAGAATCATGTATTCCTTGCCGGTCAGGTGAACATTCTGGCCATGAACGGTCACTTCCCGGCTGTCCAGACTCAGTTCAAGCTCCCCCGCGCGCAGGGTTGGCTCGCTATATCCCTTTGACCGGCGAATGACCGCCTGCATCCGCGCTGTCAGTTCCATGGATTCATACGGACGGGTCACATAATCATCCGCACCGATGGAAAACGCCTTGACCTTGGCCGTGGCCGCCCGTTCTTCCGACAGGACCATGACGGGGGTTGGCACCCGTGCCGCCCGACTGACGCGGATGACCTCATACCCGTCCACATCAGGCAGCCGCATATCCATGACGGCAAGGTCATAATTGTAGGCTTTCAGCATTCCCAGCGCATCATGTCCGGTATTGACATGATCGACTGTAAATCCAGCCTTTTCCATATGCCAGGTGGTCTCTTGGGCTTTCCGGGCAACCGGTTCAACAAGCAAAATCCGCATATCGACCATCCAGTAGATATTTTTACATTACATCTACCTATAGGTGCATTGCAATTTGCGGACAATCTAACAGCCTGTCGGGTTGGGGTACCCTGTGAAGGGGTAAGGCTGTAG
>NZ_BANF01000035.1 GCF_000964425.1 Komagataeibacter intermedius TF2 | reverse complement strand
AAAATGGGCTCATATAGGTCAAAGGTGATAGCCCGTAGTATAAGCTCATTCCATCGGAAAATGCCATAAATGCATCAACGGCCTGTACTATGAGATGGCGAAACTGACAAGCATTGCCCAGTATACACTGGTTATTGCCAGATGGGTGACAGGCGCCAGGGGATTCTTTTTCAGTTTCCATGAGCCGCATAATATGACCGACGTTGATGTTTCTGGCAGACACAGCCAGACGGATGCCACCAGTACCTCCCCGGGTACCTTGTACGATCCCGGCATGACACAGGTGTTGTACAACTTTCACAAGATGATTGTGCGAAATGCCCTGCAACTCAGTGATGTTCCTGACGGTAACACGCGAATCAGGATTACACGCCAAGTGGATCAACACACGGAAAGCGTAGTCGGTACGCAGCGAAAGAGGCATCAACCCCACCACCCATAGGCACGTGTTGACTGATTTTCCCAAGCAGCCTCTAAGAATATTGCCAACGGGCTGCTGTACCAGGCAACCGTGACGCAGGGCATTCGTGACATAGGGGAGTAGAGTACGCAAAATGGAGTTGCCTGCGCGTCTGTTCCTCTACTGTCATGAATTAGGTTACCTTCGAGTTTGGAAAGGTGACACACACACCAAATCCTCTGGCAGATCCTGTAAGTGGGGAACGTAAGCGCAGAGTAACGTCCATTTGGGTAGCGATATTACTGGCAATGGCGAGACCCAGGCCACTGCCATGATTACCGGTCCCGCCGCGCACGAATGGGCTAGTCAGCCGCTGGAATATGCCGGGTGGCAGCGCGGGGCAGTCATTGGTGATGTCGATTCCACCATCTGGTAGCACGGCCACCCGCACGGGCATATGGTGCCCTCCATGCAGCAGGGCGTTTTCAAGCAGGTTGCGCAACATGATGCCGGTCGCATCCATGTCACCATGTACGAATATGTGGTGAATCCCGTCTGGCGCGATGACAATGCCCTGCCCGTCACACGGATTATGCCCAAGATCATCGACAAGGACATGCACTACGGTCATCAGGTCGAAACGGTCGCGCCGGAAAGCGACGCCGGACGAGGCGCGGGAAAACTGCAGCAGTTTTTCCACCGTGCGGCCCAGCCTGCGGGTCCGGTCGGCAATGAGCTCCACCCGCCGGCCCGTATCCGAACCCGCCGGCATCAGTCGGCCCAGCATCTGTACCTGCGCCAGAAGGGCTCCAAGCGGGTTACGCAGTTCATGCGCAGCGCTTGCGGCAAAGGCGCGCTCGGTAGAGAGCGCTGCCTCCAACCGCGCCAACAGCGTATTGATCGAGCGCTGGATGGAGACTAGTTCGTCAGGGAGATCAAGGGGGGGAATGGGCTGAAGGTTGCCGCTGCCACGTGCGCGCATCTCGTCATGCAGCAGGTCCAGCGGGCGCAGGGCGCGCCGCACGATCAGGCGCACCAGCCACCAGATCACCGGCATGAAAAGCAGCATGGGCACGACAGAGATCAGCATCGCGCGCCGGACGGCCTCGCGCCGGTGGAAGGTCGGTTCCCCCACAAGAACGCGGTATTTCTCCGCCACGGGTGACGCGACATAAACGCGAAAATGCGGAACATTAGCAAACCCGGTCCGCCACGCGCGCTCGAATGCGTCCTGCGGGGCATTCTGGGAACGCAACACGACATGCCCGGTCACATCCACGATCTGATAGGCCAGGGTGCGTGGCCCGACTTCCGGCAGCCAGGCGATGGATGACGCCGCACCCGGATCATGCAGTCGTGTCTCCACAGCCGTCTGCAGGCGCTCGGAAACTTCCTGCAGCGAGTTGTCCAGCCGTTCCGTTACCTCGTAGCGGGTAAATCCACCTACCGCGACACTGAGGATCAGCAGCCCCAGTATCACGACCATGAGTACGCTGCTGATGATCCGGGTAGACAGGCTCCAGCTTTTCATGCGCCGTCCCTTGCATCGAGGCAGTAGCCACGGCCGCGTATGGTCCGGATGACCGTGTTGCCGACCTTGCGCCGCAGGCGGCTGATGAAAACCTCGACGGTATTGCTGTCCACGTCCCGGTCCAGCGCATACAGCGCGGTGTCAATCTGCTGGCGCGAATAGATCCGGCCCGGACTGCGCGACAGCAGTTCCATGATGCTCCATTCCCGCGCGGTCAGGTCCAGCCGCTCGCCATCACGCGATACAGACCGGTTCTCCCGGTCTATCGTAATCTCTCCCACGCGGCAGTGCGCGTGCCTGCGCGGCGATGCATACCGGCGGGCCACTGCCGCAATACGGGCCACGAGTTCATTCAGGTCATAGGGCTTGACGATATAATCATCTGCCCCTTCGGACAGACCCGCGATACGGTCACTGATCTGGTCCTCTGCCGTGGTGATGAGGATGGCGATGTCTGATGATGTCCGACGGACCTCACGCAACAGGTCGCGCCCACTTCCATCGGGCAGGCCAAGGTCGAGCAGCATGAAATCATAATCCACCGTTGCCATGGCCGCGCGCGCGTCCTCCAGCGTCGTGAACCAGTCCACGGCATGCCCGTCCAGACCCACGCGCTCCTGCACCGCCACACCCAGATCGTATTCATCCTCGACAATAAGGATACGCATCAGTCCTGATCCTTTTCCCGCATGACCCGGGCATACAGTGATGGCAGCACAAGCAGGGTCAGCAACGTGGACGTGACCAGCCCGCCGATCACCACACTGGCCAGCGGGCGCTCGACTTCCGCGCCCGCACTTTCGGAAAACGCCATGGGAAAAAAGCCAAGGCTGGCGACAAGGGCTGTAGCCATGACGGGACGGAAGCGGGATTCCGCGGCCGCAAAGGCCGCCTGTGCCACGGCCATTCCCCGTGCCCGCAGGGCTGCGATCTCACTGACCAGCACCACGCCATTCAGGATCGCCACGCCAAACAGCGCGATGAAGCCGATCCCCGCCGAAATGCTGAACGGCATGCCGCGCAGCGTCAGCGCCACGATGCCGCCGGTTGCCGCCACCGGCAGGTTGACGAACACCAGCAGCGCGGGCCGCACTGCGCCAAACGCCACCACCAGCAGCGCAAAGATCAGGCCAAGGGCAACGGGCAGCACGATCTCCAGCCGCCTTGTAGCTGATTGCAGGTTACGGAACTGCCCGTCCCACTGCATGGTATAGCCCGCGGGCAGCTTCACGTCCCGCGCCACACGGGCCTGTGCTTCGGCTACATAGGAAGACAGATCACGCCCGCGCACATTGGCCTGCACCACCATGCGCCGGCGTACCCGGTCGCGGCTTATGCGCGGCGGCCCATCGACTTCATGCACATGCGCCACCTGTGACAGCATCGCATTCCCCTGCCCGTCCATCCGCCGGACCTGCAGCGCGCCAATGGCGGCGGCGGATGTCGCCACGCGGGGGTCAAGGCGGACCTGCGTGCCGATGATGGCGTTATCCACGATCACCGGCCGGGCGCCGATATGCCCGCCTATGGCCTCCACCGTATCGAGAATGTCCTGCACCGCCACATTGCGGCTGGCAGCCTGCGTGCGGTCAATGTCGACCACGATCAGCGGCACGGTGCCGTCCCCCGCAGCCGCCACGTCCGCTGCCCCCTTCACGCCGGACATAGCCGCCACCACCCGGTCACCCAGCTCGGCCAGCATGGCCAGGTCATCGCCAAAGATCGAGACGGCAATCTGCGTGCGCACGCCAGAGAGCAGGTCATCCATGCGCATCTGCACCGGCTGGCTCCATGAATACAGCGCATCGGGCAGTTCGCGCCGCAGGGTATCATCCATCGCGGCGACCAGCCCCGCCTGCGTGCGGGCGGTTTTCCATGTGGCGGGTGGGTTGAGGAAGATGAAGCTGTCGGTCTCGTTCACGCCCATCGGGTCGGTGGGAATGGCCGATGTGCCGGTATTGCTGACCACCGCGCGCACTTCGGGGAAGCGGCGCAGGATCTGCTCCTGCTTCGTGACTGACGCCAGAACCGTATCAAGCGAGGCCGAGGGCAGCCGCGTGGTGGTGACCGCCAGCGCCCCTTCATCAAGCTGGGGAATGAACTCACCGCCCAGCCTCATCGCAAGCCCCGCTGAAAGGGCCAGCACCACCAGCGTACCGCCAAACAGGATGCGTGGATGGGTTTCCCCCCATGTCACCATATGGGTATAGGGCCGGCGCAGGAAGGCAATCAGCCGCGTATCACCCGCAGGCCGCACGCCCCCCAGCGCAAGGGCGGCCAGAACGGGCACGCAGATGAAGCAGTACGCCAGCGACGCCAGCAGCGCCATGATGACCGTCTGCGCCATGGGGCGGAACATGTGCCCCTCGATCCCCTGCAGGGTCAGGATCGGCAGATAGACCATGATGATGACCAGTATGGCAAACCCCACCGGGCGCATGACCTGCTGCACGGAGGAGATGACCAGCGGAATGAATTCGGCGTCCGGCTCCTCCTCCCTGCGCGACAGCACATGTTCGATCACCACCAGCGAACCATCGACAATCATGCCGAAATCGATTGCGCCAAGGCTGAGCAGGTTGGCCGAGATACCGAACTGCCGCATGCCCGCCATCGCGCAGACAAGGGCAACCGGAATGACCGAGGCAATGACAAGGGCGGCCTGCCAGCTCCCGATCACCACCACCAGCACCCCCACCACCAGCACGGCGCCCATGACCAGGTTGTCACGCACGGTGGCGATGGTCTGCCCGGTCAGGGTGGCGCGGGTGTAATAGGGTTCGATCGTGACGCCTGCGGGCAAAGCCTGCCGTATGCCCGGCAGCGCACGGTTGATGGCGGCAAGCGTTGCGTTGGAACTCGCCCCGCTTTCCATCATCACCACGCCGATCACGATCTCGCCCTGCCCGTCACGCGTTACCGCCCCCAGACGGGTGCGCGCGCCTGCGCGCACGCGGCCAAGATCGCGCAGCCGCACGGCGGACCCATCGGGGTTGGTGCGCACGGCAATGTTGCCAAAGTCGGCCAGGCTGCCGACCAGCCCGCGTCCGACCACGCTCTGCTGTTCGGCATGGTGCGTGATCCATCCGCCGCCGGATGCCGCGTTGCCGGCATCCACCGCACGATAGACCTCGCCTACCGAAAGGTTGCTGCCGATCAGCCGCGCGGGGTCCAGCGTCACCTCATAGGTTTCTTCCGCCCCGCCATTGACGTTGACATCCACCACACCGGGTACAAGACGCATCTGCGGCACCACGGTCCAGTTCATGATGCGGTTGAGTTCCATGAGCGAACCCCCCGCGCCACGGATCTGGAACTGCATGATCTCGCCCATGCCGGTAGCCAGCGGCCCCATGCTGACGGTAATGCCGGGCACGGATATGCTGGCGCGCGCCTGCTGTATGCGCTCGTTCACGCGGGTGCGGTCCAGGTTGATGTCGGTATCATCGGCAAACTGCACATACACCACCGAGACGCCGCCGCGCGATACGGAACGCAGGTCAGTCATGCCGGGGATTCCGGTCATGCTGGTCTCGACGGGAAAGGTGATGAGTTTTTCCACTTCCTCCGTCGCAAGGCCCGGCGCCACGACCGAGACGAGAACCTGCCGGGGCGAAATATCCGGCACCGCTTCCACCGGCAGGCCCAGGACAGTCATGATGCCCGCGGCCAGCAGCAGGCCAAGACCGCCCAGCACCAGCATGCGCGCGCGGATCAGGGTGGCAAGGTAGGCATGTGCCATCAGTCTGCATCCATTCCGGCCAGACCGATGACGGAACGCAGGGCAAAACTACCATGACCCACCACCGGCTCGCCCTCTGTCAGGCCGGAACGCAGCACTGCCTGCCGCCCGTCATCCAGTGCCACATCGACCACGACCGGCCGGTAGTCCGTCGCGTTCACCCGCACGAACACGACGCTGCGCCCGTCAATCTGCTGGATGGCTTCGGACGGCACGACAAGACCCGCCACGCTGTCACGCTGAGCCAGTGCGGAATCCAGCACCATACCGGGCACCAGCGCGCCAGTGGGGTTTGACACACGGCTTATGACCCGGACCAGCCCGGTCAGGGAACTGGCCATCCCGTCCACCGTATCGATACGGGATGTAAACGGGCCGTCTGCCGTCCGCGTTACCTGCTGGCCGCCTGGTGCGATCCGCGCCGCCTGGTCCGGCGGGATGTCGGAGACAAGCCATATGCTGGACAGATCCGCGACGGTGGCCACATCCATGCTCGGGTCCACATCACCCGCCACTGACGTACCGATCACCTGCACCATGCCGTTGACAGGGGAGATCAGGGTCGAGGTTTCGTCTTCCGCGCCCTGACTGTCCTGCTCCGATGATGAATTGAACTCCTCGGCAAAACGGTGGCCCAACGTGTCCACATCCGCCTGGCGTGCACGCATGGTGGCATCCGCCTGTGCCAGCACGTCCTGCCTGCGGCGCAGTTCGGCCAATGATATGCTCTCGCCAGCCAGTGCCCTAGCCCGCTGCACCGCGCCTGCCGCATCGGTCCGGGCCGCAATGGCGGCAGCAAGCGCTGCACGCATCTGAACCGCCTGCAGGCGCGCAACATGCAGGGAATGATCCTGATAGCGCACCAGCGCCTGCCCCCGCTGCACGGATGCTCCGGGCTGTACCAGTACTGCCAGCACCTTGCCACTGCCGGCGGGATGGATATGAACGACCCGCGTCGTATCGGGCATGACCCGGCTCATGACCGGCAGCATGGGTGCCACGCGACCCGGCGTGGCTGTGACGATGGTTACCCCTTCATTGGCAACCGCCGCCCCGTCCAGCTTCACGATCGGGGGCAGCGTCCCCTCCCCGGCATGGGCAGGCAGGGCGGACAGGCCGAGAAGAAACAGGATGGAGGCAATCCGCTTCATGGCACGACACCTGTTGCAATCAGCATGCGGATGCTGGCGACATGCCATTCCACTTCAGCCCGGACACTGGCCAGTCGGGTATTGGCGGCCGCCTGCCGGGCGGCAAGCGCCGTATCCACACCGGCTTCGCCTACTTGCCAGGCCCGTTCCTGCGCCTGGGCCCGCTTTTCCATATTCTCTGCGGCACTGCGGGTAGCCTGTCGTGCCGTGGTGGCCGCGATCAGGCGTTCACGCACGCGCATCATTTCCAGATGCACCATGCGCCGCGCCTGCGTTTCCTGGCTGGTGGCCGTGGCCAGGCGGTTGCGGGCTTCGGACATGATGGGGGTGTTACGGACCTCGCTGGGCAGGGGGATGCTGAAATTCACGCCCACACGATCATCCCACGGGCTGCCGTACTGCTTTTCATGAATGGCGTCCACGCCGATTTCCGGGTTGGGCATGAACGAACGGCGCGCCAGTTTCATGTTCGCTTCGGCGGCTTCCACATTGCGGTGCGCGACCTTTATGCGGGGATCGTTGTCTTCCATGTCGCGCGGGCTGACAAAACGGGCCTGCGTCACGTCGCCGCCACCATAACGGCTCAGGTCAGGCACAACCGGGCGCCCCAGCAGCACCTCCAGGGCCGTAGTCGCGTTCTGCGCTTCCTCCTGTGCCAGGGCCAGTTCATTGCGCGCGTTCTCCATCGCCGCCTGCGCCATCTGCCCATCGACCGAGGCCAGTTCCCCACCATGCACCGCATGCGTCGCATTGCCGGCCATGCGCGCTGTCGCATCGTACAGGGCATGGGCCACATCCATCCGGGTACGGGCAATCAGGGCGGCGGCAGCTGCGTCCAGCACCCGGATGGATAGCGCCATGTGTTCGACATTGAGCTGCTCATCAATCGACGCGGCTTCCGCGCTGGCTACCTGTTTTGTTGCACTGCCCTGCCCCGGCAACCACAGCGGCACCGATACGCCGCCCTGATAGGTTGTATAGCCTTCGTTACTGCCCAGCATGTGGTCATCCATGTATTCACCCGACAGGGTCGGGCCGCCGGCAAACCATGACCCGGCAGCGCTGGCGCGGGCGCGGGCGGAATGATGGCCGACCTGAAGTTCGGTGCGGACGGGATCGATCGCCCAGGCCATGCCGACGGCTTCATGGAAGGATGGGCCAGGGCGGGCGTCCTGGGCCAGGGCCATCCATGGCAGGGCACAGGCCATGGCGATCGACACGATGGGGGGGATGGGGGGGATGGCGCGGTTCATGCTTCAGGCCATCATGGAATGGCGCGACCACCATGGCTGATCCGTTCGGCCAAATCGCTCCACAGTCGCGCCATCAGCAGATTGATCTCGGACGTGACCGAAAACGGGGACTGCGAACGCGCCAGGGGCGAAAGGGACATGCGTTCCCCGATGACAAAATGCCCCTGCGAGAACAGCCGGGCCGAAATCGCCCCCTGCTGCCCCTGCCCCATGGGCCTCGTAACGGAAATACGCAGGTGTGGCGGCGGGTCGGCAATGAGACCGAAGACATGCCGTTCAGCTTCATCAGAGGGGCACGCCACGCCCTGCAGCACGGCGTCACGCAGTACGGAATGGGGATAACCCCCATACATGCCATCTACATGCAAACGTATACCATGCCGGACCGTCATACATATGCCCTCTGTCCCATCATCCGCCCAAGCGGCCGACACCCCTAGGAAGAAAATACAGGCTGCATACAGACTATCCCGCACTATCCTTTGCATAATAAGCGTCTGTTCCCCGGCGTACATAAAGTTCCTGCCATCACGACGATGACTTTCTGACGGTAACAGAGAAACCTGACGTGAACCTGAACATCCGGTCTACAAAAGAGAATTTATATTATGAAAATGATTATCATTTCTATATTTAGAGTAAGCGATAATTTCATATGTGAATTTAAGGCTCTGTTAGAGCCTGAATTAGAAAGCGGTTTGATTGATTTGTCTCAGCACCCTGCAGATATGGACAATCATCAACTGTGCACAGGATAACGAGATTGGTGCCTCGACATGTTTCGTGAAACGGCGGCAGCGTCCGAGCCATACGAAGCGACGCTCCACGATCCAGCGTTTCGGCATGATGATGAAGCCTTCAGCCCGATCGCTGCGCTTGACGATCTCGATCGTCCGTCGGCCACGTTCGACCAGCACACCACGCAACTTCTCGCCAGCATATCCACCCTCACCAATCAGATGGCGCAGCCAAGCGAACAATGAGCGTATTTTGGTTGCTGCCGGCGGCGCACCGTTATGATCCTGAATGTCGGCGGGATGCACGACAGCTGCCACGACATGACACAGCGTGTCGGTCGAGATATGCCGCTCGCGACCCTTGATTTTTTTTGCTCGCGTCATAACCACAGCGGCCGCTGTTGTAGCGGTTTTAACCGACTGGCTGTCAATAACACCCACCGAAGGCGTGGCGTCTTGCCCACTTGTGCTGCTCTGCCACAGCTGGCTAGGCTCGTATCTCGGATTTGAGCATCTGTTAAAGTTCCTTGCTACGGACGGACATGATGCTGTCGTGCCCTCGGTACCCAGCTCTGCCTTTTTCAACCCGATCACCGGTATCATACATAGGCCCGCGTTGTGCAGCCGCACTCATATGCGGGCTGATGGCTCGTCTAGCCGGTACCCGGCGTTTTGAACGCTCATCGGCGTCAGGATAAGGCTCCAGACTCACCCCGCACCCAGACTGAAACAGGTGATTTCACACCCCTGCCCAATTAGATTACAAAACCCGACCACAGCCCGGTGCCATTGCTAACGTATAGCAACCTACCGCCAGGAATGTGCTGGCAGCCGCAACCGAACGTGACCCTGTTCGGCTGTGCTGCACATCTCATGTTTCCGTTTTCTGGCGCAGAGGCCAACGTTGCCCTGTATGTCGGCGTAGAACGTGGTTGATCGCTCATCAGACAAGCGCATGGAGCGTCGAACCTACAACACATATTAAGAAGTCCGGCAGGACATGTTTGAATACATAGAAATGTTCGGGCTTCCCTGTTTTCCTCGGCCAGCCAGTAATCTGGCATGCTGACGAACTGCCTCAATTTCCTTTGCCGAGACCTTTCCTTTGAGCTTCGCGTTCCGCATCCGCCAGTCCAGACTTCTCACCTGATCAGAGAGGACCACACTGGCGGGTTTTACTACTACGGCTACTTCAAACGGATAGCCTTTGATTTTAGTGGTCATGGGGCAGCAAAGCGTCATCCCCGCTTTGGCATTATAACTTGCAGGGCTGAGAAGCACCGCAGGCCGATGCACAGCCCGTTTCCGCCCCGGCTGAGGGATCAAATTCCAACCAGACAATGTCGCCGCAGTCCGGAACCCACGTGACCTGCGATTTGGTGTTCACCAGCTTTCGTCACCTACAGACTGTCCAAAGTCAATTTCATCATGCCCGTTCAGATCGGTAATCCCGGCGACGAGATCTTCCAGTTTGAGCAGTGTGGCGCGAACTGGCGCAATGATAACTCGAACATCTTCCTCATGAACATTCACCATCTGATCATCCTGACGTTCGGGTGATGCCTGGCTGCCTTATGACAAAGCCGGATAGGCCGGGCTGATCAGTCAGACCTTGGCCCCTTTTGCTTTCGTGCCGGTCTTCCGTACCGCACGCGGTCTCGCTGAAGTCTTGGAACCCGGCGTTTTCTTTGGCGATGCCGCGGAAGATCCGGTTTCAGTTGCCGACGACCTGGATCGCTTCGAAATCGTTTTTTTGGGGGGTAATACAGCCTCAGCAGTGTCGACCAACACTTCTTTCGTCGCACTATCGACAGAAGGTGCTGCGGTTGCTTCGTCCACGGGAGCGGTCTGGGGCACCAAAACCTTACGTCCGAGACCCGCGTCTCGCGCCAGAGTCGCCCGCATTTTGGCATACTCCGGAGCAACCATGGGATAATCCATAGGAAGTTGCCACTTCTCTCGGTATTGCGTTGGCGTCATTCCGTACCTTGTCTGCAGGTGACGCTTGAGCATTTTGAGTTTTTTGCCATCTTCCAGACAGACGATGTAGTCAGGAAATACCGACTGCCCGACTGGAACTGCAGGCTGCTGGGCAGGGATGCTGCTATTTTTCTCTGTGGCCGGTGTTGTTTCGCGGATAGCAGCGTAGACATCGCGGATAAACGCCGGGACATGTTCTGTCGGCAGAGAGGTATTGGTATTGCCGAGATGCGCTGCCACGATGTCGCTCATGGCAATTACAATTGCCGGGGATAGGTCGTCTGATTGGTCCATGATAAAGCCTCTCCGCTATATTTTTACCGAATAACATTGCCGGAGTGTAAGTCTTTATGCAATCGGCAAAATATGGCGTATCGAAAGCTGAATTATATATTGCGGCACGTTGCCTACATCGATCACATTGCACCATGAACATCAAGTTTTACGCAAATTGTATGCGGCGGAGCCTGCCCCTGATTACGCTATCAGACGGCGTAAACTGGCTTATGCAGCGGGCCTTTCACGAAAACTACGGCTCACCCCAATGTCGATGATAAGTTTTTTAGTCCGAATATATCCACACACGAATTTTCCATGACGTGGTGAGCGGATACAGTATTTATCTCTATCACCTGTCCGATGATCACACCGGGTTACCCCTGCAGGTAATGCAGCCAGTCATGGCTGTGTAACGATATAGCCGCGTTTCAGGCGATAACGGATCATCGCGGTCAGGGCATTCACCGCGGCGCCTTCATCCGGATAGAGATCCACGCGCTGGGTGCCAGCTGTCCCGATCCTGCCCCAGTTACGAACAAGCGCGGCACCACCGAACAGGTCGGGCTGAACTGACAGTCCGTAATACCGCCACTCATTGAAACTGGGTTGAATACGGCGCAACTGGACCGATAGTGGGAACAGTCCAAGCTGTATTGTTTTCTCTGGGGGAACGGCGCTCGTTGATCTTCTGGATGTCATATTGGTCCTGCGCATCGCATGATGCTAACATGATCTATTATCCAAGTACAGATATTCTGAACTTCTTTCAGCCTTTTGCAACTTCGCTTGGAGCATGCATGGATCATTTCCTGCGATCTATGGGTCGGATGGTACGATGCGGATGTCTTCCGATACGTCAGTCATCCAGCATGTTGGTGGTTGCTTCAAGCCACGACCGATCGCAAGATGACGTAGAAGACGCTTTTTCTTGCCATCCAGGCATGACTGCCCTTCGATCACCCAGCAATAGCTCCGCATGTTTCGAACATACGTTGCCCGCAGAATATCTATGAAACACTCGGTAACAATAATGAGATATACGTTACAACAAGACGGAATCGTGTAGATTGGGCAGCCTGATCATGATTCCGTGTAGCTAGGTGACCAGATTAAATCACGACGAAAATCGTGAATAATAGCAAAGTATATCGGGTTATGCCGCTCCAGCGCTCCGTAAGAAACATGGCAACCGTGCACTGCGTTGCTTCAGTGTGTTCGTCTTGATCCGTGTGAGGATGACATGAAGTTTGATGAACTTCGCTCGCGTTTCGAGCTTATCGATGACGAACAATCCGGACAGCTATGTCTGACGCTGGTTCAGGCGATTTTAGCGCTGAGATGCAATATTGAATACATTGCTTCTCCAGCGAAAACATCAACTGCCAGGCGTGAGCAGGCAAGATCATTGCACCCCATTCTGGTGCTTTGCCACGAAAAAGGCCGTCAGTTGAAAGACGACCATCCGAATTCCCATTATTTGCAACTCCGCGTTGATATTCTTGTAAAAATGATAAGTGAGATGTCGGTCGACGAGTTAGGAAGCGAAGCAGAAGAGACGTTTATTCTCTCCCCGATCAACCCTGCTTTTGAAAATCCCCCATCTCGAGAAAGGGGGAACGACAAGGAATGATTTTTTAATCGCAGTCGCATGATCAGGGCGTACAGGACATAAGTATTGTCCGGAGTCCGCCATGCGCAGTTTCTACGTGTTGCCATTTCTCCTGCTCATACACGCGCCAGCGCGAGGACAGCAATGCTCTGTGTCCACTCCGATTGTGTCCAGGAGCAACACCATAGGGCCGCCCCTGGAACATGATAATAAAGGTAGGACTGATGCAGTCGCCCACCTTGGGATAGCAGGGGCCAACATCGAAAAACTGCCCGATCTCCACGGCTTCGAAGCTGGCATCGCCCATACCCGGAACGAACTCCTCGTCTTTTTCGCTCCGGAAAGCCATGCAATCGTGCTTAGCGGCACGCTGGTTCCGGTACCATACGACACCCTACGTTCCCTGGCCGGATCGCGCGCCCACGATCTCACGCCGGTCGAAGGCATCAGGGGAATGTTTGTTCGGGCGGATAACCGTTTTCAGGTCGTCTATGCGACCCCGGATGGCAAGGCAGCAGTCGCGGCCCGCATGTGGGGCGCCACTGGACAGGACATCACGAAAGACCAGATCAGGGACATTCCCGGAGCCGTCCCAGAAATCAGTATCTCTGGCCCTTCATCCGACACTAACGAACAGTCCGGGCTTCTGGGTCTCTCGGGAGGCCTTATAGGGACACCTTCAGCCCCGGAAGTCATCATGTTCATAGACCCGCAATGTATCTACTCGATGAAGGCAATGCATATCCTTCAGCCCGCAATCGATGCGGGGAAAGTTCGCCTGAAAATAGTCCCGCTGTCATTGCTTGATTACGAGGATAATGGCGCCAGTACCGTCAATGCGAGAGCCATGCTGTCGCTTCCGGCAAACGAGATGGCACAAGCGTGGGTCAACGGTCGTCTAAACCCGAGATTGACTGTACCTGAACCGGATAGTGGGGAGAAGCTTGCCCGCAATACCGGGATTGCACGGCAGATAGGGCTCACAGGGACCCCAACCTTCGTCTGGATGCACCGCAATGGCAGGATCGGCCGGCTCGACGGCGTTCCCACGGATGTCATCACGTTTCTCACCTCGGTCTCGCAATGAAGACACGACAGGACCAGACCGGCCCGCGGCGTTTTTTTGCAAAAACGCGCAAAGTGGCCCGCCTGATGATTGGCGACCCACGTACATTGGTCGCCTGGTCCGATGTGACGAGGAACGCCGCGCTGATTGAAGCCCTCGGGAAGGCATTACTGAAGCCTAAAGCCAGTATGCAGGGCCCGCGGGCGCCAGACGGTACCCCTATTGATATCGCCGCGATCGCTGCCGAATATGGCGTCGAACCCCGCGTTGTGGCGATCTTACTCGATCGGAGACAGCATGAGACATACAGGCGGGCGCTTGCTGCCAGTATGCTCGCTGTAGGTCTGATTCTTGGCTGGGCCGGAGAGATGCTCCTTTCCCACTGGAAGGGCACCCAACTCCTTGCTGCGCTGGAGTTCGCACCCTTCTGGACATTTCTGGCACTCGTGGCGTTTCAGAACGCGTGGCTCAACTGGCAGATCCGCGAACGCCGCCTGTGTTCCGCCCGCCAATTTGTCGCGACCGCCGACAGCCTCATTCCCCGCAAGCCGTAAGCGCAAGTCCATCTGCATTGCGCTGGTGAATAGATAGGATCGGCGGAGCACTCAGAACGTCCCGGGAGGCGCGTTCTTGTCGCCGCCCTGAGCGCCTGTTGCCCAAGAGGCGTGTTCATAATCCTCGCGCCCCTGCATCACCCGTGGATCATCAGGCCGGACGATCGTACCGGCGCGATCGCACGTAGGGGGTGTCCAGATTACACGTGTCGATCCGTAGGCAGCGTGCGGATCATAACGCGCATGCCTGGTCGGCGGAGCCTTTGGGCCATGCACATGGGCAGCAGACGACACGTTGCCAGCGCTGCATGCCGCAAGCCAGGGGGAGAGGACAAGAGGTAGAATGAGATGTTTCACGAATGGTCTCCCGCTTAGAGGAGACCATCCTGACCAAGTATCTTGCGACTAGGACTGCCGCTTTCTCCATTCATTTTCCATGGAAAGATAGCCCCAAATCCGTCGTTCCATGTTCTCGGCCTTGGTTGTCAGTGTGACATGGTCATCGCTGAGTCGGCGGTAATTGACACGGATTGCCTCAAGTTCTTGCGCCCGGTCTTTTTCCTGTTCCCTTGATATTTTGAGATCGTTGGCAAGCTGCTCAGCATGAGCACTCGTCCGACAAAAATGGTCTTTCAGTTCTCTGATCTGGGATTCCAGGCCATGAGCGTAGTCTTTCCAGTCTTCCAACTGGCTTTCGAGTTTATCGGAGTGAGCATTTGCCAGATTAAGTGCCTCGGTCAAGCGACTGATTAACCGAACCTGCTCTTCGAGTTCGTTAAAATGCGGCGGAGCAGCACCATGAAGGGCCTGTCGGATATTGCGTTGCAAGCTCTCGCTATACTGACACGACATGCGTCCGAGTATGAAGCCTGCCGGCCCACTCAACCCGTTGCCACCAAACATTTCATGCCCTCCAAGTGTAACGCACTATAGGATCTTTTTCATTGTCGTATCTACAGCTTTATTTGCACCCGTATATATTTGCTTACTATTTTTATCATCCATAGGCTGGGTCGCAGTTCGATCGCTCCCACCGAGCGACTGCTGAATCGAGAGCAACGTGCCCGCCATACCGACAACGGCGGCGTCCCGGCTGAACTGGTCGATGTCGACCCGGTCCACGTCACCAAATCCGATCATGGCGGGAACCCGCTGGGGTAGGATCGAGATCATCCTGAATGAAATGAACGCCAAAGTGACATGAATCATGACAAACAGGCTGACCAGAACAATCATGCCGAGGAAGTTGCTCACAATCCAGCCGTTTGACAGCACCAGTCCGGCCGCAATGCCGAAACACATGTGGATCAGCCACGACACTGAATCAAATATAAAATATCCAAGGAAAAGTCCGAACAGCATCAGCACCGGCCGGAAGATGACATTGAACAGAAGGGCATAACCCTGTTTTGCATGACCGTGCAGCCCCTCCCCGTTCATGGTCATATGCGCGAGCATCCACAGAGGCGCTGCAATCACGGACTCACAGACCATGATGAACCATCCAGCCACGGCAAACATCCACATGACAAACGGGATCATCGGGATGACATAGGCGATGGTGAGGCCTGGCATAAGCATGGCGAAACAGCCGCCGATAATCGGCGCGCCAAAAAAGTGCATCAGTGCGTGCCCGGCCCCTGCCGCAACGGCACCTTCAGGATTTCCGCTCAGAAGCGACAGCACGCCAATACCGACGGTGCCGGCCGTAGAAGAAAGAACCGACGCAGTGCCCATGGTGAGAAGGGCGGTCGTGATCATCCAGTTGCCAAGTGACATGAGATTGCCAAACGGATCCGTCCAGTAGCCGTTCGTACCGGACGGCTCGATAAATCCGGTCACGATCTGCAGGGCGTAATCATTCAGGTGCAGGGCGCGGAACAGCTGGTCGAGCACACCCGCACCGTCTCCGCCCGGTATCGCTCCTGTGTACAGGTCAGCATTCCCGCCTGGCGCGGTCACGCCATCCTGCGTTGCAACCATGCTGTCAATGTTCTCCATAAAGGTGTCCGCAGACTGCACCAGGGGCGCAATGTCCGAGGCAAGATAGTTTCCGAGACCGGAATAGGATGGCGTGGTGATGGTTGGCGTTGCGGTCATGAGAGACAGGGTCTGGCCATTGAGGCGCGCGAATTCGAGATAGTAGGCTCCTGCGCCAGTCCACCCGAGAGTATCCATCTGGCTGCTGGTGTTGACCGCATCTCCGTTCGTCGAAATTCCCCATTGGTGAAGCGCGAGCGTCTGATTATTGACCGTGTCCTGAAGCTTCGAACGCAGTTGTGCCGCCTGCGTCGTGAGACGCGACGCATAATCGTTGGTGGCATTGACGATGATGGTCATGAGTGGGGCCAAGGACGTTGTCGTTTTGGTCTGCCAGTACTTCTGCGCCACCTGTTCAACCTGGCTGCGAATGTCGCCAAGGATCACGGAATCAAGGACCTGCTTTTGCATACCCGCCTGGTCGACCTGGAAACCGGCCAGATTCACTGCGTCAGTATTGGGCGCCTGCAGACTTACGGCCCCGCAAACTGGTGTCCCGTCTCCTGCGCCGGCTGCCATATTGTAAGAATAGTTGATGATCCCCATCTTTCCGCCGGTCACGGACAGGACGGTCTGCCCGGTCGGGGCTGCAATCAGGCTCGTGTTATTCGCAGCAATGTTAATAATGGCCCGGCAGAACTCATTTTTTACAAGGCCGGTCACAATCCCCTTTGTGCCGGGGATAAGGGGCTGTGCAATGACCTTGCCGTCTGGTCCGATCGCCTGCTTCGCCTTGTCGTAAACGACCTTCGCCATACCGATGCCCCAGAGCGAGCCCTGCACGACAACGGCCTGCGCTGCATTGAAGCCGGTTGTCGGCAGCGGCCACATCAGGATGGCCGCAATCCCGATCCGCACGATCGACATGCTGGTCTGGTTGTTACCAAGGAGTTGCGCTGTTTCTGCACCCCGGTGGATGTTCATGAAGTAGATATAGCTTACGACCGCCATCGCAAATGCCATGACAAACCCGGAGAACCACCCGATCATGGTTCCTATGACGGTCGCCTCGTTGCCGATGCTGGGCGCGCCCGTATCCTGGCCGAAAACCGGGAATACAGACCGGATGACCTGCGCCGCCCAGTCACTGCCCGGATCAAGCAGGTCCCATGTCACGTTATAGCCCGTGCTGCTGGCTGCATCTCCCGAACCGGTCGCGACAACCGTCTGCGCTGCCGCGGACACGGTAAGAGCCGACAGAAACAGAAGCGGCAGGATGGCGAATACAGGGCGACGAAAGGGCGTCATGGTTTGTCCTCCAGCGGCGAAGTCACGGCGCAGGACTGGCGGTGGGACCGGGCTTCATCCGCGTCATGAAATCCGTGACTGCAGTCACAGCCTTGTGCATCATCTCGCGGACCTTCTCGCTCATGTCTTCCAGCGCACTGGCCCCCTCTTTTTTTCCGGGCACTTCGGCAGCAGTCCTGCCGATCTCGGCATCGATCTGGGTGAAGCGCTGCGTCACACTGCCGGGCATTCCCATGCGCTGGCCTGTTGCCTCGGCGGCGTCCCTTCCCTTTCCGTAGGCTTCGAGCTTGCTGGTGACATTCTCCAGTTGCGCCGCAAATGCCTGGTTATTCTGTTTCTCCGTCACAAACTGGCTATGCAGATCCGCATACCGGCCACCGGCCTTCATCTCCGACAACACACCGGCAACACCGTCAGGGTCGCCCTTTCCTGCATCTGAAATCGCCGCCATGATGGAGGAAGCTGGCCGCTCCCTGAGGTCACGCAGGGCCTCCACCGCCTGCTTTCCCAGACGTTCGGTCGCCTCCAGGCTCTTTTCGTCACGCGCGTTGTGCAGCCGGGTGCTGAAATCGGCGGCCTTTTCCATCCACGATGATGCCGGGCTCGCAGGCTGGCTATCAATGCGCGAGGCAATCGCTTCTGCTAGGCGGGCAAAGCCGCCACCGCGAATAACCTTGACGTCCTCCTGATCCCTGGCCGCCCCGTTCGTTTCCCGTGTGTTCGCTGCCGCCTTTTCCTTTGTGCCGTTGCCATCCATCGTCGATCGGCTTTCCGGCGCGTCTTTTGCGGGACCTGTCTGTTTCTCTCGAAAGTCCTTCTGAGGATCCGTCGTATGGGTCTGTCCGGGTTGACTGCTGGCCGACTGCTCCGGTCCAGGCGGAGCGCCCTCCCCCGGCGACGCCATTCCACGGGTTTTGTCCGGCTGACCTTTCTCATCGTGCGCAGACCCGGCAGCATGGTCATGCCCTGGCGCTGGCTGATGCCCTGGTTCGGGAAAGACGGTCGCCCTCAGGTTCTCGATGGTGTGCGCGATGTCCGGGTGGTCCGGATCCTGACGTCCTTCAACCAGTTCGCTGGCAAGTGTCCGGATCGCGTTTACTTCTGGCTGCTGAAGGCGATGCGTTTCACGCATCATCGCAGCGACCACAGGTTCGTTCAGACCTGGGTAATGCGCCGCGCGCTCTGTCATCTCGGTGCGGAGAGGATGCTCCTTTTCAAGCGTCGGTCCCAAAAGGCGCTCTACATCCTGCACGGCGTATGCGACGCGCGTACGGAAGCCGGGATCATTATGGACGTCAGGCTCGCGGGATTCCTGCCGCAGCCGATCATATGCGGCGGCCTGCCCGGGTGCCTGCTTCCTGTATTCGGACTGCACGCGATCAAGGGTTTTCAGCACATCCTCGATATCGCCGGTTTTCTGCTGGGCCTCAGACATGGCAAACCTCTAGGGATTGATCGTGGGGGAAGGCATCGGTGTCAGGCCGTCCCTGAAGGCGACCTCTTCTTCCTGCGCGACCCGGGCAGCTCCCATGGTCGCGAGGTAGAGCCCGAGACGGTAGTTCTGCAGCGCAAGGTAATTGGACTGCGCCATCTCGGTGGCAACCTCGCGCATGACCGACGCGGGAGGCATTGCCTGGAGCGAGGCGTTCCAGCTTACGCTGGAGACCCTGCGATTGACTTCCAGCGCCATAGCCTGCAGCCACGACGCCTTGTCGAGCGGCGTGAGCCCCTCGGCCGTCATTTCAGCCTTCTGGTCCCGCGTGAGCGCGACAGACGGAACACCAAGAGATGTGACGTAGCCCGTGACCCAGCGGGCAAGAGACATACGACTGTTGTACGACCGGCGCCGGGTTGCGGCTTCACGTCCCCGAAGGCTGGACAGCTGCTCGCCACGCAGGGCCGCCGGCGCTACCGGCTGGATGAGCGTGGTCGCATAATCATTGGCTGCATCCACTGCGCCATCCGCGGACAGGGTATCGGCGCCGAACAGGCTGGCGGCACGCTGGTCGGCGTTCGGCAGCCGGGACACGGAAGAGCAGAGCCCCTGCGCCACGTCGTCGGATGAACAGTAGCGCTTGAGGTGCAGGGACATGTTCGCATCCGTGCCTTGTGACTTGCCGTAATAGGAGGGCGTTCCCTGACCTGCCTCACCGCGGGGATCGCTCACGGTCGCAATGGCGTACACCGCAGAGCGCGCCGCTTTGGACGCGGCCACGGTGGACTGCTGGGCGTCAAGGCCCGCGCAGAATTCCGGGTTCATCATATGCTCGTCCCGGATTCCGGTTTCCTGCTGGCGCCGTAGAAATCCGGCCATCGCTGCGTCCTGGGCATCCATGAGTTGCGACTGGGCACCGACCTGGGCTTTCGCGTAATTGGCAACCTGCGTGAAACCCTTCGTCAGGAGAGACGCAACGGAATTCGGGTTTGTAAGGCTACTGAGGTTTGAATCGATGCTGTCCGTCAGATTTTTTGTCATCGTATTGAGGGCGTTGCCCGTGAACGCCTGAAGAAGCTTGATCGCTGCAACGACAGCGGCGTCACTGAAAAGCGCGTATGCCGGACGCGGCGTGACTGCCAGCACGCAGACGCACGAAGCAACACCAATGATAACCATCTGCAGCCTGCGCATCAGAACACTCCGTCCACGAGATTGCTCAGGCTGTATCCGGTCGGAAGCTGGGGAGATCCGTTGATATACAGATCAGTCGTACCGCTCGACGTCCCCGCAATGGCGGTCGCGATTGGCGGCCCACCACCACCGAAACTCAGGCTCGGGCACATGAGCCCGCTACTCGAGCCAAAACCGAGCCCCAGGTTAACGCCTGACAAACTGAGTCCACATTGGGTCGACCCCATGGCGTTACCCCATGCCGCCTGTGCGGCCTGACAGACCTGGCCACCTATCTGGCCCTCGACGGCCTGCAGGAGTGCCGCGGGGTCAAGGCCGTTCGTGATGAGATTCAATCCGGTGCCGTTGAAAAAATTGCTCAGGCAGGATAGGCCGTTGACGCTATCCGGCTGCTTTTCGTAAGCATCGTTGGCCTGAACGCGTTCGTTTACGGCTGTTGCCGCCGCCTGGGTCAGGGCGGCGCAGCCGACGCTTCCCGTAGATGTCGTGGCGCCAGAGGCGGCTGATGACATGGTCTGCGCATGCCCCTGTATCGATACAAGAGCGGCGGCCACTGACAACAGGACACGGAAGCGCAGACCGATCATGCGGCCTCCTGACGTGTAGCCGGACGCGTCACAGCCTCCAGCAGGGCAATCCTTTCCGGAGCAAGAAGGCGATGAAGCGCCTGGCGCCTGCTTTCCGAGATTACGCCCCGTCCAAAAGGGCTGTCCGCCGACAACAGGTCCCTGCGGCCGCGCAGATAGGGGATCAGCGCGTCAAGGGAGCTGACCAGATCCGGCCATTCATGCGGCGCGACACCAGCGAGGATGGCGTGCCAGGCCGTCCTCGCTGTCATATCATTGTCCAACATCGCGATGACGTCCTCCCCGCCCCTGATGCGCCAGATCTCGCCGAGCGCATCCAGCGCAAGGGAGACATTGGGCATCGGGGAAGAAAGTCCGGATTTCCGGACGGATGAGGGCTTGTTCATGGAACCTTCCTCGGGTGATTACGACGAAGGTGTCGGGCCATCATGCGACCAGTCAGCGAATTCGACGTCGGACCGCGACTTTATTATGACCAACATCAATGACGTCACCCGCCTGGGCTACCGTGGTCGCCAGAACCTTGTTCCATTCCCGGCCGCCCTGCCAGTCAACAGGAACGCTGGTGTCCACGTCCGCCGCGAACACCACACGCACCCCATGCGGAACGATCTGACGCACGGCGAAACCAAGTGGGACCTGCTTTCCATAACCGCTGGCGATATGGAAATACCGACGGGCTGGAACATTCCCGGATGTTCGAGGATCCACACCAGTATCAGCCAATGCGCCCGGACCTTCCTGCCCAGCGTCTCCCGGTGATGGTAAGGCTTCCCCGCCGGTTGTCCCCATCAACGCCGGCTGGGACGGAGTGTCCGGAGAAGTTGTCTGGACAAGATGAAACGCGGCAGGTGTGACAGATATGGGGCCAGAGGCCAGCGCCATAACCACGGCAGGCATAACAGGCATATGAGTGTCTCCATCAAGTTCTCCTGACCAGAGCAGCGGCCTTTGCGACCTCAGACACCTTTTTTGCGGGCTCCAACTCGACTATCATGACGTTCCGTCACGCGTGATCCCCTGTCAGGACGTGACCAGTCGATATCTTCTGGATGTTGGAAGTTTCTTTTGCCGAGGAAAACGCCCGCCGTGAGAGTAAACGAAAATGTCCCATGACAATGGCAAGATGCAAGCCGAGGCTTTATTTGCATCCGGCCAATTATATAGAGACATTGGGGAAATCATTTATGACAGGCGCACTGCGCTTGACTGGACGCAGGTACACCTCGCCAAACTGGCACGGTTGAATGTATCGGTCATACGGAGCATCGAAGCCGGTCGTCCGGTTTCCCTGGAAACATTATCGGCGCTGCTACGGGTATTTGAGATAGATCCGCGCGATATTCTTCCGCAAGGCGCACCAGAAGGTACATGGTTTGCCCATCTGGATCTGGTGGCATCCGCCACGCAGCTGAAAAAGACCATGAAGCAGTGTTCGGACTACAATCTGGCAATCCAGAAATTACGCGACATTATTGGCAATATTTCAAAGACGTTTAACCTGCCGGAAATACCGGTCAGATTGCCGATCGATCATTATTCACACAGTGTCGCCTTCACCTCGGGGGAACGGCAGGACCTCCTCGAGATATTTGGGCGCAGGATTCAGATCTTCAGGACGCTTCAGGGGGCAACAGCGAGCCAGATCGCCCATAAATCACATGTTTCCCTGACCAGCCTGAGCCTGATCGAAGCAGGGCTGAGAAATCCGAGCCTTGAAACGGTTTATCGCATTGCCGAAGGACTGTCCGTCTCCGTTTATTACCTGATCCCGGGAATACATGACGACGCAGACCTCTTGCGTTCCCTGGACATGACCGCGTGGGCAATGTCCGCGCAATCACAACTCGAAGCCCTCGCTGATCTCGAGTCCATTATTGGTCACCTCGACGATATCGCAAACCACTGACCGGGTGATGAAGGTATGGAGACTGTCAGGAAAGAGGTCTCCTTTCTTATGGCAGACCCTATGCCTTGGGCTGTCCATTCCAGGTGATGTGGCCCGGCGGATCACCAACGCGGACCGGAAACCGCGTCTGGAGTCATATTAGCGCGTTCTGCGCTATTTATTTCTTGACGGTTATATAACGCTTAAGAGATATTATTCCCAAAACACGCAGCCTATCCCGAAAACGCGATGACGAGGGCATACCGCCATGAAGTCAGCATCGTTCGGCCAGGTTATAAAACACGGTCTGTTTACATGGCTTCAGACCTATCCCACGCCAGAAATGACGCGCGCCCTCTATGCCAGGCTGTGCGACGAGGTCCTTGTAGCGACAATGCTTACCCTGACAGTGCAGGAGGTAAAGGAGTCAGTCGCGCAATGGGCCGACCGACCCCAGAATGTTTTTTATGAAGCGCCTGCACGCAGGGGAGCATGGACAAGGACCCAGTTGCTCATCCTTGGCCAACGCTGGCTCTGTGGTGATAAAACCGCCGACATAGCCGAGATGCTTGGCCGCTCGGCCGGGAGCGTGCGTGCAAAAAGAAAGCAGCTTGGCCTGCCACCGCGCATCAGGCTCTCAAAAATACAGGCGGAGACCATACTTGCCGAAAAGCGGAGCGCCATTCCCGCAGATCCCGCAGTTGTCCTCACATGGGAACAGGCTTCGCTGCTTCCACCCGAAGCCCGGCGGGGACGGACATGGCTTGTCAGGAACAGCCTCAGCAGGCTGACCCTCACAGGACATAAGGGAGGAGACAAGGTACGGTGGCACGAGGCCGCCAACATCGAAATCGCCTACCGCCATTTTGCATTTCAGAACCCGCGTGAAATTGCACGGGATTTCCTTATTTCGGAAAGCGCGCTGAAGTCCCAAAGCTGCTGGGAGCAGCTTCCGCCACGACGCGGCGCCAAAGTGCCCTGGTTCATTCTCGCGAGGGCCGAACATTATATCGGCGAACACCACTACATCCGGCGGGAATGCCTCTGCAAGAGCGGATGCTTTTTCTGGACCAGCCGCAAGGGTGGTGACCGGGTCAGCAGACGATACCGCCGCAGCATTGCCGCCACGCATGGCATTGCCGCCTGAGTAGTAGCGCAAACCGTCAAAGAAAAAACGTGCTGGTCGCAAGATAGACTTCCAGCCTGCTCTCATCACCGTCGGGAAATGAGAGTAGAGTGATGACCACCTTTTTTCATGCCCCCGTAAGGGAGGCGCGCCATGCGGCTGTTTAATTCCGCAGTAACCAGGCGGCTTACCGACCCCGACTTTCAGGGGATCGTTGTCGATAGATCGCTACTGCTCAACATCGCACTGGCAGGCGTGGTCATCGTGTTCGCGGCACACGACGCCTATATCCGTGCACACCCGCCCACACCCCTCTATTTCTACGTTGACGGCCAGAACGCTCCCAGACCGGCCGTGGCGCTCACCAGTCCTGTACTTGGCCAGGACCAGCTTCTCGGCTGGGCCGTCAAATGGGCGATCGCACCCTACAACATCAACTATCGTGATTTTCCAACCCAGATGAACACCGCGGGTGCTCACTACACGCTCAACGGATGGAACACCTTTGCAAAGTCTTTCATTACGCAGGGGAATCTGGCGAAACTCAGAGATGCAAAACTGCTCTGTTATGCGCAGCCGACACGGGCCGCGACCGTACGCGCCGAGACAGTCGTGCAGCGACACGCGCGCTACGTGATACAGTTTCCTTTCATCCAGACCTGCGAAAACGTCAACCAGCAGAATACGCAAATGCTGATGGCAACCGTGACGATTGATCGCGTGGAGGATCTGGATCACCCGGATGGACTGGCCATCGAACAGCTTGTCGTCTCGTCGGGGAGGGAGTGACAACCGTGCGAATTCTTTCTCTCTTTCCGCTGACCCTGTCCGTCCTGCCACTTGCGGCACTCGCACAGCAGCCATCACAGCCCGGGCCTGCGGCAACGACACCTGCAGACGATCAGGATCAGGCAGCCGAAGATGAAGCCGAGCATGAGGCCATTCCCTTCACACCCGAAGAAATCCTTCGGCTGGGGGAACGCCTGAAGGACGTGCGTCGTGCCACGGAGCAGGTCGGCACGGAATTCGCGACCCCTAATGCGCGCCCGGCGATCCGTGTCTCCTTTGCGCCTGGTCAGCAGACAAGCCTGATCTTTACGACAAAAGGCTATCCGACCGCATTGTCCTTCGTGGACAGCACGGGACAGCCCTGGCCGATCGCATGGAATACGTCTGGCAATTCCGCCAACCCGGACGGCAGCACGAACTGTGCTTCCGGTAAAAGCGGCGCGTCGGCCGGGAATCCTGCGGTCGAGACAACAGGTTTCTATACCTGCGTCCCGTTCAAGGGCTCCAATACCATCAATATCGAACCGATGTCGCTCCAGCCCAGAGGCGGACTGCTCGTAACGCTTCAGAACGCGCCAAAGCCGGTCTCCTTCCTGCTGATCGCGGGACGTGGATCCTACGATGACAACCTGACCGTTCGCATGTCCGAGGGAGGGCCCAATGCCCGGGAGCCGGTCGGCAGCCGCCCCGGAGTGCCCGCGACAGGCGAGCCCTACATGAACGCCATGCTAAGCGGCATTCCACCAGCGTCAGCCGTTCCGCTGGCCGTCGAGGGTATTTCCCCCGATGACGTGCGCGCCTGGCGGATTGGAAACGAGGTCTATCTTCGCACGCGCCTTCACCTCATGACGCCCTCATCGGACAGCATGGAGCACGGTGAAGGGGGATACACGCTCTATGCTTTCCATGAGTCTCCCGTTGTCCTTCTCTCCGATGCGGGACGGACGGTCTCGGCCCATATCAGGGACGCACAGTGATGAAACCCAGGTTCAACCAGCTGTTCAGTGATGCGTCGCGGGGCGGAAACCGGCGTCTGCTCGCAATCCTTGGGAGTATCGGCACCGTTCTTGGCGTCACGCTACTCATCTCCACCATCCACCGTAAGGAGCTTCCACGCTCGGACCCCGGCAGGCCGCCTGCCGCCAACCCCCTGCCCGGCGGCCTGAATTCCAATCCGCGTCAGCAGGAACTCCGCGAAGATCAGATCCGCGACGAGGCTGGTCGGGCACAGACTGCGGGACAGTCGTATTCACCTGATATTGCGCCGGGCACGCTCACCCATCCCGACGACAAGCCTCCCCCGCCCGCAGTCGCCCAGGAGGTCGGGGCGGACGCCAACCCGGCGATGGCCAGGGCCGCCGCGGCGCCAGCCTCGCACGCGCCTGAGGTCGTGCCAAGCGTTCCCGTCGTACCAGTGCAGACGGATGCAGCCTTCCGTGCAGCCATGCCACGTGACCCGCAGCTCCAGAAAGACGCCATCACCGCATACAGACATGCGATCATGGATCTCGCGGGCCGTCTTGATGGACGCTTTCCGGTCACAAATGTCCTGTATGAAAAGACGCAAACCGGAAGGGAGCAGACAAAAAAACCGGTGGTCTCCCCTTCAATAACTTCGGCGGCGACAGCAAATTCCCAGACGGCCCTCTCCCGCGTCCTTGTTCCTGCCGGGCGGGGGATTTACGCCCATACGGTTTCAGCAACCAACAGCGATCTCGGGGGAGAAATCATCCTGGAAGCTGATTCAGGTCCACTCGCTGGCGACAGGATGAAAGCATCCGTCAGAAGGGCCGGGGGACATCTGAACAGGCTGGTTGTCCGCGTTGATCAGGTCTTCCATAAAAACGATCCGACCCCGATCCAGGTCGAAGGTATGGTGGTTGCACCGGACACCATGGAAGCTGCGGTGGCCTCAAGCGTTGACCAGCTATACGTTGAGCGCTTTGTTCTTCCCGCCGCTGCCGCCTTTGTCCAGGGTCTCGGGCAGGCGATCGAAATGACGTCGAACACAACCGGTTCGATCGGAGCCCTCGGCAACGTCAACTACGTCCAGTCACTGAATTTCCCGCAACAACTGGGCGTGGCGGCCGGTGCAGCGGCCTCGCAGGTCAATAGCGCGCTCATGCAGCAGATGCCGACCCAGCCGCGCGTAAACCTTGCCGCTCAGGTCAGTGTTGGCGTGATCTTCATGTCGGACGTCGTCATGAAGAAGTAAGTTTCGCGCACCGGTCGCATGATATCGGCGAATTCTGCACTCTCTACCAGAAGGCAGCATTCACCATGACCTCAGCCGCAACCGCAACGACGTCCCGGGATCCGTTCAGCGCGGATCGCGGCATTGAACCTGTGCCGTTCCGCAAGCTGGCCACGACGCCCGAGCCTGACCCTTCGCCCGAGGCGGACATAATTGCCGAGCCTCCCTCCCCTCACCCGCAACCTGTGACAGCAGCGCCTGACAGGAACCGACCCGTTCCACATGCAATGGCCCTTTTCAGGGCGCTTCCGCGTCGCAGGCAGGTCATGATCGCGGGTACTGCCGTCGGCAGTCTGCTTTCCCTCTTCCTCGTGATGGGCATAGCAAAGAAGCAGGCGTCTCCCGTGGGCCAGGAAGTCGGAATGATTTCCGCCCCGCTACCATCAGGCCCCAAAGCGTCTCCAGCGCCGGGGCACTCACCTACATCATTGCCATCACCCCCGGCACCTCAGGTCTCGGCTACAGATGAGGATCTCAAGGCACTCCTTGCTATGAAAAAGCCGCCCCATCCCGCCGTCCCAACACCGGCACCTCTGCCGACCGAGAACACGCCTGCGCAGAGACACGATATCGGCATCGAAAACGCTGTTCCGACGGACGATGCGGTCCAGAAAGCGACCCGCCTGCAAGCGGCTCCCATGACATCGGATGACCAGTTGCAGGTGCTGAAGCTTGTGACGGAAGAAGCAGCATTGGTGCAGCGGACCCGTAGCGAGATCGCAGCACTCCGGCAGGATCTTGACCGACTGCGTATCGCAGATACGGCAAAGGCTTCGGATCTCAACCGCCGGATGTCGCTCCTCGAAGCGAAACGAGCCGTGGCCGACGCCGAAGCGCCCCCGTCAGATGGACCGGCTGCCACACGTGCCACAGCCGACAAGGCACGGGCAGCCCTGGAAGCAGCGGCGGCCGAGCCGCAGCTGGCGCCAACGCCGCCGCAATCTCCAGCGTCCCGGACAGCGAAAATGCGCCAGATGCCTCCTGCTCCGCCCCCGACATGGACGCCGCACTACCGGATACTTGCTGCATCTCCCCAGCTTGCCATGGTGCAGGACGATGCGGCACCAGCCGGGCAACCGCCACAGTCCGAAATCGAAATCGGCACCGATCTCCGCGGATATGGTCGTGTGCGCGCCATCTCCCAACGCGGCACGATGTGGGTGATCCAGGCTGAACGCGGCATCATCCAGTAAGGCAAGGACACATCGACGTGCAAGGTCTGGTCAACCTCGTCAACGATCTCGCTCTCGCCATGGCCTGGCTGCTGCCAATGGCCTGCTATATTGCAGCGTGGATTGCCTTCCTGACCGGGGCATGGGGATTATGGCAGCAGCGCCAGCCCCAGAACCCGTTCGTCGGGCGCCCCTGGGTGCCCTGGATCGGGATTGTCCTCTCTGGCGTCTTTGCCACCTTTGACAGGATACTCACCAAGTCCACCACCTCTGCCGGTCTCGATACGCAGGTTTCGCTGGGAGCTTCTGTCACCGGCTATACGGATGCCGCGACCGGAAGCGTCATTTCCGGGACAGGCCCAGAGGATGCCATCCTGTCAATCGTCAGTGATTTCGCCCTGTTCTTCGAAATGTTCGGCGCCTGGGCGGCGTTCATGGCAGTCGTTGCGTGGAACGCGTCGGCGACCGGAAAAACAAACCGCTCAAAACTCAGTTGCCTCATCCAGTTCGTTTTCGGCGTGATCCTCCTCAATCCCGTCAAGGAAGCAACCTGGATCCTGAGCCACTGGACAACGTCCGGCTAAAATCATGACCCAACCCGTAGCGCTGAGATTGGCTAAGGTTCGAGACTTTCTTCCTGCGCATTTTTTTAATAACCGATAAACATGATAAAATTGGGAAATGATAACCCGAAAAAGCGGGACACCCCCATCTGGAGAGATGGTCACATGAGGCCGTGCGCCAGGGCATTAACCATGCTGGAGCAATCCGCCGCCTGATCGCAAGGGAACTTGAAGCCGCCGAACGCGATGGCTGGGATGGGTAATCTTGTTCATAACGAACGGACCAAACTACGGGCAAACCTGCTGAATACCGCTGCAGGATCTTGCCTTTCGCTAGGTGTCCTATCTCCCTTGGCTGCGTCATTTTTTAATCTGACAGCCAACCGCATTCCTACTCATATCGTTATCTTGGGAGTCGCTTTCTGGCTGGGAATGGCGTATTTTCGCCATCAGCGGGCACAAGCCGTTTTAGGAGGGCTTCGAGAATGACCTTTATGCAGTTCTTCGCCTTCATTGGCATGCCAATCATCATTGGTGTTCTTGGTTATGGTATTTCTAAAATGCCTATCAAGGACAATTGAAAGTTTATCGTCCATTCCAACCAACGGTTGACCGTGTAAAACTTGTTTATGATGAGGGTAACAGACCCATCAAAGTTGAGGTCCGTGCAAAAAGAGGGGTGTATTCGCGGTAGTACCTAAACTACGCTCGATCACTTTCGCTTACTGTTCATATTTTCCAGAAATTAAACAAGAAATATTTCGTTATTACTAAGGATTCGAGCGATTCTGGATAAAGATATATGCCCCGGATTTTTATGCTATCGGGCATACGAGGTTGATGGCGACCTGTCGAAATGGCTAAAAGTTACGGGATACCCGTAGTTTTCACTTTACAATAACTACGGTAATCCCGTATTATCGTCTCATGGATAACAGGTTTGACCCCGCAAAAGACCTCGCCAACCAAAAAAGCACACGCTGTCTCTGACCTTTGGCGACCGTATTTTCGAGGACGATAATCACCTGATCTTGCCTACCATCCGCATTGAGGATGAGGAGGATCGCTACAAAGTGGTTGGCGTCGTGGGCAAGAAGCTGTTCACCGGTGTGTTTGTCTGGCGGGACGATCTGCCCCGCTTCATTTCCGTGAGAAGGAGCAACAAAGGTGAAGAGAGAGCATATCATTCTGCCTGCTGATCCGGCGGATTCCAAAGACCGCGCGGTATCCATCGAAGGCATGGAGCGTGGGCAAAGGGCGCGGTTGATCCGTAAAACCCGTAACGATCTCGGTCTGTCTCAGGTCGAGTTTGCCAGTCGTTTCCGCGTTCCTGTCGGCACGTTACGGGACTGGGAGCAGGCACGGGCGATGGCCCCCGACTTCGCTGTAGCCTACGTTCGGGTCATCGGACGGCACCCCGATATGGTAGCTCAGGCGGTGGCCTGAGCTGCCTTCCCAACGAACCGGGGATTCAGCCCATCAACCCGAAACGCCGGATAGCCATTTTTATACCGAAGTCATAGTATACCGTTCGATAAGACAGATTTTTTCGGAAAAAACATTCGCAGTCGCATGTTACTGGCCGAAGACTCCCCCGAGGGACATGCCTCCCTCTTTAACGGAGCCCTTGACCATGAACCTCTCTCGCACAAGCACCCCCAGCGCGGCGCGACTGACGCGTCTGGTGACCCAACGGGCCGGATACAGACAGCGCGCCGTCACGGCACTCGGCACCTTGTCCGTCCCGATCCTCATTGCCAGCCACGCGCTGGCCCAGTCCGCAACCGGTAGCGCGAACGGTATCGGAGCGCAGATGCAGGCTACCGCCCAGGAAGCATTGACCGCAGGCGGCTTTGTTGCTGCCGCCTGCATGTATGTTGCTGCCTTCATCTGCTTCATCGGCGGCGTATGGGCGGCCTGGCAGAGCCGCAACGAACAGAACCGTTCGCCCGGAAAGGTCGGTATGGCAATCGCCGGCATCGTGCTGTGCGGTCTTTTCGCAACGGGTCCGCAGTGGATCAACAAGGCTGCCAACACCGCGTCCGGTGGCTCGGCAACCGTTGGTACGCAGGCTCAGGCCTATCAGTTCACGAGCGGCGGCTAGGAACCCGATCGCAATGGCCCGTCTCACACAGTCTTTCCGGCTGCTGCCGCGCCCATGGGATCCGTCAGCGCCAGGCGCCGGGGAGATGGGTGAGCCGGGCCTTTTCACATGCGCCTGCTGCGGCCTGATAACGCCCGGTCGCAGGTTTCCATGGCGCGGTGACGGATCCGGTCCTGTTTGCGCCTTATGCAACATCCTGCAGGATCCGACCCGTCCGGCCATTGAACGCGAAGCCGTCCTGATATGGTGGCCGAAACTGCCGCAGACCCGCATCATGACCCTGACCCGCTGCGCGCATCAGACCCTCATGCAGACGCTCGGCAATGGGCCAAACGGACAGGATGCCGTCTGGCATCGTGCAATGGACGCGATCGCGTCAGGGTCGGATACCGCGATGATGCCTGCGCAATGCAAAAGCGCTCTCGCTGTGCTCCGCGCTCTGCACGCGCGGACGGCCGAAGCCCGGCGGCGGCTGGAGACAACGTCTCCCCGACTGCTGGCGACTGCCCTGCTGATGGCGAACCGGGCGGACCCGCAGATCAATGAAAGCGCGACCGCCCTGATGGACGGCATCCGGCTCCTCCCCCTGGGCCGTCTCCATAACGGACCCACCGACATCTACCCGGCGCTTGTCAGGGAATGGCTTGATGCCGATCCCCAACCGGTCATGACATGACAGGATCATATCAATGGGCGGTATTCTTTCCAGTCTGCTGGCCGGCATCAGCCTCGGGCTGCGCCAGCCCCTTGCCTCATTCTGCGATGTGGAAAGTACGCACGGGGACCATCTCATCACCAAACGCGGTGAATATGTCTCCGTACTGCGCATCAATGGCCTGCGTCGCATGTGCACGCGGCAGGAAGTGGAAGCGCTCGCCGAGCAGCAGCGTATAGAATTGCAGGGTCTCCTTGAAGAACGTGGCCATGCCATTGTGGGATGGTATATTTCCGATCCCGAGCGCTCAGGTATCGAGATTGACCGACTGAGCCTCAATGGCTGCCGGTCCATAGCCCGACAGATCGGAGCAGACCTTTCGGATGTCATCGAAGAGAGGCGCCGGCGCTGGCCAAACGTCATGCGCTGGGAGGCCACTTGTTATGTCCTGTGGACCCGGCCCAGCGTGCTGACACGTGAGGACCGCAAACAGGTGGCAGAGGAGCGCAGGACCCTTGCCTCCCAATTTCCCCGCGTGGGCAATACCCAACGTTTTGCCCTGCGCTCCGATATCATGGCGGCCCGCCATGAATCGTTCATTTCACGCGTGCAGGCTGCCTTGCAGGGGTTCGACATTTCCTGCGAATTTCTCGGTCCACATCAGGCATTGCAGGTAGCGCGCGAGGCAACCTACCGTGAAACGGCGGGCTCCGCCTGGAAACCGACCCTGCTGGGTGACCGGGTCATGCCACGGCTTCCTGACGATCTGGATGACCCGCAGCCCCATCCGCAGGGCCTGCTCTGGCCAGCGATCCGGGACCAGATCTTCAATGCCGACGCCGAAACGAAAGGCGGACAGCTCGTGACCGTGGGGGATTATACATACGCCCCGGTCGACATGACGATTGGCCCAGAGGATCCGCGCCCGTTCTCCGAACTCTCCAGCGTGCTTGGCCGCAAGAGACTGCCATGGCGCAGCGCCATGATCCTGGAGGGCGGTGGCCGCGCCGCCTTCGGCTTCAAGGAAGCCGGAGCCGGGTTTCTGGCGATGTTCCCCGGAAATAGCGACATTCGACGGGCATTTGCCGCACTCAAGCTCGAGCGCCAGAAAAACAACCATAATTCCGTGCGGATGCGCATGACCGCTACAACCTGGGCTCCGGTCGGAGCAGAGGCGAAGCTGCGACGGCAGGCGTCGGACCTCTCCCAGGCGATTGATGCGTGGGGCAACAGCAAGACAACGCGGATCTCCGGCGATCCGCTGGAAGCGGCCATGGGTTCTGTCCCTGCCCTGGCGCTCGGTTCGACTGCGACCTCATCGCTCGCTCTTGTCGGTGACGCGTTCTCCATGATGCCGTGGGCACGCAGTGCGTCACCGTGGCAGAGGGGATCCATTCTCTTCCGCAAACCCGATGGTTCAATCTGGCCCTATGATCCGACCGGGGGCGGGCTACGCCCATCCGTCGTAGACATTATCGTAGCCCCGCCTGGCGGCGGAAAGTCCGTTCTGGCCAATACCATTCTGCTGGGATTGATCCTCAGCAGCGCCGCGATCAGCAGCCACGGCACGAAGCTCCCCTATATCGGCAAGCTCGACATCGGCCCGTCCTCGCGTGGACTGATCGAGATGCTGCGCAACGCGCTTGGCCCCGAACGCCAGCACGAGGCAGTTTACGTCAAGATGCAGGCAATCCCGGGCTTCGAGGTCAATGTCTTCGATACCCAGGTCGGGCTGGAATATCCCCTGCCACTCGAGCGCGTCTTCCTGCAGAATTTCATCTCGCTCCTTGCCACGCCGCTGGATGGCAGGCCGTGGGAGGGCATGGACCATCTGGTAGAGGACGTGATTGATGAAGCCTACCGCCTCTGTACCGGGGTGCAGGGGGGCACGCCCAAAATCTACACGCCAGGGATCGAGCCGGATGTCGATGCCGCAATAACATCGCTGGGCATAAGCCTGCCCCACCATGCGGGAGAAGACGATCCGACATGGTGGCGGGATGTCGTCGATGCCCTTGTCAATCTCAGGGAATA
>NZ_BANF01000036.1 GCF_000964425.1 Komagataeibacter intermedius TF2 | reverse complement strand
CAACAGGGCAGAGAAGATCGGAGATCAGTCTGCCCTGCGCCCGGATCCGGGTTCCGGCAGAGGCAATCCGACCCAGGGCAACCGTCGGTGTGCGGTGTCTGGCAAATTG
>NZ_BANF01000037.1 GCF_000964425.1 Komagataeibacter intermedius TF2 | reverse complement strand
TGCGGGAAGACGCCCCGACGATCATCCGGGGCTGTCCGACCTTGAACTTTAATGTCCTGAAGAAATTGCTCCCGCCGAAGTTCTTTCATGATTCTGATCCTTACCATCCCTGTTCGGTGGGCAGAACGAACAGTTCTGCGACATCCATGCGGGATGGTGCGTTCAGGGCAAACAGGATTGTATCAGCGATGTCCTCGCCATCCAGATAGGTCATGGACGCCGCCAGGTCATCCATCTGCCTGCGGTAAGTGGCATCCGTAATCTGCTCGTACAGTTCCGACTTCAAGGCACCCGGTTGGATGCAGGTGACGCGGATATTGTACTTTGGCCCGATCTCCATCCTGAGTCCATCGGAAAATGCCGCGACGGCGGCCTTGGTGGCGCAATAGACGGCTAGGCCGGTAAAGACTTTCCGGCCCGCAATCGAGGACATGTTGAAGAT
>NZ_BANF01000038.1 GCF_000964425.1 Komagataeibacter intermedius TF2 | reverse complement strand
CCCGAAAACAAAAAACCACAGAAAACCAACAATCCAGGGAATTACTTAGGGGATGGGCCACCATTCAGCACAGCCGAATCCACGCGATCACCGACGACGATTCCCAATTTTTCGGTAATGCCCGCCTGCAGTTCCAGCGTGGCGCGCACGGGGCCATGGCTGCTGATACGCGCCAGGCTGAGCGGCACGGCATTTTCCACGATCGAGGACACGCGGTTATCCGGGCCGATAAAAACGATATCGAGCGATGCCTGCGTATGCTGCATCCACATGTCGCTCTGACGCGGGAAGGGCCAGACGAAGATCATGCCGCCATCAGCGGGAACGGACGGACGATACATCTCGCCCACCTGCTGCTCCCGCGGGGTCATGGCCTTTTCCACGGTAAACACATGCTTGACGCCATCAGCCGATGTAATGGTCAGCGGCACCGTTGGCAGCGCGCGCTGCGCGTGGGTCGGTTCCCCCGTTTCTTCCGCCGCCATGGCGGGAATGGACACGGCGGCCATACATGCGGCCAGGGCCAGCCACCGGCCTGCCTTGAAGGACATCATACGCAAATTCTCTCCTGCACCCTTATTATCTGCCTGTCAGTTCAGGAAGGGATTGCCCTTCCGTTCCGCGCCGATTGTCGTCGCGGGACCATGACCGGGCAGGATCGTGACATCATCGCCCAGCGGAAGCAATTCCCGCCGTATGGCTTCGATCAACTGGTCATGATTCCCATAAGGGAAATCCGTACGCCCCACCCCGCCCCGGAACAGGGTATCGCCCACGAAGGCGAAGCGGGATTCGGGATCATGAAAAATGACATGACCGGGGGTATGGCCGGGCACATGGCGCACCTCGAACCGATGTCCCAGCGCATCCAGTATCTCGCCATGTTCCACAAACCTGTCCGGGCGCACGTTTTCCAGACCGCTCAGGCCAAACAGGGCGGCCTGCCGGGTAATGGAGGACAGCAGCGCGTCATCCGCCCGGTCCGGCCCGATCACCGGCACCGGGGCGTCCTGCCGCGCGGACAGTTCACGCCGCAGCGTATCCGCCCCGCCCGCATGGTCCAGATGGCCATGGGTCAGCCAGATGGCGTCAACCGACAGTCCCTTCTCCGTAATGAACGCCATGATGCGCGGCACGTCACCACCGGGATCGACCACGACCGCATGACGCGTGTCCGGGTTCCACAATATGGAACAGTTCTGACCGAAGGCGGTGACGGGCACGATTTCAAGGGAAAGAGGTGTCGGCATGCGCGGAGCCCTACATATAAAAAAAGCGCCCCACGTTACCGCGGGGCGCATCAGACGACCAGTCGCTGCTCAGCCCACGCTGGGCAGGCGCCAGCCGGTGGCCGGAATGTCGAAATGCCCGGCCAGTTCGTGGTCGGGGGTATTGGTCAGGTCACGTTCCAGTTCCTTGACCACCAGCGGGCGGGTATGCACGTCCAGATGCGTGCGGATCTGGTGCATGACATCACCGGGGGCGGCGATCGCAATGGCCGGTGCCTTCTGCTGCCGCACGGCCGTGTTCAGGAATTCGGCGATGACCTTGCCGTAGGCGCCATTGCGCGGGGCGTCCATGCCCTTTGCATCGTCGCTCTTGAGGTGTTCAAACGTCGCAAGTCCATGTTCGCCATGCTTCAGGATACGGGCATGAATGTTATCGGCAACAACATACCAGGCAGGATCGACATAACTCATTTATATATGACTCCATTCATGCGCCCCCCACGTCGGGGTGGCCCCAATGTTGTGACAATATATGGGGGGACGACCCACGCATGTCCACCGGCTGGTGCGCATGTATGCGTGCTGATAGAGTAGTCCTGCTATGACACAGGTTTCATCCACGCGGGATCCCCTGGATCTCCTGATCGAATGGGCGCGGGCGGGTCAGCCCTGCGCCCTGGCGACCGTCACCTCGACATGGGGCAGTTCCCCCCGCCCCGCCGGCAGCATGATGGCGGTCTGCGCCAATGGCCGCATCGAGGGATCGGTCAGCGGCGGCTGCGTTGAAGGCGCGGTGATCGAGGAAGCCAAGGGCGTCATGGAAACGGGACGTCCCGCGGCCCTGTCCTATGGCGTATCGAGTGACGATGCATGGGCGGTCGGGCTTGCCTGTGGTGGCCTGCTGGATGTGTATGTCGCTGCCGTGCGCACACCGGTCCACCCACAGGGCACGCTGGATCTGGCCATGCTGGAAACCGTGGCGGAAAAACGCCGCGCCCGCGTGCCGGTTATCGTGGCGACGGATATGGCAACAGGCGCGTCCCGCCTGCTGTACCGCACGGATGCCGCACCGGGGGGCAACACGTCGTGCGATCTGGACGCGCGCCTTGCCGCCCGTGCGCAGGACGTCTTTGAAACGGGCCGCAGCCTGCGGCTGGAAGATGCGAACGGGCAAGCCCTGTGGTTCCTGCACCTTATTCCCATGCCGCCACGCCTGCTGATTGCGGGAGCGGTGCATATCGCACAGGTGCTGGCCCCCATGGCGCAGACCACGGGATTCAGCGTAACCGTGATCGATCCCCGCACGCAGCTGGCAACACCCGAACGCTTTCCCGGCATCACGCTGGAAACCGACTGGCCGGATGAGACACTGGCGCGGCTGGGGGTAGATAACCAGACCGCCATCGTGACCCTGACCCATGATGCCAAGCTGGACGATCCCACCCTGCATTACGCCCTGAATGGCGACGCCTTCTATATAGGCGCGCTGGGATCGCGCAAAACACAGGCATCCCGCGTGGAGCGACTGCGCGAGGCCGGATTTTCGGCAGCACAGATCGCCCGCATCCATGGCCCCGTGGGGCTGGCCATCGGGGCGGTGGGAGCTGCGGAAATCGCCCTGTCGATTCTGGCTGAAATCGTGGCCGTGCGGCACAACAGGCCGCTAGGGCGGATTTCGGGCTGGTCATGACGCAGGCCGGACCGTCCGTCGCAGCCATCGTGCTGGCGGCAGGTGGGTCCAGCCGCACACACCCCATGCACAAGCTGCTGGCGCCGGATGCCACCGGCCTGCCAATGATTGCCCGCACCCTACGCGCCGTGACCGCAAGCCGGGCCAACCCTGTAACTGTCGTGCTGGGACACCGCGCAGCCGAGATCAGGGCCGCGGCATTAACGGATACGCAAGCTGACTGCACACCCCGGTTCATCACCGCGCCGGACCATGCGTGCGGCCTGTCGCAAACACTGGCTGCGGGTATACGCACCACCAGCGCCCATCCGGGTGTTGCTGGCGCGCTGGTCTGCCTGGGGGATATGCCGCTGATCGACACGGCCCTGATTGATCGCATGATCGAAACCTTCCTGGCCCATCCCGACCGCCCCGGCGTCATGCCCATGCATGACGGCAGGCGCGGCAACCCCGTACTGTGGAGCCGCACCCTGTTCCCCGCCCTTCTGGCCCTTACGGGCGATCAGGGGGCACGCCATCTGCTGCACCGGCATGAGGCCACGATGCTGCGGGTGGCGGCCGGGCCGGAAATCGCGGCGGACTTCGACACTCCGGCCCGGCTGGCGGATTTCGCCCGGTGTTTTACAGACGGTTGACCTCAGCCCCCACCGGCGCAAAGAGAGAGTGCAGGACATGCGGCCATCCGCATGCCAGCCAACCAACCAGGATCAAGACATGAGCAAGATTATCCGCACCGAGCCCAACGCCATCCTGTCCAAGGTGGTGGAATATCATGGTTTCCTGTTCACGCAGGGATTCGTGGCCCGCGACCTGTCCGCCGACATCACGGCACAGACCAAGGACATCCTGGCCCAGATCGACGAAGCACTGGAACTGCATGGCACCGACAATACCCGCCTGCTGCAGGCCCAGATCTGGCTGAAGGACATCAATGACCGTGACGCGCTGAACGCCGTCTGGGGCCCGTGGCTGCCCAAGGATGGCGCACCCGCGCGCGCCTGCATCGAAGCCAAGATGGCCCACCCTGACGTACTGGTCGAGATCATGGTGATCGCCACCAAATAAGACGACCGGCAAGCGGGAAAGCATGCCGATAAACATGTCACATTTTTGCAACTTTCCCGCTTCCCAAGAATCATTCTGCTTCTGTTCCCCCTTCCGGTTTTCCTGACGTAAGCGGCTGAAAAAGAGGGGCTGAACGGTCCGGTTAGAGAATATATTCCTATTTTTTATTTGAGATTAAGTTTTTGATTGAAATATGCGATGTTGCTGTTCATCCGTCACAGCTCAGGCTTGTCAGAGTTGCAGAGGGCTTGCTACTCCGATGAACACGATGTGAGCGGGTCATCAAGGAATCACCCCAAGGTGGTGGAGAGATTGCGGAAAATGTGGATCAGAAACCTGAAGCGTGGCGTTTTGCTTTCCGTTCTCAGTGCTACGTTCGGATTCATGTTTTCAGAACAGGGCAACGCAACGACCAGGCGGCATGTCAGTCATGTGCATCCTGTTGCACATAGCGTAAGCCACCACGTCAGCGCCCGCCACGGCACACATGAACGCGGGCACGTCATCCAGTGCGTGGCCTTCGCCAAGGCGGCATCGGATGTCGAAATCCGCGGCAATGCAGTTGACTGGTGGTACAAGGCCGCCGGGCGGTATGCCCGTGGCAATGCGCCGGAAGAAGGCAGTGTCCTGAATTTCCGCGGCACCCGCCGCATGCCGCTGGGCCATGTGGCCGTGGTGCGTCAGGTCGTCAACAGCCGCACCATTGTCATTGACCAGTCCCACTGGGGCCAGCGTGGGATCAGCCGGGATGTTCCGGTGATCGACGTCTCCCCCAACAATGACTGGTCGGCCGTGCGCGTGGCGCTGAACAGCCATAACGGTGCGTTTGGCAGCATTTACCCGACCTACGGCTTCATCTATGCCCGGCCGGACACGACATCGAACATGATGCTGAGCGCTTACCAGAAAGCCGTGCGTAACCCGCCGGTCATGTCGCAGGTCCAGCCCTTCGGCCGTGCACGTCATAACAGCACCGAAGTTGCGGAAGCACCCGAAGGCATTGCCGGTCGTGCTTCTTCCTCCCTTGCCTATACGGATGACGCGCCGAACCGTTCCGTGCGGTAATCAGGTAGCAGCCATGCTGGCCCTGTAATCAGGGCCGTCCGGCACGATGATAGGGATGGCCCGCCGAAATGGCGCGGGCGCGGTACAGCTGTTCCGCCAGCATGCCACGCACCAGCATGTGCGGCCATGTCATCTTGCCCAGTGAAAGCGTATGATCGGCACGCTGCACCACGGCAGCATCCAGCCCTTCCGCCCCACCAATGACAAAACACAGGGGACGCGGGGTTTCGACCCACTGTTCCACCGCACGCGAGAAAGCCAGACTGTCATACGTCCGGCCCCCTTCATCCATCGCCACCACAATCGCACGATCAGGCAGGGCAGCCAGAATGGCCTGTCCCTCCCGGCGCTTGATTTCATTGGGGGCGCCGCGCCCTTCGGGCAGTTCCACCAGCTTGATACGCGGTGAAAGCCGGTTGGCATAACGATCAAACAGATCGCGTTCCACCCGGTCCTTCATGCGTCCGACGGCAATCAGATGAAACACCCGTCATTCCACCGGTGTTGCTGGCGCCTCCGGCGGGACATCCAGATCCGCCCCCCACATCCGTTCCAGACCGTACAGCGCACGCGCTTCCGCCTTGAACAGATGGACGACAATATCTCCCGCATCCAGCAGCACCCAGTCGGACCCGGTCGCCCCTTCGGTGCGCACGCGCCTGTGCCCGACCTCGCCCAGCTTACGGTCGATATGGGCGGCCATGGCCGCGATCTGCCGATCCGCAATGCCTGTCGCAATGACCATCCGGTCCGCGAAGGACGCGCGGCCCGTCAGGTCGATGACTACGATGTCCTCGGCCTTGTCATCTTCCAGACTGGTCGTGATGATATCCAGAAACTGTTCCACACGGGGGCCGGCTTCCCGTGTTTCGCTGGATACCGGGCCAGCCACGGCGGCCTTCTTGCGCGGCGTGCCCGGCACCTGGACGGCACTGCCCAATGACGCCGCGTTGACGCGTGGCTGTCCCGCGGAAAGGGTGCTGCCGGTCCGGCGCGTGGCGCCACTCTCGGCTGAAGGCTTTCTGGTTATGGCTGTTACTCCCGTCGGTGGCCGGAACCGGCCTGCGATGCACGTATTTGTGTTGCTGATATAGCGTTCTGCGGCGCGGGAAGAAAGACCCATGCCGGTGGCCTGCATGCTGCCAGTATGCCCGCCTGCCGCGCCGGACGCCGCCAGCGCGCAAGTTTACGGGCAATCTGCCCATGCAATGCGGCGGGATTATAGCCGGGTCGCGGCAGAATCGCGAGCGGAACCATATGCACGATATCCTGCCACCGCCGCCATCGCCCCATCTGCGCCAGCCCGTCCGCGCCCATCAGCCAGACAAAGCTCACATGCGGAAAAAGCTGCTTCAGGCGCCGCAGCGTATCGACGGTATAGCGCGTGCCGATGCGGCTTTCGATATCGGTGGCCAGCAGCCTGCGTCCCCGCACGCCATGGATACGCTGCCGCACCAGCGCCAGCCGCTGCGACAGCGGGGCCATGCCCGCCACCGGCTTGAGCGGATTGCCCGGCGAGACAAGAAACCAGACCTGATCCAGTTCAAGCTGGCGCAGGGCCCGGCAGGCAAGCTGGATGTGACCGTCATGCACCGGGTTGAATGAACCGCCCAGCAGGCCGACCCGCATCCGTCGCCCGTCCCCGCACGCCGGGAGGACATCACCCATGCCCGTCGGCAAGGATCAGGGCCGGACCTGTCCGGTGCCGATCACCTCGTACCGATACATTGTCAGCTGCTCCAGCCCGACAGGGCCACGGGCATGGAAACGCCCGGTGGCGATGCCGATTTCAGCACCGAATCCGAACTCGCCCCCATCACAGAACTGGGTGGAGGCATTCCACATGACCACCGCACTGTCCGTCCCGTTCAGGAAAGTCACCGCCGCCGCTTCGTCTTCCGTCACGATCGCTTCGGTATGGGCGCTACCATATCGCGCGATATGGGCCAGCGCGTCTTCCACGCCATTCACCACACCAACGGACAGGACCGCATCCAGCCATTCGGTGGCAAAATCATCTTCTGTCGCGGCAGGCAGGTCGGGCACGATGTCACGCGCACGCGCGTCGGCACGGAAAGTACAGCCACGCGTGGCCAGATCCTCGATCAGGCCGGGCAGGATATTGGGCGCAATCGCCTGATCCACCAGCAGCGTTTCCGTCGCCCCACAGATGCCCGGACGACGCAGCTTGGCGTTCAGCACGATACGCCGCGCCATTTCCAGATCGGCCGCCGCATGGACGTACGTGTGGCATAGCCCTTCGGCATGGGCCAGCACCGGCACACGCGCCTCGGCACAGACACGTTCAACCAGCGACTTGCCCCCACGGGGAATGATCAGGTCGATCAGGCCAGCCGCCCCCAGCATGGACGCCACATGCGCGCGGTCCGCATCGGGCGGGATCTGCACGCATTCGACCGGCAGCCCCACCGCCTTCAATCCCGCCTGCATGGCGGCATGGATGACGCGCGCGCTGTTCAGGCTGTCCGAACCACCACGCAGGATCACGGCATTGCCGGACTTGATGCATAGGGCGGCGGCATCAGCCCCCACATTGGGGCGGCTTTCGTAAATCATGCCGATCACGCCTACCGGAGTCGCGACACGGCGGATACGCAGGCCATTGGGCCGGTCCCATTCGGCCATGACATGGCCAACCGGGTCCGGCAGGCTGGCAACCTGTTCCAGCCCCTGCGCCATCGCCTCGACCCGTTCGGGATTGAGGGTCAGCCGGTCACGGAATGCCGCAGCCCCGGTAAAGGCCGCCACATCACGCGCGTTGGCGGCCAGTAGCTCCGCCTGCGCAGCGCGCAGGGCGGACGCCGCGGCGGTGAGGGCCCTGTTGCGGGTTTCCGTCGTGCTACGAGCCAGAACGCGCCCTGCTGCGCGGGCGGCAATGGCCATGGCGCGGATCACGTCCGGCTGCGGTGCATCAGCCCGCGCGGGGGTTGCAACAGCCTGATCCATGATCCGTAACTCCTTCATCGTGTCCATGAACGGGCAGTGCGCCCGTATCAGACGTTAAAGCGGAACAGCAGGACATCACCGTCCTGCACCACGTAATCCCGTCCTTCGATCCGCAGCTTGCCTGCCTCACGCGCACCGGCTTCGCCATTGCAGGCAATGTAATCATCATACGCAATGGTCTCGCAGGCAATGAAGCCACGTTCGAAATCATTGTGAATGACGGCGGCGGCCTGCGGGGCTTTCGTGCCTTCGGTAATGGTCCAGGCGCGCGTTTCCTTGGGGCCCACGGTAAAGTAGGTGTTCAGGCCCAGCAGGCGGTAGCCGGCCGCAATCACACGGTCCAGCCCGCTATCTTTCAGGCCCAGCCCTTCGAGGAACTCCACACGGTCTTCCGCGCCAAGCTGGCTGACCTCGGCCTCGATCGCGGCGGACACCACGACCATGGCGGCTCCTTCCTGTTCCGCGCGGGCGCGGACGCGTTCGGAAAACGCGTTCCCCGTCGCAGCCGACCCTTCATCCACGTTGCACACATACAGCACGGGCTTGGATGTCATGAGCTGGAGGCGGCGCACCGCTTCCTCCTGCCCTTCGGGAATGGCCTCACGCGCGGGTTTGCCTTCACGCAGGGCTTCGATCAGCGGTTCCATCAGCTCGACCTGGGCTGCGGCCTCCCGGTCGTTGCCGCGCGCCTTCTTCTGCAGCGCCACGATCCGCTTTTCCAGCGATTCAAGATCGGCCAGCATCAGTTCGGTTTCAATGATTTCCGCATCACGGATGGGGTCAACGCCCCCCTCGACATGGGTGATGTCATCATCTTCAAAACACCGCAGGACATGGATGATCGCATCCACCTCACGGATATTGGCCAGGAACTGGTTCCCCAGCCCTTCGCCGCGCGACGCGCCACGCACAAGGCCCGCGATATCGACGAATTCAAGGCTGGTGGGCAGGATCTTCTGCGACCTGCCAATGCGCGCCAGTTCCGCAAGGCGCGCGTCAGGCACCGCGACGCGGCCCACATTCGGCTCGATCGTGCAGAAGGGATAGTTCGCGGCCTGCGCCGACGCCGTTTCGGTCAGGGCGTTGAACAGCGTGGATTTACCCACATTCGGCAGGCCCACGATGCCACAGTTAAAGCCCATACGCCCTTACTCCCCGGCCTGCGCGGCCATTCTTGTCATGAACAGTTCCGGCTTCCCGTCCGCCAGCAGCACGGCTTCATCAGCCAGCGTATCCAGCATGGGGTCCAGCCACTCGCGGTCCGTGCGGGAAAAATCACCCAGCACATGGCCTGTCACACGCTCACGGCTGCCGGGATGCCCGATGCCCAGCCGCACGCGCCAGTATTCTTTCGTACCCAGCATACGGTCCATCGACCGCAGGCCGTTATGCCCTGCCGCCCCGCCGCCACGCTTTACGCGGATGCGTCCGGGTTCAAGGTCCAGTTCATCATGGAATGCCGTAATGGCGTCGGCTGGCAGCTTGTAGAAAGCGGCTGCCTGCTGAACACTCTCACCCGAGAGGTTCATGTACGTCATGGGCTTGAGCAGCAGCACCTTGTGCCGCCCGATCATCCCTTCGGCGATTTCGCCACGGAAGCGCTTCCGCCACGGGGAAAACCCGTGGCGGTCGGCAATCCTGTCCACCGCCATGAACCCGACATTGTGACGATTCCGGCTCATCCCCGTCTCGGGATTACCAAGACCGGTCCAGAGCAGCATCGTTCATTCTCCTGTCAGGTCTGCGTGGCGATGGGGAGAGATCAGCCCTCGGCTTCACCTTCAGCGGCTTCGGCAGCCTCGGCGTCTTCGTCAACACTCGGCGGTGCAACGTTGGCGATGACGAAGTTGTTGTCCTGCAGGACCGGGGTCACGTTTTCCGTGCCCTTCAGGTCGCTCCAGCGCACGTTGTCGTGGAAATCGAGCTTGGACAGGTCGGCGGTGAAGAATTCCGGAATGTTGGCCGGATCAACCACCACGTCCACCGTGTGGCGGACAATGTTCATCACGCCACCGCGCTTGACGCCGGGGGAGACGTCTTCACCCGTGAAGCGGACTTCCACTTCCACGTGCACCTTGTGGCCGGCGGCCAGGCGCTGGTAATCGACATGCAGCGGCGCATCGGTCACCGGGTGCAGCTGGATCTCACGCAGCAGGGCGTGTACGGATGCGCCCCCTTCGACGGAGATGTCATAAATGCGCGAACGCCAGCCGGCCTTATGCAGCTCACGGTTCACGATGCGGGGGTCAAGCGCGATCAGGGTAGGTTCCTGGCCGCCGCCATAGATAACGCCGGGCACGTGGCCGGCACGCCTCGTTGCACGCGCTGCCCCCTTACCAGCCTTCGCGCGCGAAGAGACTTCAATTTTCGTGAATTTGGTCACTTGTTTGCTCCTGAAACACAAGCGCGCGGGCCTCCAGGGGTGCCAGCGCGTGCGCGGCGTTTAACGGAAAACCGCGCCGGATGCAATCACCCAGGGATACGCCATGCCCGGTTTTTCAGGAAAGCGCGGTCAGGTTCCACACCGGCGTCGGCCCAGGTTCGGCCCACATGGGGGTGGCGTTGGGCAGGCGCACATTCGGCTTGAGATGCATGGCCGAGCGCAGGGCGCGGAACATCGCGCCATGGCAGACGATCAGCGGCACGCCATCCTTTTCCAGTGCCCGGTTCACCGCCGATACCGCGCGTTCACGCAGGTCGGCGAAGCTTTCGCCATTGGGGGGCGTATAGTCACCGGCAATCCAGCTGTCGTACCACGACCCCATGGGCTTGCCTTCCTCATCACCGAAGCAGACTTCCTTCAGCCCGTCATCCAGCGCAATGTCCAGCCGGGGCGCGCCATGGGCGGCCAGCTGGTCGGCCACGATTTCGGCCGTGCGGCGCGCGCGGATCAGCGGTGACGACACGATCCGCACGATCGGCGCATGGTCATGCCAGTGACGCGCCAGCAGCAGGCCTGCAGCCTCGGCCTGCCGTATGCCGTTCTGGTTCAGCGGAATATCGGTCCGTCCCTGTGAACGCCCCTGTGCATTCCAGTCCGTTTCCCCATGGCGCAGATACCAGTAAGGCCGGGTAATCAGGTCAGTCATGGGTCGTTCCTTCTTGCTACACCTTTTGGGGTAACGCCGGGACGGCGGGGGGGTCAATCCCGTCCTTCAGTCAAACAGCGACGAGACCGAGCTTTCATCCGATATGGCCTGCATGGCGCGCGAAATCAGGGCCGCCGTGCTGATCTGGCGGATATTGGCCGAGTCCTTCACCGCCTCGGTCGCCTTGATGCTGTCGGTCAGGGTCAGCATGCCCAGCGGCGACTGGCCGATGCGGCTGACCGCGCTGCCGGTCAGCACGCCGTGGGTCACATACGCCTCGACCGCAACGGCGCCGTGCTTCATCAGCGCTTCCGCCGCATTGCACAGCGACCCGCCGCTATCGACAATATCATCAACCAGAACGCAGTACCGGCCACGCACATCGCCAATGACGTTCATGACTTCCGACACGCCCGCACGCTCGCGCCGCTTGTCAATGATGGCAAGGTCCACGTTCAGGCGCTGCGCCAGCTGGCGGGCACGAACCACGCCCCCCACGTCGGGCGAGACGATCATGAGATTGTGCGGACCGCCGGGAATATCCATGGCCGGGGCGTCATAGGGCAGCGGCGGCTCCCCATCGAGCTTCATGCGCCCCCGGATGTCGCGCGTGAACAGGGGGGCGGCATACAGGTTGTCCACCGGAATATCGAAGAAGCCCTGTATCTGCATGGCATGCAGGTCCATGGTCAGGACGCGGTTGGCCCCCGCCTCGACCAGGATATTGGCCACCAGCTTGGCGCTGATCGGCGTGCGGGGACCGGATTTGCGATCCTGCCGGGCATACCCGAAATACGGCATGACAGCCGTAATGCGCCGTGCCGACCCGCGACGCAGGGCGTCAAGCATGATCAGCAGTTCCATGAGGTTGTCATTGGTGGGGGAACAGGTGCTCTGGATAACGAACACATCCTCGCCACGCACGTTTTCATGGATTTCGACGAAGATTTCCATATCGGCGAACCGCCGCACGGTCGCATTACAAAGCGGCAGCCCCAGTTCCGCCGCGACTTTTTCAGCAAGGGGCAGGTTGCTGTTACAGGCGACAATCTTCATCGTGTGACGCTCCCGGGCGGCGGTACAGGCGATCAGGGTGGCTTTTGCGGCGCCACCCCCCTTGTTTATGTGCGGCGTTCTAGCAACCGGCACATACCCTGTCACCTGTCTAAGGATGGCGAAACCTGCACGCCTGCCCTTCGTTGCTGATCCGTCACACCGGGCGGCGGGGCGGCAGCGTCACGCCGGGAAAGGGTCGGGGCGGCGTGACCGGCACGGGTTTGCCGGTAATCTCGTGCGGGGCCGTATCCTCTGTCGGCACGGCCCTGGGCATGGGGGGCCATTCGTCCGCCTTCTTTGCCGCAGGCCTGGACACGGTGGCTGTCGCGGGCCGGGGCGTCGATACCGGGGCGGAGGCATGGACCGCAGGCGCAGGTGCCGCAACCGGGGAAACAGGACGTGCAGGCGCAACCGGGCTGGTGGGCGCGGCAGGCGCGGCCGTATGCGTGACAGCCGCCGCAGGGGATGGCGTGGGTGCGACGATCGGCGCACCGGAAACCGCCGGAACGGATGCAGCACGTGTGGCAGCGGGCGCCTGTGTCGCCAGCCCGCCATCCACCACACCGGGACCAGAGGGAACAGCGGCCACGGCTTTTGTCACCGGCACGCCTGCAGTCGCACTGGCGGCCACGGTCGACGGGGCAGCCATCGTGGCCACCGTTCCGGCTGCGGCCGCGCTGTCAGCCACGGGCGGCGCGGCAGGAGATGCCGAACGGGCAGGCAGCACGCCGTCTGCCGCAAGCGGGACATTCGTACGCCCCGAGTAGCGCGTGATGATCTGGCGCGCGGCGCCTGCGGCCTCATCCGCGGCGGCAATGGCGACATCGCCCCATTTCGCATCAAGGGAGTGGGCCGCAATGTCATGAATCTGCGTGGCGGCGCCCGCTTCCTTGCCCTGCGCGTCCAGCACCTGCCAGGTCAGCACGATATGCTGCTGCTTCGTGGTGGAGGTCGTGGTGACCGCGTCATTCAGCACGACCGTGCAGCGCACCGTATAGTCCGCCCCGGTTGCGGTATGGCGGATATCTTCATGCGCATCGGGGAACGCCGCGACAAACGCCCGCGCCAGGGCACGGTCCCCATCGCCCGGCGCGCCCTGCACGCCCGCGAAATAGACATGGGCGGGACGGTTCTTGAGGCTGTTGGGGTCCTTCTGCATCTGTGCAGCCTGTATCCCGGTCAGCAGTTCGGCAACGCCCGGGGCCGCTTCCTGCGCCGAGCGGGCAATGGCCTGCCCATCCACTGCCTGCCACCTTGCCGACGGGACGGGCGCGCCATCCATGTGGCCGCGTTCCTCCCCTTTCGGGGTCATGACGGCATAGGTGGGGACAATCACGCCGTTCCGGGCGTCTGCCGTCATTTTCAGCCACCAGTCACCCGTGCGGACCGGCTGGCCCATGGCTGGCACCGACTGCGCCAGCAGGGCATCGACCATGGCGTGCTGCCAGCCCTGCGCGCCCGCGGAATCCGTGCCTGATGCCGTCGAGACCGGCACCGCCAGCCGCGCCGCAGGGGCCTCGGCCGTCGTGGTCCCATGACGGAAAGGATGCGGCACATCGACACACCCCCCCAGCATACAGAGGACTGCAATGGCTGACCCCGTCAGCAGCCGCCGGGCAAAAACTTCTGACATCATGTCCCTATCTATATCGTCCGGCAGGCAATAACGGAAATCTGATGCCCGATGACCCCGCCACCGGCCAGCGTACGACGGCGATGACTGAAAAAGCGCGCCTCATCACGCAGGGTATCGACCCCCAGCGCCCCGGCCTGCCCCACCCCGCACCGCCGCAGCCGCATGACGCAGTATCCCGGCAGATCAAACATGAAATGTCCCGGCCGCGCCGCAGGGGTGAAAAAGGCAGCCGCCGCCCCGTCATGCGCCAGCGCCGCATCGCGCATGTCCGGCCCGACCTCGTAACTGTCCCGCGCGATACAGGGGCCGACCTCGGCACGGATGTCACCCGCCGCACAGCCCAGTGCGCCCATGGCCGCCACCGCCGACTCCACAATGCCGCCACATGCCCCACGCCAGCCCGCATGGGCCGCGCCCACCACGGTGCCCTGCGCGTTGCTGAACAGCACCGGCGCGCAGTCCGCCGTGATCACCCCCAGCGCAAGACCGGGACGATCCGTCACCATGCCGTCGCCATCCGGCCCCTGCCCGGTCGCCCATGGCGTCGTGACCGTAATGGTGCGGTCCCCATGCACCTGCGTCAGGCCCAGCAGGTGGTCGGAACGCACCCCCACATACCGTGCCACGCGCCGCCGGTTTTCATGCAGCGCGTCGGGGTCATCCGCCGAACGGGTCGAGCAGTTGAGACTGGCATACGGCCCGGTGGACACGCCACCCTGCCGGGTAAAGAACCCATGCCGGATCCCGGCGAAGACCGGACTGCGCAGCACCTGCGCGTCCGTAATCGCATTATCCGTCATGATCCTGCCCCTCTCCTGTGTCCCGTCATTCCCCGCGCGGCCCCGCGAAACCCGGCAGGCCACCCGCAAGCCCCGATGACAGGCCCATTACACGAAAAAGCTGGCCCATGTGCCCGGGCGCCGCAAGCCGCATGGCCGCGGCCCTGATGTCACGCGCCTGCGCCGGCGCCGCGCGGGCCAGCTGTTCGGTTCGCGCCGCAAGCCCCAGCCCCCCCAGAAAACTGCCCTGCGTGACACTGCCCCATATCCTCACACCTGCGGGGACGTGATCGGCAATAGCGTGGAAATCAACATGCGCGGTCAGGTCCGCCATACCCGGATCATGCAGCGGGTCCGCCGCCTGCCCATCGCGCAGCGCCTGCAGGCTGTCGCCAGCCGCCGGGGCATCATATCCATAATCAATCAGCACTGCCGCCCCGGAACAGCGCAGCAGGCGTGTGGCGACCGCATGAACAAAATCCAGCGCGGGCTGGCAGGTTTCCAGCACCTCCCCTTCCGGCACCGGGCGCGCGCGGGCGGGATGATGCGCCGGAAAACGGGCCGGAACCTGCACGAATGCACCATCGCGCACAAAGCGTTCCGCCCATCCCTGCCCGCGCCTGACGAACTGCCGGATGGGCAGCGCATCAAGAAATTCATTCGCCAGCAGCACCATCGGCCCATCGGGCACGCCATCCAGTCCGTCATGCCAGCAGACAGGTTCTGCCGTAGCGTCATGCAGGGCACGCGCCTGCACCGCGCGCAGGCGGGGCGATGTCTCGATCAGATGGACGCGCATGGCCCGGTGGCAGGCGGGAGCGACCCGGCGCACCAGACGCTGCGCATCCGCCATGAGCGTGCCCCGCCCCGGCCCGGCTTCCACCAGCATGAAGGGGTCGGGACGGCCAAGCTGGTCCCACACTACCGCCACCCACGCGCCCAGCAGTTCACCAAACACCTGCGATATTTCAGGCGATGTAATGAAATCGGCAAACGGGTCGCGTCCCGCGTAATAGGCGGCATTCGCCCGGGCCATGAAATGGTCCAGGCGTTCGCCGTGCCCGCTCACCGGGCGGGTCCACCATCGCCTGCGGGGTCGTCCGGTTCCTCCGCCATGACGGATGTACGCGCAGGGCGCAGGCAGGCATTGAGCATAAGCCCCGCCCCGCCAATCGCCATGGGCACGCACAGCACCTGCCCCATTGTCACGCCGAAGGGCAGGAAACCGATAAACGCATCCGGTTCGCGGAAACATTCGCACGCCGTCCGCGCCACCGCATACCCGAACAGGAACAGCCCCGCGATGAACCCCGGATGCTGGCGCACGCGCAGGCTGCGCGACACGCACCACAGCAGCGTGAACAGCAGCAGCCCTTCCGCAAACGCCTCATACAGTTCGGATGGATGGCGCGGTTCCGGCCCCGCATCGGGAAAGATCATGGCCCATGGCAGCGACGACGGGGCCGGTCGCCCCCACAGTTCGCCATTGATGAAATTGGCGATCCGCCCCAGCCCCAGCCCGATGGGCACGACCGTGGTAATGCGATCCGAAAAGGCAAGGAAGCTCAGCCCGTTCAGACGCGTGAACACGATCAGCGCGATGATCACGCCCGCCGCCCCGCCATGAAACGACATGCCGCCACGCCAGACCTGCAGGATCGCCAGCGGATGCGTCAGGTAATATCCCGGCTGGTAGAACAGGATGTAGCCCAGCCGCCCCCCCAGCACCACGCCCAGCGTCGCCCATGTCAGGAAATCATCCACCTGCAGCGCAGTGGCGGCCCGCGGCGGCAGCGCCACCAGATGGCGCGCGATACGCCACCCCGCCACAAGGGCCACGATATAGGCCATGGCATACCAGCGGATGGCGAAGGGTCCGAAATGGACCATTACCGGATCGAACTGCGGGAAGATCAGGACAGGCAGCATCAGCCCACTTTCATTGTCATGGTGGTCGTGTCGGCGTGATTACAGGTAGGGATCAGGGGCCGCGAGATAATCATGGACATAACGGCGCACCCCATCTTCCAGCGTCGTGAAGGGGCGGCTGTAGCCCGCCGCGCGCAGCCTGCGCATGTCGGCACAGGTAAAGGACTGGTACTGCCCGCGCAGGGCTTCGGGCATGTCGATGAATTCGATCCGGCGCGGCACGTTCGCCGCATCACACACGGCATGGGCCAGGTCGGCATAGGTGCGCGCCACCCCGGTGCCGCAGTTGAACAGCCCGCACACGGTACCATGGTCCAGCAGCCACATCATGACATCGACCACATCCCCAACCCAGATGAAATCGCGCGCCTGCGCCCCGTCCGCCAGCCCCGGCACGTCAGAGCGGAACAGGCGCAGCGGCCGACCCGCGCGGGCCTCGTCATACTTGACCTTCACCACCGAGATCATGCGTCCCTTGTGGTATTCATTGGGGCCATAGACATTGAAGAACTTCAGCCCCGCCCATGACAGGCCGGACATCGCCCCGTCCGCGACCCGGCGCTGCACCGACAGGTCAAACGCCTGCTTGGACCAACCGTACAGATTGAGTGGCTTCAGCCCGTCCAGCAGCGCGGGACCGTCACTGAACTGCTCCGGCCGGTCGGCCGCCCCGTATGTCGCGGCGGAGGAGGCATAGATGAACCGCACCCCTTCATGCGCGCACCACGACAGCAGCCGTTCGGACAGGTCCACATTGGTACGCCATACCAGGTCGCCATCGGTTGCCGTCGTCTCGCTGATTGCGCCCAGGTGGATCACGGCGGATATGTCCGGACGGGTATCAAGCCATGCGTCCAGCGCCTCGGGGGCGATGATGCGCGTGGGCGTATGGTGGCGCAGGTTGCGCCATTTGCCCGCATTGCCCAGCCAGTCCACCACGACCGTCCCGATCCCGCGCGCGTGCAGCGCCTGCTGCATGCACGATCCGATGAAACCCGCACCCCCGGTAATAACGATCACTGTCCCGCACCCCCCTGTTGCATGGATGTCGATATTGCGACGTCGCCACGGCCACCACAATCGTGCGGATAGCCCTGAGGCGGCAATGTGTCTATAGTGGGCGCTTTCATCACGCGCGTGGACTGGCACAGGACGCGGCGCGGAACGTCATGGAGTATCCACTATGTCCGACAGGCCCCGCATTTTTGATGACCTGGCTGGTGTGGCCGGGGGCGCGTTTTCGGCACTGGCCGGCGTGCGTGAGGAAATCGGCGCCATCGTCCGCGCCCGTGTGGATGAAACACTGGGCAGCCTGAACCTTGTCCGCCGCGATGAATTCGAGGTCGTGCGCGAAGTCGCGACCCGCGCACGCCTGGCGCAGGGCGAACTGGAAAACCGGATCAGCCGGCTGGAAGAACGCGTATCCGACCTGGAAGCCAGCCTGACCGCGCCCCCGTCCGCCCCCCGTTCGGGCCTGTAAGCACAACGCTTGCAGCGCGTGCCTGCCGGTCATAGGGTAACAGGACGGTCCATGCCCTGATTCCCCGCAACAGGCCACGGACCGGATGCAGAGATACGGAATCCGGGATCATGCCCGGATTTCCTCCACGACGGCTTCGGGGAGTGCCACATGCCAGCTCTGACTGAAACAGCAACCGCACGCAATACGAATCCACTCGATCTGATGGAACGGATCGTGGGCGGATATGACTGGAATTTCGAACGCCGCAGCGATTCGGAAATGGCCGCCGAGGCACCGGGCAAATGGTGCGATTACGGCCTGTTCTTCTGCTGGTCGGAAGAGGTGAACGCCATGCACTTCACCTGCACGTTCGACCTGAAGGTTCCCGCGGACCAGCGCCGCAACCTGTTCGAACTCGTGGCGCTGGCCAACGAACGGCTGTGGATTGGCCATTTCGGCATGGACCTTGACCATGGCACGCCGGTTTTCCGCCATGCGGTCCTGCTGCGCGGGTCCCGTGGCGCATCGGTGGAAAGCCTGGAAGACATGATCGACATCGCACTGACGGAATGCGAACGTTTCTACCCCGCCTTCCAGTTCGTACTGTGGGGCGGCAGGAAACCGGCGGACGCGCTGGAGGCCGCGATGCTTGACTGCGCGGGGATGGCCTGATGCCCGACAGCCTTCCGCCCCTGCTGCTGGTCGGTTGTGGCAAGATGGGGGGGGCCATGCTCGATGGCTGGCTGAAGGAAGGGCTTGCCCCTTCCTTCATCGTCGACCGCCACCGGGAATCCGTGCCGGCCCCGCACCACCTCGTGCGCAGCCCTGATGATGTCCCGGCCGATTTCCGGCCGGGCATGATCATACTGGCCACCAAACCGCAGAAAGTGGACAGCGTCCTGCCTGCGGTGGCGCCCTTCGCCGTCCATGCGCCCGTCATATCCGTACTGGCGGGCCGGACGGTCAGAAGCCTGACGGACGCGCTGGCGGCCCACCAGCCGCCCGGCAGCCCGGCACCCATCGTCATCCGCACCATGCCCAATACGCCCTGCGCCATCGGGCAGGGCATGACGGTATGCTACGCCCCGCCTGCCGCAACCCCCGTGCAGCGCCGGCTGTGCACGCGCCTGCTGCGCGCGGTGGGGGAAGTGGCCTGGGTCGAACATGAAGACCAGATCGACATCGTCACCGCCATTTCCGGCAGCGGGCCGGCCTATGTCTTCCTGCTGGCGGAACTGTTGGAACAGCTGGGCGTGGCTGATGGCCTGCCGCCTGAACTTGCCCGCCAGATCGCGCGCCAGACGGTTGCGGGATCGGGCGCGCTGATGCAGCAGAGCGGCATCGACGCCGCCACCCTGCGCCGCAACGTGACCAGCCCCAACGGCACCACGCAGAAGGCGCTGGAGGTGCTGATGGCGGACGGCGCATGGCCCGCGACCCTTGCCGCGGCCCTAAAGGCGGGGGCAAAACGGGCACGCGAACTGTCGGGCCCGCAACCCGTTTCATGACCACGTGGTGCTGCGTGGCCTCCACCGATACCCTTAACCCGGAAGATTATGCCCTCCATGGATAACGACCTGTTTGACGCCACCCTTCTCCGCTCAGCGTTGGAACGTGCCGCCTCGCACGGATGGCGACGCATGACGGTCGTTGATGCCGCGCGGGACGCCGGGCTGAGCCTGGAAACCGCCCGCAGGCGCGCGCCGTGCAAGGCGATGATCCTGCTGACGCTGGGCCGCCTGGCGGATGAAGCGGCGCTGGTGGAGGACGAATCCGAAGGAAGCGTGCGCGAAAAGCTGTTCGACATGCTCATGCGTCGGCTGGATGTGTTCCAGCAGTACCGCGACGGGGTGCGCAGCGTGCTGCGCGCGGTGCCGATGGACCCGCCACTGGCCATCCTGCTGGGGGGGGCAACGCTGGAAAGCATGAAATGGATCGCCAACGCGGCGGGACTGGAAACGAACGGTCTGGTCGGTGGCCTGCGCCTGCAGGCCCTGCTGGGTGTATGGACCATGACCCTGCGCGCATGGGACAAAGATGACAGTCAGGACATGGGCACCACCATGGCAGCACTTGATCAGGCGCTGGACCGTGCCGCGCGTGTGATCGGCCTGGCCCCGGCGGCCCCGCAGGCGCCATTACCCGGCGGTGGCCATGACGCGGGGACCGACCCGCTGGTGGACCTGCCGCTGGAGCCGTCATTCTGAATGAACGGGTTCGGGCTGCCCCCCCCTTTACGGGACAGCCCTTTAGACATTAGAAGATCATCCTGACGCACGATTCGTGCGGTTGTCGGCTTATTGGGGCGTAGCCAAGTGGTAAGGCAGCGGATTTTGATTCCGCCATGCGGAGGTTCGAACCCTCCCGCCCCAGCCAGTCATTCCTGAAATCGGGTCACATCGCAGTCTGCCGGATCGGCCGGTCAGGGCATATCCGGAAGATGTTTCTGGTGAAGCTTTTGAAAAAAGGCGACATCCAGAAACGTTTATCCGTTTTTGATCACTACATTATTTTAAAACGTCAGTTCTGGACCTGTTCCATCCGGCCCGTACCCGTAGAGTGGACCGACAGGACGGGCGGCCAGAAGGCATGGGCGATTTCACTCTGGATCTGCCGCAGTTCGCGCTGGATCCAGTCCATGTATTCATGCAGGCCCCGCATGATGATGTCTTCCACCGTCTGTTCCGCCAGCGTGACGCGCAGTTCCTCCACCCGTTCAATGATCGGGGCGCAGTGGCGCAGGCGATATTCCCCCGCCAGTGATCCCAGCACGCTGTAGACACTGCGCAGGCTGGTGGACAGCGACCGTGGGAAACCGTCGTTCTTCAGCAGGAACCCCACGATATTGGCAGGCGTCATCCCTTCGGGCAGGACGCGGCGGAACGCATGATATGCCGCAGCCGAGCGCAGCACGGATGTCCACTGGCTCATGTCGATATCCGACCCGATCCCGACCTCGCTGGGCAGCAGGGTATGATATTTGATGTCGATCAGCCGCGTGATCTGGTCCGCGCGTTCAAGGTTCTTGCCAAGGATATAGAACAGCCATGCCTGGTCGCGGTACAGCGTGCCCTCCGTTATGCCAAAATGCGTCTGGCAATCCTGCTTCAGTCGCGTGCACAGGCTGGACAGGTAACCCGCGCCCACGTCATTGGGGCCCAGTTCCATGACCCATCGCGTAAAGACATTCAGGTGCATCCACATTTCGGTCGAGATCAGGGGACGCAGCACCCGCGCGTTTTCCCGCGCATAACGGGCCATGGACACGATGGAATCCGGATTGTTGGCGTCGATAATGTAAAAAGCCACCACGCTGCGTTCGGTCGCGGTTTCATGATGCTGGAAGAACAGGTCTTCATCCGCGTTGATCCGGATGACGCTGTCCCATCCCGCGTCCATGTTGGTGGCGGAAACCGATGCGCTGGTCACCTCGATCAGGCGGGCAAGATTTTCGATGCGCTCCATATAGCGCGCCAGCCACATCGTGCTTTCGGCATAGCGCGAAAGCAGGTTGCGCAGCCCCGGCACGACCGGGGCGGGAAAGACCGAAGCCTGTGTCATGATGCCAGCACCCATGTATCCTTTGACCCGCCACCCTGCGACGAATTGACCACCAGAGACCCCTTGCGCAGCGCCACGCGCGACAGGCCGCCCGGCAGCACCCACGTATCGCGCCCTGTCACGGCAAAGGGGCGCAGGTCCACATGCCGCGCCTCCACCCCCGCGGGGCATAACGTGGGCGAAACCGACAGGCTTATGACCGGCTGACTTATGTAATTGGCCGGGTTGGCACGCAGCAGGGCGCGGAATTCATCCAGTTCGGCCTGCGTGGCGTGGGGCCCGATCAGCAGTCCGTACCCACCGGATTCGCCTACCGGCTTGACCACCAGCCGTTCGATATTGGCCAGCGTGTATTCCAGCCCCTCGCGCTCGGCGCAGATATGGGTTTCCACATTGGTCAGGATCGGCTCCTCATCCAGATAATAGCGGATGATGCGCGGCATGTAGGCATAAACGGCCTTGTCATCCGCGACGCCGGTGCCAATGGCATTGGCCAGCGTCACGTTCCCCCGGCGATAGGCATCCACCAGTCCCGGCACACCCAGCATGCTGTCAGGATTGAATACCAGCGGGTCAAGGAAATCGTCATTCAGCCGGCGATAGATGGAATGGACCGGCCGGGGACCGGCCACGGTGCGCATGTAAACGCGCCCGTCCTCCACCATCAGGTCGCGTCCCTCGACCAGCGGAATACCCATTTCACGCGCCAGGAACACGTGTTCGAAATACGCGGCGTTGTAGATGCCCGGCGAAAGCAGGACCACCTGCGGGTTATCCACGCCCGCGGGTGCGACCTCCGCCAGAGCGCGGTGCAGGCGGTGGCCGTATTCATCGACCGGACGGATGTTCAGCCCCCGCGCCAGATCGGGCATGAGGCGCAGCATCATCTGCCGGTCCTCCAGCACGTACGACACGCCTGACGGCGTGCGGGCGTTATCTTCCAGCACCAGGAAACGGCCATCACGGTCACGCACCAGGTCCGTGCCATTGATATGCACGTACACCCCGCCGGGCACGTCCAGCCCGACCATGGCCTGACAGTAATTGGCGTTGCCCAGCACCAGATCCCGCGGCACCACGCCGTCATTGAGGATATGCCGGTCGTGGTAGATGTCATGCAGGAACAGGTTGATGGCACGCACGCGCTGCTGCACGCCCCGTTCAATATGATCCCATTCCGTCGCGGTCAGCACGCGGGGAATGACATCGAACGGCAGGACACGGTCGATCGCCTCGCGGTCGGAATAGACGGTAAAGGTAATGCCAAGACGGTAGAACTGCGCCTCTACCGCGGCGGCCCTGCGGCGCAGTTCCGCCAGGTCGAAGCGGGCCAGACGGTCGCGCACCCGCTTCAGGTCCGGGGGCGGGCTGTCCCCGCGATTGAGCAGTTCACAGAAATAATCCGGAATGTCGTACGTCGCGAACAGCCCGGCGGCCTGTACTGCCGTTTTCATATCATTCATGCCCTGCCCCCGCTGGCGTGGAGGTGGATCAGGCGCGAAGGAATCATGTCCGCCCACCTGCAATTTCATTTCGATCCGTTTCTAGCGGAGCAAGAAAATCGTCTCTTGCCAAGAACGAATCTGCATTCCCCTTCCATTCGTACCCAAATGACTGAAAAATACGATATTGCCGCCACCACCAATCCTGATACCGTAAACCGGCATACAGACACCACGTCCGAACCGCACCATCGCCGGATCACGATGGCAGGCATGCGGGACAGTTTTCCGGGGCTTTAGATTACATGAACGCGCATGCCATGCTGGTCCACCACACACGGTACCGATACGACCGGCCCGTTCACCTCGGCCCGCAGACCATCCGGCTGCGACCCGTGGCGGCGTGCAGGAACATCCTGTTCCACAGCATGGACATCGCCCCGCAGCCCTGCACGCGCACATGGGGACTGGATGCATTTGGCAACCATGCCGCCCGCATTACGTTTCCCGAACGTGTTACGCATTTCGACATTACCATCCGCCTTGCCACCGACCAGACGCCCGTCAACCCGTTCCACTTCACCATGGCCCCGTCGGCGTGCCGCTGGCCAGCGGACGGGGCATGTGACACCCCTGCCCTTGGCCCCTACATGCAGGCGGCAGACGAAGCCGGGGACGGTGCGCCGACCCCGCTGCTTGATGCATTCGTGCAGGAATGGCGCGCCCTGCTGCCCAGCCCGACACTGGACCTGCTGGTGAACCTGACACGGACCATCGCCGCGCGCATCACCTACCGCATCCGGACCGAAGCCGGCGTCTGGTCACCGGAGGACACCCTGCGCAATGCCGCCGGGTCATGCCGGGACAGCGCATGGCTGCTGATTGCCGTGCTGCGCCGCCTGGGCTTTGCCGCCCGGTTTGTATCGGGCTACCTGTTCCAGCCGGACCTGAACGCACCGGACCGGCTGGGGTGCGACCTGCATGCCTGGACGCAGGTGCATTTACCCGGCGCGGGGTGGATCGGGCTGGATACGACATCGGGGCTGCTGGCGGCACAGGGACATATCCCGCTTGCCGTTGCCCCCACGCCACCGCAGGCGGCCCCCGTCAGTGGCCTGCTGGACCAGTGCGTCGCCACCTTTGAAGCCATAATGGAAACCGTGCCCATGCCCCCGATCGCGGACATGGCGTCCCAGCCGCACCGGGCGATACACCCCTTATGAAACTGTTTTTCTGCCAGTCATGCCAGCAGGTCCTGTTTTTCGAAAATACGGCATGCGAACGCTGTGGCCATACGCTGGGTTATGTGCCTGAACGCACCATGCTGTCCGCGCTGGGCGCCATGGGGGACGGGCTATGGCAGCCGCTGGCGACGCCGGATGCGCCACCACGCGCGCTATGTGCCAACAATGCCTACAGCGCGTGCAACTGGCTGGTCGAGCCGGGACAGCCTTACTGCCTTGCATGCAGTTTCAACCGCACCATTCCCAACCTGTCGGTACCGGGCAATATCGCGCGGTGGCAGAAGCTGGAGGTCGCCAAGCACCGGCTGTTCTACAGCCTTCTGCGGCTCGGGCTGCCGCTGCGCAACCGGCGGCAGGACCCTGAAGGCGGCCTGGCGTTCGATTTCCTCGACAGCCTGCCCGACGGCACCCCCGCCATGACCGGGCACACGAACGGCGTCATCACCATTGCCCTGAACGAGACGGATGATGCACGACGCGAACAGATGCGGCTGGAAATGGGGGAATACTACCGCACCCTGCTGGGCCATTTCCGCCATGAAATCGGGCATTATTACTGGAATGTCCTGATCCGCGACGCAGGCCCCGACCGGCTGGCCGCCTGCCGGGACGTGTTTGGCGATGACCGACGCGATTATGCCGACAGCCTGAAGGCGCATTACGCAGCACCCGCCAGCGACGCGTGGCGCGGGCAGTATGTCAGCCATTACGCGACCTCCCACCCGTGGGAGGACTTTGCCGAAACATGGGCGCATTACCTGCACATCATCTCGACGCTCGAGACCGCATGGGCCTATGGCATGTCCATTGACGCGGCAGGCGCCCACGCCCCCCCGCTGCGCGCCAGCATACGCCGCGATCCCTATACCGCAATGTCATTTGCCGAAATCACGGATGGCTGGCTGCCCCTGACCTATGCAGCCAACAGCCTCAACCGCTCCATGGGGCTGCCGGATTTCTACCCTTTCGTGCTGGCGCCGGGAATCCTGCGCAAACTGTCCTTCATCCACGCACTGATCCGCGATAGCCGCGTGGACAACATAACGACATGATATAAAAGAAATTTCCCCGAACGCGCTGCGGGCCGATATGTCAGGCGGTTTCTTCCTCCCCCGTGACGGGGGCAATGGAAATGGCGCTGTCGTTCATGTCCCGGCAGCATGCCCGCAGGGTGGAAATGAAATTGGCCAGCAGCGGCACATGCTGTCCCGCCCGCATGGCAATGGCCAGTTCCGCGCGCGGCGCCTTCGCACCCAGCGAATGATAGGTCACGCCCCCCGAATGGATCTGGTGCAGCGACCGGGGCACGACCGATACGCCAAGCCCCGCGGCCACCAGCGGTACGGTGGACGCGATCTGCGGGGCCTGCTGGCCCATGCGCGGCGTGAAACCGGCATTGTGGCACGCGGACAGGATCGCATCATGAAACCCCGGCCCCAGTTCACGCGGGAAGATGATGAAGGGTTCATCCACCAGCATTTCCAGCTCCAGGTGACGGTGGATGGCAAGCGGGTGCCCCTTGGGCAGGGCCACGACCGTTTCCTCCTCCAGCAGGGGGGACACCAGCAGGCCCGCCCCGTCGGGCACAGGCGGGCGGACAATGGCGATGTCTATGGCCCGGTCATGCAGGCTTTTACGCAGGGCGGGGGTATTGCTTTCCTCCAGATAGATCGTGACATCGGGCCACACCTCCCGAAAACGCCGTACCGTCAGCGGAATCATGGGCAGCAGCGAAACCGCACCCGCCAGCCCCACGCGGATATGTCCCTTCTCACCCCGCGCCAGCCCCTGTGCCGTGGCAAGGAACTGCTGCTGCATGCCCAGCAGGGCACGCGCCTGATCCAGCAGGACCAGGCCGATATCCGTCAGCCTGACCCCACGCGTCAGGCGCTGGAACAGCAGGACGCCCAGTTCATTTTCAAGCTGCTTGATCTGCTGGCTCAAAGGTGGCTGTTCTATGCCTAGCTGCTCTGCAGCACGGGTAAAGCTCCCGTTCTCGGCAACGGCTACAAAATATCGCAAATGCCTTAAATCCATGTCCCATATAAATTATATATGGGAATGTCTTTCAATATATATTTGACGAAATAACATGGCTTGCGCCACGTTTCGCGCCAATCGTGCTGAGGATGAGTATCCCATAATGAAAATTGGCCTGTTCATTCCGTGTTATATCGACGCGTTCTACCCTGAGGCAGGGATTGCCACGCTGGAACTGCTGGAAAAACTGGGACAGGATGTCGAATATCCGCTGGACCAGACCTGCTGTGGCCAGCCTATGGGCAATTCCGGCTGCAATTCGGACGCTGCCGCCGCGGAAGCCCTGTTTGTTCGCAATTTCGCCAGATACGACAAGATCGTCATGCCATCGGGCAGCTGCACGCATCATGTCCGCGACAATTTCGATGCGATTCCACAGACCGACGAAGTCCGCCATGTACGTGAAAACACCTATGAACTGGTGGAATTCCTGCATGATGTCCTGAAGGTCGATGCCTTCCCGTGGGCGGAATTCAACCACACCGTGGGCCTGCACAACAGCTGCGGCACACTGCGCGCCCTGCGTACGGCCAGCATGTCCGAACTGGGGGAAAAGCCGTTTTCCAAGCCGATGGACCTGCTGTCCAAGGTGAAGGGCATCCGCTTTGTCACCCCCAAGCGGCCCGATGAATGCTGCGGGTTCGGGGGCACCTTCTCGGTCACGGAAGAAGCCGTGTCAGCCAGGATGGGCGTGGACAAGGTGCGTGACCATTATCAGGCAGGCGCGGAGTACATCGTCTCGGCCGACTCTTCGTGCGTCATGCACCAGCAGGGCTGTGCCGAGCGCGCCGGCGTCCCCATCCGCTTCATTCATATCGCGCAGATCCTTAACGGAGCAGCAGAATGAGCAACAAGCCCGTCAACCATGCCCGCGCAGCCGAGCATTTCCTTGAGGATGCGCCCCACCTGCAGTTCCATGACGAACGCCTGTGGGACATGCGCCAGAAGCGTGACGGCCAGATGCATATGCTGCCCGAATGGCAGGAACTGCGTGAAGAGGCCTCCCGCATCAAGGAACACACGCTGTCCCGCCTGCCCGAATATCTGGAGCAGTTCGAGGAAAACGCGAAAAAGAACGGCATTCACGTCCACTGGGCACGCGACGGGGCGGAACATAACCGCATCGTGGGCGATATCCTGAAGGCCCATAACGCGCGCAACCTGATCAAGAGCAAGTCCATGGTCACCGAAGAGTGTGACATGCGGCCCTATCTTGCAAAACAGGGTGTCACCGTAACCGAGACGGACCTGGGCGAACGCATCCAGCAGCTTGATGACCAGTTGCCCAGCCACATCGTGGTGCCGGCGGTGCACAAGCTGACATCGGACGTGGCCAGGATCTTCGCGAAGGATTACCACACCGATCCCAACATCCGTGACCCGCACCTGCTGGCCGAAGCACAGCGCCAGGCGGCCCGTCCCGTGATCCTGCATGCGGATGCGGGCATGACGGGCGGCAATTTCGTGGTGGCGGAAACCGGCACGTTCGTGGTCTGCACCAACGAAGGCAACGCGGACCTGAGCGCGACCGTGCCCAACCTGCACATCGCAACCATCGGGATCGAACGCCTTGTCCCGCGCATGGCCGACCTTGGCGTGTTCATCCGCCTGCTGTCACGCAGCGCGCTAGGATCGCCGATCACGCAGTACACCACCCATTTCCGTGGCCCGCAGAAGGGGGGCGAGATGCATGTGGTGCTGGTCGATAACGGCCGGTCCGCACGTCTGGGCATGGAAGATTTCTGGACATCGCTCAAATGCATCCGCTGTGGCGCGTGCATGAACACCTGCCCGGTGTACCGCCGTTCGGGCGGGCTGTCCTATGGCGCGGTGTATTCCGGCCCGATCGGCGCGATCATTGACCCGACATTCAACGAACGCAAATACAGCACGCTTCCCTATGCCTCGACGCTGAACGGAAGCTGCACCAATGTCTGTCCGGTCAAGATCAACATCCACGAACAGCTGTACAAATGGCGCCGCGTGCTGGTGCAGCACCATGAAATGCCCTTCGTCAAGCGCGAGATCATGCACATGGCGGGCAAGCTTATGGGTCAGCCCAGGATGTACCGCGCCGCCATCAGGATGACCGAGGTCTCGCTGGGCTCCATGCCGCGCTTCGTGCTGTATAACTGGTTGAACCCATGGGGCAAGCACCGCGAAAACCCGCATCCGGTCAAGCAGACATTCAATGACTGGTATCGCAAGAACCGCGAGAAGACCAAGCCTGCCGCCGCACCGGAGACCAAGAAATGAGCGCCGCACGCGACGAGATCCTGCAGGCCCTGCGCAACAACCGCCCCACGCCGGAAAACCATCCGCTGCCGCCGGTCAAGACACTTGGTGATCTTGACGCAAGCCGTGAGCGGTTTATCGCCAGCCTGAAAATACTGGGCGGCGACGTGCTGGAACCCGTGAAAGGCGAAACACTGGATCAGGCCATCATGCGCCGTCACCCGGATGCGAAGGTGATCTGTTCCAACGTGCCAGAAGCGAAAGGCACACTGCCGGTGGAAAAGGTCAAGACCCCTCAGGACGCGGCAACCATTGACGTGACCGTGGTGCGCGCGCCGTTCGGCATTGCGGAAATGGGGTCAATTTTCCTGAGCGAATCGCAGCTGCCGATCAACTCCTTCGCCCATCTGGGGCAGCACATCGTGGTGGTGCTGTCCCCCGACTCGATTACGGCGAACATGCACACCGCCTATCAGGAACGGCCGGAATTCAGATCCGCCAATTATGGCGTGCTAATGAGCGGCCCGTCCGCCACGGCGGATATTCAGGGCGTGCTGATCCGGGGCGCACAGGGCGTGCGGTCCCTTTCGGTCTGGTTTGCCTGAATGTGACCGGCAGCCCTTCGCGCCATTTTTATGAAATGGCGCGAAGCTGCCAGATGTCAGACAGCTTTCTTGAGGTTGGGGCTGGCCTTGAAGCGGACCGTCTTGCCCGCCTTGACCTTCACCGGCTCGCCGGTGCGGGGATTGAGCGCCTTGCGGGCCTTGGTTTTCTTGACCGTAAACGTGCCGAAAGACGGCAGGGTAAAGCCACCCTCACGCTTCAGTTCCTTGACAATCGCCGCGATCAGGTCAGAAGCAGCCTGGTTGGCTGCGACACCCGTGCAGTCAATCGAATCCTGAATAACTGCTGCAATAAAGGCTTTACTCATCGTAACGGCCTGCTCCTTTCGGGCTAAAAATGAATGTCGTAAGTATCCTGTTCGCGTAACCAGACGGGTATTGCCGCCCATCTGGGCCGGACGGTCGCGGCTTTTAACCCGATGAATGGGGTTACACCAGCAATTTTTTGTTATCACATGAAAATTCCTGCTGTTGTGGTCAGCAAGAACCGAAGCCTCTGCGAAAACGGCAGTTATATCGGCCTATCTGTGCGATAACAGATTGTTTATATCGAAATCGTATTGTTATGGCTAAAAAAAACTGGCCCTGAAAAATATTTCCCGCGCCAGATACTGCCATCATGTAGATGGTGGTGTCTGGCGCGGGTTATGGGCGGCAAGCCTCAGCTTTTGAAATTCTGCGCCTTCAGGTCCGTCACGCCGACAAAGGTGATCCGGGTTGCATCATCCAGACTGACGGTCGTATTCCCGCCAGCAATGGTGGCGTTGTCCAGCATGGACTGGATGGAACCCGCACTCGTATCATAACCGGACAGCTTGACGGCATTGCCCGCCGACTTGCCAAAGTCCTGAATGATGTCGTTTCCACCATCCTGTCCCTTGATGAAATCGAATTCCGTCGTGCCGTTCCCTGCCTGCAGCAGGTCATTGCCCAGACCGGCCTGCAGGGTGTCAGCCCCCTCACCGCCAATCAGGGTGTCGTTCCCGTTGCCCGCCACGGCGTAGAGCGCATTCGTTGACAGCCCGCCATCAAGTGTTTCATTCCCGCCGCTGGCGTAATAAGTGATGTTCCCGGCTGTATTCGCGCTCAGGTCCAGTCCGGCAGTGCCGAAAATGGTGGCATTGCTTCCGGTTACGGTGTCGGAAATGCCCTTGCTGCCATCAATGAATGTCAGTGTGCCCGGCACGCTGACCGAAATCGAACTGGCATCGACATTATCAAGCAGAGTGGAATAGCTGGCCGAAATCGTATCGCTGTCGCCCCCGCTTACGGTCAGGCTGTCATCGCCCCGGATGGTACTGTCGCTGGTGGAATTGATAACAAGATCATTGCTGCCGTAAATAGTGTCGGACACGCCCCCATCAATGGTTGCGGTATCCTGCGCGGGGGCCGGCTCTTCAAAATAATCATCGGTTGCATAGGTAACGATGCCCGAATTGCTGACATCCTGCACCACGACGCCATCAAATACCTGCAACTGCGCATTGCCACCGTCAAACGCCGTCGCCCCACCGGGGGCGTTCCAGTCTCCGGTCACGGTGGGCGTGCCGTCAAAGGCATAGACCGTATCGGTGCCGCCCATGACGTGCATGACATCCTGCCCGCCGCCACTGACGAACTCGGTATTGCCACCTGCCGCGTAATAATTCACGTCGCCCGATCCGGCGATGAAATCCACCTCGCCCATGTTGCCGTCCACGGCGGTCACGGCCTGGCTGCCGCTGTCCAGGACGACGGTGCCATCCAGCGGCGTGGGCGTTGTACTGCCAATCACGACCTTGCTGGCGGTCGTGTCATAATACCCGTCGGATGTGATCTGCTGGGCCGCCCCGCCAATCTGCTGCGCGATCGACCGGTCGATCCCGGCCACGCCCAGCATGCGCAGGGACTGCGCCGGAACGTTGGTGATGTCCCCGCCATAGGCCTGCGTCAGTGCGGTGATGTCAGCACCGGGAATGCCGCCGATCAGCGATTGCAGGGCCGCCGCCTCGCCCGCCTGCTGCAGTCCCGCGATGGCGCTGCTGTCCGGATTGATCCCCAGCGTCTGGCCCGTGGCCCCGGTTACGGTCACACCCATGCATTCCGTTCCTTTTCACGCATTGCGGGAACATGCATGTCTCCCGACCTCGCTACAGATGACCCGCCACCCACGCCGCCATGATGGTCACGACCGGGAAGGGGATGCTTTCACGACGCTAATTGACAGCAATGGGTTAAGAAATTCGGAATCAGGGTCAGATCGGTTCAGTTTGACGGGACCTGTTTTTCCAGTTCCTCCAGCCATATGCGGGCATTGCCATCGGATGGCGCACGCCAGTCCCCGCGCGGTGACAGGGCGCCCCCGGCGACAACCTTTGGTCCATTGGGCATGGCCGAGCGCTTGAACTGGCTGAAACCAAAGAAGCGGTTGAGAAAAACACCCAGCCAGTGGCGGATTTCGGGCAGGTCATAGCTTCGCTGGCTGCTGGCGGGGAAACCCGGTGGCCACGCCCCGACAGCGGCATCACCCCATGCATGCAGCGCCATGAATGCGATTCTGGACGGGCGGAAGCCATACCGCAGCACATGGAACAGGGTAAAATCCTGCAATGCATACGGGCCGATCAGCGATTCCGTGCTCTGCACCGCCTGTGCTGCCGTGGCGGGTACCAGTTCGGGCGAGATTTCGGTGGACAGGATGGCATCCAGCACGGCGCAGGTCCGTGCCTGTTCCTGCCCGCTGGCCATGACCCAGCGGATCAGGTGCTGGATCAGTGTTTTCGGCAGGCCGGAATTGACATTGTAATGCGCCATCTGGTCGCCCACGCCATAGGTACACCAGCCCAGCGCCAGTTCCGACAGATCGCCGGTGCCGATGACGATCCCGCCCGACTGGTTGGCCAGCCGGAACAGGAAATCGGTCCGCAACCCCGCCTGCACGTTTTCGAACGTGACGTCGTACACGTCCTTCCCCGTGGCAAAGGGATGTCCCATCTGTTCCAGCATAAGCCGTGCCGCCGGACGGATGTCGATTTCACGCGCCTGTATGCCCAGCGCCGCCATCAGTTCATGCGCATTGCCGCGTGTGTCGCTGCTGGTGCCAAAGCCGGGCATGGTATAGCCCAGCACCGCCTGTCGTCCCAGCCCGCTTTCATCCGCCGCCCGGGCCGCGACCAGCAGCGCATGGGTGGAATCAAGACCGCCCGAAACGCCAATGACCAGCGTTTTCGCCCGTGACGCCAGCAGCCGCCGCTTCAGGGCCGTGACCTGTATGGTAAAGGCTTCGTAACAGTCCTGATCCAGCACCGCAGGGTCACTGGGCACGAAGGGAAAGCGGGGAATGGCGCGCTGCAGGCCGATATTTTCCGTGGGCGGGACCATGGCCAGGTCGATCCAGCGCCAGTCCCGCACACCTTCATGCGCCCGGTTGTCGGCAAAGGTGCCCATGCGCAGACGTTCCTGCCGCAGCAGGTCAAGGTCCACATCCGCCGTCAGCGTGACCAGACCAGATGGGAAACGCGCACTTTGTGCAAGAAGCGCGCCATTTTCAAAAATGGAGGCCTGCCCGTCCCACGCCACGTCGGTGGTTGATTCCCCCTCTCCCGCCGCAGCGTACAGATAGGCACAGACACAGCGCGCGGAATGGGACTGGCACAGCAGCGTGCGCGTGCGCGCCTTGCCCACCGTGATGTTGGATGCCGACAGGTTGGCGATGACCGTGGCCCCGGCAAGGGCGGCCTGAATGCCCGGCGGCTGGGGCACCCACATGTCCTCACAGATTTCGGCGGCCACCACCAGGCCCGGCACATCGCGGGCACGGAACAGCAGGTCGGTGCCAAACGGCACGTCATGGCCACCCAGCGTAACATGACCACCCCGCAGCCCCGCACCGGCGGTAAACTGCCGTGCCTCGTAAAACTCGCGGTAATTGGGCAGGTAGGACTTGGGAATGACGCCAGCGACACGCCCGTCATGCAGGGCAATGGCGCAGTTGTACAGCGCATCCCCCCACACGACCGGCGCACCCACCAGCACCAGCGGCCGCAAGCCCGCCGTCTGCGCTGCAAGCCACGTTATGGCATCACCCACACGATCAAGCAGCACGTCCTGCTGCCGCAGGTCCTCGATGGCATAACCCGACAGGCCCAGTTCCGGGAAAACCGCGACCACGGCCCCCGCATCGTGACAGGCACGGATTCCTTCACTGGTGCGGCGCGCGTTTTCCATCGGGTCCGCCAGGGCCACCGGCAATGTACATGCAGCCACGCGCGCAAACCCATGCGTGTACAAAGCGTAAAACCCGGCCATGCTGTCGCCTGCTGTCATATCCTGCCTTCCCGCCCCGAAAACCAAAATCATGCCGCCCGATGAACCGGGTGCCGTCTGGCGCATTGTTATAGAGCGGATGGCATGCCCGCGTCTGTCACAACAACGATCGGAAGGAACCGGATCATGGACCTGTTACGCTGGACCATCACATTCCTTGTCCTGGCCCTGATCGCCGCGGTCTTTGGCTTCGGCGGCATCTCGGACACCTTTGCCTATTTTGGCAAGGTACTCTTTTTTGTCTTTATCGTCCTGTTTATCCTTGGATTGTTTTTCGGCCGCGGCCGCGGAACTTCGCCTTGATCCGCAATCCCCGGCGCACAACCGGGATCAGCGCAAGGGCATAGATCCCGTCCATCATGGCCATGGACACTGGCACGCCGGGCACAAGATAGGTCGCCGCGTCGCACGGCTTGGCCGGACGGCGCGGCATGGAGGCCAGGCGTTCGGCAAAACTGCCGCCGTGGAACGTGGGTGCACGGCATTCAGGCAGCGGGCTGGCCCACCAGCCCTGTTCCACCCCCACATGCACCACCGACAGCCCGAAGGCGCACAGCAGCACCGGCATGCACAGCCACAGCACGCCGCGGGCCATGTCGCGGGGCAATACAGTGGCAAACGCCCCCAGCACGATCAGGATACGGTAGGGCCAGCGTTCCCACAGGCACAGCCCGCAGGGAACGTGGCCGAGTGTGTACTGGCTCCACCACGCGACACCAAGTGCGGCAAACCCTGCCAGCACCATCAATAAAGCAGTTGAACGCATGGCTGGCTACGATCGGTCCACGACGGGCGCCGCCTGCAGCGCGCGCATGAAATCGGCGGCCCAGCTTACGGCTGTCGTGCTGCTGACCTCACGCTCCAGCGCCTGCCAGCGCGTGCGGCGTTCCGCAAGGCCCATCGTCAGCGCCTCATGCAGGGCATCGGCGATCTCATCGGGGTCATACGGATTGACCAGGATGCCTTCGTCCATTTCCGGCGCGGCCCCCGCAAAATGCGACAGGATCAGCACGCCCGGATTGGTCGGATCCTGTGCCGCCACGTATTCCTTGGCCACAAGGTTCATGCCATCGCGCAGGGGCGTGATCAGGGCGGCTTCCGCCCGGCGGTAGAACCCGGCCAGAACCTCACGCGGAAGCGGGCGGGTGATGTAGCGGATGGGCGTCCAGTCGAATTCGGAATACGCGCCGTTGATCCGCCCGGTCAGTTCATCAAGCTGGCGGCGCAGCTGGCGGTATTCCTCCACGCTGCCCCGGGAAATGGGGGCAACCTGAAGGAACGTCACCTTGCCACGATGTTCGGGATAGCGGGCCAGCAGCGCCTCATATCCGCGAAAGCGTTCAGGCAGGCCCTTGGAGTAGTCCAGCCGGTCCACGCCCAGCACCAGCTTGGCGCCGCGCAGGCTGCCTTCCAGCCGTTCGACCTCCGGTCCCTGCATGCTTTTTTCCGCCTGCGCGCGGAATTCATCGGGATCGATGCCAATGGGGAATGCCTCCCCACGCGGCGGCAGGCCGTTGACTTCCAGAGAGTGATTCAGGTTCTCGGCATCTTCGGGGGTCTGCACGCCCACCAGATCGTAGCTCTGCATATCCTCAAGCAGCAGTTCCGCGCCCGGCAGGGACCGCACGAGGCTCCATGGCGGAAAGGGAATATGCAGGAAGAACCCGATCCGGCACTTCACCCCCAGGTCCCGCAGCGCCTGCCCCAGCGGGAACAGGTGGTAGTCATGCACCCATATCACGTCATCGGGCCGCAGCAGCGGCAGCAGGGTGCGCGCGAACATGGCGTTGACCGCAAGGTAGGTTTCCCAGTCCGTGCGGGAATAGTTCATCAGCCCCACGCGGTAGTGGAACAGCGGCCACAGGATGCCGTTGGAGAAATTCTGGTAAAACCCCTCATACTGCAGCGGGGTCAGGTCGATGGTGGCGTAGGTGACGTTATCAACCCGGTCCAGCCGGGGCACCGGGTCGCCGCCATGCAGCTGCACCTGCTTGCCCGACCAGCCGAACCACAGCGATTCCCCCTCCCGCAGCGCATCTTTCAGCCCGACGGCCAGACCGCCTGCGGGCTGGCTGCGCTCACGCGGGGACGGGACGCGGTTGGAAACAATAATCAGTCGCCCCATGTGTCCCCGCCCCCCTGTGCCAGTTGCGCAAGCCAGCCACGGAAGGCCGCGGGATCAGGGAAATCAGCCGGGATACGGAAACCGACCCCACCCAGATGCACCGCCATGCGGATGCCATCTTCATCCGTCACGTCATCACCCACGAAAATCGGGGCCCGCCCGGCAAATGGCGCGCTTTTCATCAGCACTTCCACCGCATGGCCCTTGTCTATGCCCGCGGGGCGGATTTCCCACGCCATCTTGGCCGCCTGCACGTGAAAGGCGCCATTGGTCGCAGCGACCCAGTCATCCGCGATTTTACCCAGTTCCGGACCCACATCGGGCGCGCCCCGGTAGTGCAGCACCAGCCCCGCCTTCTTGCGTTCGATCCGCACGCCGGGATGGGCATGGGCCAGCCTGTCGGCCTGTTCGATCCATGCGGCGGGCACCGGCGGCAGGGGCGCGCGTTCAATGGCCTGTCCCGGCGCATGGCGGATGGCGATGCCATGCTCACCCGCCACGGCATAGGGCACATCCCCCAGAAAATGGTCGATCTGGTCAATGGGCCGCCCCGAAATCACGGCCAGCGCATTCCCACATCTGTCACGCAGGCGCTTTAGCGTGTCGAGCAGGCCGGGCGCCACCACGACGGATTCAGGCGTGGGAGCGATATCAACCAGCGTACCATCAAAATCCAGCAGGAATGCCGCGCGTGCAGGCGGAGGCAGCCGATCGAGCGAAGGAAGGGAAGGTATCTTGCTCATGATGGATCTAGCCTCCGGCAAAGCTGGGGAATACGCAAGCCCGGAACCATACCGGACAGACCGACAGCATTGATACGATACAAATTAAACTATTATCTAATGCAGCATTAGCGGGGCAGCCCCCTCGTCCCCCGGATCGGGGGCGGGCGGCATGGGCAGCGGCGGCGACGCCGGGGGAGGCATGGTCGGGGCCTGCGTGGGCGACATCGGTTGCGATGCCTCCGGCGCATCCGTGCCCGGTGCAGGCGATGGGGCAGTGCCGCCAGCCGCCGCCGCCGGGACCGGGCTGCCATCAGCCCCCACGCCCGGGGCCGCCACGGTCGCAAGCGGCGGTGGCACCGGGGCCACCGCATCGCCACTGCATCCCGCAAGCTGCACATCATAAAGCGGGTTCTGGAACACGCCGGTCGCGGGTTCGCCTATCGCCATCCATCCCTGGAAGGCCACCATGCCTTCATGCGCATCGTGCACTTCCATCCACGCGGCGCTGTCCGCAGGCAGGGTGGGCGGACGCTGCAGGCATGACGTGGCGTGCAGCGTCAGGCTTTTATAGGTAACGTCCTGTCCCGTGGGGATGTCGAGCATCTGGACATGGGCATCAAGCTTGTCCAGCACCCGTACAGTGGCGACGGACCGCCCCTGCCATGTATCGGGGGGATACATCGCGGGCGGGGCCAGCCATTCGACCGCATGGGCGCAGGCGGGCAGTCCGGCGAGCAGGACGGCAGGCAGGCAGCGCATGAGACGCCTCATGCCTTGGGGCTCCGCAGTCCGCCCACAAGGTCCAGCAGGATCTGGCGCATTGCCGCCTCATCCACGCCCATCAGGATAGCGTCTTCGAACGCATCACGTAGGATACCCTGCAATTCCGTATAATTTTCCTGCAATATCAGCAACTTGTCCCGGCACGATACCGGCGTGCCATCGGATTGCGGCCAGACCTTCGGCATCCCCGCACTGGCGTCCGCATCATGGCTCATGGATTTTCTCCGCCAGCAGGGGCCGGCGCAGGCGGGGAAGCCTGGGCCTTGTCCTGCCGCGCCTTGGTCAACGTATCGGTAACGGAGAAAATGAACTTGCTCAGCAGCTGTTCAAGGCTGATCGCGCCCTGCGTCTGGCCGATCGTGCCACCGGGAGCCAGCATCTTTTCATCCCCACCGGGGGACAGCGCGATGTATTTGCCACCAAGCAGGCTGTCACTGGTAATGATCGCCGCCGTATCATCCGGCAGTTTGATATCGGGCCGCACGGTAAAGGTGACCTGGGCTTCGAAGGTTTTGGGATCGACGTGTTCATCAACCACCTGGCCGACCGTGATTCCGGCCAGCCTGACATCCGACCCCACGGACAGACCATCGATATGGGCAAATCCCGCGTTCAGCCGGTAACCGCTTTCATGCGGCCGCCCCTTGTCCAGTACGGCATAGGCCAGCATGCCCGCCAGCACGGCCAGCACGGCAAATCCGGCAAGAAGTTCCGCTGGCTGACGGCCCGCTCGCCCTGAAACAGCAGCAACCATGTTGGCAATGCTTCCCCAATATCCAGTGGCGCGCACCCTAGCAGGTTACGCCACCGGTTTCATCCCTCGGGGTACCATGCCTCATAATCGCTGGTAGTTGAAGCCCGCTGCCCACCGCGCAGATCGCTGCCGGGCGGGTGATAGGCCGCCGCCGTCCCGGTCTGGTTGGGCTGCCACGGCTGCTGCCATGGCTGGCGCGCGCTTTCGGGCAGGGGGGCGTCATCCATATGATGTAGCCAGCCCCACCATTCGGGCGGGACGGCGGATGCGTCCTCCCCCTTATGATAGATGACCCAGCGTTCATGACGCTTTTCCCCGCCACCGGTGCGGTTGGGGGTCCGGGCCTCATAATAGGGTCGGCCATCGGCGTCCCTGCCGACCAGCCGCCCCTTGAAACGGGTATAGATACGGGTGCCTAGATTTGCCATGACCGAAGCCTAGTCCGCCTGTCCGCGCGCGGTCCACGCGCATATGCGCGAGCAGCCGTCACATCTGCACGATCAGGCAGAACGCGCATGGCGGCAGCCCCCTCCCACCGTAACTGCCCCCGCCGTGACGGGCAGGATGCGCGTGGCGCAGCGGGACTCGATCATGGCCATCCCCCTGTCGGTGCCGCGCGATTTCGCCACCCTTCCAGCCTGTCCGTACTTATCCCCCATATCCACGGTATCCAGTGGAATGTATAGTTGCGACTCCGGTCCAGACGGGTTCCGCGCGCCCTGTCCGTGCCGGTAAAACAGAAGGCATGACAGCACGAAGCCACTGGAATGGCGTGCGCATGCGTACCGTAGAGGCCGCAGCGGACCCCGACGACGCGCCACGTTCCATTACCCTGCCCGCCGACTGGGATGACACGGCAGCCGAGGCCCTGGCCCAGCTGGCCCCCGGCCACGGTCCCGCCAGCCTGCCGGTCGAGGCGGCGCGATGGATAGATGACCTGTGTACCGGTGAAATATCCGGCCCCACGGTCCAGCCCGTCGCGCGCACGCTGTCGTGCCTGCTGCTGATGCGGCAGGCGGCGCCGGCGGATAGCCTGTGGCACGGGCACCATGACCGCAGGCCCGCCTTCGTGGTCAACCTTGCGGCCTTTGTCGAAGCCGATAACGGATTCATGGCCACCGATTTCGTCGCGGCCCTGCGCCTGCTGGCCCGCGTGCTGCGCGCGGTGTCGCGGCAGAAGCAGCATATGCGCAATGGCGAACTGCCACTGCCCGACCCGTCAGGCGGGACCACGCCGCACCTGCGCGCTGTTCCCGCCCCCGCCGTGGCCGATCCGCATGAACGCCCGCCGGTGGCTGGCGCCATCCTGCTGACCAACCTTGATGCCTGCCTGGCCGGGCTGGGGCTGGATTATGACAGCGAGGCCGGGCGCGACGCGGCATGCAGCATCGTGGCCCTTGCCACCCTTGTCGCCCATTCCGGCGAGGGGGCTGACGCCATGCCGCTGCCGCCCGTGCGCAGCATCCTGCCCGGCGTCAGCCAGATCGCGCGTGCAGTATGGCAGGAAGCCGCGGTCGAGACCGACCACCCGGCAGCCCGTGTCGAAACCGGATTTTCCACGCCCGGACCAATCGATGCGCTGCTGGGGGTGGAATCGTGCGGACTTGCGCCCGTTTTCTCCCCACTGCGCGCCGACGGACGGCTGGCCACCAGCACGCTGGCGCGGCTTGCATGCCGGGGGCTGACGCTGGAGGCGGCCTTTGCGGCGACACTGGCGGGGGAGACCGTGCTGCCACTCCCCGGTGCCGCGTCGCATCAGGCCATGCACCGCGCGCTCAGCGGGTTCGTGGACCGCGTGCCAGCCCGCCCCGACGCCACGCGCGACACACTGGCCACCCGCGCGGGTCTGGAACGCGGCGTGCGCCGTCCCCTGCCCGCACGCCATGGCGGCTTCACCCAGAAAGCCAGCGTGGGCGGCCACCGGCTGTTCCTGCGCACGGGGGAATATGCCGACGGGTCGCTGGGGGAAATCAGCCTGACCCCCACGCGCGAAAGCCCGATGGTGCGTGGCCTGATGGACACGCTGGGGCAGGCCGTCAGCATCGGCCTGCAATACGGCGCACCGCTGGAAAGCTATGTCGAGGCCTTCGCCTATACCCATTTCGGCCCGGCCGGCACGGTGGAAGGCGACCCGGTTGCGTCCTATGCGACATCCATGCTGGACTATGCCTTCCGGGCGCTGTCGGATGCCTATCTGGGGCGCAGGCTGCCCGATGCCCCGCATGAGGACATGATGGCGGACACCCCTGCCCCCATGCTGCCGCTTGACCTGCCTGAATCCGGCAATGACGATGGCGATGACACACCCCCCCGGCGGCGCGGACTGCGGCTGGTCGGCTGACGCACCGGCCCGTGCGCCCAGTCGCCCCTGACAACGTAAGGATGAACCCGATATGCCTGACATCACCCCCGAACAGCGCCTGAAGCAGCTTGGCATTGTCCTGCCCACCCCTGCCGCCCCGGTGGCGAATTATGTCGCGGCCGTCCTCAGCGGGTCTTCGCTGGTGGTGTCGGGACAGCTGCCGCTGGTGGATGGCAAGCTGCTGACCACGGGCAAACTGGGCGACAGGGTCGCCGTTGAACTGGCGGTCGAGGCCGCGCGCTACAGCATGATCAACGTGATCGCGCAGGTGAAGGCCACGATTGGCGACCTGTCGCGCGTGAAGCGCGTTGTGCGTCTGGGCGGGTTCATTGCCTGCACACCGGACTTCACGCAGCATGCCGCCGTCATGAATGGCGCATCCGATCTGGCGGTGGCGGTATTTGGTGATGCAGGGCGTCATGCGCGCTCCACCGTGGGCGTGCCGTCGCTGCCGCTCGATTCGGCTGTTGAAGTGGAAGGCCTGTTCGAAATAGGCTGAGACAAAGCCCCACAACACAAAAGGGAGCCTGTCATGACCCCAACGCCCCACGCGGTTTGTCCACTGGCGCGCCCGTCATGACCGGCACCACCATGATCCTGCACCGCAGGATTGCCGAAATCCCGGCACAGGAATGGGATGCCTGCGCAGGCGATGACAACCCGTTTGTCAGCCACGCCTTCCTGTCCGCGCTGGAAGACAGCGGGTCCACCGGGCCACAGACCGGCTGGATGCCCCAGCACCTTGCCCTGCGCGACGGGACAGGCCGCCTGCTGGCGGTCGCCCCGCTATATGCCAAGGGCCATTCCTATGGCGAATATGTATTCGACCAGCAATGGGCGCAGGCCTTCATGCAGGCGGGCGGGCAGTATTACCCCAAGCTGCAGGTGGCTGTCCCGTTCTCCCCCGTGCCGGGGCCCCGCCTGCTGGTGCGCAGGGACGCGCCGGATGCTGACGTGCTTCGCCAGCTTGCGGGCCGCGCGTTGCGTCAGGCCTGTGGGGAACTGGACCTGTCTTCGGTCCATGTCACGTTCTGCACGCAGCATGAATATGACCTGCTGGGACAGACCGGGTGGTTGCAGCGCCTTGGGGTGCAGTACCACTGGGACAACTGCGACTATACCAGTTTTGATGATTTCCTGGACACGCTTGCCTCGCGCAAGCGCAAGGCCATCCGCCGGGAACGGCGCGACGCCAATGCCTGCGGCCTGACGTTCCATACCTGTCGGGGCACGGACATCACCGATGCCCTGTGGCATGATTTCTATCAGTTCTACCTGTCCACCGTGGACCGCAAATGGGGCAGCGCCTATCTGCAGCCCGGCTTTTTCCCGCTGCTGTCACAACGGCTGGGGGATCGGGTGGTGCTGATGATCGCAAAACGTGATGGCGTGCCGGTGGCGGGTGCGCTCAACCTCATGGGGCGCACCACGCTGTATGGCCGCAACTGGGGACGGGTGGAGGGGGACTGGCCCTTCCTGCATTTTGAACTGTGTTATTACCGCGCCATCGACTTCGCCATCGCCCACGGGCTGAAACGGGTGGAAGCCGGCGCACAGGGCGAACACAAGCTGCAGCGTGGCTACCGCCCGTGCCTGACCCATTCCGCCCACTGGATCAGCCATCCCGGCCTGCGCGAGGCGGTTGCCGGATTCCTGCATCATGAACGCGCCGCCATCCGGGCCGAACTGCCCGCGCTGGATGCCATGACTCCGTACCGCTCCGGGTTGTGATGGATGTGATGATGCATGTCATGCCGCATGGAACGGCGGGCATGATAGCGTAGCGCATTGATCGGCGGCCCGCAGGCCGCACCCTGACAGCCAAGGAGCGGACCCCATGTACGCAATGCGACTGCTTGCCCCCCATACCCCCCTGCAATGGACCGAACTGCCCGACCCCACGCCGGGACCGGGGCAGATCCGCGTGAAAGTGGGGGCATGTGGCGTATGCCGCACGGACCTGCATGTGGTGGATGCGGACCTGCCCTTTCCCGGCCATGCGCTGACGCCGGGGCATGAAATCGTGGGCCGGATCGATGCCATCGGCCCGAATGTGGAAGGCCTGCACATGGGCCAGCGCGTGGGCATTCCGTGGCTGGGCCATACCTGTGGCTGCTGCCATTACTGCGAAACCGACCACGAAAACCTGTGCGACCACCCGCTGTTCACCGGCTACACGCGCGATGGCGGGTATGCCACCATGGCGGTGGCGGATGCGCATTTTACCTTCCCCCTGCCCGATGGCGATGACGACGTGGCGACGGCCCCGCTGCTGTGCGCGGGGCTGATCGGCTGGCGGTCGCTGGTCATGGCGGGCAAGGAGGCGCGCAGCATCGGGCTGTACGGTTTCGGGGCCGCGGCCCACATCATTGCGCAGGTGGCGGTGTGGCAGGGGCGCTCGGTCTATGCCTTTACCCGTCCGGGCGATACGAAAACGCAGGAATTCGCCCGGTCCCTGGGATGTGTCTGGGCTGGTGGATCGGACGAGATGCCGCCTGAACAGCTGGATGCCACCATCATCTTCGCCCCGGTGGGCGCACTGGTGCCCGCGGCGCTGAAGGCCGTGCACAAGGCCGGTCGCGTGGTGTGCGCGGGCATCCACATGAGTGAAATTCCCGCCTTTTCCTACGACCTGCTGTGGGAGGAACGGCAGATCGTCTCGGTCGCGAACCTGACACGGCAGGACGGAATCGACTTCCTTGAACTGGTGCCGCGCGTGGGCATACGCACCACGACAACCCCCTATCCGCTGAAAGAGGCCAACAGGGCGCTGGATGACCTGCGCCATGGCCGGTTTGAAGGGGCTGCGGTGCTGGTGCCCTGACCAGACGCCGCACCCCGGCGGGCGGGATCGCGGCCAGGGTGGATATTTTCCTGCCCCGGAACCATCTGCATGGTTTCAGAGATGTTGAAAACACTCCATTGATGCACAGGCATTAAAAGGTTCCGGGCGCCCCCTTATCCCAAAAAGGCGGCGCTCCCTGACACCTTGCGCAAGACGCGTCCCCTGAACCGTCACCCTGACTGTCCGATATGTCCCGGACAGGCTGAAGGGTGCGGGCGTCGCCCGTACGGAAAATGCCCCCGAAAGGGATCGGGAAGCACCGCAAAAACGGCCCGGCCATTATTAATTCTGGCTTTTGGGGCAATCATTCTTTATGCACCGGCCTTCTCCCCTGACGCATGAACACGGCCGGCGGCCAGTTTCCTTCCTGCGTCGCCTGTGTTCTTCATGTTTTTGTCCGGATTGCCCGATACATGCCGTTTCCCGAAACCCACCCCGCCCTGCAACGCGCGCTGGACGAGCGTGGGTACGATAACCCCACCCCCGTCCAGACAGCCGTCCTGGATGTCGCCGCCGAAGGGCGCGACCTGCTTGTTTCCGCCCAGACCGGGTCGGGCAAGACCGTCGCCTTCGGCCTGGCCATGGCCGATACCCTGCTGGGTGGGGCCGAACGCTTTGGCCCGGCAGGTCCGCCGCTGGCCGTCATCATCGCGCCGACACGCGAACTGGCCATGCAGGTCACGCGTGAACTGACGTGGCTGTACGCGCCTGCTGGCGGGCGTATCGTATCGTGCATCGGCGGCATGGACGCACGGCGTGAAGCCCGCGCCCTGCAGATGGGCGCACATATCGTGGTCGGCACGCCGGGGCGGCTGTGCGATCACCAGTCGCGTGGCCGTCTGGACATGTCACAGCTGCGCGTGGTCGTGCTGGATGAAGCGGACGAGATGCTCGACCTCGGCTTCCGTGACGAACTTGAGCAACTGCTCGACGCCATGCCCAAGACGCGGCGCACGCTGCTGTTCTCGGCCACCATCGCCAAGGAAATCGCATCGCTGGCGCGGCGTTACCAGAACGACGCCGTGCGTATCGACACCCTGTCGGGCGCCAAGCAGCATGCCGATATCGAATACCGCGCCATCGTGGCCGATGCGCGCGAACTGATCCCCGCCGTTGTCAACGTGCTGCGCTATACCGACAGCCAGACCACCATGGTGTTCTGCGCAACCCGTGAAATGGTGCGCCACATGCAGGCGGCACTGGTGGAGCGTGGCTTCTCCTCCGTCGCCCTGTCGGGTGAGCTGGGACAGAACGAACGTACGCGCGCCATCGACAGCCTGCGCAAGGGCCAGGCCAATGTGTGCGTCGCAACCGACGTGGCCGCCCGTGGCATCGACATCCCCGCGCTGGCGCTGGTGATCCACGCGACCCTGCCGACCGATCCCGCCACCCTGCTGCACCGTTCAGGCCGCACGGGCCGCGCGGGGCGCAAGGGCGTGTGCGTGCTGATGGTGCCCATGTCGCAGCGCCGCCGCGCCGAACGCCTGATGCAGGGCGCGAAGATCACGGCGACATGGTCCGGCGTGCCGACGGCTGCCGAAATCCGGGCCAATGACGCCAGGCGCCTGCTGGCCGATCCCGTCCTGAACGAGGACGTGGCCGAAGCGGACAAGGAACTGGTTGGCCAGCTGGTTGAAGGCCGCACCAGCGAACAGCTGGCCGCTGCCCTGCTGCAGATGTACCGCGCCCGCCTGCCCGCGCCGGAAAACGTGCGTCACATTACCCCTGACGCCCCGCGTCCCCCGCGCGAACGCAGCGAGCGTGACGGCACCCGCCCCACGCGCGACAGCTACGCCAGCGCCGAACCCGGCGCCTGGTTCGCCATGAATGTGGGCCGGCAGGAAAAGGCCGACCCCAAGTGGCTGATCCCGCTGATCTGCCGCCTTGGTGGCGTGCGCAAGGCGGATATCGGTGCGATCCGCATCAATGATACCCAGACCCTGTTCGAGATCACCCCGGATTCGACCGAGAAATTCCGTTCGTGCATTGCCGCGATCGAGAATGACGAAGTGCAGATCTCGCCTGCCAGCGCACCGGCCGGCGGTGCGAACCGCCGTAGCGGACCGCCACGTGGCGGACGTCCGTTCGGGCGCAAGCCCGGCGGGGGCCGTCCCGGTGGCGGGTTTGGCGGACCGCCACGCAGTGGTGCGTCCTCACGCAAGCGTCCGCGTTCATAAACGCGGGGCATGCGCCGATAAAACACGATGTGTTGCTTTCATGCCCGGTCCAGCCGGGCATGTCTGTTTTCGGCCGCCGGACAGTCCTTACGAAAAAGGGCCCGTCCCCAAGGGGAACGGACCCTGCACCACCCTGCCGGGCGGGTTCCGTGCCATCGGCACGGAACCCTGTAGCGCCGCCTTACTGGCTGTTGCCGCCGCCAAGGAAGTTGCTGACATCGGAACCGGTCTGGCTTTTCAGGTTATCCCAGCGCTGGCGTTCCTCGCTTCCGGCATTGCGCAGGCTGTCCAGACGGTTTTTCGGGGCATTGCGAATCGCATCCAGGCGGTCACGACCGTTCTGGATCTTCTGGTCAACGCGACTGCGTTCATCCGCCAGCTTCTGCTTTTCGGCATCGCGCGCGTTATCCCAACGGCCAACCGTACTGTCATGCAGGCTGTTCATCTTGTTATCATAGTCCTGCTTCAGGTTCTGCGGACCATTTTTCAATGCCTGTTCACGCTCGCTCAGGTTGTTGCGGTAGGACTGCAGGCGGTTATCCGCGCAATCGCCCTGCTGCGCCACGCGGCCCAGCACGTCCCATTTCGGGGTATTCTGGCTGTTGTTACAGTCAGCCGCCATGGCCCCCACTGACCCGGCAACAGTTGCACCAGCCATGGACAGGGCAAGAAGATACGTATGGAATTTCATCAACAGAACCTTGGATCGATTGTTTTCTACAGCACTGTATATAAACATAGGTCATATATCGGTCAGGAATATGACGATGCGCCTACTCTATGCCTAGATATAGTAACCAATTCCCCAATGCGTAGCACATGCAGCACATACCTCTGTTCCTGCGGGCGCAGGGAAGGCATCCCCGCGTGGTGGACATGCCGCAATAATGCCATTATGTGAACAGGGGAAAGCACGTCTGCCTGAAATCCCGGCAACAAACCGTCGTAAAAAGGTGGCGGTGCCTGTTCCTGCTTCCTTGGCGGTCCCTGTCCCATGTGGAATGAACCTTATCTTGAAACATGCTGCCGTTCGGCCCTGCACCGCCTGAAACTGAGCGGTCATGACGGCCGTCCGGCCAATGTGCCCGACGCGCCCTGCCTGCGCAGGCTGAACGAGATGGGACTGGCCCGCAGCATGGGGGCCGACCGCTTCACCCTGACCGGGGCGGGCGATGCCCGCCACCGGACCGAAATACTGAAACTACCCGCATGATCAGCCATGACGACATCTGGCGCGCCATCGACCGGCTGGCCGCGGAACGGGGGCTGACCCCTTCCGGCCTTGCGCGGGCGGCGGGACTGGACAGCACGACCTTCAACCCGTCCAAGCGCATCACATCCTCGGGGCGGCCCCGCTGGCCCGGAACCGAAAGCCTTGCGCGCACGCTGTCGGCCACGGGCATTTCATTTGAAGGGTTCAGCCGGCTGCTGTCCGGGCATCATGACCCCGACGCCATGAGCAAGGCCCATCATTCCCACCTCAGGATCGCCCCGTTCTCACAGCTTGCCCACCCCGAACTGTTTGACGAAACCGGCCTGCCGGATGGGGAACGGTGGGAAAAGTGGGAATTCCACGGCATGGCCGATCACCATTCTTATGCCGTGCATGTGGATTGCGACACCATGGAGCCGATCTTCCGCAAGGGGGGCACGCTGGTCGTCTCCCCCACTGCCGCGATCCGGGTGAATGACCGCGTCCTGCTTCACACGCCGCAGGGCACGTCATGCTGCGGGCTGGTGGCGGAACGCTGGCACGACGCCCCTGTGACCGCCCCCCTGCATGAACTGGTGCGCATAAAGGGACTGGCCGCGATCGAAGGGGAGGAAATCATCCTTGATGGCGCGACCCGCATCCACCGCATCACGATGGCCTGCATGTAACATTGCGCGCAGGCGGTGATATTTTCCGTGCCACCATGACAGGTAGCGGCTGACTTTCTCCCCGATTTACACTATGTCTCGCCCATGACCGACACGCCCCTCTCCCTGATCCGCAATTTCTCGATCATCGCGCATATCGACCATGGGAAATCCACCCTGGCCGACCGCCTGATCCAGGCCTGCGGCGCGCTGACACAGCGGGAAATGACCAATCAGGTTCTGGACAACATGGATCTGGAACGTGAACGTGGCATCACCATCAAGGCGCAGACCGTGCGCCTGTCCTACCCCGCGGAAGATGGCAGGACCTATGTCCTGAACCTTATGGATACGCCGGGCCATGTAGACTTCGCGTATGAGGTCAGCCGGTCGCTTGCCGCGTGCGAGGGATCGCTGCTGGTGGTCGATGCGTCACAGGGGGTCGAGGCGCAGACACTGGCCAACGTGTACCAGGCCATCGACGCCAACCATGAAATCGTGCCGGTCCTGAACAAGGTCGACCTGCCCGCCGCCGACTGCGCGCGGGTGAAGGAACAGATCGAGGAAGTGGTCGGCATTCCCGCCGATGACGCGGTGGAGGTGTCGGCCAAGACCGGCCTGAACATCGAGGCCGTGCTGGAAGCGCTGGTCAAGCGCCTGCCGCCGCCCACCGGCGATGCCGAAGCCCCGCTGAAGGCGCTGCTGGTCGATAGCTGGTATGATCCGTACCTGGGTGTCATCACGCTGGTGCGCGTGAAGGAAGGGCGGCTCAAGCGCGGCATGCGCATTCGCATGATGTCCACCGGCGTGGTACATCAGGTCGATCAGGTGGGCGTGTTCGCCCCGCGCATGACCAACGTGGACGAACTGGGCCCGGGTGAGATCGGCTACATCAACGCCGCCATCAAGACCGTGGCCGACACCAACGTGGGCGATACCATTACCGATGACCGCCGTCCGGCCAGTGAACCGCTGGCGGGCTTCAAGCCATCCATCCCCGTCGTGTGGTGCGGCCTGTACCCGGTCGTGGCCGATGATTTTGAAAAGCTGCGCGACAGCCTGTCCAAGCTGCGGCTGAACGATGCATCCTTCCACTACGAGGCCGAGACCTCCGCCGCCCTCGGGTTCGGTTTCCGGTGCGGGTTCCTTGGGCTGCTGCATCTTGAGATCATTCAGGAACGCCTGAGCCGCGAGTTCAATCTCGACCTGATCGCCACGGCCCCCTCCGTCGTCTACAAGATGCTGCTGACGAATGGCGAGACGGAAGAACTGCACAACCCCGCCGACATGCCTGACCTGTCCCTGATCGAGAAGATCGAGGAGCCATGGATCAAGGCCACCATCATGGTGCCTGACGAATACCTTGGCGCGGTGCTGACCCTGTGCAGCGAACGCCGTGGCATACAGGCAGACCTGACCTATGTCGGCAACCGGGCCATGGCGGTCTACCGCCTGCCGCTGAACGAGGTCGTGTTCGACTTCTACGACCGCCTGAAATCGGTCACGCGCGGGTATGCCAGCTTCGACTATCAGATGGACGGGTACGAGGAGAGCGACCTCGTGCGCATTTCCATCCTCGTCAATCAGGAACCGGTGGATGCGCTGTCGTTTATCGCCCACCGCTCCGCCGCGGAAACACGCGGGCGGTCCATCTGCGCCAAGCTGAAGGAACTGATCCCCCGCCAGTTGTTCAAGATCGCGGTGCAGGCGGCCATCGGCAGCCGGATCATCGCGCGTGAAACCATCGGCGCCATGTCCAAGGACGTGACGGCAAAATGTTATGGTGGTGATATTTCCCGTAAGCGCAAGCTTCTGGAAAAGCAGAAGGAAGGCAAGAAGCGCATGCGTCAGTTCGGCAAGGTCGAAATCCCGCAGAGCGCCTTCCTCGCCGCACTGAAGATGGACCAGTAACCCCCGCCTGGCCTGCCGCGCCACAATCGCGACAGGCCGGGCGGGCATGGCGTTTTCTACTTGCGCCAATGAAAATTGGTGATATGTTCCGCCGCATCGGACACCGCCACCAGAGATGGGGCATACAGTCTGATACCGGCTGGAGAGATGGCCGAGCGGCTTAAGGCGCACGCTTGGAAAGCGTGTGTACGTTAATAGCGTACCGTGGGTTCGAATCCCACTCTCTCCGCCAACTACCTTTCCCAAACAATCACATACGGTATCAAAACGCTGGTTTCCCGGCGCTTTTTGTGTTTCTTCTGTCCCTATTGTTCTCTATTTGTATCAGGCAGCATCAGCAAACAGCGGGTATGCAGCGGGTATGGAACGCATATGGTGCAGTGACATGCACAACATCTTCCGATGCCCCGGTACCCATACATGGAACACGCGCCTTCATGTGCTGCGTGGGCCCAGCCGACCGCAAGGAAGCGACAGGCCGTCGTGCACTGGCGCGTGAAAAGACATGCAGTGAGATAGGCACACGCCTATCCGGTCCGGGAATTGTTCGCATTATGAATGAATGTCATCGGGACAGCAGATCAGACGGAAGCGATCCGGTTCTCGACGTATCATTTTATGACAGATACCATGGACATGATCAGGCAGGGGGTAGACATTCCCCTTCATCGCAGGGAAAAGCCCTTGCGGAATGCCGGGTCGGACGCGTATCAGGCGCTACGACAGGGCATTGCGGTCAGGGAAGTAAGTAGTTCGTTGGAAAATAGTAATTTAAAGGACAGGACCGGTACGCCAGCAACAGGCAGGATCGCCGTCGTAACGGGGGCTACCGGCGGTATTGGACAGGCACTGGTGCGCCGCATGCTCGGGTGTGGCTACCGCGTTGTCATATTATCCCGACAGGTACAGGCGGATATGCCCGGCGTCACGTCGATTGCCTGTGACCTGACCGATATGGACAGCATAGGCAAGGCTGCCGAAACAATCCTCAGCCATGCGCCGCAACTGGATGTGATCGTACATTGCGCGGGGATCATCACGCCCCGGGCAGTGGGCGAAATGGGCAGGCAGGAAATTGCCGACCAGATCGCGGTTGACCTGACCGCGCCGATCGAACTGACCAATACCCTGCTGCCCGCCATGCGGCGCGGGGGGCATATCGTGTTCGTCAATTCCATGGCGGCGGTTTTCCCGCTGGCAGGCAGCAGTGTCTATACGGCCGCCAAATTCGGCCTGCGCGGTTTCGCCCGTGCACTGGAACAGGAACTGCGGCCCCGGCGCATACAGGTGTCATCCATCTATCCCGCCAGCGTCAATACGCCGATGCTACGCCAGGAAATGGATGCGGGCGGGTCGATATACAATTTCATCGACCAGCCGCAGGAACCCGATGTCACGGCGCAACGGATACTGGAATGCTGCGAACGCAACAGCCGGGAAATCTTCAGTTCTATCTTTGACAAACTGTTCACCCATGCCTGCCTGGCGTCGCAAGGGCTGCTCAACCTCAGCCTGCCGGTCATGAAGATTCTGGGCCGGATGGGCTACCGCACCTATAAACGGCGCTCTTCACGCAGCTGATCGACAGGACAGGGTAACCGTCTTAAATGCCCCTGAAATCATAAAGAAGTTTTTGGTGAAGCTTTTTTCAAAAAGCTTCGAAGAACGCCGCCATTCCGGAAAAAGGCGGCGCCCAAAAACCGTTATTCATTTCTTATCAGGATTTTTCCAGCAGTTCGCGGGCCAGCGCATTATGCTGGCGCGCCAGTGCGACCGGGTCATGCGCCGTAAACTGGCCATCGCGGATCAGCACCCGGCCGTTAACGATGCTGCATGACACTCTGCCCGGCGTACAGAACACCAGTGCCGCTACCGGGTCGGACTGCGCGCCCGCATGGTCGATCCCACGCATGTCGAACGCCACGATATCGGCAGCCATGCCGGGGGCCAGATAGCCGACATCATCACGCCCCAGCACGGCGGCGCCACCACGGGTTGCCAGTTCCAGCACCTCGCGCGCGCGCATCATGGGCTGGTTGTCAGCCGTGGGCAACAGACGCCCCAGCAGCATGGCCTGACGGGCTTCCCCCAGCATATGGCTGCCATCGTTGGAAGCCGAACCGTCCACCCCCAGCCCGACCCGCATGCCCGCCGCCACCATCCGGCGCACGGGGGCAATGCCCGAGCCCAGCCGCATGTTGGAACACGGGCAATGCGCCATGCCGGTATGGGTCGCGCCAAAACGGTGAATGCCCGCATCATCCAGCTGCACACAATGGGCGTGCCAGACATCGCTGCCGATCCAGCCGGTATCCTCGGCATATTCGGCGGGAGCCATGTTGAACGTCTCGCGGCTGTAGGCAATGTCGCTGGCGTTTTCCGCCAGATGGGTATGCAGCATCGTCCCCGTTGCACGGGCAAGGGCGGCGGCATTGCGCATAAGATCGCGACTGACGGAAAAGGGCGAACACGGGGCCACCGCCACCCGCAACATCGCAAGTGGTGCCGGATCATGGTAGGTTTCGATCACGCGCTGCGTGTCCGACAGGATGGCGTCCTCATCTTCCACAACCCGGTCTGGGGGCAGGCCGCCCTTGCTTTCCCCGACACTCATGGCGCCACGGGCGGCGTGGAACCGTATGCCCATCTGCCCCGCCGCCTCGATTTCATCATCCAGGCGCGCGCCATTGGGAAACAGGTACAGGTGATCGCTGGTGGTGGTGCATCCCGACCACAGCAGTTCCGTCATGGCGGTGCAGGCGGACACCCGGATCATGTCCGGCGTCAGGCCCGACCATATGGGATAGAGCGCCTGCAGCCACCCGAACAGGGACGCATCCTGTGCTGCGGGAATGACACGCGTCAGGGTCTGGTACATATGGTGGTGGGTATTGACCATGCCCGGCATCACCACATGCCCCGTCATGTCCATGACATCATCCGCAACGGGCAACGGGTCCGCTGGCGTGCCAATGGCCGCAACCTGCCGGTCCCGCACCAGTACCCATCCCCCTTCGATTTCGCGCCTTGCGGCATCCATCGTGACCAGACGCAGCGCATTCTTGAGCAAAAGGGTGCGGACCATGCAATACCACCATACGGGAAGGGAAAACGTTCCGTATATGCCGGTTTTTACGCACGCTGCCTATATGGAAGAGCATGTTCTCATGGCAGCCTGCCGGGGTGTTTCAAAAGCCTGCCCGGAAAACAGTCCAGAAATCAGGACCAGCTTTCCACAATGCCGCCTTTTTGGAAAAAATTGTCAGGGTATTTGACAACAGCCCCCCTGCGGGCACTGCCTGCATTATGAATGCAGCAGGCCCATAGGGTAGAAAGACAGTGGATGAACCGGCAGGCTGCCCCCATGTTTCATTGATCGGGACAATCCTGTCGCCACCGCCGCATGAAGGAACCAGCACCATGCCAGCATCTCCTGCCCCCCTGCATGTCGATCCGCTTGTATGGGGACATGGCCCGCGTATTTTTGAAGCCTTCCTTGAACCGACCTGCCCGTTCTCGTGCCGGGCCTTCAGCAAACTGCCCGACCTGCTGGAAAAAGCTGGCGCGGACCGGATCACCATCAAAATCCGCCTGCAATCCCAGCCATGGCACATGTTTTCCGGTGTCATCATACGGTGCATCCTTGCGGCCTCCACGCTGGAAGGCGGCAAGGAAGCCGCCCGCACCGTCATGGCGGCGGTAGCCGCACACCGCGAGGAATTCGAATTTACCGATCACTGCGCCGGTCCCAACATGGATGCGACGCCAAACGACATCATCAAACGGATCGAGCGCTACAGCGGCCTGCATCTGGCGCAGGCCTTTGCCGTGCCGGAATTGCAGAAAGCCATCAAATGGCAGTGCAGGTACAGCCGCCAGAACGGTATCCATGTTTCCCCCACCTTCATGGTGGACGGGCTGATCGATCCCGCCATCAGCAGTGGCGATACGGTCGAGGCCTGGATGGAGCGTATTTTCGCCTGAGGAACGGCCGCCAGCCTGGATATCAAAATTTCCGGTGAAGTTTTTTTCAAAACGCTCCAGAAATACCGTCTTTTTTGCCGGGGTCGTGTGCGGAACATGCGCCGCATGCGCCTCGTGCGCTTTCACTAACTGACTGTTTTATTTGAAAAGATGGTGCCGGGTGAGGGATTTGAACCCCCGGCCTTCGGTTTACAAAACCGCTGCACTACCACTGTGCTAACCCGGCATGGCAGCAGAACACGCCCGGCATGCGGACGGTTCACTGCATCTGTTTCCCCTTTTTGCCGAAATGCCCCACATGGTCAAGCGGGGATTCCACCCTTTAATGCGTGGCCATCCGGTGCGCCCACACGGCACGGATCCGCTCACGCTCCGCACGGCTCAGGCCACCGGATACCGCGGTATCCGCCGGTCGCGCCGCCGCAGCAGCCCTGCGCGCGCGCGCGGCGCGACGCACGGGGCGGGAAGCATGGGGCGCGATGCCTGCGGCGGGGTTTTCGTTTACCTCCCTGATCGCCTCGGCACAGGATGACTGCTTGCCCACACCCGCCTCGATCGTGGGCAGCAGCCCCACGGGGGAGAACACGAAGCCCGTCAGCACGGACGCCACGGCGCGACCGATCACCTCCGCCCCAGGCATGATGCTGGGATGCTTCAGCGGCCCGGTAATGTGCAGCGGACCGGGAAAGGACGCGATGGCGAAATGGCGCGAGCGGGTCAGCAGGGCATATTTGATGGTGTTGTCACTGAAGTTGATGTCCCCCTTGCCCACCGTGGACGTATCGCCCGTTTCCATCAGCATGGTCTTGGTATGGAACACCCCGTCGCGCAGCGGCATGTCCGCGATCAGGCATTTCAGGTCGGTCTTGGCTGGCAGGCCAAGGGCGGACAGCAGCGCCTTGCCCAGTTCCAGCCCCAGCAGGTCAGGCAGAATGGCGGAAATATCCCCGCCTTCATCCAGCGCCATGGTCACGCCGCCATTGCCATCGCCCACGATCTGGGCCAGCGACTGCCCATGGCCATGTACCATGATATGGCCGCCGATCGTCCCCTGCCCCTGATAATTGCCCAGTGCCTGCATGAGGCGGGAAAGGTCGATCTGTTCCATGTCGATACGGATGCGCGCATCAACGCCGTTGCCCTGCGGCACGAAGGTGCCGCTGCTGGCAAGCCGGCCCTTGCCCACGCCAAAGCTCAGATGGTGAACATCGATCGTCCCGTCCTGAATATCGACCAGCGCATCAATGTTATCCAGCGGCACATGCCGGTTTTCGATATGGTCCCCATGATAGGCCAGATGTACGTTTGTGGCCTTCAGCTTGGGCATGTTGATGGGCGTGGTGGGCAGGACGGCGCCACTGGCCTCATGCGCCTTCTGTTCCGCCGCCTGCTGCGCGGTGGAGGGACGGTCCCCCGGCGTGGCCCCGAAGAAACCGCCAAGGTCCGCCAGATCCACATGGCGCGAATGCAGTTCGGCATCCACGAATGTCACGACCTGATGGGGATCGACGCTCAGCGTGCCGCCAAGGTCGCTGGAGCCGACCATGCCCTCGAAATCATGAAAGCGTACGCGCCGGTCATGGTAATCAAGGCTGCCCGCCACGTGATAGGCTGGCGTCTGCGGGATCACCACGCCGGTCAGCGGATACAGCAGCGACATGTCCGGCCCCGCCAGCGTCAGCCGCAGGCGCGCGCCCCGGAACGATATCGGGTCATCCACCGATCCCGCCAGCGTCAGGCGCGTGGGGCCGTGATGTACCTCGACATCCACAGGATAGGGTTTCGCCCTGTCCGCCAGCGACACCAGCGCCCCGCCGGAAAAATGCCCCGTAATGGCCTGCCCGGTATAGGTGCCGCGCACATCCGCCACGATGCGGGCCTGCGCATCCCCCTTCGCGGGGGTGGCGGGGGTGGTGTGCACCTGGGCGCGCATGTCGCTGCGCAGGCCCGCATGCACGAAATGCATCTGCCCGTCGGTAATGTTCAGTTCGCCAATCCGCGGCATGGCGGTGGACCCGCCATCGCTGCTGCCGGGGAAATGGTAATTGGCCGTGCCGTCACGCCTTTCATCCAGTTCCACAGCAGGCCTGTCCAGCGCGATGACCGGCAGGTCGACCGTCCCCCCCAGCAGGTGCCACAGGTTGATCCCCACCATCAGATGGTCCGCCGTGGCGAAGGGCGGCAGGGTGGCGAACCCGTCGGGTTCATCAATATGCACGTCATCAGCGGTAATGCGGATCACGCGGCCGGGATGCACATGCAGGTGCGCAATCGTGACCCTGCGGCCCAACGCCGCCTCCGCCCGGCGTTCCACCAGCGGAATGAACCAGTCCCATGACCAGAAGATGACCAGCGCCAGGACAGCCACAGCCAGAACCCCCAGCACCGGAAAACGTATCTGCGCCAGCACGCCACGCCGCTGCGTTCTGGATGATCCATCCTGACGGTCCGGTTCTGGCATGCCGCGTGCGCTCCTTGTGCAATGACGGGTACGATATCAGATGAACGACTGGCCGTATGTGGAGTTGCGGCCCTGCCCGCACCCTTACCCACCCACGGTTAACGGCAGGTTTGGACTGGCGCGCCGCGCGTGTGTCCTGTATGCGGTCAGGCAATATCGTTCCCCTATGCTAACCCGATTGTCGCGAGAGGTCACTGTCATGCCCGCCTATCGTTCCCGCACTACGACCCATGGCCGCAACATGGCCGGTGCGCGCAGCCTGTGGCGTGCAACCGGCATGAAGGACGGTGACTTCGGCAAGCCGATCATCGCCATCGCCAATTCATTCACGCAGTTCGTGCCCGGTCATGTTCACCTCAAGGACCTGGGCCAGCTTGTGGCGGGCGCCGTGGCCGAAGCCGGGGGCATTGGCCGGGAATTCAACACCATCGCCGTGGATGACGGCATCGCCATGGGCCATGGCGGCATGCTGTACAGCCTGCCGTCGCGCGAACTGATCGCGGATGCGGTGGAATACATGGTTAACGCCCACTGCGCCGATGCGCTGGTGTGCATAAGCAACTGCGACAAGATCACGCCGGGCATGCTGATGGCGGCGATGCGGCTGAACATCCCGACCATCTTCGTCTCTGGCGGACCGATGGAAGCGGGCAAGATCATCAATAACGGCACCGAGCAGCAGGTCGACCTCATCACGTCGATGGTGGCGGCGGCCAATTCCGATGTGACGGATGAACAGTCTGCCACGATCGAACGCTCCGCCTGTCCCACCTGCGGGTCGTGCTCGGGCATGTTCACCGCCAATTCCATGAACTGCCTGACCGAGGCGCTGGGCCTTGCCCTGCCGGGCAATGGCAGCCTTGTCGCGACCCATGCCGACCGCCGCGAACTGTTCGAGCGCGCAGGCCGCGAGATCGTGGACCTCGCCCGTCGCTGGTACGAAAACGACGACGCCACCGCCCTGCCGCGCAATATCGCCACCAAGGCCGCGTTTGAAAACGCCATGTCGGTCGATATCGCCATGGGCGGGTCAACCAATACCGTGCTGCACCTGCTGGCGGCAGCGCATGAGGGCAAGGTGCATTTCACCATGTCCGACATCGACCGCCTGTCCCACAGGGTACCGAACCTGTGCAAGGTCTCGCCCTCGCGCATGGATATCCATATGGAGGACGTGCACCGCGCCGGCGGCATTCCCGCCATCATGGGCGAACTCGCCCGCATGGGCCTGCTGCACATGGATGCCCCCAACGTACATGCTCCCAGCGTATCCGCGGCGCTGGCCAGGTGGGATATCAGCGCCAGCACGGCCGATGAGAACGCACGCACCTTCTTCCGCGCAGCCCCCGGCGGCGTACGCACCACCGAAGCATTTTCGCAGGCCAGCCGTTACAAGACGCTGGACACCGACCGCGCGAATGGCGCGATCCGTGACGCGGAACATGCCTACAGCCAGGATGGTGGCCTTGCGGTCCTGTTCGGCAACCTTGCGGAGGATGGCGCCATCGTCAAAACCGCGGGCGTGGCCGACAACCTGCTGACCTTCACCGGGCCTGCCCGCATTTTTGAAAGTCAGGACGCCGCCGTGTCCGCCATTCTTGGCAATAAGATCGTACCGGGCGACGTGGTGGTCATCCGCTACGAAGGACCGAAGGGCGGGCCGGGCATGCAGGAAATGCTGTATCCGACCAGCTACCTGAAATCCAAGGGACTGGCTGAAAAATGCGCCCTGATCACCGATGGCCGCTTCTCCGGCGGCAGTTCGGGGCTGTCGATCGGCCATATCTCGCCCGAGGCGGCGGAAGGCGGCATCATCGGCCTTCTGCATGAAGGCGACACCATCGAGATCGACATTCCCAACCGCATCCTGCGCACCACCGTCACGGATGCGGAACTGGCCGCCCGCCGCGACGAAATGGAAGAGCGTGGCGAGCGTGCATGGCAGCCGGACCGCACGCGCGAGGTCTCGGTCGCCCTGCAGGCTTACAGCGCCCTGACCACCAGTGCCGCGCGCGGGGCGGTGCGTGATGTCAGCCAGCTTGGCCGCCGCACCAGCCGCTGACACATCCGGCGGACTGTAACAGACAACGCCCCGGCGGGAGCCTGTCCCGCCGGGGCGTTGCGCGTTGTGGGGCTATGCCTCGCGGAAGGCGATGGCCTTGTGCCCCATGCGGCGGAAGGTTGCCGTCACCCGCCGCTTCAGCGCCACCAGATCGGGAAGGATGGCGTTATGCAGCGAGCGGACGCTGTCATGAGTTGCGTAAAAACGCAGCGAGGAGGCAATGCCCGTTATGATGGCCGCCCCCACGAACACACCATCCACTTCTATGATCTTTGACTCAAACATGGTTTCCTGACCCACACCATCGGTCTGCCAGCCCGCGCGGTCCCCCATGGGGCGAACCGTCCCGCATGCTGCCGCCGACAGTATTCTTCTGATTTCCGTTACCCGCCGCAAACGCGGCAGGCAGGTGGAAGTTCCCCCATCGCAAACCCGCAAAAACCTGTTCCTACAGGGGGTTGCCGGATACGGCCTGCGGCATGCGACAGGACATCCCGACACCGCACGGCACCGGGAATGCAGGCCTGAAAAAGACGATTATTATGGCATTTCCATGACTGTCGGAAATATGTCAGACAAATATCAAAATAATACATGTCATACATGACGAAACTGAAATATTTATCTTGAAATAATAAAGTATATGAACTTTCCAGTCTGTCTGCCTCCCTTTCATGCACATGGCGGCATCTGGCGGCAGGTCTTGCACGAGATGCACCAGACCACCCATACTGCGTAAGGCTGATATGCCGCCGCCCCCCGTGACAGCCGGGGAAGAAAGCGGTTCCCTGCCACCATGACAGTCAATCCAGACCCTACACTGACCGGTGCACTCCCTTGCCTAGCCTGACACGTCCGATCTTTCCCGCATTCCCCGCCCTGTGCCGTGGCGTACTATATGGCACGGCCCTGTACCTTGCCCTGCCGGGTGGAACAGGCACGGCGCATGCCGCATCCGCCACCTATCCAGCACCTATCATAGGCACGGAAACCACCGCGCATGCATGGGGCATCGACACGCGCTTTGCCCAGACCGCGCCCTGTCAGGTCGAGATGACCATAAACCAGTCCGTCTTCATGGCGCATATGCCCGAGATGATTCAGGCGGGCCTGTTCAATACACAGGTCACGCCCGCCCTGCAGAAGCAGGCGCCGCATTATCTTATGAACACATTGCAGATGGATGTGACGCCGGGGTTCGTCCACACGCTGTTTACCCAGCGCGGCGCGCCCGCCCGCTGCCATTTCGCATGGTTCTACACAGCCCCGGACGGGGGACGCCATCCCATGGTGAACTTTGACATGACCCGTCAGGCGCATGATCGCATCGACTGGGCGCATCTGCGTTTTGGCGACATGATGACGGCGGCGCAGAACCCGGTGGTGGACCGGGAATTCGACGTGCAGGTCAATCAGGAAACGATTGATGTGACAATCGCGCTGTCCAGGACTGGCGAGATGCCGGACCTGCCCGCCCCCACCAGTGCGACAGGGCCACGCACGCCCTAGAAACTGCCTGAAAAGCCCGGATACGCCGCCTTTTTGGAAAAGACGGCCTCTGGACGCTTTTGTTTTTTATCAGCCGGCTGTTTTTAAAAATCTGTCCGGAAAATATCCAGAAATCATAAGATAAGATTTTTTAGTAGCCATGCCCGTTGACCATCTGGATGACAAGATCGGCCACCGCCACGATCACCAGTACGATCGTCACTACACGCAGGCCAAGGCGAAGCATACGCTTACGCCCCGTAAGCGGCAGGTCCTGACGGTGCAGGATAAAAGGCCCCGGCTGGTCAGGGTTTCCCGAATCAGGTTGGTCGGCCATTGCCCTGCCCCATCAGATGTTTCATGGATAGGCCCCGTTTTAACAGAACATATGGATAACGCCAGACCGTGTCCCGACGCTGCCCTGCCCCATGCATGACACGGTATGTCCTGCCTTTCCTGATCGGCCTCATGACCCTGGCCCATGGCGCACATGCCGAAGGGTGCGCGGAACTGGGCGCGGGACAGCAGCTGCCCACGCTGGACAATGCGAAGCTGTCGCCCCGGACGCAGCTTCTGTGCAATGCCCGGTACGCCGTGCTGTATTCCGGCCTTGCACGCGAACCCCTGTGGTCGGCGGAGCATCTGGATGCCGACATGGTCCGCGCGGCCATGTCCACCCCGCGACGTGGCGACTTCCATACCGACCCACGCGTTGCACCGGGTGAGCAGGCGGAACTGGAGGATTATGTCCGATCCGGCTTTGACCGGGGGCACATGACCCCGTCGGGCGATATGCCAGATGAACAGACACAGGAAGAAACGTTCCTGCTATCCAACATCGTGCCGCAACGCGCCACGCTGAACCGGAGCCGATGGGCGGAAATCGAATCGGGAGTGCGCAGGCTGACCCTGCGCGAAGGCGAACTGTATGTGGTGACCGGCCCCGCCTTCCATGCCCGCACCCTGTCCGCCATCGGGAAGGACCGCGTGCTGGTGCCCACCTCGACATGGAAAGCCGTATATGATCCCCGCCGTGAACAGACGGGGGTATATGTCTGCCATAATGTGTCGCGCGCCCCCGGCTGCAGTCATGTCAGCGTGGCGGAACTGACCCATATCACCGGGATTGATCCCTTCCCCGCCCTGCCCGCGCGTATGAAGCAGGTCTGCATGACGCTCCCCTTTGGTGCGACGCGCACGCGGAGCACAACCCGTCACCGCCGCCGCACCCGGCATACCTATTACCAGTGGTGGTAGGCCCTTTTTTCGCAGGAGACATATCATGACCACCCACCGCCCGCCGCTACAGGACAATACCGCCCTTGTCCCCTTCGCCAATAACAGCGACAGCCGCACCATTGGCGGCATGACGGTGGAAAACGGCACTGACAGCATCGCCTTTTACGGCCAGACAGATCTGAGCCGCGATAAGGCCGGGCTGGAACGCGCGCAGGCGCTGCTGACCTTCATGCAGCAGGTCGTGGATACGCTGGCAGCCCAGAAGGACCTGCCTGACACATTGCCACCGCGCAAACCGGCCAAGGTCGCCAATCCCTTTGCCTGACCCGGCATGCGCATGACCATACAGGCCTGATGCACAACGGGGCCGGTCCATTGCTGGACCGACCCCGTTGAAAAACCCGTATCCCGTGGCGCGCCACGGGAAAAGCAGGATCAGCGCTTGCTGAACTGGAAGGAACGACGTGCCTTGGCGCGACCGTACTTCTTACGTTCAACAACACGCGAATCGCGCGTCAGGAAGCCGGCAGCCTTCAGGATGCTACGCAGCGCGGGTTCGTAATGGGTCAGCGCGCGGCTGATGCCATGACGGACCGCACCGGCCTGACCGGACAGACCGCCACCAACGACCGTGCAGTACACGTCGAACTGGTTGTAGCGATCGGCAACCAGGAACGGCTGGGTGATCAGCATGCGCAGGACCGGGCGGGCGAAGTAGGTGCCGACCGGACGGCCATTGACGATGATGTCGCCCTTGCCCGGCTTGATCCACACGCGGGCGACGGCGTCCTTACGACGGCCCGTGGCATAGGAACGGCCCTGCGCGTCGCGCTTGGCTTCGTAAACGGGTGCGGCTTCCTGCGAGGAGGTTACCTGACCGGACGCAACAGCTTCCTTGAGGTCGGCCAGCGTGCCTGTACGTTCTTGGGTTTCAGACATGGAGTTCAGCCCCCGACCTTCTGGGTGTTGACGGCGTTCTTGCGGTTCATCGACGCAACATCGAGAACCTGCGGCTTCTGCCCTTCGTGCGGATGTTCGCTACCGGCATAGACATACAGGTGCTTCATCTGCGCGCGCTGCAGCGGGCCACGGGTGATCATGCGCTCGACCGCCTTGCGCACGACATCGCCGGGGTTCTTGCCGGTCAGGCGCTGGGTGATGGTGCGTTCCTTGATCCCGCCGGGGTAGCCGGTGTGGTAGTGGAACAGCTTCTGGTCCACCTTGTTGCCGGTCAGGCGGACCTTCTCGGCGTTGATGACGACAATGTTGTCGCCGCAATCAACATGCGGGGTGAACTGGGGCTTGTGCTTGCCGCGCAGGCGCTGGGCGATGATGGTCGCCAGGCGACCCAGGACGAGGCCTTCGGCGTCGATCAGGGTCCAGCCACGCGTCACCTCTGCGGGTTTCAGCGAAAGTGTGGTCTTCATGGATTCAGTGTTCCGTCCAGTAATGTAGCGGTAACAGGTGGCGCGTTATCATCCGTACGCGACGCAAACGTCAAGCACATAATCCCGTTCAGGCGGCATTTTTCCGGTAAAAAAACGTGTGTGGTATCATGATACCGCACATCTTTCCGCAGTCCCCATCCCACTGGCGATTGCCGAAGGGGGCTGGAATGCGATAGCACTCAGTTCAAGGTCATTACGGATATCAGGCTCGTGAAGAAACTCTATCCCGCCATTCCCCTGCTTATACTGGTGCTGCTGGTCGGCAGCTGGGGGGTGCATCACTTTGCCCAACGCAGGCTTGAAGCCGGCATTGCCGACTTCAGGGCCTCGATCGGGCCTGACGCCTCCTTCAGCTACGCCACGGCCCGGCCGCGCACGCTGGCGCGCGGCGCGCATTTTACCGCCGTGACCTACCATAACCCCGCCATGACGCTGATCGCGGCGGACGTGCGGCTGGGTGGCCTGACGGGCAACAACGTGCAGGGCGAGAAAATCGGCAGCCTGGTGCTGCGTGATGTGAAGGTCATGACCGCCAGCAACACCATATCGCTGGACCAGGTGGAACTGGGCAACCTTGTCCTGCCCAATACCGCACGGGTGACGGGTGACATGGCCCGCCCGCTGGGATTCGATTCCCTCGTGCTGGACCGGGGGGCGTTCACCAATCTGCATGTAGCGATTCCCGCCAGCCAGACGGACGTGACCATCGGGCGCATGGCCATCAGCCAGTACGGGATGGGACGGTCATCGCACCTTGACCTTGACCGGCTGGCGACCCAGATCAACCTGACGCCGACACGCCGCATCTCCGTCGAGCATATCGTGGTGGACGGCCCGGATTTCGCCAGCGAGGTCGCAAGCCTGATCCAGTCGGGCCACCTGGTTCATGAACGCCATCCGCAGACCATGGACCTGAAGAAGGTCGAAATCGACAGCACCCACCCCATGCTGCAGATCGACCATGTCACCACGTCGCGTTTCTCCACCGAAACCGAAGACAAGATGGATACGAAGCTGGACCACCTGACCCTGTGGGCCACCGGAACGGACAATCCCTCCATCCTCAACGCCTTCGGCTATGACCATTTCAGCGGCAACCTGCATGCCAGCAGCACCAGCGACCGCAGCGCGGGCCGCGTGCATCTGGAACCGCTGACCATCGAAGCCCCCGACATGGGCAACCTGACCATGGTGGCCGAACTGGACCAGATCCCGTTTGACGACATGGCCATCATTCCCGAAACCGCCCGCATCGTCTCCGCCGCCATGACGTGGGATGACCTGTCGCTGGCCAACCATGTGGTGGCGGGACTGGCCAAAAGCCGGAACATGGATGTAGATGCCTACCGGCAGAACCTGCTGGCCACGCTTGCCACGTCCGATGATGCGTCGATGCGTGCAATGGGCCGCTTCCTGCAGTCCCCGCAGGACCATCCGCTGCAGATCGCCCTGCGTCCGATGAAGCCTGTCAACCTGATGATGCTGGGCGTTGCCCTGTCCATGGCGGGGGATCCCTCGGTCGCGGCACCTCTGGGCCTGACCATTTCCACACCCTGATGCCCGGCGGCGGGCCGGTCCATGTCATTGGCGCGACCGGCCGTTCGGGACTGGCGCTGTGCCATGCGCTGAAGGCGCGCGGGCGGGCCATCATTCCCGTCGTGCGCAGCCTGCCCCGATGGCAGGCGACGGGCATGGCCTGTCCTGCCCGCGTGGCCGACCTGCTGGCTGATCCCGCCGCGTTGCGGGCAGCGCTGGCGGACGCCACGTCGATCGTGCTGACCACCCATGCCCGCCATCTGCCCGCCGTGCTGGCGGCGGCCCCCGACACCGCCCGGATCGTGGCGCTGGGCAGTACCCGCATCTTCACCCGCTGGCCCGACGCGCATGCCCGTGGCGTGCTGCACGGCGCGCAGGCCCTTGCCCGGTCCGGGCGGAACGGCGTGCTGCTGCACCCGACCATGATCTATGGCGCGACAGGGGAAGACAATGTGCAGCGTCTGGCCGCCCTCATGCACCGGCTGCCCATCCTGCCGCTGCCCGGCGGCGGGGCATCACGCATCCAGCCCATATGGCAGGGCGACGTGACCCGCGCCATCCTTGCGGCACTCGACCGCCAGTGGAACGGTCCCCACAGCCTGATCATCGCAGGCAGTGACCAGATCAGCTATCGCGACTTCACGCGCCATGTCGCCCGTGCCGCAGGCATGTGGCCCCGCCCCGTTGTGCCCGTCCCCGGGTGGCTGCTGATCGCCGCGGCCCGGCTCCATCCACCCGGCCTGCCACGCATCATGCCCGCTGAGGTGCGACGCCTGCTGGAAGACAAGATTTTCGACATCGCCCCCATGCGCACGCAGCTGGGGCTTGCACCCACACCGCTGTCGGTGGGGCTGGAACGCACGTTCGGACGGCCCGGTTAAGACAACCCGCCGCCAGACGTCGTATTCTTCATTTTATCAGGAGAAAGGGTTGGGGCGAACGACGGGGATTGAACCCGCGACAACCGGTACCACAAACCGGCGCTCTACCAACTGAGCTACGTCCGCCACAACTGCGCAGTCATTTAGAGAAACTGCGCACGCGCGTCAACTACCGTTTTTGAATTTCCGCAAGATTTCCTGCGCACAACCGTTCCCGCACGGATTGCAGGCGCGCGACAGCTCCCGCAATCACCTCCGCCTTCTTGCAGAATGCAAAACGGACATAACGGGCGGGAATATCCGTCCCCCGGCTGTCATAGAAGGCCGAGACCGGAATCGCGGCCACCCCCACGTCACGGATCATCTGCTGGCAGAACGCGACGTCATCACCCGCAAAGCCAAGCGGCGCGATGTCGGCAATCAGGAAATAGCTGCCATCCGACGGCAGCACCGACAGGCCCGCGCGCGCAAGCCCGTCCGCCAGCGTGTCGCGCGCGCCCCGCATGCCATCCGCCAGCTGGTGGAAATAGGCTGTATCCTTGTCCAGTCCCATCGCCACCGCGCGCTGCAGGTTGGGGGCCACGGTAAAGGTCAGCAGCTGGTGCGCCTTCATCACCAGGTCCGCCAGTGGCGCGGGCGCCGTAACATACCCGACCTTCCATCCCGTCATGGAAAAACTCTTGCCCGCGCTGCCAATGCGGATCGTCCGTTCCCGCATGCCCGGCAATGTCATGAGCGGCAGATGACGGGCGGCGCCAAAGGTCAGGTGTTCATATACCTCGTCGCACACCGCATAGGCGTCATGCTGCGCCAGCAGGCCCGCAATGAATTCCAGTTCGTCGCGCGTGAACACCTTGCCGGTCGGGTTCATGGGCGTGTTCAGCAGGATCGCCTTGGTGCGCGGGCCGAACGCCGCCGCCAGTTCCGCGCGCGGCAGGTCCCAGTGCGGCGGAGCCAGCCGCACCTTGCGCACGACGGCGCCCAGCATTTCCAGCACCGGCACGTACGTGTCGTATAACGGTTCGAACACCACCACTTCGTCGCCACGGTTGACCAGCGCCATGAGGGAGGCGGTAATCGCCTCGGTCGCGCCGCAGGTCACCACCACTTCCCGCGCGGGATCGACCGCGATTCCATAAAACCGGGCATTGGACCGCGCCACCGCGCCGCGCAGTTCCGGCAGCCCCGCAAGGGGGGGATACTGGTTGCGGCCGTCACGCAGGGCGTCGGCTGCGGCGTCCACCATGTCCGCCGGACCTTCGGTATCGGGAAAACCCTGACCAAGGTTGATGGCGCGATGTTCCACCGCCAGCGCCGAAATGACGGAAAAAATGGTGGTCGGCAGCCCCGAAAGCAGCGAATTGGCGGGTTTCATCGTATCATCCTGTCCCTGCGGGCGTATGGCGGCCCGCATGCGCACGTGCATTTTTGCCTTCGCATCCGATTGCCTGAAATCCAAAGCCATGCAACCCTGCCTGCGCCAGACAGACGGCACGAGACGGAAGACAGACAAAGCAGCATGAAAAAGATCGAGGCCATCATCAAGCCCTTCAAGCTCGACGAGGTGAAGGAGGCCCTGCATGAAATCGGTCTGATGGGCATTACCGTCACGGAAGCCAAGGGCTTCGGCCGACAGAAGGGCCATACGGAACTGTATCGTGGCGCGGAATACATCATCGACTTCCTGCCCAAGGTAAAGCTGGAAATCGTGTGCCCGGACGACATGGTCGAGCGCGCGATAGAGGCCATCATGGCCGCCGCCCGCACGGGACGCATCGGCGACGGCAAGATATTCGTCACCCCCGTCAGCGAGGTCATCCGCATCCGCACGGGCGAACGCGGCGCCGATGCAGTCTGAGGCCCAAACTGCAAACATGGGTCCCATGGCGGCAGCCCTATCGACAGCAGCCTTCCGTTTCCGTAACCATAGCCGCCGCGCCGCATGGAACGGCACACCAAAGTCAGGACAGGTAAATTAACATGGCAAAAAAAGCACAGGCCCCGGCCGCGGCCTCCACGCCGTCACATTCCGCCAAAGCCATTGCGAAGGTCTTTGAGATCATCAAGGAAAACGCGGTCGAAATGGTTGACCTGCGTTTCACCGATCCGCGTGGCAAGTGGCACCACACCACCCAGTACGTCACCACGATCGAGGAAGACACCTTCCGCGAAGGCTTCATGTTTGACGGTTCCTCCATCGCCGGATGGAAAGCCATCAACGAAAGTGACATGATCCTGCTGCCTGACCCGACCACCGCGGTTATGGACCCGTTCTCCGCCAAGCCGCAGCTGATCCTGATCTGTGACATTGTCGAGCCGTCCACCGGGCAGTTCTACAACCGCGACCCGCGCGCCACCGCCAAGCTGGCCGAGCAGTACCTGCAGTCCACCGGCCTGGGCGACACCGCGTTTTTCGGCCCCGAAGCCGAATTCTTCATTTTTGACAGCGTGCGCTTCGGCACCGGCCCGAACTTCGGCATCTACGAGCTGGAAAGCATCGAAGGCCCCGGCGCGTCGCTGAAGGACTATCCCGAAGGCAACATGGGCCACCGCCCGGGCGTCAAGGGCGGCTACTTCCCCGTGGCCCCGGTTGACAGCGAAGGCGACCTGCGCGCCGAAATGCTGACCACCATGGGCGAGATGGGCCTGCCCATCGAAAAGCACCACCACGAAGTCGCGCAGTCGCAGCATGAGCTGGGCACCAAGTTCGACACGCTGGTCCGCTCCGCCGACTTCATGCAGATCTACAAGTACTGCGTGCACAACGTCGCCCATTCCTATGGCAAGACGGCAACCTTCATGCCGAAGCCGATCTATGGCGATAACGGTTCGGGCATGCATGTGCACCAGTCCATCTGGCGCGACGGCAAGCCCACATTCGGCGGCAACGGCTATGCCGACCTGTCGGATGAGGCGCTGTACTACATTGGCGGCATCATCAAGCACGCCAAGGCGCTGAACGCCTTCACCAACCCGTCCACCAATTCCTACAAGCGCCTGATCCCCGGGTTCGAAGCGCCCGTGCTGCTGGCCTATTCCGCCCGCAACCGTTCCGCTTCGTGCCGTATCCCGTATGCGACCAGCCCGAAGGCGAAGCGCGTCGAGGTGCGTTTCCCCGATCCGACCGCGAACCCCTACCTCGCCTTCGCCGCCATGCTGATGGCGGGCCTGGACGGGATCAAGAACAAGATCCACCCGGGCGATGCGATGGACAAGGATCTGTACGACCTGCCGCCGGAAGAGCTGAAGCAGATTCCGACGGTTGCAGGCTCCCTGCGTGAAGCCCTGACGGCACTGGAAGCCGACCACGAATTCCTGCTGGCCGGTGGTGTGTTCACCAAGGACCAGATCGACAGCTACTGTGAAGTGAAGTGGCAGGAAGTCTACAAGTTCGAACACACGCCGCACCCGGCTGAATTCGAAATGTACTACTCCGTCTGATCCCGGTTTCCCCACGGGGAACCTGACAGACAGAAGCGCCGGGACCGACAGGGTTCCGGCGCTTTTTTCATATCCGCTCCCCTCCGCCACGGTGGGCAACCGGAATGGGGGTGCACACGTTTGCTCGATTCCCGACCATGCACACTGGTCCTGCCCACCATATCGCCTACACCTGAGTCCTGCATGCCGCACGTACACGCCTTACGAGGACAGCCATGATCCAGCACATACCCGATACCATGCAGGCCATTACCTTCAGCCAGCCCGGCGGCCCCGATTCCCTGTGCATTTCCACCCTGCCCGTGCCACGGCCCACCGGGGGGGACGTGCTGGTCCGCGTCATGGCGGCGGGGGTCAACCGGCCTGACATCATGCAGCGCCAGGGGCTGTATCCCCCGCCGCCGGGGGCCAGTCCCCTGCTGGGGCTGGAAGTCGCGGGCGAAGTCGTGGCCACCGGGCCGGACGTCCCCGCCGACGGCTTTCCCACCATCGGCGCGCGGGTGTGCGCGCTGGTCAATGGCGGGGGCTATGCCCGGTACTGCACCGTACCTGCGGGCCAGTGCCTGCCATGGCCCACGGGCTTCGACGCCATCCATGCAGCCGCCCTGCCCGAAACCTTTTTCACCGTCTGGTCCAACCTGTTCATGACGGCCGGCCTGAAACCGGGGGAAAGCGTACTGGTGCATGGCGGCACCAGCGGCATCGGCACCACGGCCATCCAGCTGGTGCGCGCCATGGGGGGCACGGTCTATGCCACGGCGGGGACACAGGACAAATGCACGCTGTGCACCGCCCTTGGCGCCACCGCCGCCATCAACTACCGGACCGAGGATTTTCCCCAGCGCATCAAGGACCTGACGGACGGCAGGGGCGTAAACGCCATACTGGACATGATCGGCGGTGCGTATCTGGATGGCAACCTGCGGTCACTGGCGACGGCGGGACGGCTGGTCATCATCGCCCTGCAGGGCGGCGCGAAAGCCGACGGCGTCAGCCTGGCGCGCATCATGACCCGCAGGCTGGTGATCACCGGCAGTACGCTGCGCCCACGTGACGCCGCATACAAGGCCACCATCGCCCGCCAGCTGGAAGAACGGGTGTGGCCGCTGCTTGCCCGGCGCAGCATCCGTCCCATCATCCATGCCACCTTCCCCTTTGCGCGGGTTGCCGATGCCCATAAACTCATGGAAAACGGAACGCATATGGGCAAGATCATGCTGGACCTGCAGCACCTACCCACGGATACGACACGACGATAGGGACATAGCCGGTGCTACTGAACGTCATTGAGCGCGGACCTGAAGACGTTACCCCCGATACGGCCGGACGCCCGCCCATTGTCCTGCTGCACGGCCTGTTCGGGCGGGCACGCAACCTTGGCTTTTTCCAGCGCCGCCTTGCCGCCACCCGCCGCACGCTGGCCATTGACCTGCGCAACCATGGCGACAGCCCGCACGGGCTGATGGACTATTACACCATGGCCGCCGACCTGCTGGAAACGCTGGCCCACCACAATGCGCTGCCTGCGACCCTGGTGGGCCATTCCATGGGCGGCAAGGTGGCCATGACGCTGGCACTGACCCGGCCGGGCATGGTGCACAGCCTGCTGGTGGCCGACATCCCGCCCGCGCGCACGGGACACGGGCAGTTTGCGCTGGGTGAGCAGATGCTGCGCGTGCCATTCCCGCCCTTCCTCAACCGTGCGGGCGCGGACAGGCTGCTGCAGCACTACATTCCCAACACCGATGTCCGGGCGCTGATGCTGCAGAACATCCGGGTGGGGGAAAATCCCGGCTGGAGCATCGGCCTGCGCGAAATCGTGGAATCGCTGCCCAATGTGGAAAACTGGCCCTACATACCCGAAGGCTACACCTATCCCGGCCCCACGCTATTCCTGGCGGGCGGCAATTCCCCCTATATCCGCCCGGAGCATTATGCCATCATGCGGCGGCTGTTTCCGTGCTACCGTCTGGAACTGATAGAACAGGCAGGGCACTGGCTGCATGTCGAAAACCCGGAAAGATTTGCGGAACTGCTGGAAAATTTCACGGAAAAGTACTGAACCGCCTTCCGTTACACATCCGGTCCTTGACAGACCCCCCACCTGCGTCAGTTATGCTGGCGATATAACAGGGCAGGCAGGCGCGCGGCCCCGACAACAGACCAACATGGCGGAGACCCGTAGCCTTTCATGACGGTGACACTCAGTCCCTCCTCCCGGCGGCGCAATGCCGTGGAGCCCGTACTGATCCCGCGCCGCACACAGCCCGGCGCCAGCCTGCCCCCCGATACGGCAGGGGAGCAGTACCAGCCGCCCGACCGTGAACGGCTGCTGGCGGGTGCTGTCGTGCCGCAGCCGCCGGGTTACCGCAAGCTACGCCCCACCATGTCGGGCCTGATCCGCCCCGATACGGAAGAAACGCCAGGTCCCGGCCGGGCCATTGCCATATCGGGGCTGCTGCACGCGGCCCTTCTGGCTGCCATCCTGATTGAATCCGGCCATCACAGCCAGCATGGCTCCCCCGATGCCACGCAGTCGGAACCACAGGTGGAAATGGTCTTCTCTCCCCCGACCTCCAGCGGGTTGCAGGGGCAGTCCTCGCCCGACATGGCGGGCGGGCAGAACGCGCCGCGCCAGCAGCAGGACCAGCAGCAGCCCACGGCACAGGAAAAGACCCCCAATCCGCAGCAGAGCGAGGAGGATTCCTCCCCTTCCCCCAACATGCCGACGCCGGAAGTCCCCTCCGCCCCGCCACTGAGCGACGCGCCATCCGACCTGTCGGTGCCACAGTCCGAACGGCACGACACGTTCAATCCGTCCATGCAGAGTTCGGGCCACGGCAACCACCCGGCCCAGCAGGCGCATAACCAGTCCTCCGCCACGGATTACCGGGCTCTGGAACATCCACGCAACTGGTCGCTGTCGTCATCGCCGCTGCCACGGCGCAACCAGCGCGGGCGCGCGGGCGGCACGGGGGGGCCGATCGACCTGTCGCTTGGCCCGCTGGTCAAGAATGGCAAGATCAACGCCCCCTATTCCTCCAGCACGCAGATCAAGGGGGTCAGTGATGATTATGGCAGTGAACTCGACCGCTGGATCCGCAGCCATATGTACTACCCCGAGGAAGCCGCCCGCGCGGGTGAGGAAGGCCCCTCCTCGGTACACGTGGAACTGGACCGTGACGGGCATGTGACCAAGGTGCGCCTGACCGGGCAGTCAGGGTCGTACTACCTTGATGCCGCGACGGTGGGCATGTTCCGCAATGCGCAGCTGCCGCCGGTGCCACCGGACATGCAGGGGGATACGTTCCCCATCGACCTGACCATCAATTACATCCTGATCCGCCGCTAGGCGCATCAGGCAGACAGAGGACCGCCGCCATGGATACAGCACACCTCCTGCAGCAGGTCGGACGTAATTTCCAGCCGTTCGACACGGCAGATGCCGCCGTGGCCCGCATTACCGAACTGTATGATCATGCGGCAGAACTGATCCGCCATGCCTTCTCCACCCGTGACACGACGGGCCTTGCGGATGCGGTCTATCCCTACCTGGCCTTCATGCCGCAGGCCGCCCTGCCATCCGATGGGCCGCGACCGCCCTTTGATGTCGTTCTGGAGCCGGGATTTTACGGCACCACGCTGACCCGGCCCGCACTGTTTGCCGATTACTGGCGTGAACAGATCGAAAGCCTGCTGCGCCATTACAGGACCCCGGTCATGGTCGGACTGTCGAAGCAGCCGATCCCGCTGTCCTATGTAATGGAAGAAGCGGTCACCTCCCTGACCGAATCGGACCTTGCATGGATCCAGTCGCATTTCGCGCTGCCGGACCTGCATGTCACCGATGATTCAATTGCCAACTGCGACTATATCCCCCGTCCCGGCGTGCCGCGGCCACTGGCGCTGTTCACGGCGGCGCGCACCGATTACTCGCTGGCGCGGCTGCACCATTATACCGGCACGGCCCCGCGTCATTTCCAGCGTTTCATCCTGCTGACCAATTACCAGCGTTACGTGGATGCGTTCCGCGACTATGGCCATGCGCAGGTGGATGCAGGATCGGAATACACGACCTTTGTCGAGCCCGGCGAGATCATCCACACCCGCAACACCCCGCATGCCCCCACCCATGCGGGCCAGAGCCTGCCGCAGATGCCCGCCTATCACCTGTGCCGCCCCGATGGTGACGGCATCACGCTGATCAACATTGGCGTCGGCCCTGCCAATGCCAAGACGATCACCGACCATCTGGCTGTGCTGCGCCCGCACTGCTGGCTGATGGTCGGTCACTGCGCGGGACTGCGACGCAGCCAGAAACTGGGGGATTACGTGCTGGCGCATGGCTACCTGCGCGATGACCATGTGCTGGATGACGACCTGCCGCCATGGGTGCCTGTTCCCCCCATTGCGGAAGTGCAGATGGCGCTGCAGGACGTGACCGCGCGCGTCACCGGCCTGCATGATGCCGAAGTCAAGACGCGCCTGCGCACCGGCACCGTCATGACAACGGACAACCGCAACTGGGAACTGCGGCTTGGTGCGCTGTTCACCCGCATCAATACATCCCGCGCCATTGCAGTGGACATGGAATCGGCCACCATCGCGGCCAACGGGTTCCGCTTCCGCGTGCCCTACGGCACGCTGTTATGCGTATCGGACAAACCGCTGCATGGGGAACTGAAGCTGCGCGGCATGGCCAATGCCTTCTACCGCGAACGCGTGCGCCAGCACCTGGTAGTGGGGATCGAAACCATGCAGCAGTTGCGCGCCCAGGGCGTGGACCGCCTGCATTCACGCAAGCTGCGCGGGTTTGATGAACCGGCTTTCCGCTAGGCCGCCATCTGGAAAGTCCGCCTGTGAACGTTTCTGGTGACGCTCTTTTTAAAAAAATTCGGGAAATGTCGTCTTTATAAAACAAGGTGATACCCAGAAATTTTCCTGATCGACAGGTTGTTTTCAAACAGCGCCTAAAGGGCATTTCGTACTCTGGCTCATTGATAAGGAATGACGTCTGCATGCAGGCTGCATTCCTTATCTGACCCTGCTGCACGGCAATGCCAACAGACATTCCGGGCACCATTCACTACGTCCATATCTCCATGTCATTACGTTCGCGTGCTTCATGTTGAGGAATGCATATTGCTTCCCAGAGATGAACCAGCGGATTGTTACCGCTTTCCACTTTCAAGGCACCAAAGAAATACAAACCTAATTGGTAATGACTTTTGCCGCCCTGTTAACATAATTTATGTATCTGGATTCAAAACAGGACATGACGTATGCAATATATATAGTTATCAATATGCATATTACGGCTGCCAATATTAATGGATATTCATAAGGCCCAATTTCATTGACGGAATAAGAAAACAGAAATTTTAATGTCACATAGTGTATTCCATATAAAGAAAAAGAAATTTCCCCAAGGAACATAAAAAATTTTCCTGAAATAAAGTCCCGAATCATTTTTGACCGGTATATAACCAGCAAAATCAACGGACAGGAAATGAACTTGAATATATTATACCCTGGATCAACTTTATGCGTAATGCTGGGAATGAAATTGGGAACATATACAAGGAATATTAGCGAAAATATCAGAAGAAAGTTCTTTGTAACATCACCTTCCCCATCAAAAAATCCTTCCGCCCGCATCATTGATAGAAAGACACCGAACATGAACAATCCAGCATAGGACTGAAAAAGGATAAGGCATATGGATGTTGCCAGTATATATGTTTTTGGTTCTTTCATATATTTTGTGGAAATGCATAAAAGCATTACCAAAAAAGACCCAAGCATTTCGTATTGTATCGTCCACAAAAATATATTGTATTTATTCTGGGCATCCCCAAAAAAAACCTTACCAAATGAATACTGCAGAAAGTCGTAAAATTTCGGACGAAAATCCAGACCCTCGCCCACCCAGGAATTATTATCAAGAATGTATTGGGCTTTCCTGTATGGATTGATATGCAACTTCATCAATAGATAGACAGAAAACGACGAAATGAAAACAACAAACAAAAGCCTGAAATATCTTTTTATGAAAGAGTAAACGATTGTTTTTTCTATTTTCTTTCTGAAATATGATATGCTCAGAGCATCTCCAGACAGTATGAAGAAAATCATGACATCTTCATGCCCATCAAATATGGTGTAGAAAAACCTGCCCCGAAAAGCAGGTACAAAACTTCCAAGTGCTTCATGAAAAAAATGGAATATAACAACACTTAATGACGCAATACCTCTAATTCCATCCAGATACTTCACATGTCCTTTCATAATTCCTCAATCCATATTGAAATTCAAATCGCCCCGTCTATTAGAATCTGAAATAGATAATTTCAATACGTCATAATTCGAAATGCAATCCATTCAATGGAAATAACAGACGCATGTCTGGTATCAGTCTGTTTATGATTGACATACCGGATGTTTTTCATCCCCTGATAACAGGGAAGACAAATTCATAACCTGATTCTGTCCTGAATGGCACTATCGTACCGATATATATTACAAATATTTTGAATTATTATACGAATAAATATAAATAGTTTTATGGATATACTGTATAACTTTTGGTATTATGAAGTGAAAAATTGCGACAAATCCGCAACATTAAATGATTCAAAAATACAGAATCATCTTGCTGTTTTTGAATTACAAAGCACGATATGCTTAGTAGATATAAAGGTAAGGAACCGAATCATAGGAGAAAACCAAGGTATATCTGAATATATTTACAAATAATAAGGTTATATTTATAAATATTTTATATGAATATACTAAGCAGATAATCCGCAAGCCAGACAGGCATGCTCAGGAAAACGCATAGAATTTATGAAAATTTTGTCTGAATTTCAAAAGTTTATTCAATCAGATATACAGAGTCAAAATAGAATACATATCATATAAAAGATTGGTATTATTGTGATCTATGCTGTTACGGGTGCGCGTGGTTTTATTGGCCGTTGTGTCTGCAGATACCTGACTGAAAATGGCTTTACGGTGCTGGCTCCCAATTCGACAGAATGGCGCCTGGGACAACCACTCCCTGCAGCCTGCGATCAGGCTGACGTGATCATCCATCTTGCCTGCAGCGTGCTGAAAGCCGGTTCTGACCGCGACGCAATGGTCGATCTTGATTACACCGGCACGGCGCGCCTTCTGGAACAGCATCGTCAACTCAGGCAGCAGGGCAAGCGCGGCCGCTTCATCTTTATTTCCAGCCAGTCCGCCGGACCGGATGCCGCGAACGATTACGGGCGCAGCAAATGGGCGATCGAGAGACTTGTGACGGGCAAGGACGAAATCATCGTCCGGCCCGGCCTCGTTTATTCAGGGGCTGGTGGAAGTGTATTCGGAGTGCTGGAAAAACTGGCCCGCCTGCCTGTCGTCCCGACACCGGATGCTCCACCCAACATTCAACCAATCGGCGTCGAAGAACTGGCCGAGGCTTTGGACCGGATCGCACGGCATACAACGCCGGACCGCAAATACAATCTGGGACGGACCGAGCCACTGACGTTCACGCAAACGTTATACGCAATCGCTGCCAGATCGGCTCGGCGCGGGTCCATGCGATTTCGCAACATTATCGACGCTGCCTGCCAACCTGTCAGTTCCCGTCATTCCTGGTTCGGACCCCACCCTGCCGCCATCAAGCGATGTTCACCTCCAATATCCGTGTGGTCTCCCTTGGAAGCGGCCAGCACCTGGGCGTAGCAGATCGTATAGAACCGACAAAAGCCAAACACAGGGCTCTGGTATGCAACTGCAATAACGGGAGGAAGATGCCGGTCAACGACCTTCTGCAACGATGGTCGGACGGTCATGTCCTGTGCTCCGATGCGTCAATTCTGCCGACAATCGGTCTGCGTCCACATACCCTGACTGCCATGGCAACGGCGCGCTGTTTTGTAAAAAAGCGATCGGAACAATAACAGAAACCCGTTCTTATTTCCGACGAGGAACCCGGAGTCCGCACATACGCGACATCCATGCCTGCCCATCAGTCAGCAATAACGGATTCACTCGCACGCCTGCTTTCCATGTGCGGCCGCATAACCAGCACAGCCTAAGCGGCCGGACGAATAGCCCTGCCCTCCCTGCCGGGTGGTAACGGACCATCACCCCCCGATACCATCCCCAATTCCCGGTGCCCCTGCATGCGCCCGGTCGACGGATCAGAAATCCGGCAGTGTTGGTGCCAGATGGCCACCCTGCCGCACCGGGGCCATGCGACGGGCAAGGCCGGTGGCATCATCGGTTTCGACCATCATGCCCGCAATGCTGGCATCGCCTTCAGCAGGCTGCAGGCGATCACCAGGCATCTTGCGCACGAACCGCGCAATGGCCGCGTCCTTGCCCATGCCGATCACGCTGTCATAATCGCCACACATGCCTGCATCGGTCTGGAACGCGGTGCCTCCAGACAGGATACGATGGTCCGCCGTGGGCGTATGGGTATGGGTTCCGATCACCAGAGACACCCGTCCATCAAGAAAATGGCCCATGGCCCATTTCTCGCTCGTGGCTTCGGCATGAACGTCTACCACAGCAGCATGCATGGTCACGCCCAGCCGGTGACGCGACAGAATATCGGTAACGGAGCGGAAAGGATCATCCATCGCATCCATGAACTGTCGGCCCATGACGCTGACAACCAGCGCCTTGCGGCCATCCACCAGTTCCACGACCACACTACCCTGCCCCGGCGTGCCGGGCGGATAGTTGGCGGGGCGGATGATGCGGGGCTCACTGTCGATATGGCCAATCAGGTCACGACGGTCCCAGCTATGGTTCCCCAGTGTAATGACGTCGGCCCCCGCTTCCAGCAGGTCGCGCCCGATGGCGGGCGACAGGCCGAAACCATGACTGGCATTTTCCCCGTTCACCACCACAAGATCGAGTGCAAGGTCGCGCCGCAGGGTCGGCAGGCGGGAAATAACGGCCTCGCGCCCCACGCGCCCGACAATGTCACCCAGAAACAGTATTCTCAAGAAAACAGCCTTTTTTACCGTGTACGCCCGTCGCCACGACACCGGATCCATTCACGTTCGGTCACGATCGCGGGCAATGCCACATCATACAGGCCGGTCGGAATACATGTCACTTCCTGAAAGGACAGGCCAAACCCCACCGCCCGCGCACGTGGCAGGCGCGCCAGCGTGCGGTCATAATATCCCCCGCCATAACCCAGCCGCATGCCGCGCCGGTCAAACGCCAGCAGCGGCACGCATACGATATCGGGCTGCATGGGCGGACCATCGGGGTGAAAGGTGCCGTAACGCCCCGGCTGCAACACGCAATCGGGCTGCCATCGACGGAAAACCAGTGGCTGGCCCCGCGGCGATGTTTCCGGCAGGGCAATGCACAGCCCGTCCGCATGCAGGGCCTGCATGACCGGACGCAGGTCGCTTTCCCCCGGCAGGGGCCAGACAAGGGCGATACAGTCCCCTGCCCCGGTCATGCCACGCAGGCCGCGCACCATACGGTGGCACAGGGCTTCTTCCACGCTGGCGCGGGTGGGGCTGGTTGCAAAAACCTGCCGGTTGCGCGTCATCTGGTGACGCAGGGCCTGCTTGGCGCGTGTGACAGGCCACGACTCGGGATCAAGAGATGTCATGAAAACATATACGGAGCCGCCATGGCCGTTGGTCGGATCAGCCCTCCCGGACCTGCTGACGCAGGTGGGCGCCAGATAACGTGACCACGATCACGACAGTGCCAGCTCCCTAGGAAGTGCTTATCGGCCCAGGGGTTGAATCATGCCTGACGCACCCGGCAGCCCCGCCCCTGCAATCTAGTCTTCTTCCATCGTGGCTGCAATGCTTTCCGCACGTTCAACCAGATGCGCAAGCTGCTCGCGGCGGCGTTCATTCTCGATACATGCCTGACGGCCCTTCGCCAGCTGGTGGGCGGTGTCGGAAGACATTTTTTCCGCCGTCAGGTCATGGATCTCATCAGCCATAAGCAGGGCCGCAAGCGCCAGCAGGCGTCCCTCCCCGCTATGGCCGCCCAGTTCGCGGATACGGTCGATCCGCCGCTCCACTTCCTGCGCCATGGCCTGCAGGTGCTTTTCCTGCCCTTCCTTGCACCCCACGGCATAGGAAAAGCCGTTGATGCGCACGGTCACCTGGCTCATGGCCGTTATTCCTTCCCGCTGTCAGCGTCGTCTTCACCCAGTACGTCTCGCACGCGGGCAATCAGAACATCGATATTGGCCGCCAGCGCCTGCACGTCCACGGCCGGGGTGGCTGGCGCGGCGATGGACGCCAGTTCCGCACGGCGGTCAAGGGCAAACGCAATACGGTTGAGGGCCAGTTCAAGACGATCCGCCGGGTCCTTCCCATCAGCCGGGGGAGCGGGGGCGGGGGCAACTTCCTGCCCCGGTGGCATGATAATATCCGACACGTTCATCCTTTCCCTCGTTCCTCCCCTTGAACTGATCGCGCGGTGCGGTTTCAACGTCAAGCATGATCGACAAACATGACCATTCTATGCCCCCCGGCCCTTTCGTCACCATTACCTGCGCACACGACCTGGGACTGGTCATGACCGTGACGGCATCGTTACGCGTAAACTGCACTGTGGTTTCCCCACCCGGTGCCGGATGCGTCATGGGGGTGGCGTGGTGGACAGCCCTGGTGGCGGGCTGCCCGCTGCCGAACGTGCTGGATTGCGGTCAGGCGGCAGGATATGCCGCCACCGCCCTGCGCGCGGGGCTGCGCAACGTCATTGCGCGCGTCCCCCCGGCACAGCACCACGCCCTTGCATCCCTGGCGCGGGTCACGGGCGGCCATGTGATGGATCAACGCCCCGATGCGCTGGACCTGCCGCCGCGCGGGGCTACGGCGGCGCTGGAGCGCTACCTGCGCGATGACAGGAAGATTATTCAATAACAATAACCTGCCGGAAAACGATAAACGTTTCCGGGTGCTACCTTTTCCCAAAAAGGCAGCACTCTTCGAAGCTTTTTTCAAAAAGCTTTACCAAAAACTTCCTTATGGCCCGCAGGTCGGTTTTTGTTAAACACCTGCCAGGGGTACAGATGCATGCGGGGGCTGTTCCCCACCCCGATGGTGACATAGGATCAGCCCGACATGACCGATTGCCAGCTTTACCTCATCACCCCCGAATCCCTTGATCCGGCAAGCTTTGCCCCCCGTCTGGCCGAAGCGCTGGACGCAGGGCCGGTTGCCGCCGTGCAGCTGCGTCTGAAAAACGTGGATGACGACACCATCCGCCGCGCGGTGGACGTGCTGCAGCCTGTCACCCATGCGCGTGACGTGGCCTTCATCATGAACGACCGGCCCGACCTTGCCGTCTCCTGCGGGTGCGACGGGGCGCATGTGGGCATGGAAGATGCGGATGTGGCCACGGCCCGGCGCATACTGGGCGATGAACTGCAACTGGGCGTCTCATGCTATGACAGCCGCGACATGGCCCTGCGCGCGGGGGAAGCCGGAGCTGATTACGTGGCGTTCGGCGCGTTCTTTCCCTCCCCGTCCAAGGAAACCGAAATCCGTGCCGACCCGGCCCTGCTGACATGGTGGAGCAGCATGATCGAACTGCCCGTGGTCGCCATTGGCGGCATCACCCCCGATAATTGCAGCACGCTGGTGCGCGCGGGGGCGGATTTCCTGTCGGTCATCAGTGCCGTATGGTCCCATCCCGATGGGCCGGGGGCCGGCGTGCTGGCCATGAATGCGGCGATTGCAGCCGCTGAAACCGATTGAAAAATCAATAGAAGTTTTTGGGCACCAGCTCTTTTGAAAAAAGCGTCACCAGAAACCGGTTTCCTGATCTTCAGCCTTCGCCAATCCACTGCACATCGCTGATCCGGCCGGTACCAGCCGCCAGCATCACCAGCCGGTCAAAGCCAAGGGCAATGCCCGCGCATGGCGGCAGGGTATCGAGTGCGGACAGGAAGGCTTCATCCATCGGCCAGTCCAGACCGGATTCGCCGGGATAAAGCGCCAGACGTCGCGCGCGGTCGGCCTCGAACCGCTGACGCTGTTCGGCGCTGTCGGTCAGTTCCTCGAACGCATTGGCCAGTTCAATCCCGCCCGCATACAGTTCAAAACGCAGCGCGACCCGCGGGTCGGCCGGGTCACGGCGGGCCAGCGCCGCCTGACTGGCGGGCCAGTGCGTCAGGAAGGTGGGCCGTGTCCGGCCGATATGCGGTTCGATCCGCGCCATCATCAGGCGGAAGAACAGGTCTTCCCATGTCTCGCCGCGCCGCAGGTCACAGCCTACGGCCCGGGCCAGAGCCGCGGAATCCCCCTGTGTCGCCAGAATGTCCACACCGACATAGCGATGGAATGCATCCGTAACACGCAGCCGTTCAAAGGGGGCGGCAATGCCGATTTCATCCCCGCCCGCCCGTACCACGGGCGGCAGGACGCGGCGCAGAAGGGTTTCCGTCTCGTCCATCAGCGCATCCAGCGTGGCGCCGGGGCGATACCATTCCAGCATGGTGAATTCATGCGCATGCAACCGGCTGCCCTCCGCATTCCGCCAGACACGGGCCAGCTGGTACACCGGCAGGCCGGTGGCCGCCACGATCCGCTTCATGGCGAATTCCGGGCTGGTGTGCAGCCATAGCGGCTGGCGCGCACCATCCGCGCCTTCGCGTTCGGTGCGGAAGACCTTCAGGTGGACCTCCTCACCCGGAGTCGGCACGGCATAGGGCGTTTCCACCTCCACATATCCCCGCGCATCGAAAAACGCCCGGATTCCCCGCAGCACGAGATTACGCCGCAGCAGGAACGGCAGCCGGTCGGCAATGCGGGTGGAATCGGGACGCGGGGCGACAGAATCGGGCATGGGCGGGATCTCCGGTTGCAGCGGACGGGCGGGCGCAGTACAGCCCCGGCATGGCACCCCCGGTCAATCCCCCCACGCGCACGCTGCACTCCGTCACGGACCTGCTGGATGCGGGACTGGTTACCCCGGCACAGGTGCCGGGGCTGGAACAGGTCGCCCGACAGTACGCCACCGCCATCCCCCCCGCTTTTGCCAACCTGATCGAAACCCCCGATGACCCGATCGGGCGGCAGGTCATACCCGATCCGGCGGAATGCCAGACGGACCCGACCGAAGACCCCGACCCGATTGGCGATGACGCCCTGTCCCCCGTGCCGGGAATCGTGCACCGCTATGCCGACCGCGCGCTGCTCAAGCCGCTGCTGGTCTGCCCGCTGTACTGCCGGTTCTGTTTCCGGCGCGAACATGTCGGCCCCGGCGGCGGCGTGCTGGATGACGCGGCGCTGACCCGCGCACTGGACTGGCTGCGGACACATACGGACATTCATGAAGTCGTGATGACCGGCGGCGACCCGCTCATGCTCTCGCCCCGCCGCATGCGCGCGATCATGATGGCGCTGGAGGGGATGGACCATATCCACACCATCCGCATCCATTCCCGCGTGCCGGTGGCCGATCCCGACCGACTGAATGACGATATGGCGGCGGCCCTTGAAACCACGCGGTCCATGTGGCTGGTGGCGCATGTCAACCACGCCCGCGAACTGACGCCCGCCGCCCGCGCCGCCATCCGCCGCGTGCAGGTCCGCGCCATTCCCGTGCTGGGCCAGTCGGTGCTGCTGCGCGGGGTGAATGACACGCCTGACGCACTCGAGGCCCTGCTGCGCGCGCAGGTGGCCGCCCGCATCCGCCCCTATTACCTGCACCAGCTTGACCCCGCCCCCGGAACCGCGCGCTTTCACGTGCCCATCCGCGAGGGACAGCGCCTTCTGGCCGCCCTGCGCGGGCGGGTGACGGGTATCGCATGGCCGACCTATGTTCTTGATATTCCCGGTGGCCATGGCAAGGTGCCAATCGCGCCCGACTACCTGCAGACGGGTCCGGACGGATACCTGCGCGTGACGGCGCCCGATGGCACAATCCACCGCCTGGCGCGCGAACGCGGGTAAAACACGGGCGAAAAGACAGCCCGCAACCTTGCCCTTCCGCGCGCGGGGCGCTAGAAGCCGAACCGCCATACTTCCCACAACCAGACAGGGACCACCATGAAGCAGCAGGCAAACCTGATCCGCGCCGGACAGGTTATTGAGCACGACGGCCGTCGCTGGACGGTCCTAAAGCAGCAGATCATCACCCCGGGCAAGGGGGGCGCCTTCATCCAGGTGGAGATGCGCGACCTCAAGACCGGCAACAAGACCAACGAACGCTGGCGTACCGCCGATACCGTTGAGCGCCTGATGACCGAGGAGAAGGAATACACCTACTCCTACATGGATGGCGACAACATCGTGCTGATGGACCCCGAGACGTTCGAACAGCTGCTACTGCCGCTGGACCTGCTTGGTGACCAGGCCCCGTTCCTGCAGGATAACATGACGCTGGTGCTGAACCTTGTCGAAGGCGACCCGGTGGGCGTCGTCCTGCCCGCGCAGGTCACGCTGGAAGTGGTCGAGGCCGATCCCGTGGTGAAGGGCCAGACCGCAAGCTCGTCCTACAAGCCCGCCCGCCTGTCCAACGGCGTGAAGACCATGGTGCCCCCCTTCATCGAAGCAGGTGAGCGCATCGTGGTCCGCACCGAGGACAGCACCTACGTCGAGCGCGCCAAGTCCTGATCCCCCACCGGCCGCCGGGGTGTCCCCACCCCGGTCCGGGCCGGTCTTTCCATCCCCCAACCCTCCGTTCCACCGCACGAACCAGACAGGACCGATCACCGTGGCAATGCGACTCTCTCCCCATATGACGGTGATGCAGAACGCTGCCCAGAAGGCCGCACGCCGTCTTCTGCGTGACTTCAATGAAGTCGAGCAGCTTCAGGTCAGCATCAAGGGCCCCGGCGATTTCGTTTCGCAGGCCGACCTGCGGGCCGAAACCGCCATCCGCGAAGAACTGGCCCGTGCGCGTCCCGGCTATGCCTTCCTGATGGAAGAAAGTGGCGCTTCGGGAAACGAGGGATGGACGTGGCGGTGGGTGGTCGACCCGCTGGACGGCACGACCAACTTCCTGCATGGCATCCCGCACTGGGCCATTTCCATCGGCCTGCAGCGCCGCCTGCCCGATGGCACGATCGAAATCGTGGCCGGACTGGTATACAACCCCGCCGCCAATGAAATGTTCTGGGCGGAAAAGGGCGTTGGCGCGTTCCTCAATGACCGCCGCCTGCGTGTTTCCGCCCGCCGTTCAATGAACGAGGCCCTGTTCGCCACCGGCATCCCGTTCGCCAAAGTATCGGCCCGCAACCGCCTGTCCTTTGCGCGCACGCTGGGCGCGCTCATGCCGCAGGTTGCCGGTATCCGCCGATTCGGCGCGGCGGCCCTCGACCTCGCATGGGTCGCGGCGGGACGTTATGACGGATACTGGGAAATGGGCATCAAGCCATGGGACTGCGCAGCCGGCATCCTGCTTGTGCGCGAAGCGGGCGGCTACGCGACCGATCCCCATGGCGTTGACCTGAACGACCTTGGCGCATCCATCGACGCGGTGGTCGGCAACCCGCAGCTTCATGGCCCGCTGCGCGAACTGGTGGCCAGCAGCATCGACTGATGCCTGCCGGGCGGGCGACTGATCGGTTTGCCGATTGCGCCCCCGCCCGTCGCCCGGTAGCCTGCCGGGCACGATGCGATACATATTCCCCCTTTTCCACCCCTGGTCCCTGCGTGGGCTGATCATGCTGGGTACTGCCGTAGCCGGCCTGTCCGTTCCCGGCATGGATGCAGACGCACAGGTCACGACCAGCCGGAATGCGCTTGATGCGCTGGGCACGCCACGACGCCCGGCCATCCTGCCCGATGGCGGCAGCATGTCCGCCTCCCCTTCCGGCACCACGACCGCCGGTCCGGACAACAGCGCAGGCAGCGGCCCCGCCAGCAGGGGTGGCGGTGATATTCCCGGCAGCCACGCGCCCGCCACGGCCATTGCGTCACCCGCCGCCATTGCATCCCTGCCGCCAGTCGCCACAAAGCCACCTGACAACCCCGTGCTGCGGCCGCCGGAACTGCATGTGCCGACCCATCCCTTCCCCATGCCGCCCGAGATCAGGGCCGACCCGCAGGCCCGTGGACGGGCGGAACGGATTACCGGCGGCACGCGCCTGCACTTCACCACGCAGTCGGCGGACATGAATTCCCGCATGATCGCGGCGCTGCAAACATTTGCCACAGTCATGCAGAAGCTGCCTGACCAGCACATCAGCATCGCCGCCTACGGCGAAGGCCGCGCCGATGATCCGTCCACACCCCGCCGTGTTGCGCTGTCGCGCGGGCTTGCGGCGCGTTCGGTGCTGCTGCACGCGGGGATCGCCCCCACGCGCATCTATGTCCGGGCGGTGGGCCTGCCGGATGAAAATGCCCATGGCGCGGGCCCGGATTGTATTGACGTCACCCGTTCGGGTGTGGTGGCCTCAAATTCTACAGGCTCACCTTCACGTTAAGGAAACCACTGCGTGACACGACCGACGACCTATCTTGTACGGGTTCTGCTGTTCCTTCTGGCTGTCGGGGTTGTCGCAGCCCTGCTTTCCTCCACCCTGTATCAGGCCTTCTGTAACAATCCTTACCTTGATGGCCTGATCATCGGCATCCTGCTGCTGGGCATCGGGTGGAACATTTCCATGATCCTGCGGCTGATACCGGAAGTGCGCTGGGTCAACATCCTGCGTCACCCGCGTGAAGGGCTGACCGCGCCGCCGCCGCCACGCCTGCTGGCCCCCATGGCGTCCATGCTGGCCACCCATGACAAGGGGCGCAGGCTGACCCTGTCCGCCCCGGTCATGCAGTCGCTGCTGGACAGCCTGTCCGCGCGACTGGATGAAGGCCGCGAACTGTCGCGCTACCTGACGGGGCTGCTGATCTTCCTTGGTCTGCTGGGCACGTTCTATGGGCTGCTGCTGACGGTTGGCTCCATTGCCGATGTAATCGGCAACATGTCGGTAGGCAGCGGGGACACCAACGTCATGTTCGACCAGCTCAAGACCGGGCTGGCCGGACCGCTGCACGGCATGGGCACGGCGTTTTCGGGGTCCATGTTCGGGCTGGCGGGCGCGCTGGTGCTGGGCTTTCTGGACCTGACGGCGGGACAGGCGCAGACGCGCTTTTTCAATGAACTGGAAGAATGGCTGGCCACCATCACCCGCCTGTCGGCAGGCGGGCTGCAGGTTGGCGGCAACGACGCCAGCGTTCCGGCCTATGTGCAGGCACTGCTGGAGCACACGGCCGAAAACATGGAAAAGCTCCAGATGCTGCTGGCCCGCAGCGAGGAAACCCGCGCGCAGGAACAGCGCCTGCTGACCGCGCTGAATGACCGTCTGGCGCAACTGGCGGACGGCCGGGGGGAAGAACACCTGCAGGGCATCGAATCCCTGCTCGCCCGGCTGGTGCAGGAATCCGCGGCGGGACGGGAGCAGATCGCAACCGACATACGCAACGACCTCCGCCTGCTTGCGCGCACCATTGCCGCAAGCGCCCCCGGAACGAACCACTCCGCTTCCTGACCGTATTCCAAGGCCGAGGTTCATCCCATGGCGCGTCGTTCCCGTCGCTCGATCCGTTCCGAACTGAATGCATGGCCCGGCTATGTTGATGCGCTGTCAACACTGCTTATGGTCATCATATTCGTGCTGCTTGTATTCGTGCTGGGGCAGGCCTTCCTGTCCGTCACGCTGAACAAGCGCCAGCAGGCCCTTGACCAGCTTGAGCGTGAGGTGGCGAAGCTGGGCCAGATGCTGTCCCTTGAACGCAGCCACACCACCGCCCTGCAGGGCGAGGTCGCCAGCCTGCACAAGGCACATGACGCCGACGTGGCCACCGCAACGTCACTGACCGCGCAGCTGAACCAGCAGACCAGCGAACGCGACAGTGCACAGGCCCATGCCACGGCGCTGGATGACCAGGTGGCGCAGCTGCGCGCGCAGCTTGGCGCCATTAGCGAGGCGCTGGACGTTACCGAAAACGAAGTGCATGACCGCGACCAGAAAATCAGCAACCTGGGCATGCAGCTGAATGTGGCGCTGGCGAAAAAGGTTGAGCAGCTGCAGCAGTACCGGTCCGAATTCTTTGGCCGCCTGCGCAGCGTGATGCAGGACCACAAGGGTGTGCAGATTGTCGGCGACCGCTTCGTATTCCAGAGCGAGGTGCTGTTCCCCGTCGGCAGTGCAGAACTGTCGTCGGAAGGGGTGCAGGAAATCAGGATTCTGGCCAGAACCCTCCGTGAGGTCGCGGCACAGATCCCGCCAGATGTGCCGTGGATCCTGCGTGTGGATGGCCATGCCGACCGCCAGCCCATCCACACTGCCTTCCCCAGCAACTGGGAACTGTCATCTGCCCGCGCCATTACGGTGGTCAAGCTGCTGATTGCCGAAGGGATCGACCCGCATCATCTGGCCGCAACCGGCTTTTCCGATTACCAGCCGCTGGACCATGGCACGACCCCCGACGCACTGGCGCGTAACCGGCGTATCGAATTCCGCCTGACAGATCGCTAGTCTCCATCTGTCCCCGCTGGCGTGCATCTTTCTACCGGAGTGGAAGGATGCACGCCCGGCCACGACTTTCTGGAAAACGACATATTCAGGAAAGATCAGGACTGCAGGCGGAATTTTTCATGGATACCTGCGCCGGGGCCGTTCGCCTGACTGCCGGGGACAGAAATGCCGACATCGACCAGAATCCTGCCCTTGTTGATGGCTGTGCAGGTCGGGGCTGCCTGAAATCCGACACCATCATGGCTGTCATCCATCTGGCCATGGGCATGGATTGTGCCCGGACAGACGCCATCAGGATCATCCGCCCCGATCCCTTGATCAGGTCGGCTGCCCGAAAGCCTTCAGGCGCAGACGCTGTGTTTCATGATCAGCATCGGGCGTGGTGGGATCAAGCTGCAGCACGTGCTGCCACGCTTTCCATGCAGCCTGCCAGTCGCCACGCTGTTCCTCGGTCTCTTCAAGGATTTTCCACGCCGTCACGTCGCGCCCGTCATGGTGCAGCGCCACGCCAAGGTCAGCAACCGCACCGTCAGGATTCGCAGCCGCAAGACGGGCCTGCGCGCGGTTCCGCCACAGCACTTCTTCATCCGGCTGCAACAGCAGGGCGTCATCCATGTCCTGCACCGCATCCAATGGGCGCTGGGCATCAAGATCATCCTGTGCGCGCTTGAGCAGCAGGTTGGTGGTGGGGGCGAGATCCTTCTGCCGTATCCGTTCGATCCGGACCAGCAGGTCACGCGCGCCACGGACGTTGACGGCATGCGCCAGTTCGGTTTCCAGATCCCCCAGTGAGGGTTCAGCGTCCGCCTTGCCCATGTCATGGGCGTGGGTGCCTGCGGCAGCTGGGCCTGCGTGCTGGTCTACCCCGTGTGACGGCAGGGCCGCACGGGCCTGTGGGCCATGGCCCAGCAGGGTTGCCATAAGAATCAGAAGTACGCACGAAAAGCCGCGGAAACAGGTTATTAAAAACCTGTCTGCGCAGCTTTGCGGCTGTCCAAAGAAGAACCTGACGGTCAAGGCCGTCCGGCAATCAGCCCTGACGGGCCTTCATGCGGGGGTTCTTCTTGTTGATGACATAGACCTTGCCACGGCGACGGACCACACGGCAGTCCTTGTCCCGAACCTTGGCCGATTTCAGGCTGTTTCTGATTTTCATGATCCGACCCTCGATTAGCGGCGGAAGACCGCCAAAGAGGCGCCCGAATACCCTTGCCTGCGCCAAGAGTCAACTCTTGGGCCGGATTCTGGGGTCATTTCCCCTCCAAATTCGTATCCGTGATCGAATCCGGCACGAAAAACGGGGCGATGGTCCGGAAATCGGCGGTGCGGGGCGAACGTGGCCGCCAGGCCAGCCCGATGGTGCGCCATGCCTGCGCCCCGGTCACGGGCCGCACCACCAGGTCCTGTCCCGCCAGAAGCGGGGAATCGACCGCAAGCCGGGGCAGCAGCGCAAGGCCCATGCCCGCCGCGACCATTTCCACCATGGTGTACAGGGAACTGACGGTGCATTCGGCCCCGTCTTCGGGCTGACCCCAGCTTCGGACCTGCCGGCACAGCGCCAGCGTCTGCTCACGCAGGCAATGCCCGTCCTCCAGCAGGATCATGCGCTCATGCGCGATGCTGCGCACCGGCACCTCCAGCAGGCGCGCCAGCGCGTGCCCGCGCGGCATGACAAGCAGGAAAGGATCGCGCCACAGGGGCAATGTCTCGCTATCGGCGCAGTCACACGGCATGGCCAGCAGCACGAGGTCCAGCCGTCCCGCCGCCAGCTTTTCCATCACGTTATGGGTCATGTCCTCGTTCAGGGACAGGCGCAGCTGCGGATAGGCTTCGGGCAGCCTGCGCACCAGCGCGGGCATGACGAAGGGGCCGATGGTGGGAATGACACCAAGGCGCAGCAGGCCGCTCATCGGCTCACGCGACGCCACGGCCACGTCCAGCACGCCCTGCAGCGCCTCCAGCGCCGCACGGGCGCGCACGATCACCTTGTCCCCCAGCGGGGTGAAGACGACCTTCTTGCCCACGTCACGGTCCAGCAGCCTGACATCCATCTGGCGTTCAAGGGCCAGTATCCCGGCGGACAGCGTGGACTGCGTCACCGCGCACGCCCTGGCGGCACGACCGAAATGACGCAGTTCGGCAAGGGTGACAAGATAACGCAGCTGCTGCGCGGATGGCATTGGAAGCATCGATCATTCCGATCATGCATATGTAAATTATTCAATAGCGTGATAGCATCCGCCCCGGCATAGATACAGCCCGCGGGGCGGCACATCCGTCCCGGCCACACACAACCCAACAGGAGATCACCCTGATGCTGACAGTCGGTGACAAGTTTCCCGCCTTTAACCTGAGCGCCGTTCCCGGTGGCCCCGAAGGACTGAAGGGCGATTTCGTCCAGATCACGGACGAATCCAACGAAGGCAAGTGGAAGGTCGTCTTCTTCTGGCCGCTGGACTTCACCTTCGTCTGCCCGACCGAAATCGTGGCCTTCGGCAAGCTGGCCGGTGAGTTCAAGGACCGTGACGCGGTGGTTTACGGCGTGTCGATCGACAGCGCGTTCGTGCACCTGAACTGGCGCCTGAACCATGCCGAGCTGAAGAACCTCGAAATCCCCATGCTGTCGGACATCAAGCGCGAGCTGATCGAAAGCTGCGGCGTGATGGCCCAGCAGGCAGGCGCCGCGCTGCGCGCCACCTTCATCGTGGACCCGCAGGGCATCATCCGCCACGTCAGCGTCAATGACCTGTCGGTTGGCCGTAACCCGCAGGAAATCCTGCGTATCCTTGACGGCCTGCAGAGCGACGAGCTGTGCCCGTGCAACTGGAAAAAGGGCGACGCCTTCATCAAGGCCTGATCCCGCATGACCGGACGCCCTGCCGCCATGCGGGGCGCCCACACGCCGCCTGTCCCGGTCCCTGTCCCACACGCAGGGACCGGGACAGGTGGTGATCACCCTTTTCCCCTTTCCCCATGGCACTACACGGAACCCGCCCATGTCCCTCGACTCCCTAAAGGCCGCCCTGCCCGATTACGCCAAGGACCTGAAGCTGAACCTCGGCTCCCTTGCCAATGACTTCGTGCTGACGCCCCAGCAGCTTGGCGGCACGTTCATCGCCTCCGCCATCGCATCGCGCAATCCGGCGGTCACACACGCGCTGGTGGCGGAATATGGCCCCAGGCTGTCACCGGAAGCCTTGCAGGCCGCGCGGGCGGCAGCGGCCATCATGGGCATGAACAATGTCTATTACCGCTTCGTGCATCTGGTCGGTGGCGATTATGAAAAGATGCCCGCGCGCCTGCGCATGAACGTCATTGCCAATCCCGGCGTGGACAAGGCGGACTTTGAACTGTGGGCCATGGCGGTCTCCGCCATCAACGGGTGTGGCCTGTGCATGGAAAGCCACGAACGCCAGCTGCGCGAAGCGGGCGTCACGTCCGAACAGATCCAGGCCGCCATGCGCGTCGCCGCAACCGTGCATGGCGTGGCCGTGACGCTTGATGGTGTGGAAATTCCCGCCTGATCCGCCCCATCCCCCCACAAAACGCCATGACATCCATGTTCATGGCGTTTTTTTTTGCCTGCCCTGTTGCCATGACGGGGCCAGCCTGTTATTTGCCCTTTCACCGAACGGTTGCAGCCCACAGGGCGGTAACGGATGCGGGTGTAGCTCAGTTGGTTAGAGCGCCGGCCTGTCACGCCGG
>NZ_BANF01000039.1 GCF_000964425.1 Komagataeibacter intermedius TF2 | reverse complement strand
GGGGCAGGCTGGTAATACCCGCCACAAGGGCGGCCGCGTCCTTGACCGACAGGGTGCGCAGGGCCTCGCGCAGCTGGGTGTCCAGGTCCGTGGCCGTGCTGTCATCATGCAATGGCGGGCCAAGTACTACGGTAATTTCGCCCCGGGCCGGGTTTTCCGCGTAGTGGGCGGCCAGTTCGGCCACCGTGCCCCGGCGCACTTCCTCAAACCGCTTGGTCAGTTCGCGCGCGACGGCGGCGTGGCGGTCGCCCCCCATGACATCGGCCAGCGTCGCCAGCATCTCGGCCAGTCGATGCGGTGCTTCATGCCAGATCAGGGTGGCGGACAGGCCAGCGCATTCCGCTGCGTGCAATCGTGCCAGCACCTCGCGCCGTGCGGCTTCACGCGGTGGCAGGAATCCCGAAAACATGAACGGATGTGGCGGCAGCCCCGACAGCGTCAGCGCCATGACTGCCGCGTTGGGGCCAGGTACCGCGGTCACATGGCCGCCCGCCGCCACAACCGCGCGCACCAGCCTGTATCCGGGGTCGGACATGAGCGGCGTGCCCGCATCCGAAATCACCGCGATGCGCTGGCCCGCGTCCAGTGCGTCAAGCAGCGCGGGGATCTGCCGGTCCTCGTTATGGTCATGCAGGGGGCGGGTGCGGGTATGGATGCCGTATTCCCGCAGCAGCCGCGCGCTGGTACGCGTATCCTCGCACAGGATCAGGTCGACGGACTGCAGTGTCTCCACCGCGCGGCGGCTCATGTCGCCCAGATTGCCAATGGGGGTGGAAACAAGGATAAGTTCTCCATCCCGGTGCAGAACCGCAATGGTTTCATCCACGTTCCCTGCATGACGGAGGGGCGTTTCTCCGCTATGAACCGTTATGGGGGGAATGTCCGTCGGATGTTCCGCGGCATGTTGAGATTTTGAAGGCGAGGAAGATGAGGCGTCAGACATTCGGAACCCAGATGCAAGGACAGGATGTTGATTCTGCCTCTTCGCGCTTTGCATGCAAGCGCTTATTGTTTGCCGGACTGGCCCTGTCGGCGCTGACGGCATGCGCCAGCGGCGGTGGACACCATCGTGGCCCGCAGGCCGGGCGTGGCGTGGGTGTCCTGCTGCCACTGACCGGCACCAACGCCCATCTGGGTCAGGAAATGCTGACCGCCACCCGCATGGCCATGAATTCCCCCACCGCGCCCCCGTTGGACGTGCATGATACCGCAGCCCCGGGTGCAACCGCCGCGACTGCCGCGCAGGCTGCCGTCACGGCAGGGGACGGGCTGATCCTGGGGCCGTTGACGACGGATGACACGGCACGCGCGGCCACCATCGCCACGGCGGCGCATATTCCCATGCTGGCGTTTACCAGTGATATGTCCGTGGCCCAGCCGGGCGTGTGGACGCTGGGCATTGCCCCTGAACAGCAGGTGCGGCGCATGGTGCTGGCCGCCCGGCAGCAGGGACGCCAGCATTTTGTCGCCTTCCTGCCTGACAACCGGCTGGGGCGCGCGCTGGGACAGGCGCTGCAGCAGGTGTGCGAGGAAAATGGCCTGCAGTCCCCGCAGATCATGTTCCATGACAGCACGCAGGCTTCCATCATCACCGGCCTGAAAACCCTGTCCGCCTATGAAACGCGCGCCAGCGCCGTGGTGCAGCCCGACGCCACGACACAGCCCGCCGCGCCCGATGCGCCGGCTGCCCCCAGGGTGGATGCGGCCGTTGATCCCGCCAATCCCGATAGCGCGCCGGCACCGTCGGCATCCGATCAGCCTGCGCCGCCGCCCGCGCCGGCTGCAGCGCCGGAATTCCCGGCTCCTCCATTTGATGCGCTGCTGCTGGGGGATACGGGGCTGCAACTGGGCATGGTCATCAACGCCCTGACCGAGACGCATGTGGACAGCGCGCATGTGCAGATCATGGGGCCAGGGCTGTGGGGCGCTTTCGCCAACAAGCTGTCGGCATTGCAGGGGGCGTGGTACGCAGCCCCCGATCCGGCCACGCGCCAGACTTTCGTGCAGCAGTTCATGGCGCGGTACCACCACATGCCCACGCCGCTGGCTGACCTGACCTATGATTCGGCAGCATTGGTCAAGGCGCTGGATCAGGCCCGTCCGGCAGGCAGCCCGAATGGCTATTCCGTGCAGGCGCTGACCCGGCCAGAAGGATTTGGCGGGGTGGATGGCGCGTTCGGTTTTCTTGAAAATGGCAAGACGCGGCGTGATCTTGCAGTGTTCCAGATCCTGCCCTCCGGTGGCAGCAGGATCGTCATTCCCCCGGCAGGCAAGCTGCGCCGCAGCGCCAATTAGGCGCGATAAGGGCAGGGGTGTAATACGCGTCGCGGCCGGTCAGGCCGCGACAGTGGCCCCGCAGGACAGTACCGGGCGGATGGCATGCAGCGCGGCTTCGAAGCTGCGGTAGGTGGCAAGCGGGCGCTCACGGATCTGGTCGATCAGCACCCAGCCCATGCCTTCGGGGCGAACCATGTAGGCAGGGTTTGCGTTCTCACGTACCCAGACCAGAACATGGTCCATGTCGATTTCATCGTTTTCGTCGCGGTTGGTGATGTCCGCATCACACAGGCCCATGCAGGCACCCGCCTGCAGCCAGCGCATCAGGTATTCGCGGTGACGGGGCAGGAAACCCTGCCGCAGGGAAACAACATTGGTGGCGGAAGCCTGCTGATCCATCATGTGCATTCCGTTGGCCCTCTGACTGTCGTGGTGTGACAATGTAGGAACAACGCTATTCCTGCATGGCTGCTTTGCCAAACTGAATTTGGGAATGAAAGCCGCAGAAACAGGCAGAAACATCACCCTGTGATAAAAAAGCAATAATACGTTGCATAACTGCCTATTTATTGGGCTTATTTTTGGGCAAATGCCCATTCCATCGGCGGTGAAGCCATAGCCAGCTGCCCGGATGCTGCCGAATGGTGCCTTCAATCCGGTCATTGACCATCTGGGTCAGGTCCATCTGGTCCTGAGTCCGGTCTCCGCTATCGGGCAGGTCCAGTGGTGGGTGGACATGAATGCGCAACCGCGCCGGGCCCAGCCGTTCGACATAACCCGGTATGACAGGACAACGCAGCTTGATCGCCATGGCTGCCATGGCGCCTGCGGTCATGGCGGGCAGACCGAAAAAGCGTGCCGCCACGCCGTCATTCATCTTCTGGTCCACCAGCATGCCCAGATGTCCGCCCTTCAGGATATGCGCCAGCGCGCTGCGTGCGCCGCGCGCGCCCTTGGCGAACAGGGGCACGGGCTGTCCCATCGCCGCATCGCGCAGGTCACACAGAATCCGGTCGACCAGCGGGTTGTTCGGGGCGCGGTAGAATGACGAAAACGGCAGGCCGTACCGCGCCACGGCAGGCGGCAGCATTTCCCAGTTGCCGATATGGCCGGATACGAAAATGGTCGGCCCGCCACGCGCCGCCTGCGCCTGAAGGTGTTCCTCGCCCACCACGTCCCAGCCGGGACCGCTGGCGGGATTACGGGGCAGGGTGGCGAGGTGGGGGAATTCCCCGGCATTGCGGCCGATGTTATCCCACATGTCCCGTATCACGCGGCGGCGCATGGTTGCGTCCAGTTCCGGCATGGCCATGCGCAGGTTGGCATCCGCAATGCGCGACACCGGCAGGCGTGGCCCCACCACCCGGCACAGGAAACCGCCAAGGTTGGATGCCCGCACTGGCCCGATACGGCGGAATATGGCCAGTAATCCGCGCACGAATGCGGCTTCAAGGCGCATCTGCCGGGTGGGGCGTGGAGGGATGGATGCTGTCATGCGTCTGTTCTGCCCAGCCATAGGTCAAGTATGTGGTCCGGCATGGCGGGCGTGCCCCATGCCACCTGCAGTCCTGCGGTCACGACCTGCGTCCGCATGTCCGGGGGCAGGCGCACCGCGTCTTTTTCCGTTGTGACAAGGCAGGCGTCCTGCTGTGCCGCAAGCGCCAGCAGGCGCCTGCAGTCCGTCAGGGTATAGGGATGGTGGTCGGCAAATGCCATGCAGCGCAGGGGAGTGATGCCAATGCGGGCAAGGCCGTCAAAAAACTTTGCAGGCCGCCCGATTCCGGCAAAGGCGATAACGGGCCTGTCGCGCGGCACGGCATCCGCTTTCTGTTGCAACGCGGCGGTATAGCAGGGGGGGCCGTTTTCCATGGAGGAGGCGGTCATGCCCTGCTGGTCCGCGCCGATCACGACCACGCCACCGGCGCGCGCCAGGCCGGCGGCCACGGGTTCGCGCAGCGGCCCGGCAGGCAGGACGCGTCCATTGCCGAACCCGACCGCGCCATCCACCACGACAAGGGAGAGGTCCTGATGCAGCGTGGGATTCTGGAATCCGTCATCCATTACCAGACAGTCCGCCCCATCGCTTATGGCCCGGCGGGCTGAAATGGCCCGATCAGCCCCGACATAACATGGGGCGACACGGGCCAGCAGCAGCGGTTCATCTCCCGCCTCCCGTGCGGTATGCCGCTGCGTGTCCACTTGCGTGCCCGCAGGCAGCTTGCCCCCATAGCCGCGTGACAGAAAGGCCGGACGCCGCCCCCGCGCAATGGCGCGCCGCGCCAGATCAAGGCCAAGCGGGGTCTTGCCCGTGCCACCCACGCCAATATTCCCGCAACACAGCACAGGCACCGGCGCACGCCACCCCGCTGCCTGCATCCTGCGGGCCGTGGCGGCGGCATATATCCATGACAGTGGGGAAAGCAGATGGGTCGGCCATCCCGGACGGTCAGGCGAAGTCCACCAGAAGGCCGGGGCGCGTATCATCGTCCTGCCATCGCCACGATCGCGCAGGCAGCCTGCCGCGCAATGTCGGGATCGGACGGGGAGGTAACCGCGGGTACGGTGTTGTCCGAACCATGTGGCCCCACATGCGCGATGGCCCACTGCGCGATGTCCTGCGCTGTCTGCACATAATGGACGCGCCCGCCCATCCGGGCATAGGCCTGACGGAAATTGCCCGTCTGCGGACCACTGGCTATCGTGCACCCGGCATGGGCCGGTTCCGCCGGATTATGGCCGCCCCCGGCACAGCCCGGCAGGCTGTTTCCCATGAGGACGGGCGCGCCAAGTGCATAGAACAGCCCCGTTTCTCCCAATGTATCACATATCCATACGGCGTCATGGTCCGTGGGAAACTGTCCTGCCGCCCGGCGTGGCAGCGGGTGACCCGCAAGGGTTTCGATTTCCATCCCGCGTTCGGGATGGCGGGGAATGATGATGGTCAGTGCGTCGGGCATGGCATGGCGGACCAGCTGGCTGGCAGCCAGAATTCCGGCTTCTTCCCCCCGATGGGTCGAGGCGGCGATCCAGACCGGACGCCCGGCAATATGGCGGTGGAGTTCGTCCAGCGCCGACGGGTCATAGGGCAGGGCGGGTGCGGCTTCCTTCAGGTCCGCTACAAGGTCGATCCGCGCAGCCCCACCCAGCCGCAGGCGCTGCGCATCTTCAGGGCTGCGCGCCATGATCCATGAAAAGGCGGACAGCATACGCGCAAGCAGGCATCGCCCCATGCCCCACCGGGCCAGCGACCGGTCAGACAGGCGTCCGTTCAGCAATGCCAGCGGAATATGCCGCCTGCGGCATGCAGCGATCAGGTTTGGCCAGAGTTCGCTTTCCATCAGTGCCGCCACATCAGGTTGCCAGAAATCGACAAACCGCGCGATCCAGCGCGGAACATCCAGCGGCGCGAACTGCTGGATGACCCGTTCATGACCGTGCAGCCCAGGCAGGCGGGCCTGCATGATCCCGGCACCTGTCACAGTGCCGGTCGTGACTACAATGGTGTGGGTGGGGCCGATGGCAAGAAGCTGGCTGATAACCGGCAGCAGCGCCACGCTTTCCCCCACGCTTGCCGCATGCAGCCAGATCAGGGGACCGGGGGGACGGCTGGCGCTTGCAATGCCGCGGCGTTGCGGCACGCTGTCGGGTGTTTCCCTGCCGCGCGTCAGGCGGCAGCGCAGGTTCAGGCGCAGGAAGGGGGGCAGCAGGCTGGCTATGCCCCACCATGCCGCCGCAAGGACGGCGCCGCACGGGGCTGTGCCCATCCTGTCCCGGTGCGTCATGGCTGTATCAGTCCGAAAACACGCTTGCGCATGATCTTGCGGTAACACGCCCTGCCGGGTGGGAAAAGGACACAGGTCCTTTTCCCCAGTGGGAGATCATGACACGAAGCGTCGGAACCCCAGTCCCTGCGCACGTTCATGCAGGATGGAGGGCTGGTAGGCGACGGAAATGATTTCGTGCGCCTGCTGCCATACGCTGACGGCTTCCGGCCGTTCGGTCTGCACGGTGGTGATGCCACAACGCAGCATGAATTCGTACTGGTCGGGCAGCGGCTTGCCCGTGGCCCGGATTTCCCCCGTAAACGACAGGTGTTCGCGCAGTGCGCGTGCCTGCGTGAAGGCGCGTCCGTCGCGGAAGGAGGTAAACGTGACCGCCACCAGCCCAAGGCGCGGCAGGGCAGGGCGCAGCAGGGCCACATCCACATCCGGCCCGATGGTGACACCCAGCGGTGTATCGCCCGCGCGCGCCAGACCTTCCTCCAGCCGTGCGAAGGGCACGATTACGGCGCCCGTCGCGGGAATGGGGTCATCCCCGGTGACCGTGACCCAGGCGTCATCCACGATATGGCCATTCTCAAGCAGGGGCATAGACGGCATCCTTGAAGCTGGCGGCGCCAAGACGCCGGTACGTATCGATAAACTGCTCGTCACCCTGACGCAGCACCAGATAGGTATCGATCAGCCGGGCGATGGCGTCGACCGTTTCATCTTCCGGCAGCGCCGGGCCGATGATCTGGCCAATGGCCACGTCATTGCCAGCCGAGCCACCAAGGGTAAGCTGAAAGAATTCCTCGCCGCGCTTGTCCACGCCAAGGATGCCGATATGGCCCGCATGGTGGTGCCCGCAGGCGTTGATGCAGCCCGATATGTTGATGTTCAGCCTGCCGATGCGTTCCTGCAGTTCGGGATCGGCAAAGCGGGCGCTTAGCTTCTGCGCAATGGGGATGGACCGGGCATTGGCCAGCGCGCAGTAATCCAGACCGGGGCAGGCGATGATATCGCCCACCAGTCCGATATTGGGCGTGCCCAGACCGGCCGCGACCAGTCTGTGCCACAGGTCACGCAGCCGGTCCTTGCGCACATGGCCCAGCACCACGTTCTGCATGTGGGTGACGCGGATTTCACCAAACGACCAGCCATCGGCCAGATCGGCGATCAGGTCCATCTGGTCCGCCGTGACATCACCGGGAATGCCGCCATCAGGCTTCACGGAAACCACGGCGCAGATGAACCCGTCATTGCGGTGGGGATGGGTGTTGGTGCGTACCCAGCGGTCAAAGGCCGGGTCTGCCCTGCGATCGGCGGCCAGATTCTGTGCCGCGTCAGCAGGGGCCACCAGGTCGGGAATGCCGAAGCGTGCGCGGATGCCGTCCACGATGGCGGGGTCAAGCCGGTAATCCGCGCGGTTCATCAGCGCGAATTCCGCATCGACCTTTTCACGGAACTGCTCGACACCCAGCGCCTGCACAAGGATCTTGATCCGGGCCTTGTACATGTTGTCGCGCCGACCATAGGCGTTATACACGCGCACGATCGCCTCGAGATACGCCAGCAGGTCCTCTTCGGGCAGGTTGTCGCGCAACTGCACGCCAATGATCGGCGTGCGGCCAAGCCCGCCGCCCACGAACACGTCAAACACCGGCCGGCCCTGCGGGCCGGGACGGGCGACCAGCCCGATATCATGGAAGCGGGCCGCGACGCGGTCATGCGGGCTGCCGCTGATGGCGATCTTGAACTTGCGTGGCAGGAACGAGAATTCCGGGTGCAGCGTGGACCACTGGCGCAGGATTTCCGCATGGATGCGCGGGTCCAGCAGTTCATCGGCGGCCGCCCCCGCGAATTCATCGCATGTGACATTGCGGATGCAGTTGCCGCTGGTCTGGATGGCATGCATGTTCACGCGGGCCAGATGTTCGAGGATATCGGGCGTATCCTCCAGCCGGATCCAGTTGAACTGCACGTTCTGCCGTGTGGTGAAATGTCCGTAATCGCGGTCATACGTGCGCGCGATATGGGCCAGCGCGCGCATCTGGTCGGACCCCATCATGCCATAGGGCACCGCAACCCGCAGCATGTAGGCATGCAGCTGCAGGTACAGGCCGTTCATCAGGCGCAGCGGCTTGAATTCGTCCTCGCTCAGGTCGCCTGCAATGCGACGGTTCACCTGTTCGCGGAACTGCGCCACGCGCTGGGACAGGAAGGTGCGGTCCACCTGGTCATAGGCATACCGGCCAACCGGCAGGGTCGCGGTGTCAGTGGACATGGGATATCTCCACAGGGGCAAAATCGGGGTGGACGCTGGGTCCGAACGCACGGATGCGCTCACGCATGGTCAACGGGGATATGCCAGCAGCCGACGGGTCCAGCTGCACGCCATAGATACCCACCAGTTTCCGGGCATCCGGCGTAGCCTTGGCCTGCTTTATCGCATCTTCCACGTCTGCATTGTCGAAAATACGGGCATGGGCGATCTGTTCCGACCATCCCTGCTGCGTCAGCCAGACAGTACGGCCATCAAGCAGTCGGTTGGCGGTAATGACGCTGGCGCCGGTCGTATCCCGGCGGTTGTTCCTGACATCCACTTGTGAACCGATCCTTTCCAGGCAACAGGCGTAATACGCCGTGACTGGTACAAAAAGGCGCCAGACATGTAAACTGGCGCCCATGATCCTAAACCCGGTCCTGCATGGGGCCAGGCCGCCACCAAGGGCGGCCTGACCCTGCGGGCATCAGGATTTCTGGCGCTGGGCCGCCTCATCAAGGCGGATTTCATCGCCAATGAAGGCGGCAAGGCGTGCAGCCGTCTCGTCGCTTGACGCATTGGCCGTCTCCAGCCGCAGGTCAGGTCTGACAGGGGCTTCGTACGGCGCATCGATGCCGGTGAACCCTTCAATCTTGCCCGCGCGGGCGGCAGCATACAGGCCCTTGGGGTCACGCTGTTCACACGTGGCCTGCGGCGTGTCGATGAAGATTTCATGAAAACCCTCACCCACGATCTGGCGGGCAAGTTCACGGTCCGCAATGGTGGGCGAGATCAGGGCAACGATCACGACCTGCCCGCTTTCCGCAAGGATGCGGGCCACGGCGGCGGCGCGACGTACGTTTTCACGACGGTCCGCTTCCGAAAAGCCAAGGTCCGAACACAGGCCCGCACGCAGCGTATCCCCATCCAGAACCGATACATCGATCCCGCGGGAGAACAGGCGCGTTTCCGCCCCGCGCGCCAGTGTACTCTTGCCCGCGCCCGGCAGGCCGGTCATCCAGAACACGCCGCCACGGTGGCCTTTCGCCCGCGCACGGTCCCACAGCGACACGGCGCTGCCGGTCGGGTGGATGGCGTTGCGGCCAGCGACACTTTCGGCAACCCCGATCAGCGGCGCGCCACCGACGATCTGCTGGTTGCGGTCCACCAGCACGCCGCGTCCGTCCGACGTGCCGGGCACGAACGGGTCGAACAGCATGGTTTCGGACACCGCCAGCGTGATTTCGGCAAAGCCTTCGGGCGGGACTTCCTCAGCGGGGTGTTCGGTCAGGTCCTCAAGCCGCACCACGGAATCGATGGCCGCCACCGTGATCTGATGTTCCGCCGTGGCAAGGCGCAGCCTGAAGCTTTCGCCCACGCGCAGCGGTTCCTGACGCAGCCAGAACAGGCGGGTGCGGATGCGCGCGGCACGCAGCGGTGCAGCGGATGCGGGATACAGGAAATCGCCACGGTCGGGAATGACATCGGGTTCCAGCGTCACGGCCACGGACTGCCCCGCGACGGCCGCGACCTGCGGTGCAGTGTGCCAGCTTTCGATGGTGGCGATGCGCGCGCGCGCGCCCTGCGTGCCGATCACGATCTCATCACCCACGCGGATGCGGCCACGTTCGATACGGCCCACGACAATACGCTTGGTGTCGAAGCGGTAGACATCCTGCACCGGCAGGCGGAGCGGCAGGTCAGCGCGTGAGGACGGGGCGGGGACCGCGGCCAGCGCCTCGGTCAGGGTCGGGCCCTTGTACCACGGCATCTTGTCCGAACGCGACGCCATGTTGTCGCCTTCGCGTGCAGAGGCGGGGACGAACACCGTCGGCTCGATTTCAAGCTGGTGCAGCAGGGCGGTGACATCACGCTCGGCCGCTTCGATCTTCTGCTGGTCGTAATCGAGGATATCGACCTTGTTCATCAGCACGATGACATGGCGGATGCCGATCAGGCGCAGCAGCATGGCATGGCGGCGGGTCTGTTCCTGCGCACCCTCATTCGCGTCCACCACCAGCACGGCGGCTTCGGCATCGGCGGCGCCCGTGATCATGTTGCGCAGGAACTGGCGGTGGCCCGGCGCGTCCACGATCACGAACTGGCGCGTGCCCAGCCGGAAGGGAATGCGCGTGGAATCGACGGTAACGCCCTGGTCACGTTCAATCTGCAGGCTGTCGAGCAGGAAGCTCCATTCAACCGCCAGGCCGCGCTTCTTGCTGGATTCAATGATCTGCGCGACACGCCCGTCGGGCAGGCTGTCGGTATCATACAGCAGGCGACCGATCAGGGTGGACTTGCCATGGTCGACATGGCCCACGATCACGATGGGGGTGGCGGCTTCCTGCGGGGCAGGGGTCGGGATTGTACTCATTGTAATATAACTCCGTCCTGTCCGATCAGAGGTAGCCGGCCACGCGCAGGCGTTCGAACGCGTCCTCGGATTCATGGTCCATGGCGCGTCCCGCGCGTTCGGATGTGCGCGAGGTTTCCAGTTCGGCAATCACTTCGGCCACGGTTGTCGCGTTGCTTTCCACCGGGCTGGTGATGTCCTGGTCCCCCAGCGAGCGGTAGCGCTTGCCGTCCTTTGCAAAATACAGGTCAACCAGCGGGATGCCTTCGCGTTCGACATAGCGCCAGATGTCAATTTCGCGCCATGACAGCAGCGGGTGGACGCGCACATGCATGCCGGGTTCGTGCGGGGTGGCGTACTGGTCCCAGAATTCGGGCGGCTGGTTGCGCACATCCCACTTGTGGCCAGCGCCACGGGGGCTGAACACGCGTTCCTTCGCGCGGGTGGCCTGTTCATCACGGCGGATGCCCGCGATCACGCCTGCCAGCTTGTACCTGTCGATCATCGCGGCAAGGCCAGCGGTCTTGCGCGCAGCCGAGCGCGCGGCAGGCGGCAGGGTGGGGTCGATGTCTTCCACCGGCGGGCAGTCGCCCAGCAGCAGTTCAAGGTTCCACTTCTTGGTATATTCGTCGCGGAACTGGTACATTTCGGGGAATTTCTTGCCCGTATCCACATGCATGACCGGGAACGGCACGCGGCCAAGGAACGCCTTGCGCGCCAGCCACAGCATGACGTTGGAATCCTTGCCCAGCGACCACAGCATCGCCAGTGGCTTCAGCTTCCGGTAGGCTTCACGCAGGATGAAGATGCTCTGCGCTTCTAGTTGGTCGAGATCGTCCATGGAATTACAGACCTTCCGTAACAGGAAAGAAAACAGGGAAACTGGCGGCCTCGGCATGGCCGGTAAGGGGGTGTTCCGGTTCAGGACGCCCTGCGGACATGGATACCACATTCCGTCTTGCTCTGCCCGGCCCAGCGACCCTGGCGGGGGTCTTCGCCTTCGGCCACGGGCCGCGTGCACGGCGCACACCCGATGGAGGGATAGCCGCGCAGCGTCAGCGGGTGTCGCGGCAGGTTGCGGCGTGTCATTTCGGCGTCAAGTTCGCGCGGCGTCCAGCTGATCAGCGGATTGATCTTGATCTTGCCCCCCGGCGCGTCCTCCACCACCGGCAGGCCCTGCCGGGTCGCGGCCTGCGTGCGCTTGCGTCCCGTGATCCACGCGTCAAAGGGGATCATGGCTTCATCCAGCGGCTCGACCTTGCGCAATGCACAGCAGGCGTCTGGGTCAAAGGCCCATAGCTGACCTTCGGGGTCGCGGCGTTCGATCTGGCCGGGGGCGGGGTGCAGGTCGCGCACGTCACGCAGGCCCAGCACGCGGGCCAGTTCCTGCCGGTAGGCCAGCGTTTCGGGGAAATGCTGGCCCGTTTCAAGGAACAGCACCGGAACGGCGGGATCGATTTCCGCTGCCAGCGCCAGCATCACGGCGGATTCAGCGCCAAAGGATGAAACAAGCGCAATGCGACCGCGCAGCCGCGTTAGGGCGACACGAAGCACCTCGGGGGCATTTTCCCCCGCCTGCTTCAGTTCTGCCATAATATCCGCGTTGATGCGCATAATCTCCCCCAGACCAGATTTTACACTAGGCTTTGGCGTTCTTTTCAAGTCACACCTAATCCCCGCGCGGTGTAAAATCAAGGCGAAGTCCGGCATTTACACACAGAAATATGCGCATTGTAAAACGGGGAACCAAAATGGCGCGGAATATGGGGGTATCGTATGCCTCAGCGGCTCATGACAACGATAATATCGCTGTTTTCCAGCATGTGCCGCGTGACGCCGCCCAGAATCATCTGACGCAGGCGGGAGTGGGAATACGCCCCCATGACCATCATGTCCGCGCCCAGGTCATGGGCGGTGGCCAGCATGTCTTCGCCCACGGGGCGTGTATCACTGCCGAATTCGTGAATATTGGTCATGATGCCATGCAATGCCAGAAATGACCGGACATGCCGGGCTTCCGGGCCGGGGCGCTGATAGGCCGGGCTGTGCAGGATATGCACCGCTTCCGCCCGGCGCAGCAGGGGCAGCGCGTGGTGGATGGCGGATGCGGCTTCCGACGTGCCATTCCAGCCAATGCAGATCCGTTTCCCGATTGTGGGCGGGGCGACGGGCGGCACGATAACGACCCCGCGCCCGCTTTCGAACAGGATGGCATGCAGCGTGTCCGAGGACGAGACATCCCCATCCGGGTCGGGCTGGCGCAGGACCACGATATCGGACAGCCGCGCCTGGAACGACACCACGCTGCGGGTATGGCCGCTATGGGCGATGAAGCTGGCGGACAGGCCATGCGCGCCCACCGGCGACAGGGGGGAATCCACCGCGACGACCGGAATCCCCGCATCATGAACGAATTTGTCAAACAGTCCCCGCACCCCATGCAGGCGTGTCGCACTTTCCTTCAGGGCAGATGCGATCATTTCCTGCACCATCGCACCGGACAGGCCTTCACCGACCAGCGGCCCGACTTCCTGCATGTCCGTGCCCACGTGCAGCACGGCCAGGTGGGCGTCGAACATGCGGGCGATCACGCCGCCAGCATGCAGCGCGCTTTCCGCATGGCTCATTCCGCCCAGGGGCAGCAATATCCTGCGTATGCACATTCAACGCCTCCTCCTCCGTTCATGGGGAATGCGCATGGCCCGCAAGGCAGGTACGGCACGCCCCGTATGCACGGAAAACGGATCAGGCGGCGTTAAGTTCAGGGATAAAGGCGTTCGGTCGCCCAGCCATTGACCGTCCGGTCCCATACGGCCCGGTCATGCAGGCGATATGGGCGGTCCTGCCAGAATTCGAAATGCTGCGGCACGACGCGGAAGCCGCTCCAGTTGGCGGGGCGGGGAATGGGGGCGTCTGCATCCGGATAGCGGGCTTCAAGTTCCGCCACCGCCGCCTCGAACACGGCGCGGTCGGGCAGGGGATGGGACTGGTTCGACGCAATGGCGCCCAGACGCGACACCCGGCTGCGGCTGGCGAAATAGGCATCGGCTTCCGCCGCGGTGACGGGTTCCACCGCACCTTCGATACGGATCTGGCGGCGGATGCTTTTCCAGTGGAACAGCAGGGCGGCGTACGGGTTGGTCTTCAGTTCGGCCGCCTTGCGGCTGTTGAGGTTGGTATAGAATACGAAACCGCGCCGGTCCGCACCCTTGAGCAGGATCATCCGCACTGATGGCCGCCCGTCAGCCGTGGCGGTCGCCAGCGCCATGGCATTCGGGTCGTTGGGTTCGTGCGCGGTCGCGTCACGCATCCACGCGGCGAACAGGTCGAACGGATCGGCGTCAAGATCGATCAGGGGAAAGGTCATGGGATCGGGGTTCCGTCACGCTGTATGCCTTGTACCGGCCTGCACCCGGACCGGCCGACGCAGGGATACGAAACATATGGAAACATAAGGTAAGTTACTATGTGACAATTATTGGCTAGAATTACCGCAATCGGCATCTTGTCCAAAACGGCAGCTTGTGCAACCACGAGGCCGAAATTTCATCCGTCATTTACCATTAAGGATACCAGCATGTCAGACGGCGCGCCCAAAATCTCCATCAAGGGTTCATTGATGAAGGGCAAACGGGGCCTTGTCATGGGGGTGGCGAATGACCGCTCCATCGCCTGGGGCATTGCACGCGCCGTGGCGGAACAGGGGGGCGAACTGGCCTTCACCTATCAGGGGGAAGCACTGGGCAAGCGCGTGCGCCCGCTGGCCGAAACCGTGGGGTCGACCCTGGTCCTGCCGTGCGACGTGACCGATGACGCCGCCATGGATGCGACATTCGCCGCGATCGAGAAGGAATGGGGAAAGATCGACTTCCTCGTTCACGCCATTGGCTGGGCGGACAAGCAGTTCCTGCGCGGGCGGTATGTCGATACCCCGCGTGACGCCTTCCTCAAGGCGATGGACATTTCGTGCTATTCCTTCACCGCCGTCGCCCGGCGCGCGGCCGCCATCATGAACCCCGGCGGGTCGCTGCTGACCCTGACCTATCTGGGGGCCGAGCGTGTCATGCCGCATTACAATGTCATGGGTGTGGCCAAGGCGGCGCTGGAGGCATCGGTGCGGTACATGGCGGTCGACCTTGGTGGTGACGGCATCCGCGTCAACGGTATCTCCGCCGGGCCGGTCATGACGCTGGCGGCCAATGGCATTGGCGATTTCCGCTATATCCTGAAATGGAACCAGTACAATTCTCCGCTGGAACGCAATGTCTCGCTCGAAGAAGTGGGCGGCGCCGGCCTGTACATGCTGTCCGACCTGTCGGGTGGCGTGACGGGGGAAATCCATCACGTTGATTCCGGCTACCATATTGTCGGCATGAAAAACCCCACCGCGCCGGATATCACGGTCGCGGGCAACTGATCGCGGGAAGTCTGTCCCCATGTCGTACAATACCTTTGGTCACCTGTTCCGTGTCACCACGTGGGGCGAAAGCCATGGCCCGGCCATTGGCTGCGTGATTGATGGCTGTCCGCCCCGTGTCGCCCTGGAAGAGGCGGACATCCAGCCATGGCTGGACCGTCGCAGGCCGGGACAGTCCAAATTCACCACGCAGCGGCAGGAAGCCGACCGGGTCGAGATCCTGTCCGGTGTGTTCGAGGGGCATACGACCGGCACCCCCATTTCACTGGTGATCCGCAATACCGACCAGCGTTCGCGTGATTATGGCGATATCGCCACCCGGTACCGTCCCGGCCATGCCGATGTCGCCTATGACATGAAATACGGCATCCGTGACTATCGTGGCGGCGGGCGTTCGTCCGCGCGGGAAACGGCCATGCGGGTCGCGGCCGGGGCCGTCGCGCGCAAGGTGCTGGGCGACAGGATCAGCATCCGTGGCGCCCTGGTGCAGGTCGGGCCGCATGCGGTTGACCGCGCACGGATGGACTGGGAAATGGTGAATGCCAATCCGCTGTTCTGTCCCGACATGGCGATGCTGCCGGTATGGGAAGACTACCTTGCCGATGTCCGCAAGAAGGGATCGTCCACTGGCGCCGTGATCGAGGTCGTGGCCGAAGGCGTGCCGCCGGGTCTGGGCGCGCCGATTTATGGCAAGCTGGATTCCGACCTTGCCATGGCGTTAATGAGCATCAATGCCGTCAAGGGGGTCGAAATCGGGGACGGTTTCGCATCCGCCTGCCTGACGGGGGAAGAAAACGCGGACCCGATGCGCATGGAAAACGGCATGCTGCAGTTTGCCTCCAACCATGCGGGGGGCGTGCTGGGTGGCATTTCCACCGGGCAGCCGATCGTGGCCCGTTTTGCGGTCAAGCCGACCAGTTCGATCCTGACGCCCGTTCCCTCCGTCACGCGGGATGGGGAGAACGTGGATGTCATGACCAAAGGGCGGCATGACCCCTGTGTCGGCATCCGTGCCGTGCCGGTGGGGGAGGCAATGATGGCCTGCGTCCTGGCTGATCACCTGCTGCGCCACCGTGGGCAGGTGGGCAACCAGGAGCCTGTGGTCCTGTAAAACCCCGGGTTGCGTCATGTCGCACCGGTGGGGGACGGGTTATGCCCGTCCCGCGTCAGCCCTGTGGATCAGCCTTTCAGCTTCGCGTCGAGCGTGATGGTCGCGTTGAACAGTTTCGAGACGGGGCAGCCGGCTTTTGCCTTTTCCGCCAGTTCCCTGAACTGCGCTTCGGTAGTACCCGGAATTTCTGCTTCCAGCGTCAGTTTCGCATGGGTGATGGCAAAGCCTTCGCCCTGCTTGTCCAGCACGATTTCGGACTTTGCATCCAGTGAACTGGCTGTCAGACCCGCGCCACCCAGAATGCCCGACAGCGCCATGGCAAAGCACGCGGCGTGGGCCGCGCCCAGCAGTTCCTCGGGGTTGGTGCCGGGTTTATCCTCGAAACGGGTATTGAAGCCGTAGGGCTGGTTCCTGAGCGAACCGCTCTGGGTCGAGATTTCGCCCTTGCCGTCCTTCAGCCCGCCTGACCAGTGTGCGGTCGCAAATTTCGTGATCGCCATAATGTCGTGATTCCTCAGATATTCAGGTTACGGTCTGGGCGCGATAGCACCCCGGATGATCGCCATCCCTTGCACGGGGCAACCGGCCGACCGGTGAAAAGTTGCATCACGATGCACTTCACGCCCACAGCACCCTTGCAATACGCGCCAAAAACGGCCATATCCCGCCACGGTCCCACGTTGGGGTCAATTCGCACGTGAAGCCGATACCTCTGGTGTCCTTGAAAAACAGGGCGTGCTTCACGGAGGATAAACCAGACACAAGGATTTAGCCGACATGGCGATGCCTGAATTCACAATGCGCCAGTTGCTGGAAGCCGGCGTGCACTTCGGTCACCACACCCGCCGCTGGAACCCGCGCATGGCGCCGTACCTGTTCGGTGTGCGCAACCAGGTTCACATCATCGACCTGCAGCAGACCGTTCCCATGCTGGACCGTGCGCTCAAGGCGATCCGTGACACCGTGGCCGGTGGTGGCCGCGTGCTGTTCGTCGGCACCAAGCGCGCTGCGGCCGATCAGGTGGCGGAAGCCGCCAAGCGTTGCGGCCAGTACTACGTCAACCACCGCTGGCTGGGCGGTATGCTGACGAACTGGAAGACCATCACCGGTTCGATCAAGCGCCTGCGCGGCATTGACGACATGCTGGAAAACGGCACCCAGGGCCTGACCAAGAAGGAAGTCCTGGACATCACCCGCGACCGTGAGAAGCTGGAGCGTTCGCTCGGCGGCATCAAGGAAATGGGCGGTCTGCCGGACATCCTGTTCGTGATCGACACGAACAAGGAAAAGCTGGCGGTTGAAGAAGCCAACAAGCTGGGCATCCCGGTTGTAGCCGTGCTGGACAGCAACTCCGACCCGCGTGGCGTGACCTATCCGATCCCGGGCAACGATGACGCCATCCGCGCCATTGCCCTGTATTGCGAACTGGTGTCGTCCGCTGTCCTCGACGGTATCTCCGCCGAGCTGGGTGCGTCGGGCGAAGACTTCGGCGCGTCCGAGGAACTGCCGGTCGACCCCGCCGTGGAAACGGCCGTGACGGAAGCCGCCGCAAGCGCGGAATGAAAATGAACGCTGGCAGGGGCTGAACAGGCCCCCCGGCGTAACTGACACAGCAAGGACACGCCCTGCAGCGATGCGGGGCGTGCGCCTGTCGTGAGGAGTATCAGGATAATGGCGCAGATTACCGCAGCCCTCGTCAAGGAACTTCGTGAGAAGACCGGCGCGGGCATGATGGATTGCAAAAAGGCCCTTAACGAGGCCGAAGGCGACATTGAGGGCGCGATCGACTGGCTGCGCAAGAAGGGCCTGTCGGCTGCCGCCAAGAAGTCCGGCCGCGTTACGGCGGAAGGTCTGGTTGGCGTGGCGCAGGCTGACAAGAAGGCCGCCATGGTCGAAGTCAATGCCGAAACCGACTTCGTTGCCCGCAACGAGCATTTCCAGAACTTCGTCTCCGAAGTGGCGCATGCAGCGCTGAACGTTGGCGACGATCTGGAAAAGCTGAAGGCCGCCGTGCTGAAAAGCGGCCGCAGCGTTGCCGATGAACTGACGCACCTGATCGCCACCATTGGCGAAAACATGTCCATCCGCCGTGCGCGCGTGCTGAGCGTGCCGTCGGGTGTGGTCGCGACCTATGTTCATTCCGCCGTAAGCCCGGGTCTGGGCAAGATTGGCGTGCTGGCTGCCGTTGAGGCGCCGACTGCCAGCGAAGCGATGGAAGACCTTGGTCGCCGTATCGGCATGCATGTTGCCGCAACCCGTCCTGCCGCGCTGGATGTGGACAGTGTCGACCCGCAGGCGCTTGAGCGTGAGCGCGCCGTGCTGGTGGAACAGGCCAAGGCGTCGGGCAAGCCCGATGCGATCATTGAAAAGATGGTCGATGGCCGTATCCGCAAGTTCTATGAAGAAGTTGTGCTGCTGGAGCAGGTCTGGGTGCATGATGGCGAAAGCCGCGTGCGCAAGATCGTGGAAAAGGCTGGCGCCAAGCTGACCGGTTTCGACCGCTTCCAGCTGGGTGAAGGCATCGAGAAGGAAGAAAACGACTTTGCCGCTGAAGTGGCAAAGGCTGCCGGCAACTGATCACGTTGCCGGTTTCCGGTTTTCTTTTCGCAAGGGCGGGTGCTTCCTGATGGAATGGGAAGCACCCGCCCTTGTGCTTTGCGCCACCCCGTATGGGGAAGGCAGCGCGATCGTGCATGTCCTGACGGGTGAGCAGGGGCTGTATCATGGTCTGGCCCGTGGGGGATCATCCAGACGGGGCCGCCCGGTCTGGCAGACGGGGAACCTTGTGCGCGCGCGCTGGACCGCCCGCCTGCCTGAACAGCTGGGTAACATCACGGCAGAGACGGTCCACGCATCCGCCGCCCGCATACTGGACGACCCGCTGCCGCTGGCCATGCTGGCCTCGCTGTGTGCGCTGGCCGATGGCTGCCTGCCCGAACGCGAACCCCACCCCGCCGTATTTCAGGGGCTGACCAGCCTGCTGGCGCGGATCAGCCTTGACCCTCAATGGGCAGTAGCCGAAGCCATGCCCGAAATCGTGCGCTGGGAACTGCTGCTGCTGTCCGAACTCGGCTTCGGGCTGGACCTGGGCCACTGCGCCCTTGGTGGCAGCCGTGACGACCTGCGCTGGGTATCGCCGCGTACCGGGCGGGCGGTATCGGACGAACGGGCGGGGGAATGGCGCAGCCGCCTGCTGCCGCTGCCCGGTTTCGTGCTGCATCCCGATCAGGTTGGCACGCCGGTGGACTGGTATGACGGGTTGCGCCTGACGGGTCACTTCCTGCAACGTGACGCCTTTGGGCAGCGTCATCGCCCCGTGCCCGAAGCCCGGTGCAGGCTGCTGGACATGATCGCGCGGGAGGCGGACATTTCCCCGCCAGATGCCGCGCCTGACGCCACCACGACCGCTACAGACTGAGTACGAGCCTTGGACAAAGCGTAAAGTTTCGCTATCTGTTCACCTGCGGGAGGGAGATTGCATGCCTGTGGACACAACAGCCGGTCATATTGAAGATACCAAGCTGGCCGATGCGCTGAGCGAACGTTACCTGGCCTATGCCATGTCAACGATCATGTCGCGTTCGCTGCCGGATGTGCGCGACGGGCTGAAGCCGGTGCACCGTCGCATGATCTATGCGATGCAGCAGCTCAAGCTGGACCCGTCTGCCGGGTTCAAGAAATGCGCCCGCGTGGTGGGCGACGTGATCGGTAAATACCATCCGCATGGCGATGCTTCGGTCTATGAGGCGCTGGTGCGCTTGGCGCAGGATTTTGCCGTCCGCTATCCGCTGGTGGAAGGGCAGGGCAATTTCGGCTCGATCGACGGTGATAACGCCGCCGCCATGCGATACACCGAATCCCGCCTGACCGAAGTGGCCAAGGCCCTGCTGGAAGGAATCGGTGAGGACTGCGTTGATTTCCGTCCCACCTATGATGGCGAGGAACAGGAACCCGTCGTCCTGCCCGCGGCCTTTCCCAACCTGCTGGCCAACGGGGCGGCGGGCATCGCGGTGGGCATGGCGACCTCCATCCCGCCCCATAACGTGGGCGAGATCTGTGCCGCTGCCCTTGCCCTGATCCGCAGGCCGGCCATGACCACGGCCGAACTGCTGAAACATATGCCCGGCCCGGACTTCCCCACGGGGGGCAGCATTGTGGAAGACAGCGACGCCATTGCGCGTGCCTACGAGACGGGACGCGGTTCCTTCCGCATCCGGTCGAAATGGGATGTGGAGCAGGGGCGTTTCGGCACATGGCAGATCGTGGTGAGCGAAATTCCGTATCAGGTGCAGAAATCGCGCCTGATCGAACAGATCGCGGATCTGATGGAGCAGAAGAAGCTGCCCCTTCTGGCCGATATCCGCGATGAAAGCACCACGGACATCCGGCTGGTGCTGGAACCCAAGTCACGCGGGATCGAACCTGCGGTGCTGATGGAAACCCTGTTCCGCGCAACGCAACTGGAAAGCCGCTTCGGCCTGAACATGAACGTGCTGGGCGCGGACCAGGTGCCGGGCGTGCGTAGCCTGAAGGACGTGCTGCAGGCGTGGCTTGATCATCGCCATGACGTATTGCAGCGCCGCAGCGCCAACCGGCTGGCGGCGGTCAACCGTCGTCTGGAAATCCTTGACGGGTTCCTTGCGGTCTATCTCAACCTTGATGAAGTGATCCGTATTGTCCGCGAGGAGGACGATGCGAAGGCGGCGCTGATCGCAACCTTTGATCTCACGGAACTGCAGGCGGAGGCCGTCCTGAACATGCGCCTGCGCAGCCTGCGGCGGCTTGAGGAAATGGAAATCCGCGAGGAGCATGCAAAGCTGAGCGCGGAAAAACAGTCCCTGCACGACCTGCTGGAGCAGGAGGGGCTGCGGTGGAAGCGTATCGCGTCCGAGATCAGGGACATCCAGAAAACCTTTGGCAGTGGTGCGCTGGGCAGGCGACGCAGCCTGCTGGCGGATGCGCCGGTTGAAATCGATGTCGAGGCCGCCCTGCCGGTCGAACGTGATCCGCTGACGGTCATCCTGTCGCAGAAGGGATGGGTCCGGACCGTGCGCGGACATGGACAGGACCCGGAGGCGCTGAAATTCAAGGAAGGCGACGGTCCGGGCATGTCGGTTGAGTGCCACAGCAATGACCGGCTGTGCGTATTTGCAACCGATGGGCGCGCCTTTACGCTGCGTGTGGGGGATCTGCCGCGTGGGCGCGGTGATGGTCAGCCCCTGCGGCTGCTGATCGACCTGTCCAACGATGAGGACATCATTACGATGTTCCCGGTCGAGGACGCGCGCAAGCGCCTGCTGGTGTCCAGCGCGGGCCGCGGCATGGTGGTGGCTGAATCGGCCATGACGGCGGAAAAGCGTACCGGCAAGCAGGTGCTGAACCTGAAGGACGGCGAAAGCGCGCAGGTCTGCGTCCCCGCTGCGGGTGACCATGTGCTGGTGATTGGCCAGAACCGGCGCATGCTGGTCTTCCCGCTGGACCAGTTGCCTGAAATGACGCGCGGCCTTGGGGTGATCGTGCAGAAATACAAGGACGGCGGCCTGCGGGATGCAGTCGTGTTTACGGCAGCCGAGGGGGTTGCATGGCCCGATCCGGCCCGCACCCGTTCATTTGCGGACCTGAAGGATTATGTGGGCAAGCGGGCGGATATGGGCAAAACAGCACCCGCATGGGCAACCCGCAAACCGCGCGCCTGACCGGGGTCATTCCACCGGGCGGAACAGTCCGTCCGGCAGGAAGGCGCTTTCACGTGCTTCGTAATGGGCCGGGTCCAGATCGTGCCAGACGCCACGCGTCATGATCTGGGCCGGGCGGAAGCGGGCCTTGTAGGCCATTTTCCGGCTCTCGCTGATCCAGTAGCCCAGATACAGGTAGGGCAGGCCAAGCGTGCGGGTATAGTCGATCAGATGCATCACCGCGAACGTACCCAGTGAACGTTTCTGGAGCGCGGGATCATAGAAATCATAGACGGCCGACAGCCCGTCATCGAGCTGGTCCACCAGCGCGACACAGGCCAGCCTGCCTTCAGCATCGCGGAATTCGATCATGAAGGTCTCGATCGGGGTATCCTCGATCATGGCGCGGTAGTCGGGAAACGTCATGGACGCCATGTCCCCGCCTTCATGCCGGGTCTGCTGATAGGCGCTGAACAGGGTGAACTGTTCGGGCGTGGCCGTGGGCGGGACACGGGTGGCGTGTAACATGGCATTGCGGCGCAGGGCGCGCTGCTGCGTGCGGCTGGGGGTAAACCGCGCCACGGGCACGCGTATGGGCGTGCATGCGGTGCAGCTTGCGCAGACCGGGGCATAGGCAATGGTGTGGCTGCGGCGGAAACCGGCGCGCGACAGACGGTTGTGGAACGGCACGGCGTCCGGTCCGCCAATTTCGGTCACAACCTTGCGTTCCATCCGTCCTGCAAGATAGGGGCAGGGCATGGGCGCCGTCGTATAGAACAGCTGTGGATGCCGTGGCGATGTATAGGTCATGCGCTCTCACCAGCCGGGAAACAGGAAGCAGCAGCCCAGCAAACAGGAAAAACAGACTGCCCGTATGCCTATACGGTTATCATATTCTTCCTGTTGCAGGCATCAACTATCCGGCTGCGCGCGCATGCTTTTGTCGTGGTCAGGCGCGCAGCAGGCGGGCGGCGTCCAGCGCGAAATAGGTCAGGACGCCACTGGCGCCCGCGCGGCGGAACGCCATCAGGCTTTCCATGATCACGCGGTCACGGTCCAGCCAGCCATTCTGGATCGCGGCCATCAGCATCGCGTATTCGCCCGATACCTGATAGGCGAAGGTCGGCACCGCGAATTCCGCCCGCACGCGCTGGATGACATCCAGATAGGGCATGCCTGGCTTGACCATGACCATGTCCGCGCCTTCGCGCAGGTCCAGCGCGACTTCACGCAGGGCTTCGTCCGTGTTGGCGGGGTCCATCTGGTATGTTTTCTTGTCGCCCGTCAGCAGCCCGCCGGACCCCAGCGCATCACGGAACGGGCCGTAAAAGGCGCTGGCGTATTTGGCGGCGTAGGACATGATGCGGGTGTTGACCAGACCGCTCGTATCCAGCGCGGTACGGATCGACCCGATACGGCCATCCATCATGTCGGACGGGGCGATGATGTCGATCCCGGCGGCTGCCTGGTTGACGGCCTGTGTCACCAGAATATCGACGGATGGATCATTGACCACGTAACCGTCTTCAATCAGTCCGTCATGGCCGTGGCTGGTATAGGGGTCCAGCGCCACATCGCCGATCAGGCCGATTTCTGGAAATTCCTTTTTCAGCAGGCGCGCCGCCCGACACATCAGGTTGTCGGGGTTGGTGGCTTCAGTGCCTGCTTCATCACGCAGGCTGGCGGGCGTGATGGGAAACAGGGCAAGGGCAGGAATATCCAGCTTCGCCGCGGGTTCCACATGCGCAGCCAGCCGGTCGAGGCTGACACGCTGCACGCCGGGCATGGAGGAGACATCGGTGACTGATCCCGTGCCTTCGGTCACGAAAATCGGCCAGATCAGGTTATCGGTCGATAGCGTGTTTTCTGACACCAGACGCCGCGTAAACCGGTCGTGCCGGTTACGGCGCAGCCTTGTTTGGGGAAACTGACCGATATTCATCCAATCCAACTCCATCAAGGGACGGGGCGACTATGATCCTGCAGCGCCCCCGTGCCAAATTATGATCCGGTAACCTGCCCGGTGTTCAGCGCTTCGGGCGCATGGCAGGCATGACGGCGCCCAGCCGACTGTGGCGTATGCCGTATACTGCGTACACCACCAGCCCGATCGCAAGCCACACAACCAGCCGCAGCCATGTCAGCCCGTCCAGCGAGAGCATCATGACCCCGCAGCTTATGATTCCCGCAACCGGGATCGCGGCCCCCCCGGGCACCCGGAAGACGCGCGGGCGGTCGGGTTCACGCACGCGCAGCACGATAACCCCCACGCAGACGATGACAAAGGCCAGCAGCGTGCCGATGGATGTCATGTGCGCAAGCTGTTCGATCGGCAGGAAGGCGGCCAGCACCCCCGTCACTCCCATGAAGAACAGGTGACACGCGACCGGCGTGCCCAGGCGCGCATGCGTGCGCCCGAACATGGGTGGCAGCAGCCCGTCCCGCGCCATGGCGAAGAAGACCCGGCTCTGTCCCAGCAGCAGGACGAGGATGACCGACAGGAACCCGCATATGATCCCCAGCTTGACAGCTGCCTTCAGCCAGCCAAACGGCGTCTGGTCAATGGCGGTGGCCACGGGGGCGGCATCCCCGATCATGTCGCGGTAATTGACCAGCCCCGTCAGCACGAAAGAAAAGGCGATATAGATAAACGTGCAGATCGCAAGGCTGCCCATCAGGCCGATGGGCATGTCGCGCCCGGGATTGCGTGTTTCCTGCGCCACGGTGGAAACGGCGTCAAACCCCAGATAGGCAAAGAAGATCGTGCCCGCCGCGCGCAGGATGCCAGACAGGCCGTAATGCCCGAACTCGCCAGTGTTGGGGGGAATGAACGGAGTATAATTGGCGGTCTTGATATAGGGCAGTCCGAACCCGATCACGGCGGCGATGATCACCAGCTTGATGACCACCACGATGGCGTTCAGCCGCGCTGATTCGGAAATGCCGCGTATGAGCAGCAGCGACAGCACCCCGATGATGAACACGGCCGGCAGGTTGGCGATACCGTGGACGGGCTGTCCATCCACCATGCCCACGACTTCGAACGGCGACGCCATGAGGCGGGGCGAAAGGTGGATGCCCCATTCATCCAGCAGGGAGCGCATGTAACGCGCCCAGCTGACCGATACGGCCGATGCCCCCACCGTATATTCCAAAACGAGGTCCCACCCGATGATCCAGCCCGCCAGTTCGCCAAGGGATGCATAGGCATAGACATACGCGCTGCCCGCCGCCGGGATCATGCCCGCCAGTTCCCCGTAACACAGTCCGGCAAACGCGCACGCCATGGCCGCCAGCACGAAGGAAATGAGTACGGCAGGCCCTGCATTGCTGCCTGCCGCGATGCCGGTCAGCGAAAACAGGCCCGCCCCGATCGTGACCCCGACGCCAAGGGCGACAAGGCTGCCCGCGCCCAGAACGCGTTTCAGCCCCGCATCGTCTGTCGGTGCGCCAACCGGCAGCCGGCGCAGCAACGCGCGCGTCATGCCGGTGCTCATATCGCCACGCACGGGACGGCGGGGACGGAAGAAAGGAATATAACAACGGTCAAATCAGCCGGTCTCCATCATTTTGGCGTTGTCTTGACGCCACGATATGGCGCACATAGCAGGCCTGTTCCCATACGTGTCATGTCCGTTTGCCTACCCGGAAATGACAGATCATCCAATGAATGGAGAAACATAACGGTGTCGGACCCCATCAGCCAGACTGACCTCAAGCAGTTTTTCCGCGCCCCATTGACCCAAGCCGACCCCGATGTCGCCGCGATTATCGACGCGGAACTGGTGCGTCAGCGCGACGGGATTGAACTGATTGCCAGTGAGAACATGGTCTCCGCCGCCGTCATGGCAGCACAGGGCAGCGTTCTGACCAACAAGTATGCCGAAGGGTATCCCGGTCGCCGTTATTATGGCGGCTGCGTGGAAGTGGATAAGGTCGAAACCCTTGCCATTGAACGAGTCAAGGCGATGTTCGGTGCGGAATTCGCCAACGTGCAGCCCCATTCGGGCGCCAATGCCAACCAGGCCGCTTTCATGGCGATGGTCAGGCCCGGCGATACCGTCATGGGCATGAGCCTGGCCGCCGGTGGCCACCTGACCCACGGCGCTGCCCCCAACTATTCCGGCAAGTGGTTCAATGCGGTCCAGTATGGCGTGCGCAAGGAAGACGGCCTGCTGGATTATGAGGAAATGGAACGCCTTGCCCGCGCCGAGAAGCCGAAGCTGATCGTCGCAGGTGGCTCCGCCTATCCCCGTATCATCGATTTCGCCCGCTTCCGCGCCATCGCGGATGAGGTCGGGGCGTACCTGATGGTGGACATGGCCCATTTCGCGGGGCTGGTTGCGGCAGGCCTGTACCCGTCGCCCGTGCCGCATGCGCATGTCGTTACCTCCACTACGCACAAGACCCTGCGCGGGCCACGTGGCGGGCTGATCCTGACCAATGACGCGGATCTTGCGAAAAAGATCAATTCCGCCGTGTTCCCCGGCCTGCAGGGCGGTCCGCTCATGCATGTGATCGCCGCCAAGGCCGTGGCGTTTGGCGAGGCGCTGCGCCCTGATTTCCAGACCTATCAGGAAGCGGTCGCGAACAATGCCCGCGTGCTGGCGGAAACGCTGGTGCAGGCCGGATTCGACATCGTGACCGGGGGTACGGACTGCCACCTGCTGCTGGTGGACCTGCGGCCCAAGGGGGTTACGGGGCGGGCGGCGGAACGCGCGCTGGAACGCGCCGGCATTACCGCCAACAAGAACGCCATTCCGTTCGACCCCGAAAAGCCGGCCATTACCTCGGGCATCCGCCTGGGCAGCCCGGCTGCGACGGCGCGTGGCTTTGGCGCGGAAGAGTTCCGTGAAGTCGGCCGCATGATTGACGAAGTGCTGACCGCGCTGGCCGGAACCCCGGGCGAGGAAGGCTGCACGAAAACCGAGCAGGCCGTGCACGAACGGGTCAAGGCGCTGTGCGCGCGTTTCCCCATCTACGCCTGAACATGATGGTGGTCGCCCGTTCCGGTTACTGATCCGGGGCGGGCGGCCCGGCATCCGTGCGGGCGAACCTTACGGCCGTATGGCCACGGGCGGGGCGCAGATTGGGCATGACCAGCATGCACCGGTCATAGGGCGTGCGGATTTCATCACCGCCGTCATACGCCACCACCGTGCCCGCGCTGTCCACGACATGCCCGCTGTGAAAGGGCGTGACGAAACGGAACAGTCCTGTCCGGGCCGTCACCACATCGGTTACCACCATGTCGTATCGTGGGAGCGCGCCCTCCGTTCCCGCCGAAATGCCGCAGCATGGCCCGATCAGGGACAGGACGGCGTGCATGGCGCGCGTGACGGTGTCTTCCCGCCAGTGCTGGCCGGCTTCCAGCAGGCAGGCGGCGGCATTCCCTTCACTGAAACGCGGGTGATCAATCAGCCTGCACCCGCTGCGGTGCCCGCGATCGGCCACGCATACATCCACGCCACGAATGCGCCGCGCCATGGCCCGACCCGCAGGCGGCAGCCCCGACAGCACCAGCGGCTCACCCGGCCATAACATGGAATGCAGGTCCAGCAGCCTGTCCGCCGTCACGATGACCGGCAGCAGCATGCGCGCCCGGTCGAGTTCGTGCGATGTCTGGTGACTGTCCAGCATGGCGGGCAGCCAGACGCGGTTCATGTCCTCATCCACGCAGCGTGCGCGTACCGGGTTGCACGGGTCGAACAGGTGCATGGCCTCGGGGTTGGCGAATACCAGCGACAGTCGTCCCGCGCGTGGGCGGATACGGCGTCGCAGCAGGCGGTCCAGCACGATGGCGCCCGCGAATTCATTCCCGTGGATCAGGCTGACACAGACGACATGCGGGCCCGGCCTGCGGCCTTCGTAATGCATGACGCCCGGAATGCCGCAGTTTCCCGCAAGCCATGGTGACAGGTCGGGCGGGGTAATGCTGATCTTCCAGCGCGGCAGGCTGGACGGAGGGGGGGGCAGGCGCTCCAGAAAGGTGGTGGGCCGCGCCACGCGAACCGGCAGCCGGGGCGCGTTGTCCCGCCCGTATGTCATGCCAGGGCGACCCGGTCGATGGCCGCGTCTGTCCCGTCATGCGCCGGAATACGTGACTGCATGGCATGGATGTTCATCATGACTGGCAGTTTATCCACACTTTACCCTACGGCAAGACCGTGGGGACAAGGGATGTATGACAAATGTATGACCGTGCCCGTTACTGCGGCAGGCTGGCAATGCGGATGCGCTGCCCCGTCAGGCGTTCTATATCCTTCAGCGCCTGACGTTCCTCCGGTGCGCACAGGGCGACGGCAACCCCGCGTCGCCCGGCACGCGCGGTACGGCCGATGCGGTGGACATAGGATTCGGGCTGGGCGGGAATGTCATGGTTGATGACAAGGGCGATGTCATCAATGTCGATTCCCCGGGCCATGACATCGGTCGCTACCAGCACGCCCACGCGGCCCTGTCGGAAATCGCGCAGCATGCGTTCGCGCCGCGCCTGTGAATGATCGCCATGAATCGCCACGGCGGGTGCCAGCGGGCTTATGGCACGTGCAATGGTGTCGGCTTCGTTGCGGGTGCGGACGAACACCATCACGCGCTGCATGCCGTACTGCCGCAGGCAGGCCAGTGTTGCTTCGGTCTTGTGGCGCATGGGAACGAAAATGGCGTATTGCGCGATGCGCGGCGCGGGGGCGTTTTCCACTTCCATGCTGATACGCACCGGACGGTGCAGCAGGCGGGCGGCCAGTTCGGCCATGGCCGGGGGAATGGTGGCGGAAAACAGCAATGTCTGGTGCCGCGCGGGCAGGGCTGCGGCAAGGGCGAGCATTTCTTCCGCGAAACCGGGGTCCAGCATGCGGTCGGCTTCGTCCAGCACGAACTGCCCGACGGTGGACAGGTCCAGTTCCCCCCCGCGGGCCAGGTCGATGATCCGCCCCGGCGTGCCGACCACGATCGCCACCCCTTCACCCAGCGTCTTGGCCTGTGCCGCCCGCGCCGTGCCGCCGGTAGCCTGCAGAATGCGCAGGCCGCTGCCACGCGCAAGGCCGCGCAGCACGCCCGCCGTCTGGCCCGCCAGTTCGCGCGTGGGCGACAGGATCAGGCAGCGCACGCGGGTATTGCCCGCATCATCGGGCTGCATGAGTGTGGACAGGATGGGGGCGGCAAAGGCCACCGTCTTGCCGCTGCCGGTGCCTGCGCGTGCCTCTACATCCCGTCCGGCCATGACGGGAGGAATGACCTCGCGCTGGATCAGGGACGGCTGGTGCAGCCCCATGCGTGTCAGGGCGGCCACCACGCGGCCATCCAGCCCCATGCCGGAGAATGTCGGTTCTGTCTCGCTCATTCCTGCCACTTAGCGCGGCTGGGCGATGGACAAAAGGGGCAGGGCATTGACGCCCCGGTGCATGTCCCGCCACATGGGGGCATGGCAGCCTCCTTACCTACCGCCAGCGTCATTGCAGCGGACCTCGCCGGCATGCGGTCCCAGACCTTCGGGCTGGCGCGGCGCGCGGGACTGGACCCCCACCTGCATGCGCTGAGCGTGCGTGGCATATGGCGGCATGTGCCCGCCGCGTGGTGGCCCGCGCCCCTGCGTGCGGTCATGCCGCTTCATCTGGATGCCGATTACCGCAACCACCCGGTCATCAGCATCGGTGGCAGTGGCGGGGCCGTCGGCGCTGCGCTGCGCCGGCAGGGTGCGCGCGTGATACAGGTGCAGAACCCGCGTCTGCCGCCCGCCCGTTTCGATCTGGTCATCGCCAACCGGCACGACCGGATATCCGGCCCCAATGTCGTCCTGACGCGCACGGCGCTGCATGGCGTGACACCGGCGCTGCTGGATCAGGCGCGACGGGAGTGGGCGCCGTTTTTCGCCTGTCTGCCACGCCCGCTGGTTGCCGTGCTGGTCGGTGGGGGGAATGGCCGTTTCCGGCTGGGACGGGCCGAGGGCGCGAGTCTTGCCGCGCAACTGGCCGCCATGATGCGACGCGACCGGGTGGGCATTGCGCTGACACCGTCGCGCCGGACAGATCCGGCGGTATGTGGTGAACTGCAACGCGCCCTGACCGGGCCGGATGCATGGGTCTGGGACCAGGCGGGGGCCAATCCGTATCTGGGTCTGCTGGCCTGCGCGGACGCCATTGTCGTGACGGTGGACAGCGTGTCCATGATTTCGGAAGCCGTGGCGACATCGGCACCTGTCATGGTCGCCAGCCTGCCGGGGCGGTCGCGGCGGATCGGGCATTTCCTGCAGGACCTGACGCAGGCGGGGCGCATCCGCCCCTTTGCCGGGCGGCTGGAAACATGGCCTGTGACACCACTTGATGATACCGTTATGGCAGCGGAAGCGGTGCGGCATCATCTGGGGCTTGCGTCAGTGGGACAACAATAATTCTCCCGCTTGCGCCAGAAGTGGAATAAAACAGGCACATGCTAGGCATTCGTACCTTTGACCCGCGTTCAGGCGGCAATATGGCCTACAAGGCCCTGACCCATCCTCTGGCCGCGGAGAAACTGGCCCTTCTTGCCAACAGCCTGAAGGATGCGGGGCCGGTTGCGATCTATGATCCGCATGACATGGTGGATACCGTCATGGCGCTGCTGCCCGTGCCGGTCACGGTGGCGGCGGTCCATACCCATGATTCGCTGAAGGTCGGGCAGGTGCGCGCGGGCCTGCCCCTGCGGCCCGTGGTGGACATGGGGCAGGGTGCGGCACGGACCATATGGGCGCTGGATTTCAACCATGCCGCCATGGAAAGCCGCCTGTCCGGCCTGCTGCCCGCAGGGGGCGTGCTGCATACGCTCGAATCCGTGTGCCTGCCCCGGCACATGCTGTCGGTCGCACATAATTATCTGGACCGGCTGAATTTTGCCACCAACCTTGCCTTTTTCCGGGACACGGCTGCGCTGTCCACCCGCCTGGTCACCGCCAATTACTGGGCGCGGTATGGCGCACGGGCCGTCCGGCTGTGGCTGCGGCTGTTCGATCAGGACGGGCAGGTGCTGCGGACATGGGATTATGACGTGCCGGGCGATGGTCAGGCCATCATCATCGACAGTGCCGACATCCGTCACAGGTTCAACCTGCCGGAATTCACGGGCCAGCTGTTCATCCACGCGCAGGGCATAGCAGGGCACGATGTGGTCAAATACGCGCTGGAGACGCGCGGGAAGGGTACGAACGCCAGCCTGTCGGTCACACATGACGCCAATGCCTGGCCTGCCAACCGTTACGCCAACCTGCCTGCCCCGGCGGAGGGGGAGGATGTGGTGCTATGGGTCCAGAACAGCCATGCCCTGCCCATTCCATCAGGCAGCATGACGCTCAACCGCATGGGGCAGGACCGGCATGTGCCCATCCTGCCTGAACTGGCCCCGTACCAGACCATGGCCGTGCATATGCGCGATATCCTGCCCGGGCTGTCATGGCCGGAACAGATCGAATTCCGCGCCGGTGGCCATGTCGTGCGCTCGCGCTACGAAATCACGCAGCATAACCGCACGCGCATCGCTCACCTGAACGTGCAGCGTGCTGATTTGCGGCCCGATGCGGGGATCACCCGGCTGGACCCGCGTTTTTTCGGGCGTGGCTACCTGCTGCCGTTCCCGGTGCCTGATCCGGCGCGCTACCGGACGCTGCTTCTGCCATCGCCCATGGCGGAAAGCCTGACCACCCTGCCGGTACGGGTGGACTGTTTCGACGTGGAAGGGACGGCCGGACCATCGCGCTTCATGGGTTGCCTGCCGCGTGACCATGGGATGGTACTGGATGTCAGCGCGCTGGCAACTGGTCCGGGGCATGGGGAACTGCTGTATGACTTTCGTGACGGAGGGCAGGCGGATGGCTGGCTGCATGCCCTGATCCGGTATGAGGACAGGCAGACGGGCCATGCATCCGAAACCAGCTTCGGGTCGCACATATTCAATACGATCATGACCTATCGGGGGGAGCCGCAATCCTATGTCGGCGCGCCCCCGGGACTGAGCACGCGGCTGTTCCTGACGGCGGCGGGAAGTGAGCCGTTCAGTTTCTGCAGGCTCATCTATCCGGTTTCGGCTACGTGGCATGCGCAGTCGGATACGTCGCTGTACCTGCATGCAGCTGATGGCACGCAGATTGGTCATGAGAAAATCGCCGTTCCCATGTCCGGGTCGCGCGAAATCTGGCCGCATCGGGTCTTTGGCCTGTCCACGCTGGCGCGCGCGGGTGCGGGGGCCTATGTCATCATCCGTGATACGACCTGTCGCCTGTTCGGGTATCATGGCCGCATGGCGGAGGGGGACGGACGGTTTTCAGTCGATCATATGTTCGGCTTCTGACCCTGACATACACGCAGCCTCTCCCCATATGAGGGCATGGAACCCGGCATGGCCGTAATGCGGCTTTCCCAGGTGGGGAGCCGGCGCAACCATCCTGCCATGCCGAACCGAGCGGAAGGGAACCCGACTGGACCATGATCGTACAGGACACCAACTTTTTCTGTGACATGCCTGCCGACATGAAATACCTGCGTGATCGTAACCCGCCGCAGAATTTTCTTGAACAGAACATGATATTCATCCTGCCACAGCGGCTGCGCAAGTTCCGGAAAAACCTGTTCCATGTCCGGCGGACGGATGCGGATGCTACCGTCTATGCCCCCCTGTTCCAGGTACGCTGCATAACCGAATGCGACCCGGTGCCAGAGGGATATGACGGGCCGTTTGACGTTTTTCCGTTCTATACCAATCCTACCCGCAGGCGGCGGCGCACGCTGGATTATTACGTGCTGTTCCTGTTTCAGGACAAACTATCCTATGTCAGGTGCCGTGATGCGCTGGAAGGAATGTCGGCATAGGTGGTGGGAGGACTTCGCACCATCTGCTGGCCATGGCGGGGAACCCGGACCACCGTGCCGTCGATCATCGCGTATTCCATGTCGGCATCGTCCATCAGAAAGGGACGGGAAACCACTTTCTGAACGGTTCCACCAGGGCAGGGTAATGCTGCCTGTTAACGACAGGGAGTAACAGTGCCCTGGCTGGCATGTGTACATGACATATGGCGCGGGTACGCCAGATGGCAGTCCGATCCGACTGGTTAATTACTGCTTATGGAAATAAGGGAAAGACCGGATGGTGGGTGCGACAGGGATTGAACCTGTGACCCCCGCCGTGTGAAGGCGATGCTCTACCGCTGAGCTACGCACCCATCCGCTTCGGTGGGGCCTTATTAATCCAGCCGCGCAGGGTGCGCAAGGGGGAAAAGATGCAGGCAATGCTATTTTCGACCTGGCCGGCGGATGCGGTAGGCCAGGGCTTCGGCAATGTGGGGACGTTCCACGTCCTCGGCAGCTGCCAGGTCGGCAACCGTCCGCGCAACCCGCAGCAGGCGGGTAAAGCCACGGGCGGAAAGATGCATCTTTTCAGACGCCTGCACCGCAAAATCGCGCGCCGTGGCCGTTATGCGGAAATCATCTATGGGGGCTTCGGCATTCCGGGCCGCACCCTGTCTGTCATGCTGGCGCGCCACGGCTTCACGGACTCGCGCGGCCACGGTGGCGCTGGGTTCGCCGCCCGTGGTTTCGGCAATGCGGGTCAGGGGCATCGGTTCGACATGGACGGCCATGTCCACACGGTCCAGCAACGGGCCGGACAGGCGCGCCTGATAATCCTCGCCACAGCGAGGGGCCTTACGACATTCCTGCGCCGCATCGCCCAGATAGCCGCACTTGCACGGGTTCATGGCCGCGATCAGCTGGAAGCGGGCAGGGTAGGTGACATGGGCTGCGGCGCGGGCAATGGATATGGATCCCGTTTCCATGGGCTGGCGCAGGATTTCCAGCGCGGCGCGGGAGAATTCCGGCAATTCATCTAAAAACAGGACGCCACGATGCGCCAGGCTGACCTCACCGGGGCGGGCACGCGCGCCGCCACCGCTCAGGGCCGTGGAACTGCTGGAATGGTGTGGGTCGCGGAAGGGCGGCCGGGACACCGGCTGTCCGTCCTTCAGCAGGCCGCCGATGCTGTGGATGCGGCTGATTTCCAGCATCTCGACGGGCGTAAGGTCGGGCATGATACCGGGCAGGCGCGCGGCCAGCATGGATTTTCCAGCGCCCGGCGGGCCAATCATAAGCAGCGAATGGCGACCGGCCGCGGCGATTTCCAGCCCACGACGCGCGGTTTCCATGCCCCGGATATCAGCCAGGTCGGGCAGGGCGGTCAGGCCTGCATCCACGCGGGCAGGCAGTTCAACGGGGTCGATGACCTGCTGCCCACGGAAATGGTTCAGCAGTTCGGGCAGGGAACGGATGGCGAGGATATCCATGTCCTCGCTGGCCCAGCGCGCTTCCACCCCCTGGCTGGCGGGACAGATCAGCCCCAGCGACAGTCCGGCTGCCGTCATGGCGGCAGGCAGCACGCCGCAGACCGGGTTGACGCCACCATCCAGCGACAGTTCGCCCAAGGCTGCGTAACGCTGCGCCATATCGCCTGACAGCAGTCCCATGACCACCAGCAGCGCCAGCGCGATGGGCAGGTCGAAATGCGATCCTTCCTTCATCAGGCTGGCGGGCACCAGATTGACCACGATCCGCTTGGCCGGCAGGGCCAGCCCCATGGCGGACAGCGCCGCGCGCACGCGTTCGCGCGATTCATTGACGGCCTTGTCCGGCAGGCCCACGACCAGAAAGGACGGCAGACCGACGGAAAGCTGGACCTCGACTTTGACAGGAACGGCTTCGATGCCGGAAAAGGCAAAGCCACAGATGGATGCAAGCGCCGTATCAGTCATGGCATGATGATGCCGGATTGCGGGCGGCTTGGCCATGATGGAACATGGCGGACCGGACCGGATTCCGGTGCATGCTGATCCGGATCTCATTAGTTGTTGGCATAATATTTCTTATAAAACTTTTTGATGTGCGGAAGGGAGGGCATGCATGCCTGTGCCCATATCCTGTCCATCCCACCCCTGTGCAGTTTCCCGGCACGAAACGGTCCCAATCGGACAGGACTGGATGTTCCGCCATGCGGCTCCGCGTCATGTGGCGGATATGGCACAGTGACGCACGGCAGCCCATGTCGTGCGTCACTTACACTCAGCCCTTAAGCGTCATGCACCATGTCCAGATCGGCAAAGCGCGTGAACTCCCCTTCGAAGAACAGATGCACCGTCCCTGTCGGCCCATGACGCTGCTTTTCCAGGATCAGTTCCGCACGGTTGTGGGCCAGATCCATCTTGCGCTGCCATTCCTCCATCGCGGTCTGGTACTTGTCCTGTGAGTCATAGGACGTTTCCTTGGGCTGGCGCTGCTGCAGATAGTACTGGTCACGATAGACGAACATCACCGCATCGGCATCCTGCTCGATCGATCCCGATTCACGCAGGTCCGATAGCATGGGGCGCTTGTCTTCCCTGCTCTCCACCTGACGCGACAGCTGCGACAGGGCTATGACCGGCACCGACAGTTCCTTGGCCAGCGCCTTGAGACCCTGCGTGATCATGGAGATTTCCAGCACGCGGTTTTCCGCCTTGGATCCCACTGATGGCCGCATGAGCTGCAGGTAATCGACCACTACCAGGCTCAGCCCCTTGGTGCGCGCCAGCCGACGGCAGCGCGTGCGCATGGCCGACAGCGAAATGGCGGGCGTGTCGTCAATATGCAACGGCAGCTGCGCCAGTTCGCGGCTGACCTGTACGAAGCGGTCGAATTCCTTCTGCCCCAGATCGCCCCGGCGGATCTTTTCACCCGATACGCTGGCCTGTTCGGACAGGATACGGGTGGCCAGCTGTTCGGACGACATTTCAAGCGAGAAGATGGCCACCGACCCCTTTGGCTTGGCATCGGCCGGGGCGTCGCGTGCTTCCTCCATGATCGCGCGCGCGGCGGAAAAGGCGATCTTGGTTGCCAGCGCCGTCTTGCCCATGGCCGGTCGGCCCGCAAGGATCAGCAGGTCAGACGGGTGCAGGCCACCGGTTTTCTTGTCCAGGTCACGCAGCCCGGTGGTCAGGCCAACCACGTCGCCGCTGCGGTTGAAGGCCTGCTGCGCAATTTCCAGCGCATCGGCCAGCGCGCGGTCAAAGGACTGGAACCCGCCGTCCTGCCCCTTTTCCGTCGCCAGCTTGAACAGGGCTTCCTCGCTGGCGGCAATCTGGTTGGGGCCATCAAGGTCGGGTCGCGCGCCAAAGGCGTTGTTGACCACGTCCTGACCGATGTCGATCAGCTGGCGGCGTATCCACGCATCATGGATCACGCGCCCGTAGTCGGCCGCGTTGATGATGCCGACCATGGATGTCAGCAGTCTGGCCAGGTACGCCGTGCCGCCTACGGAATCCAGCACGCCGGTATTTTCGAATTCGGCCCGCAGCGTGACCGGATCGGCCAGTTGCCCGCCTTCGATACGGCGGGAAATGGCATCATAGATGCGGCCATTGACCTCATCGGCGAAATGCGCGCCGGTCAGGAAGTCGGATACGCGGTCATAGGCGCGGTTATTGGTCAGCAACGCGCCCAGCAGCGCCTGTTCCGCCTGCAGGTTGGCGGGTGGCAGGCGCTGCGAGACGCCAAGAAGTGAGTCCTTTTGCCCGGACTCTGCGGAGGGGGGATTCTGGATCGTATTCACATCCCCATCTTACCTGATCACCCCGCGTGACAGGAAGGGGCATGATGGCCGGGACGTCAGCCCTGCCGGGCCTGCACCAGCGATTCCGCGCGTCGGATGACGGCATGGGCCATGGCATGGACCGTATCCGTGCCGTAGCGTTGCAGGATATCGCTGCGGGCCGCGTGGCCGATCCGTGCGCACAGGCCGGGACGCGCATGAAGGTGCAGGATCTGTGCCGCGAGCGCTTCCGGTGTCGATGCAGGCAGCAGGAACCCGTTCTGCCCGTCGCGGATGATATCGGGAATGGCGCCGACCGGTGTTGCAATGACCGGCAGTCCCGCCTGCATGGCTTCATGCACGGCAATGCACAGCCCCTCGAAATGGGATGGCTGGACATACACGTGCAGCCCGCGACAGAATTCCAGAGGGTCCGGCTGGAACCCCTCGAAGCTTATGGCGTCCGGGGCCATCCGGGCCGCCAGCGCCTGCAGGGCCACCATCTGCGACCCGCACCCACACAGCGACAGGTGGATGCGCGCATCGGGCCGCGTGGCGCGGATGATGCCCATGGCCTGTATAAGCAGCTGCATGTTCTTTTCGGGTTCCAGCCTGCCCAGCGACCCGACATGGAAGGTCGCCCCCGGCTGCCCGTTCCATGGCGTGGCGGCCGGGACGCTGGCGCTGGCCATGAACAGCGGCCAGGTGCAGATCCGCTCCGGTGGCAGGCCAAGCTGGGTACGGGTGGTACGCGCCACGTATTCGGAATCGGCCACCCAGAACGCGCTCATGTAACGCGACCGTCGCAGCAGGAAGCGGTTGGCGGGCTTGAGGAACGCGCTGTGCTGCCAGCTGACGACGGGAATGCGCAGCAGCCTGCCGATGATCTGGCCGAACAGGGTCGCGCGCGTCAGCGATGTCCATAACAGGTCGGGCCGGTTGGCGCGGACATAACCCAGCACCTCAGGCAGGGATGCGAACCGGTCGGGATCACGGTCATTGACGATATGGTAATCGATCCCGGCTGCTTCCAGCCAGGCAATGGCGTTCCCTGCCTTGCGCGCCAGTGCCACGACGCGGATCTCATGCCCGCAGGCGCGCATCATCCCGATCACAGCAGGCAGTGGTCGTTCGGCGCCGCCGCCATTCAGGCTGTTAATAAGATAGAGGATACGCATTCATTACCAACAACTGATCCGCCCGGGGCTGCCCCTGCCGTCATTTTTTGCAACCGGAACACCGGATATGCAACGGCAGGAAGGCTTAATAGGGCAGTTTTACCCATTAGAAAACAGCATGACCGGCAATATCGGTGGTAAATCGTGCGGGCATGGCCCCTGCCCTGATCATGGCCGGCCACAGATACGCTGCATTGACGGGTTGTGTGCGCTGGCATTTCTGATTACGCGTCGTGGATACTTTCCCGTGGAAAATGGTTCATGACCGTACTCAACAATACGTCCCTGCCCCACCTGCCGGCCAATATCGTGGTGCCTGCCTATGACCGTAGCAAGGTCACGCCCGGCATTGCGCATATCAGCGTGGGTAATTTCCATCGCGCCCATCAGGCGGTTTACATGGATCGCGTGCTGGCCCGCCCCGGTCAGGCCGGCTGGGGCCTGCTGGGCATCGGGTTGATGGAAAACCCCCATGAGGCCGGGAAGGCAAAGGACATGGAAGCGCAGGACTGCCTGTATTCCCTGACCGAATGCGCCCCCGACCTGCCCAACGTGGTGCGTGTGATCGGGTCCATCACGGAATATATGTATGCCCCCGCCGACCGTGCGGCCACCATTGCGCGCCTGGCTGATCCCGCGATCCGCATTGTCAGCATGACCGTGACCGAAGGCGGGTATTATGTGGATGAAAACGGTGTTTTCCCCGTCGATCATCCCGTGATTGCCGAGGACCTGAAGCGCGAGGTGCCGCATACCGTGTTCGGCCTGCTGACCGAGGCGCTGCGCAGGCGGCGTGAAAGCGGTGCCGGCCCCTTCACCATCCTGTCGTGTGACAACCTGCCCCAGAACGGCCATGTCGCCCGGACGGCCTTTCTTGGCTGGGCGCGCGCGCGCGATGCGGGCCTTGCGCAGTGGATGGAGGAAAACGTCACCTTCCCCTGCACCATGGTCGATCGCATCACCCCGGCCGTCCACCCCGATGATGTCCGCCGCCTGGATGCGGAAAGCGGGCTGGATGACCGTATTCCCGTCTTCTGCGAGGATTTCATCCAGTGGGTGGTTGAGGACAATTTCTGCGCCGGCCGTCCCGAACTCGACGCCGTGGGCGTGCAGTTCACCGATAATGTCCAGCCGTATGAGGAGGTGAAGCTGCACATGCTCAATGCCTCCCATTCGCTGCTGGGCCTGTCCGGCGTGCTGTCGGGCTATCGGGTGGTCAGTGAGATCATGGAAGACCTGAACGAGGTCACGCTGGTCGAGCAGTATCTCGCCTTTGACGCCGAGCCGCTGCTGCATGCCCCGCCGGGTATGGCGCTGACCGAATATGGCAGGCGCCTGCTGCACCGCTTCCGCAACCGGGCGATCAGCGACCAGCTCCTGCGCATTGCATCCGACAGTACGTCCAAGCTGCCCATGTTCATCAAGAGCACGGCCATGGGCGTGATCGCGCATAAGCGCCCCGTGGCGCGCATCGCCTTTGTCGTGGCCTGTTATGCCGAATACCTGCGCGGGCATGATGACAAGGGGCAGCCCTACGACATTGTCGAGCCGCACCTGACCGATGATGACCGGGTGAAGGCGGCCTCGTCCCATCTGGAGGACGCGCTGGACATGAGTGCCTTTGCCGGGTGGGAACTGGCGGAGAATCCCGGATTCGTCCAGACCTACCTTGCCCTGCGCCAGTCCATCCGCGCCAGCGGCACGCGGGCGACGCTCGCAACGGTTATATCTGGCGGGAAATAGACGTTCCAAGGGGCCTTCATGCCCCCTGAAATGTTTAGACACACGATTTATTCATCAAGTTAGGCTTGACCCGGCGGTAAGTCCTCCGTTTTCTCATGGGAGAATGTTCGGACTGTATCACGGTAATCAGGAAAACTTATGAATAGCCTTATACGCTCGGCTCCCCTCCTGGTGGCTGCCATAGCCGTCTGCGCGCTGACAGGTCTGTACCTGCTGGGCGGCGGCTTGTGGCTGTGCCTTATCGGAGGTTCATTTTACTACGTTGTCGCGGGTATCCTGCTGCTGGTGACGGCATTCCTGCTGTTCCGGCGGCAGGCATCCGCACTGACGGTCTATGCGGTGCTGCTGCTTGGCACGATGGCATGGGCCGTTAACGAAGCCGGGTTTGACTTCTGGGCCCTCGCGCCGCGTGGGGATATCCTTGTACCCATCGGTATCGTGCTGGCCCTGCCGTGGGTGACGCGGCACCTTCAGCCTGCGGGTATGGCTGCGCGCGTGCCGCTGGTGGGCGCGATTGTCGCGGCTGTCGTCGTGGTGGGCATCGCCCTGACCGGCGATCCGCAGGATATTGCGGGCAACCTGCCCCCGGTGGCCAGTGACGCCCCCGAACCCGGTGATGCCCACCAGATGCCCGATGGCGACTGGCAGGCATATGGCCGCACGCAGTTCGGGGACCGTTTCTCCCCGCTCCGGCAGATCAATGCGGACAACGTCAGCAGGCTGAAGGTGGCGTGGACGTTCCGCACCGGCGACCTACGTGGCCCCAATGACCCCGGTGAGATCACCGATGAGGTCACTCCCATCAAGATCCGTGATACGCTTTACCTGTGTACCCCCCACCAGATCCTGTTCGCCCTGGATGCGAAAACGGGCAGGCAGCGGTGGAAGTTCGATCCGAAGCTGTCCTACAACCCCACGTTCCAGCATCTGACCTGCCGTGGTGTGTCCTATCATGAGGACAAAGCCGACACGCAGGCTGCGGATGGCGCGACCGCGCCGGTGGAATGCGCGCGCCGCATTTTCCTGCCCACCAACGACGGACAGCTGTTCGCGCTGGATGCCGAAACCGGCGCCCGTTGCGCATCGTTCGGCAATAATGGCGTGGTGAACCTGCAGGACGGCATGCCCGTCAAGACGCTGGGCTTTTACGAACCCACGTCTCCCCCGGTCGTGACCGACACCACCGTGATCGTGTCCGGCGCCGTGACCGACAACTATTCCACGCATGAACCTTCCGGCGTGACGCGCGGCTTCGACGTGCATACCGGCGCGCTGAAATGGGCGTTCGATCCCGGCAATCCCGATCCGAACGAAATGCCGTCCGAACACCACACCTTCGTGCCCAACTCCCCCAATTCGTGGATCACGTCGTCCTATGACGCCAATCTGGACCTGATCTACATCCCGATGGGCGTGCAGACGCCCGATATCTGGGGTGGCAACCGTGGCGCGGATGCCGAACGCTATGCCAGCTCGATCGTGGCGCTGAACGCTTCCACCGGCAAGCTGGTATGGAGCTACCAGACCGTTCACCATGACCTGTGGGACATGGACATTCCGGCCCAGCCCAGCCTGGTCGATATCCGCAACGAACAGGGCGAGGTCATTCCCACGCTGTATGCCCCGGCCAAGACCGGCAACATCTTCGTGCTGGACCGTCGCAATGGCCACCTGGTCGTCCCCGCGCCCGAGCGCCCCGTGCCGCAGGGGGCTGCCCCCGGTGATCACCTGTCGCCCACGCAGCCCTTCTCCCAGCTGACATTCCGTCCCAGCAAGCTGCTGACGGATGCCGATATGTGGGGCGGGACGATGTATGACCAGCTGATCTGCCGGATCATGTTCCACCGCTTGCGTTACGAAGGCACGTTCACGCCGCCTTCGCTGCAGGGCACGCTGGTGTTCCCGGGTAACCTTGGCATGTTTGAATGGGGTGGTCTTGCGGTTGATCCCGTGCGGCAGATTGCGATCGCCAATCCCATCGCCATCCCGTTCGTGTCCAGGCTGATCCCGCGTGGCCCGAACAACCCGGCAACGCCTGACCGGTCCCTGCCCTCGGGCAGTGAAAGTGGCGTGCAGCCGCAGTTCGGCGTGCCGTATGGCGTAGACCTGCATCCGTTCCTGTCGCCGCTGGGCCTGCCATGCAAGCAGCCGGCCTGGGGCTACATGTCCGGCATTGACCTGCGCACCAACAAGATCGTGTGGAAGCACCGCAACGGCACGATCCGTGACAGCGCGCCGCTGCCGCTACCGATCAAGATGGGCGTGCCCAGCCTGGGCGGCCCGCTGACCACGGCGGGCGGCGTGGCTTTCCTGACCTCGACGCTGGATTATTACATCCGCGCGTATGACGTCACCAATGGCCGCGTCCTGTGGCAGGACCGCCTGCCCGCCGGTGGCCAGTCCACCCCCATGACCTATGCGGTGGATGGCAAGCAGTACATCGTGACCGCGGATGGCGGCCACGGGTCGTTCGGCACGAAGCTGGGTGACTACATCGTCGCCTACAGCCTGCCGGACCAGAACTGAGCATTGGAAGCCGGGGAAGGATTTTTTCCTTTCCCGGCTTGACATGACCGGTCCTATCTATATTCATCTGTATATAGATATTGCTGTTACAGGACACTGCAGACCCATTTATTCAAGGGTTTGCGGTGGTTCTGCTATATTCATATCATAAACAAATAAGTCTTATTACAGCTTTGATCTTACGCGCCCCCAAACGGCTTGATTAGGAAACGGTAATACAAAAGTTTCCGCCGTGGCGCCGATGTTCCCGCACATCCGGCAGTTCCGGTGCCTTCTGAATGGCGCAACGATGCGCTGTTTCGTGTGTTTCGCGCCATATCGGCACTGGAACCGGGCGGATGATACGGGGTGATATGATGACTTTCACAACCGCGAGAACATCGTGATTAAACGTATTGCAGCAGCGATTGTGGGAATCGGTGTCGCCGGCGGCGTCGGGTTCCTTGCCTATGCGTGGTATCCGGCCATTGCGCCGGTTGCTCCGCCTCCTCCTTCCTCTTTCTCCGCAGCGCAGATCGAGCGCGGGCGCGTGCTGGCCGCTGGCGGCTACTGCGCCGAATGCCACACCCGCACGGATGGCAAGCGCGGTGTCGAGCTGGCGGGCGATTACAAGATGGACACGCCCTTTGGCGCCATCTTCTCCTCCAACATCACGCCGGACCCCGAAACGGGTATCGGCCACTGGTCGGAAGCCGCCTTCAGGCGCGCCATGCGCAAGGGCATTTCGCGTGACGGCACGCAGCTTTTCCCGGCCTTCCCGTTTGACCACTTCACGCACATGACGGATCAGGACATCGATGATGTCTATGCCTTCCTCATGACGCGGGAACCTGTGCACTCGGTCAAGCGTGACAACACGGTGGGCTTCCCCTTCAACATCCGTCTGGAACAGGCGGGCTGGAAGCTTCTGTTCCTGCACGAAGGGCCGCTGAAGAACGATCCGTCGCATGATGCCGAATGGAACCGTGGCGCCTATCTGGCCGAAGGCCTGAGCCACTGTTCCGCCTGCCACACCCCGCGTAACCTCATGGGGGCGGAAAAGGCCAGCGCGCCGTACGATGGCGCCCCGGTGGACAACTGGATTGCGCCGCCGCTTAACGAACACAACCCCACCCCGGTCGTCTGGACCGAGGACGAGTATTTCAAATACCTGCGCTTTGGCTCCGCCCCGCTGCATGGCAGTGCTGCCGGCCCCATGTCGCCCGTGGTCCACGGTGGCCTGAGCGAAATGCCGGAATCCGATGTGCATGCCATCGCACATTATCTGGCTGACATCGACCATGCCTCCACCCGCGTAAGCCAGGACCCCAAGGCCATCGCATGGGCCATGCAGGCGTCCATGAAGGATCTGGTCGGGCCGCAGGTGAACCCGAATGCGAAGCTGTATGCCGGCGCCTGCGCCGCATGCCACGCCAATGCCGGCCCGCAGCCGGTTGAAGGCCGCCCCGACCTGGCGCTGAACAATGCGCTGTGGCTGGATGAGCCGACCAACCTGTTCCAGGTCATCCTGCGCGGGATCGGGACGACAGAAGGCATTTCCACCGTTTCCATGCCCAGTTTCTACCATTCCTTCTCGGATGCGGATCTGGCCCGCCTGGCAGCTTACCTGCGCGCGACCCGCACGACCCTGCCACCGTGGACCGATCTGGAGAAGAAGGCGGCCGAGGTTCGCAAGACCCTGCCCGCCCCCCCAGTCGCGTCGTCCCATTGAGCTGAAAGACGGAGCTAGAACATGACGACCTTTCGCCTCAATGGACGGGAAGTAACCGTTGACGTACCGGGTGATACCCCCCTGCTGTGGGTCATCCGTGACGAAGTTGGCCTGACCGGAACGAAATTCGGTTGCGGCATCGGCATGTGTGGTGCGTGCACCATCCATATCGGTGGCCGGGCCACCCGTTCCTGCGTGACCCCCATCAGCGCCGCCGAAGGCGCTGACATCACCACGATCGAAGGCATCGATCCCGAGGGTAATCATCCCGTGCAGCAGGTCTGGCGTGAAATCCAGGTGCCGCAGTGCGGCTACTGCCAGTCCGGGCAGATCATGCAGGCCATAAGCCTGCTGAAGGATTACCCCTCTCCCACGGATGAGGAAATCGATGCCGTCATGGCTGGCAGCCTGTGCCGGTGCATGACTTACATTCGCATTCGTGAGGCCATCAAGAAGGCCGCGGCCACCGCACGCGGAGATGCATCAAATGGGTAGATTAAACCGCTTCCGCCTTGGCAAGGACGGACGCCGTGAACAGGCTTCCCTGTCACGTCGCGGCTTCCTTGTCACCTCTCTGGGCGCCGGCGTCATGTTTGGCTTCGCGCGTCCATCATCCGCCAACCAGATTTTCCCGCTCGACCGGTCGCTGCCGGGGGACGGGGCGTTCGAACCCACCATCTGGTGTTCGATCGCACCCGATGGGGAAATCACGGTCAACATCATCCGCGCGGAAATGGGCCAGCATATCGGCACTGCCCTCGCCCGCATCATCGCGGATGAAATGGAAGCCGACTGGAGCAAGGTCCGCATCAATTACGTGGACACCGACCCCAAATGGGGCCTGATGGTCACCGGTGGCAGCTGGTCGGTGTGGATGACATGGGATGTCTTCCGCCAGGCCGGCGCCGCGACGCGCACGGCCATGGTGGAGGAAGGCGCCCGCCTGCTGGGCACCACGCCGGACAAGTGTACCGTCGCCAACAGCATTGTCAGTGCCGGTGGCAAGCAGATCAGCTTTGGCGACATTGTGGCCAAGGGGCATCCGTCCCATTCCTTCACGCCGGAGGAAATGGCCAGGCTGCCGCTCAAGCCCGCCAGCGAGCGCAGGCTGATCGGCAATGCCGAACTCAAGGCGCTGGATATTCCCGCCAAGACCAACGGCACGGCCATTTACGGAATCGACGCCAGGGTGGAGGGCATGCTGTATGCCCGGCCCAAGATGCCGCCCACGCGCTATGGCTCCAGGGTGCGTTCGGTTGACGATACCGACGCCAAGAAGATCAAGGGTTATGTCCGTTATCTGCTGATCGAGGATCCGTCCGAGGTTGTTCAGGGCTGGGTTGTGGTGCTGGCCGAAAGCTACAGCGCTGCCATCCGCGCGACAGATGCGCTGAAGGTTGACTGGACGCCGGGCGAGACGATCCACACGTCCGAACGCGACATTCAGGACCGCGGGCGCGAACTGATCAGCAACAAGGATGGCGGCGTCTACATCTTCAATGATGATGGCGTGGACCAGGCCTTCAGCAGCGCGCATACGGTCATGGAACAGGAATATACCTGTGCATCCGTGCTGCATTACCAGCTGGAACCGACCAATGCGCTGGCCTTTGAAAAGGACGGCGTGTACGAAATCCATGCGGGTAACCAGTGGCAGAGCCTGATCCTGCCCACGCTGGCCAAGTCGCTGCAGGTGCCGGAATCCAAGGTCATCCTGCGCAGCTACCTGCTAGGTGGCGGATTTGGCCGCCGTCTGAACGGGGATTACATGATCCCGGCCGCCCTTGCGTCCAAGGCGCTGGGTGGCAAGCCGGTCAAGCTGATCCTGACTCGGTCGGATGACATGCAGTTCGATTCCTTCCGTTCGCCTTCGGTCCAGCGCGTACGCATGGCCTTTGACGGCAGTGACCGGATCACCTCCATGGATTATCAGGCTGCAGCAGGCTGGCCTACGGGTGTGATGGCCGAAGCGTTCATGGAAAAGGGCGTGGATGGCAAGCCGTATGACCAGTTTGCCATCGCTGGTGGCGATCACTGGTATGAAGTTGGCGCCTTCCGGGTGCGTGCGCTGCGTAACGACCTGGCGGAAAAGACCTTCCGTCCCGGCTGGCTGCGTTCGGTCAGTCCCGGCTGGACCAGCTGGGGGATCGAGTGTTTCCTTGATGAGGTCGCGCACCGCCAGAAAAAGGATCCCGCCCAGTTCCGCCTTGAACTGCTGACCGCGCAGGGCCGGAACAAGGGGCAGGCACCCGATTCCGTTGGCGGCGCGCTGCGTCAGGCCGCTGTCGTGCGCAGGCTTATGGAAAAGGTGAACTGGGGCAAGACCACCCTGCCCAAGGACACCGCGATGGGCCTTGCCACCACGGCCGGACAGGAACGCGGCATGCCGACATGGATCGGCTGCGTGGCGCAGGTGCATGTGGACCGCAGCACGGGCGTGGTGACATGCCAGAAGCTGACCATTGTCGTCGATGCCGGCACCGTGGTCGATCCCGATGGCGCGAAGGCCCAGACCGAGGGCGCCGCGCTGTGGGGGCTGAGCATGGCCCTGTTCGAAAATACGGAAATCGTGAACGGCATGCCGGTTGACCGTAACCTGAACACCTACACGCCGCTGCGTATTGCCGACACGCCGGAAATGGACATCGAGTTCCTGCCCAGCACCGAAAAGCCGATGGGTCTGGGTGAACCCGGCACGACGGTGGTCGGGCCTGCCATTGGCAATGCCATCTTCAACGCCGTGGGCGTGCGCCTGCGTCACATGCCGGTCCGCCCGGCGGATGTTCTGCGGGGTCTGCAGAACAGCTAGGCGGTCATGGCCTGAATACGGAAAACCCCGGCATGCGGTGCATGCCGGGGTTTTTTTATTGTCTGGATTGGCGACGATTTAAAAAATAGCTTCATCAGAAATTTCTTTATGATTTTCCTGAATATCAATGGGGTCGCATACCCATGCAGGCGGCCAGTATGGTCAGGAAACACAGTTCCGCCAGACAGATGACAAACCACTGCAATGTCATGTACCCACGCGGCATGGCCCCGCGCTGCCAGGCCATGCGTTCCACCACGGCGGTAGCGGCGAATCCTGCGATCAGGATCAGCAGCCCGATCAGTTCGTGCACCGTGGCGAAGCACAGCCCCACCCAGCCAACGACAGCAGGCGCACCCCCCATGGCAAGGCGCAGGTTGGTCAGGCGCTGCGTGCCGCCAGCGGGAATGATGTCCGGCTGTTCCAGCGCCAGCCCCCAGTGGACCGCGCCAAGAAAGGACAGCATGACCGCGCCATATCCGACTGCCGCCGTCAGCAGGCGGGGCGTATGATCGGGTGTGAGGAACAGGATAGCGCATGTGCAGCCAACCAGTGGCAGCAGGCTTGCCAGCGCGGTGACGATGGCAAGCAGTGGCAGGCGTTTCACGGCAGGTCTCTCCTATCCTTGTCATGTTGTATGCATAGCCTGCTCTGGCATGATGCGTGGCATCTGTTATCGTGGGGCAGGATATGCATGCGGTCGTATGCCGTATCCCCATAATGTCAAATCTGAGGAAACAGATACCATGAGCGCCATTATCGATATCATCGCCCGTGAAATACTCGACAGCCGCGGCAACCCCACCATCGAGGTGGATGTCGAACTGGCATCTGGCGCAAAAGGCCGTGCTGCCGTCCCTTCGGGCGCGTCCACCGGCGCGCATGAAGCTGTTGAACTGCGTGATGGCGACCCCAAGCGCTATGGCGGCAAGGGCGTGCTCAAGGCGGCAAGCCATGTCGAGCATGAGATCCTTGAAGCCCTGCAGGGCGTGGAGTCGACCGATCAGGTCGCCATTGACGAGGCGATGATCGACCTCGATGGCACCCCCAACAAGTCCCGTCTGGGTGCGAACGCGATTCTGGGCGTGTCGCTGGCGGTGGCCAAGGCCTCGGCCGAGGAACTGCAGACCCCGCTGTACCGCTATGTCGGCGGTGTGTACGCCCGCACCCTGCCGGTTCCGATGATGAACATCATCAACGGCGGCCAGCATGCCGACAACCCCATCGACATTCAGGAATTCATGATCCAGCCGGTGGGTGCGCCCACGGTGACGGATGCGATCCGCATGGGATCGGAAATCTTTGCCCAGCTCAAGAAAAGCCTGTCAGGTGCGGGATACAACACCAATGTCGGTGACGAAGGCGGGTTTGCGCCTGCGCTGAAATCCGCCGACGAGGCACTGGGCTTCATGATGCGCGCGGTCGAGGCCGCAGGCTACAGGCCCGGCGATGACGTGACCTTTGCACTCGATTGCGCCGCGACCGAGTTTTACAAAAACGGCCGCTATGAACTGAAGGGCGAGGATAAGAGCCTCGACGCCGCCGGCATGATCGCCTATCTGGCCGACCTGTCCGCCCGTTATCCCATCATTTCGATCGAGGATGGTCTGGCGGAGGATGACTGGGAAGGCTGGGCCGAACTGACCGCCAACCTGGGGCACAAGCTGCAGCTTGTGGGTGACGACCTGTTCGTGACCAATCCCGACCGTCTGCGCCGGGGCATCAAGGCGGGTGTCGCCAATTCGCTGCTGGTCAAGGTCAACCAGATCGGCACGCTGAGCGAGACGCTGGAAGCCGTGCAGATGGCGCAGCATGCCGGTTACACGGCGGTGATGAGCCACCGCTCGGGTGAAACGGAAGACAGCACCATCGCCGATCTGGCGGTGGCGACCAATTGCGGGCAGATCAAGACCGGATCGCTTTCGCGTTCGGACCGGACCGCGAAATACAATCAGCTGATCCGTATCGAGAACGAACTGGCCACGGCGGCCCGCTATGCCGGGCGTACGATCCTGAAGAACGGGTGACACGCCATGCCGGACGGGGTAATCCCGTCCGGCAACAGGGCAAGGCAGGAAAAGGAATACGATGCAGCTGGGTAAGATCATACGGCGTGTGATGGGCGCCACCATTCCCCCTGCCCTGTTCATCGGGCTTACGGCCTATTTCGGCTGGAATGTCATGCGGGGCGAACATGGGCTGCACAGTTATGCCGCACAGCTGCACCTGCTGGATGAAGCGCGTTCCGCGCAGAAGGACGCGGCTGCGGAACAGGACGTATGGCTGCGCCGCGTGCGCGGGCTGAAGGAAGGAGCGCTGGATACCGACCTGCTGGATGAACGCGCGCGTTCCATGCAGAACCTTGCCCGGCAGGATGAAATCGTCGTCCCCTATGGTGAGCACGACCACCTGTACTGATTCCCTGCGTGGCAGGCACAAAAAAACCCCGGGAACGTCCCCGGGGTTTTTTTGTATCCGTTTGCGCGGAAGATTATTTGATCTTCGCTTCGCGGAAGGCCACGTGCTTGCGGGCGACGGGGTCGTATTTGCGCATTTCCATCTTGCCGGTCTGGGCACGGGCATTCTTCTTGGTCACGTAGAAGTAGCCGGTGTCCGCCGTGGAGACGAGTTTGATCTGGATGGTGTTGGTCTTGGCCATGATATCCTCAGCACTGCTTTGCCGCTGCTGGAACATTCAGGTACAGCAGTGGTTCAAGTGGGCGGAAAATGCGCATACACAAGGCGCAGGTCAAGCACCCCAACCGATATTTCTGATTAAATTCGTCCACAATGGGTAAAAAAAGGAGTGCAGTGCACGATGTTGAGCGTCCCGGAAGCGCGCAAACGGATTCTGGACGGGGTGTTTCCCCTCCCTGCCGAGGTCGTGGCCCTGACCGATGCCTGTGGGCGTGTCAGCGCGGCCCCCGTCATTTCACGGCTGTCCAATCCCCCGGCCGATGTCTCGTCCATGGATGGGTATGCCGTGCGCGCGGCGGACCTGTCGGCACAGGGCACGCGCCTGACCTGTATCGGATCGGCGCCTGCGGGCCATCCTTTTGCGGGGCAGGTCGGACCGGGGGAATGCGTGCGCATTTTCACCGGCGCGGTCGTGCCATCTGGTGCGGACGCCATCCTGATCCAGGAAAACGCACAGGCCGAAGGGCAATCCGTGACCACCACGACCACCCTTGCGCCCGGCACCTATATCCGGCGGAAGGGGCAGGATTTTGCCGAAGGTCAGGACATCATTCCCGCAGGCCGCAGGCTGTCCGCGCGTGACATCGGCCTTGCCGCGGCCGCCAGCCATGCCTGGGTGCAGGTAACGCGCCGTCCGCGCGTGGCCATTGCCGCGACGGGGGATGAACTGCTGCTGCCCGGTAGCGGGATCGGGGCGGGACAGATCGTCAATTCCAATACCCCCATGCTGGCTGCCCTGCTGCGTGCGGCGGGAGCCGAACCGGTCATGCTGCCGGTCGTGCGCGATGACATGGCCGACCTTGCCACGCTGGAACGCATGGTTGATGGCGTAGACATGCTGCTGACCGCGGGCGGCGCCAGCGTGGGCAGCCATGATCTTGTGCGGCGTGGGCTGGAACAGGTCGGGCTGAAAACCGATTTCTGGAAAATCGCCATGCGGCCGGGCCGTCCGCTCATGTACGGGCACCTGGAGCGCCTGCCCTTTATCGGGCTGCCGGGTAACCCCGTGGCGGCGTTTGTCTGCTCGGTCGTGTTCGTCCTGCCTGCCCTGCGTCGCATGGCGGGGCTTGCCATGCCGGTCATGCCGCCTGAACACGCTGTCCTGGGGGCGGACGTGCCCGAAAACGACCGGCGCATGGATCATCTGCGCGCGCGTCTGGATCATGACGGGAACGGGCGACTGGTGGCCACGCCCTTCCCCGTTCAGGATTCGGCCATGCTGCATGTGCTGGCTGAAAGTGCGGCGCTGGTCCTGCGTGCGCCCAATGCGCCACCGGCGAAGGCGGGCGATCCGTGCGAGATCATCCGTATCGACCGCGTTCTGGAATAGGTGTTGGATGCCGGTTGACGGAGCGTGTGGAACCAATGTAGAACACGAGACAGGTTTTTGATTTGTTCCATCGCGTTTCGGACCCGGCGACAGCGCCAGCGGCAGAAGGATATGTGGCATGCTCACCAAGAAACAACATGAGCTTTTGCTGTTTATTGACGGCCACCTGCGCAGGACGGGTTTTTCCCCATCGTTTGATGAGATGAAGGATGCGCTGGGCCTGCGCTCCAAATCCGGGATTCACCGTCTGATCTCGGCGCTGGAGGAACGGGGCTTCCTGCACCGCAGGCATCATCGCGCCCGCGCGCTGGAAATCCTGCGTCTGCCTGATATCGATGTGCCGCCCACGCCTGCCCCGTCCGATTCGCCCACGCCTGTGCCGGACAGCGTGCCCGCCCCCGCGATACTGGCGGGCGTGGTGGACGTGCCCTTTGTGGGGCGCATCGCCGCAGGCAACCCCATCGAGGCGATCACGCCGGAAACCACCCGCATTACCGTCCCGGCCACCATGCTGGGAAAGGCCAGCCATTACGCGCTGGAGGTCACGGGGGATTCCATGCAGGAGGCGGGTATTCTGGATGGCGACATGGTTATCATCCGTGAAGGCGCGCAGGCCAGTGACGGGCAGATCGTCGTCGCCCTGATTGATGGGGCGGAAGTCACGCTCAAGCGCCTGCGCCGTGAAGGTGGCGATATTGCGCTGATCCCCGCCAACAGCCTGTATGAAACCCGGGTACTGCCGGCTGGCCGGGTCAGCGTGCAGGGTACGCTGGCGGGCCTGATCCGCCGTTACTAGGACTTGTCCCGCGTCATCTGATCCCATGTGGGCAGGCGAGCGGCCAGTTGCGCCACCGCTTCCGGCCCCATGGGGGTAATGGGCGGGAATTCGGCCAGTATGCGCACCTGGCCGTGGCGTTCGATGGCGCTGCGCCCATGGGGTTCGGGTGCACCGTTCAGGATCACCCCCGCCACATGCAGCCCGCGCGCGCGCAATGCCGCAAGGCTGAGCAGCGTATGGTTGATCGTGCCAAGCTGGCTGCGGGCCACCAGCACCACCGGCAGGGCCAGCCGGACCATGAGGTCGATCATCAGGTAATTTTCGGCAATCGGCACAAACACGCCGCCCGCCCCCTCCACAACCAGCGGCCTGTTAGTGGCCGCATGGCGCGGCAGTGCGATCGTGGCGGGATCAATGCGGGTATGGGCTACGGACGCCGCGTCCTCGGGCGAAAGGGATGCCCCGAACGTGGCAGCGGGCGGATGGATACGCGCGGGTTCCAGACCTGCCAGATGCTGCACGCCCGTGCTGTCGGACGGGGCATCGTCCGTGCCGCTCTGCAATGGTTTCCAGTACGATGCGTTCCATGCACGTACCAGTGCGGCGGATGTCACCGTTTTGCCCACATCCGTATCCGTGCCGGTGACGAACACGCCCGGCCACGTCGCGCGGCGGAACAGCCCGTAGCCAACATGGTATGAAATGGCGAACGGGCCATCTGTTTCCGCCGCCGCCAGCACACGGCGCAACTGCGCGCCCGTTGCGGGTGGATGCTCCACATGCGTGGCCCCGATGGCGCGCAGTTCCTGCACGAACGCCAGTGGCGAGACCGGGGTGTCGACAATTTCGGCATCCTGCCACTGCCCTGCGCCGCATGCGGGCCATTCGGCCTGTAGCTGGTCTGCGCCTGGGTAATCCGGCGTGGGACACGTCACCCCGGCTTGCGCATATGCCTCCCGCCACTGCCTGAAGCTGCCTGCGCATAACGTGCTCATCGCCATTAGCCCCCCTGGCGCCAGCAGGTTCGCCAGAGCGCGCAATGTGCGTGTGCGGTCCGGGAACCACTGCATGGCCATGCTGGAACAGATCAGGTCAAACGGCCCCTTCACGTCCGGGGCTTCGGCATCCATGCGGCGCAGTACCAGACGCGCGTCATCGGGCATATGCCGGGCCACGCGGTCCAGCATGGCGGGCGCTATGTCGGTGGCGGTGATGTGGGCGGTTGGGAACAGCCTGCGGAGCTCCCGGGTCAGGAAGCCTGTTCCGCAGCCGACTTCCAGAATGCGCGCGGGTGGCGCACCGGCATGCCGGGTGGCAATGCGGCGTGCCAGTTCGGTTGCGGCAATACGCTGGATACGGGCGGCCTGATCATATCCCCGTGCCGCGCCAAAGCGGGTGGCGATGCGGTCCTTGCTGGTCATCATGCGGTTATCCGTCGGGTCATGCCCGCAATGGCCCGGGCACAGGTGGTGGCATGGGTCAGGGGCAGCAGGTGTCCACCATCCAGCCATTGGGGGGCGTCCACACCACTGCCGGGCGTAAAACAGGCATGGGTCAGGGTTGGGGGCGCAATGGCGTCTTCTGTTCCGGCAATGATGTGAACGGGGCACGTGGCCCGTTTCAGGTCATTCCTGCAATCCATATCCATCAGGGCCTGCAGTCCCTGCTCCAGCCGGCCACGCTCGATATGGGGTGGCACCGGGGTATCAATGCCGGCCCGCTGGCGGAAGCCGTGCAGCAGGCCTTCGGGGTCCCGCAGCAGTCCGGCACGCATGCGTTCGATCACGCGGCGTGGAATGCCATGGGGAAAATCCGTTGCTGTCCCGAACCGGCTGAAACCGTTTATCAGCACCATCCCGCGACACAAGGGCCCATGATGGCGCAGCAGCCAGAGCGCGCCAAGGGAATGCCCCGCGGCAACATAGGGAACCTGCGGCAGGTCCATGGCGGGACGTGGGCTGAAGAAGCCGAAATCAAGGCACTGACTTTGTATTGTAATCGTACCAAGGGCGGCACGGACCGTATCCCAGAACGACGGATCGAACGCCCAGCCGTGCACGAGCACGACGGGAAGCGATGAGGCCGGCATGCTCACGCGCTCTCCCGCGCGGCATGGGTGATGGCGGTGGCCAGCCGGTCAATCATGCTGCCGGTATGGGCCGCACTCAGCGCCAGTCGGATGCGGCTGCCATTGGGCGGGACCGTGGGGGGACGGATGGCGGTAGCCAGAACGCCACAGGCCTCAAGCCGGGCCGCGAAGGCCAGCGCGCGTGTCGCTTCCCCCATCATGATCGGTATGATCTGCGTGGTGGACGGGCCGGACGTCAGGCCGCATCCCTGAATGACATCGCGGATATGTGCGGCATTGCGGGCCAGCCGTGCCCGCGCCTCGTCCAGTGTGGGCACAAGTTCCAGCGCCGCGTCCATTGCCCCCAGAACCGCGGGTGGCGGGGCGGTCGTGAACACGAAGCCCGAACACGCATTGACCAGCCAGTCGCACAACGCCCGCGATCCGGCCACATACGCCCCGAAGCCGCCCAGCGCCTTGCTGAACGTTCCCATGACCAGATCGATCTCGTATTCGGCGCACAGCCCGCGTCCCTGCGGGCCCAGCACGCCGGTGGCATGGGCTTCATCAACATAGGTGAAGGCGCCATGCCGCCGCGCAATCGCGGCCAGTCGTGCAATGTCGGTGCGGTCGCCATCCATGCTGAAGACGCTTTCTGTCACGATCACCCGCATGGCACGATCGTTGCCAGCATGGCGGTCCAGCAGGCTGTCCAGATGGTCCAGGTCGTTATGGCGGAAACGGATCTGCCGCACCCCGGCAGCCATGCAGCCCTGATGCAGGCTGGCATGGTTCAGCCGGTCGGTGAAAACCAGCGGCGGCGCGCCCTGCCCCGCCGCCAGTCGCAGCAGCGCCGCCAGTACCGACGCATTGGCCTGCCATCCGCTGGCCAGGATGACCGCGCCCTCGCACCCCTTGAATGCCGCCAGCCGTGTCTCGACGTGCATATGGCGCGGGCTGGTTCCGGTGACCAGACGCGATGCGCCAGACCCGGTGCCGTCAAGGCGCAGCCATTCGGCAGCCCGCGCCGCCAGTGCGGGATGGTGGGACAGGCCCAGATAGTCATTGGATGAGAAATTGACCAGTTCCCGCCCGTCACGGATGACGGTGGCAGCCCCCACATGCTGGACGGGGCGCAGCACGCGACGGGTATGCGTATCCGCCATATGATCGAGCGCGGTCTGGAAAATTGGATCAAAACGGGCCATGAAGCGCATTCTCCTGCCGGAGCATGCTGCCCCGGTCAATCCCGCCTACGCAATATCACGGAGTGGTCGCATGCATGGACCCCAATGGCTGGAACGCGGCATGAAGCATGTCTGGCTGCCTTATGCCCAGATGCAGACAGCCCTTCCCCCCCTGCCTGCCGTCAGCACGCAGGGGCGCACCATTACGCTGGCGGACGGGTCGGAACTGATTGATGGCATCGCATCATGGTGGACGGCCTGCCATGGTTACAACCATCCCCATATCCGCGCTGCTGTCAGCGACCAGCTCGGGCGCATGCCGCATGTCATGTTCGGCGGTCTGGCCAATGCGCCCGCACTGACGCTGGCCAGCCGTCTGGCCGCCATGCTGCCGGGGGATCTGGAGCGGGTTTTCTTTACCGATTCCGGCTCCGTCGCGGTCGAGGTCGCGATGAAAATGGCCATCCAGTACTGGCTGAACCGTGGCCGGACGGGACGGACGAAGCTGGTGGCCTTCCGTGGCGGCTACCATGGTGACACGATGGCCACCATGGCCGTGTGTGACCCGGAGGAAGGTATGCATTCCCTGTATCAGGGGGCGTTGCCGGAACATTTCATTGCCGACCTGCCTGTCGATGCGCGGAGCACCCGGGCGCTGGATGCATTACTGACGCAATCGGTCGACAGTATTGCCGCGATTATTGTCGAGCCACTGGTACAGGGCGCAGGCGGCATGCTGTTTCATTCGCCGGACGTGCTGCGCACCCTGCGCATGCTGGCCGACAGGCATGGCGTGCTGCTGATACTGGATGAAATATTTACCGGCTTTGGTCGCACGGGCAGCATGTTCGCATGTGAACAGGCCGGGATCGTGCCCGATATCATCACCCTGTCGAAGGCATTGACGGCGGGAACGATGGCGCTGGCGGCGACTGTTGCGCGCACGCATGTGTTCGATGCGTTCCTGTCGGACAATCCCATGCATGCGCTCATGCATGGGCCGACCTTCATGGCCAACGCCATGGCCTGCGCCTGCGCCAATGCCTCGCTGGACCTGTTTGAACGCGGGGACTGGCAGGATCAGGTGGCACGGATCGCACAGCAGATGCGCACGGAACTGGAACCGTGCCGTAACCTGCCCCATGTGGTGGACGTACGTGTGATGGGCGCGATCGGCGTGGTGGAACTGGATCGCATACGTGACATGAATGCCCTGAAGGCCGCCCTGATCGCACAGGGGGTCTGGGTGCGGCCATTCCGTCATATCGTCTATCTGACGCCAGCTTTTAACATAACCGCGCCCGAACTGGGGAAACTGACGGCCGCCATCCGGACCGTGCTGGCACATCCGGTGTAAGTGAGGGCTGTATCCGCGCTAGGCCATTGGGGACGGATCTGGTATAGAAAAGACATGACTTTTTTTCAGCATCGATCCTGGCGCATGACAAATCATGACAGCAAGCGGCAGATCGTGCTGAAGATCCTGTCGGACGGGAAAGCCCGTTCAGTGCGGGAAATTGGTGACCTGTTCCCCGAACTGGGAACCTATCACGCCCGGCTGGCGCTGCAGGCGCTGCGCAATCAGGGGCTGGTCACGGTGGAAGATGCCCCGGACGCCAGCGATGGGCGCAGGCGCAAGGTCTGGCGTCTGGTTGACGCGCATACGTAATCGCGACTGACGTCCCACGAAGCCCCGCCCGGCAAGGCGGACGGGGTTGTTCCCATTCAGGACGGGGTGGATTCCAGTTCTTCTTTCTTTTCAACCGGCGGTCTGGCACGGCTGTTACGGCGCGGCGCGCGGGGCGCACGCGGTGCTGGCGCTGGTGCCGGTTCGCTGGCTACGGTCGGCTGCGGGGCGGTTTCCGCCGGTTCGGCTGCCTGCGGCTGGGAGGCTGGCTGTTCGGCCGCGTCCTCGCTGCTGGCGTCAGAGGGCTGGCGATTGTCAGCGGGGCGCTGCTGGCGGGCGGCCATGCGTTCCTGACGTTCCTGCTGGCTCTGCTGTGCCGCCTGCGTCATGGCGTTGAGAATGCGGAAGTAATGTTCGGCATGCTGGAAATAGGCTTCCGCCATCACGCGGTCACCTGTGCTGCTGGCATCACGGCCCAGCTGCAGGTATTTCTCAAACAGTTGCTGCGCCGTGCCGCGCACACGCAGGTCAGGCCCGTTGCTGTCGAATACATGGTTGCGGTTTAACGGGATCTGGCCATTGTTATGGCGCACGCTTCCGCCATTGCTGCCGCCCGAACGATTGTGACGACCTCGCATGCGTTTCATGTTCATAAGCTGTCGCAGCACTTTCCTGTTGCCGGTCGCCGGCGCTGCCCTGGACCGTGGGACGATCTGACCGTCCCGTCTGTTGCCATAGTGGTTGTCCGGTACGAGACCGGACACGGATCCCTGCGCATGGCGGAACCATTCCGGTTCATGACGCCAGCTTTTCTGTTTTGCAATCGGGATCGCCCGCGCGGAAACGGAACAGCAAAATGGGTATGGTGTTCGTGTTCCCTGCGCCTTGGCAATATAGCCCGCCTGTTTCTGTCTGCCAAATTATTTTTTCACGACCAGCGCCCGCCCTATTCCCCCCAGATCAGGGCGGATTTCCAGCACATGCAGCCCGCGCTGGCGCATGATGGCAGGCACGTTGTGCTCCTGGCCAATGCCCAGTTCCAATACCGCAATCCCGTCGGGCGCCAGCAGGTCAGGCAGTATTGCGGACAGTGCGCGATAGGCGACCAGTCCGTCGGCCCCGCCATCCAGTGCACGCGCCGGTTCGTGGCGCACGACTTCAGGCATAAGCCCGTTCAGGTCGGCATGTGGAATATAGGGTGGATTGCTCAGGATCAGGTCGAACGGCCCCGTAATGCCATCGGCCCAGTTGCAGCACAGCATGGCCGCGCGGGCCGCAAGCCCGTTGCGCGTGGCGTTACGGGCGGCAAGGCGCGCGGCATCAGGGTTAAGATCAGTGCCCGTTCCCACGGCCCGCGGATATTCCGCCAGTACCGCCAGCAGCAGGCAGCCCGTGCCGGTCCCGATATCCAGCACGCGCAGCGGGGCGTTACGGTCCGGCAGATGGTCCAGAACGGCCTCCACCAGTGTTTCAGTATCCGCGCGCGGGATCAGCGTCGCGGGCGAAACCGCTATGTCCAGTGACCAGAACCCCGTATGCCCGGTAATATAGGCCATCGGTTCATGGTTCAGACGGCGATGCAGGGTCTGCACGAAGGCCGCATGGGCCGCGGGCGGTAGCGTATCGATGCGCAGCAGTCCCGCAAGGTCGGAGTCCGCCGCATGGGCCGCCAGAAGCCGGGCTTCGCGCTGGGGGGCCTCAATCCCGGCGGCGCGCAGGCGGGCCGTGGCGTCGGATAGCAGATGGCGTAAATTTACGGGTGCCTGTGTCATGGCATCTTTCATCGTGGCCGATTTCCGTCATACTGGGGCATTATGCAACTGCCTGCCTTTCCACTTCGCCTGACAAACATCCTTATGGCCACCATGGTGTGCGTCAGCTTTGCCACGCCTGCCCTTGCGGGATCGTTCGATGTCGAGGACGGGTATGGTGATGGGGAAGTCTCCGAGATCTCGCGTCTGTACGTTGATGAACAGCTTGTCGCGACCTTCCGCCTTGATCACGACCATACCAGCCAGACCGCCCATGTGGAGACAGCGGTCAGCCGTGTAAACCACAGCTACGCCCTGTGTGGCGAGATTACGATCCGCCGTCCCGGGGGCAGGATTGAAATTCATCAGGTCAGTGGCGAAGGCGTGCTGCATGAACCCGACGGCCATCATCTTGTTGCCCTTGGCGCGCGGAATTTTACCGAATTCTATCTGGCCGACCCGGATGACCCGAATGTGGTTGAACGCCATCCCGGCCGCAGCAGCCTGTGTGCCGCGCCAACATCGTAAGGATGTTCAGCTGTCATCTGCTGCAAGAAGTGCTGCCTGTTCTTCCTGCGTCAGCGCATCGACGAATTCATCCAGTTCCCCCGCCATGACCCGGTCGATCTTGTACAGCGTCAGCCCGATGCGGTGGTCGGTGACGCGCCCCTGCGGGAAATTGTAGGTACGGATGCGTTCCGAACGGTCGCCCGTGCCAACCTGCGCGCGGCGGTCGGCGGCGCGGGTTTCGTGGGCTGCGGCGCGATTGCGTTCATACAGGCGCGCGCGCAGGATCTTCATCGCCTTGGCGCGATTCTTGTGCTGGCTTTTTTCTTCCTGCATCGCCACGACGATATTGGTGGGCAGATGGGTGATGCGCACGGCACTTTCGGTCTTGTTGACGTGCTGTCCCCCTGCCCCGGACGCCCGGTAGACATCAATGCGCAGGTCGGTTTCGTTCACCTCCACATCCACCTCCTCCGCTTCGGGCAGGACGGCAACCGTCACGGTGGAGGTATGGATGCGGCCCTGGCTTTCGGTCGCGGGCACGCGCTGGACACGGTGCACGCCGGATTCGTATTTCAGCCGCGCGAATACGCCGCGCCCGGTAATGCTCGCGATCCCTTCGCGCAGGCCACCGAGTTCGGACTGATCATATTCCAGCACCTCGAACCGCCAGCCACGCTGGTCGGCATATCGCTGGTACGCGCCAAACAGTTCCGCCGCGAACAGTCCCGCTTCATCCCCGCCCGCTGCGGGACGGATTTCCAGGATGGCGCTGCGTTCGTCCGCCTCGTCGCGGGGCAGCATGGCAAGGCGGATGTCATGACGCAGTTCGGGTATCTGCCTGCGCAGGGTCTCCAGTTCGGCTTCCGCCAGTTCCTTCAGTTCAGGATCGGCCAGCATCTGGGTTGCGTCATGTTCCGCCTGTTCCGCCGTGCGCAGCGCGCTGACGCGGGCGACGATCGGCTCCAGTTCCGCGTATTCGCGTGAGGCCTGGCTGAAATCGGACCCCGACATCCCTTCCGCCAGAAGGGCCTGCAGTTCCTCGCACCGGGCGACAATGCGGTCCAGACGGTCGTCAAACTTTGCCACGATCAGGCCTTTTTGGGTGTTCCGGACACAAGGAAAGCCGCCACGCCATCCATCGGCACTTCGGTCTGCTGCCCGCTGTCCAGATCCTTGACCTGCACCACGCCGCGCGCGATTTCCTCGCTGCCAATCACGATGGCATGGGTGGCGTTCATGCGGTTGGCGCGTTCCATCCGGCGTTTCATGTTGCCACGATAGGATGTTTCGGCCCGCACGCCGGCCCCACGCACCGCCTGTAGGACGGTTATGGCTGCAGCCTGCGCATCCGACCCCATTGGAATGACGGCAACCGGGCGCGGATCGGCGGGAATGTCTTCAAGCAGCATGGACAGGCGTTCGATCCCGCCAGCCCAGCCGATCGCGGGGGTTTTCGGGCCACCCATTTCGGCCACCAGCCCATCATACCGGCCACCGGCCAGCACGGTACCCTGCGCCCCAAGGCGCTCGGTTACGAATTCGAAGGCGGTATGCCCGTAATAATCCAGCCCACGTACGATGCGCGGATTTTCACGGAAGCGCACGCCCATCACATCCAGCGTCCGGCGCAGGTCGTCCCAGAATGCCAGTGCGTCCGGCGTCAGGAAATCGGCGATCATCGGGGCGTCGGCCAGCAATGCGCGGTCCTGTGCCGCCTTGCTGTCCAGGATACGCAGCGGGTTGCGGTCCAGCCGGGCCTGGCTGTCGGGCGACAGGTCAGCGCGCCGGTCGCTGAAATAGGCGATCAGGGCGGTGCGCCACGCATCGCGGCTGGCCATGTCGCCCAGTGTGTTGAGTTCAAGCACTACGTCATGCGCAATGCCAAGCCCCTGCAGCACGTCACGCCCCATGGCGATGACTTCGGCATCGGCCAGAGGTTCGGCAGCACCCAGCAGTTCCGCCCCGATCTGGTGGAACTGGCGATAGCGTCCCTTCTGCGGGCGTTCGTAGCGGAACATCGGTCCGGCATAGAACACCTTCTGCGGCAGGGACTGTGTCAGCCCGTTGGTGACCAGCGCGCGGCAGATGGCGGCCGTGCCCTCGGGGCGCAGGGTCAGGGATTCGCCGCCCCGGTCCTCGAAGGTATACATTTCCTTGGAGACGACATCGGATGTATCGCCCAGCGAGCGTGAAAAGACCCGTGTGTCTTCAAAAACCGGTGTCGCCCATTCGTCAAACCCGTACAGGCTGACAATTCGGCGCGCGGTTTCCACAACATGGTTGAAACGCCTGCGGTCCTCCCCAATCAGGTCATGGGTGCCGCGAACGGGTTGTAAGCTGCTCACTACGCGATATTCCTGCATTCAATCCGGCCCTGCCTGCATGTGGGCCGCCGGTCAGGCCGCGCGCCATTTTACGGCGCGCGGCGTATCATTCAGTCCGTGGTGGACATGCTGGCCTCGCGGGCCATTTCCTCAGCCGGGGTGTTGTTGGCGTCGGCTGCTTCCAGCGTGGCCACCTTCTTTTCGACCAGATCGACAATGTGCTCGATCATGTCGCCAGCCGGCATGGTGTGGTCCTGCTTGCCCGCGGAATAGACCATGTGACGGCCCGAGCCGCCGCCGGTCACGCCGATATCGGTCATCAGCGCCTCGCCAGGGCCATTGACCACGCAGCCGATGATCGACAGCGTCATGGGCGTCTTGATGTGCGCCAGCCGGTCTTCCAGCGTCTGCACGGTCTGGATCACGTTGAAGCCCTGACGTGCGCAGGACGGGCAGGAAATGATTTTCACGCCACGGTGGCGCAGGCCAAGCGACTTCAGGATATCCCAGCCGACCAGCACTTCCTCTTCCGGCTCTGCCGACAGGGAAACGCGCATGGTGTCACCCACGCCCGCCCACAGCAGGTTGCCCAGCCCGATGGAGGACTTGACCGTGCCGGCGCGCTTGCTGCCCGCTTCGGTAATGCCGATATGCAGCGGATGGTCGCATACATCGGCCAGCTGCTGGTAGGCCGCGACCGCCATGAACACATCCGACGCCTTCACGCTGATCTTGAATTCATGGAAATCATGATCTTCAAGGATCTTGGCGTGTTCCAGCGCGCTTTCCACCAGCGCGTCGGGGTTCGGCTCGCCGTATTTTTCCAGCAGGTGCTTTTCCAGCGAACCGGCGTTGACCCCGATGCGGATGGAACAGTTGTGGTCCTTTGCCGCGTTCACGACCTCGCGCACGCGCTCGGCGCTGCCGATGTTGCCGGGGTTGATGCGCAGGCAGGCCGCGCCGGCCTTTGCGGCCTCGATGGCGCGTTTGTAGTGGAAGTGGATGTCCGCTACGATGGGGACGTTCACTTCGCGCACGATTTCGGCCAGCGCCTTCGTGCTTTCCTCATCGGGGCAGGAAACGCGCACGATGTCCACGCCCGCCAGTTCGGCGCGGCGGATCTGTGCGATCGTGGCCTCGGCGTCCGTGGTCAGGGTGTTGGTCATGGTCTGGACCGAAACCGGGGCGTCACCACCGACCGGCACGTTGCCGACATGGATCTGCCGCGACTTGCGGCGCTCGATGTGCTGATAAGGACGATAGCTGCTCATTATGTGCCCTCCAGATAAGGCGGCGGTTTGTGCTCCGGCCCGCCGTGGCGGGGCGTGGCACGGCCCGTGGATCTGTTACATGCCGGTTTCCGGCATGGTGACCCTCAGGGGACCATGCCGTATGGAGACCATTCTACTCCGGATCGATGTGCTGCGGGAGGGGCGGCGAAAGATTATTGCCACTTCCCGTTATGGATGGTGAATCAGGGGCCTGCGTACTGGCCGTGGATGACGGCGCGGACGGGTGGATGACGGGTGCCGGGCTGGCATGCATGACCGACCCGTCCGCCACGGCTGCGGGGCTGAGCGGAATGTTACGCCGTACTTCCCCATTCCGGCCCAGCGGCTGTGTCGTGACGCCGCCCGCGACCAGTGTCAGGCCGCCCGCATTGCCAACCGTCAGCACAAGGCCGGACTGGTCCTGTGGCGTCTGCCATGTTTCCCCGGGCTGCATGACGTGATCATACAGCACGGGCCCACCGGGTTTGCGGACCTGCACCCATGTCGCGGCGGTGGCGTTCAGGGTTACGCCATCCGTGGGTGCCGCGGGCTGTGCCGCTGCGGCGGCCTGCTGCGCCAGTACATTACGGTCCTCGCCCATTTTCTCCAGTGGCTGCGTGGGGGCCGCCGGGGCGGGTTCGGGCATTGACGGTGCTGCCTGCTGCACGGGTGCAGGCGTGCCGGTCAGGGCGTCGCGCTCCTGCTGGGGAAGCGGTTGTGGCGGGGGTTCGGGCCGTTCATCAGCGGGGGGCAGGACGGATGCCACCTGCGGCGACGCCGTGGTGGATGACGAAGAAATTCCTGGCAGGGTCAGCTTGCCCGGAAGGTCATGGCCCAGCCCGTCCGTGCCGGTCAGCCTGTACCAGCCGATATAGGCCCCCACCAGAATGACGATACCGCATAACAGCAGCACCCCCATGGGCAGCCCCCGGTCGGGCAGCGGCACGGGAAAGGACAGTTCGGATCGGCGGGTGAATGCGCCACGGCTTTCGACCTTGAAGCGTTCGACCAGCGGTTCAGCCTCCAGTCCCAGCGCCTTGGCATAGGTGCGCAGGAAGCCTACGGCATAGGCGCTGCCGGGCAGTTCGCCGGGGCGACCGGCTTCCAGCGCCTCCAGATACGGCAGGCGGATGCGCAGCCATGCCGCGACATCGGGCAGTTTCCACCCCAGTTCCTCGCGTCGTGCACGCAATATGTCCCCTACCGATGCGATGGGTGTCGTGCCGGGTGCCGAGGCTGTCGTGCCCGACGCGGGTTTTGGGCGGAAAATGCGTTTGCCGTCGCTCATCCGTAGCGGGCCCTCTCCTCCTGACGGATCAGGGCATCAATGGCCTGATCGACCAGTTCCTTGATGATCTCACCGACGGATTGCTCGCCCGTGATCATGCCGACCGACTGCCCCGCCATGACGGAACCGTTTTCCACGTCGCCATCCACCACGGCGCGGCGCAGCGCGCCAGCCCAGAAATGTTCGATATCCAGCTGGGCCGCTTCCTTGGTCAGTTCACCGGCCTGGAAACGGCGCAGCGTTTCCGCCTGGTGCTGCACGAAACGCCGCGTGCCGGCGTTGTTCAGCCCGCGGACCGGTATGACGGGAAAGCGTTCATCAAGCTGCACGGACGTAACCGCATCGCGCGCATTGGCGCGGATGAAGGCTTTCTTGAAGTTTTCATGCGCGATGCTCTCACGCGACGCGGCAAAGCGCGTGCCAAGCTGCGCGCCCGAAGCCCCCTGTTCCAGATAGGACAGGATCGCGTCCCCCCGGCCCAGGCCGCCGGCGACGAATACCGGCACGTCATGGATATGGGGCAGGATTTCCTGCGCCAGCACGGTCAGCGAAACCGGACCGACATGGCCTCCCGCTTCCGATCCCTCGATCACCAGCGCATCGACACCAAGGCGCACCAGCCGCTTGGCCAGGACCAGCGCGGGCGCGAAGGCGATGACCCTGGCGCCCCCTTCCTTGATGGCGCGGATGACCGGGCCGGAGGGAATGCCGCCAGCCAGCACCACATGCGTGATGCCCGCGTCGATGCAGACGCGCACAAGTTCATCAAGCTGCGGGTGCATGGTGATCAGGTTGACGCCAAACGGGCGTGTGGTCAGCGCCTGCGTCGCCGCGATTTCCTCGGCCAGGCGCGCAGGTTCCATCGCGCCACAGGCCAGAACACCAAAGCCGCCGGCATTGGAAATGGCGGATACAAGGTTGCGTTCGCTGACCCATGACATGGCGCCCGCCAGCAGCGCGTATTCGCTGCCAAGGAAGCGTGCGCCACGTCCCCACAGCCGGTCAAGCCGGGCGCGGGCTTCCGCCCGGCGCGTGGGGTCCGTCAGGGCGGAGGCGGTATCGGGGGCGTCTGACATCTGTGCCGTGCTCACGCCGCGTCCAGACCGTAGGCGGTGTGCAGGGCGCGCACCGCCAGTTCGGTATATTCGGACGCGATCAGCACCGAGACCTTGATCTCGCTGGTGGAAATGACCTGCACGTTGATGTTGCGCTCGGCCAGCGTGCGGAACATCGTGCTGGCCACGCCCGCATGCGAACGCATGCCAACACCCACGACGCTGATCTTCACCACGTCGTCATCGGTCTGCAGTTCGGTGTACCGGGTGGCGCCATGGTTGGCTTCCAGGACGGAAATCGCACGCGTCAGGTCAGTCTTGCCGACCGTGAATGTCATGTTGGTCGTCCCGTCGTCGCCCGTGCTCTGGACGATCATGTCCACGTTCACGTTGGCATCGGCCAGCGGGCCGAACACCGCCGCCGCAATACCCGGGCGGTCAGGGAGCTGGCGGACGGAAATCTTTGCCTCGTCCCGGGAGTAGGCAATTCCGGCGACCTGTTCCTGTTCCACGATTTCGTCCTCATCCACGACTAATGAACCGGGCAGATGCCCCTCTGACGGTGCGGGACCATCGGTGAAACTGGACAGCACCTGCACCCGCACGCGCTCCTTCATTGCCAGTTCCACGCTGCGGGTCTGCAGCACCTTGGCCCCTACGGACGCCAGCTCAAGCATTTCCTCATAGGTAATCTTGTCCAGCTTCCGTGCCTTGGTAACAATACGGGGGTCGGTTGTATAGATTCCGTCCACATCCGTGTAGATATCGCACCGGTCCGCCTTCAGGGCCGCCGCCAGCGCCACGGCCGAGGTATCGGACCCCCCGCGGCCCAGCGTCGTGATCCGCCCGTCAGGGCCGATCCCCTGGAACCCCGCCACGACCGGCACCTGTCCCGCCTGCATGCTGCTGATCAGATTCGCGCCATCGATCGAGGTGATGCGCGCCTTGCCATGCGCATCATCCGTGCGCAGCGGGATCTGCCAGCCCAGCCATGACCGGGCGTTGACGCCAAGATTCTGCAGCGCAATGGCCAGCAGGCCGCTGGTGACCTGTTCCCCCGTTGCAACGACGGTGTCGTATTCGCGTTCATCATGTCGGGGCGAGAGATCGCGGCAGTAGCCGACAAGGCGGTTGGTCACGCCGGACATGGCGGAGACGACAACGGCAACCTCGCACCCGGCCTCGACCTGTTTCCGGACTTTTTCCGCGACGGCACGAATCCGGTCAAGATCGGCGACGGACGTGCCGCCGAATTTCATCACGATCCGCGGTACGGTAGGGGACATCGGAATAGTGGCTCCATTATGGCTCGGGCTTCAGCATATCCGGAGTGTGGGCCTGTTGGCCAATCCGGGGCATTGCGGTTATGCGCAAGCCGCGTCACATACATCTCCCCAGCTTCCGCGTCCAGCGGGAGAAAGCCAAATGAAAGGCGGTGCACCCATGCAGCATCACGATTCGCCCGTTCTGTCGGCAGATTCCGTCGCCCCGGAGGAGATCGCCCATTTCAGCGATCTGGCTGCCCGGTGGTGGGATCCCGCTGGCCCGATGCGCCCCCTGCACGCCATGAACGACCTGCGCACGGGCTGGAGCATGCGTCACCTGCTCCCCCCGGTGGCGGATGATGGCGCGCGCCGCACGCTGCTGGACATTGGCTGTGGCGCGGGGCTGGCCAGCGAGGCATTCGCCCGCGCCGGATTCGACGTGACCGGCCTGGATGCGTCACAGGCGGCGATTACGGCCGGTCGGCTGCACATGCGCCGGCATCCCCTGCCCGCATCCGCGGGCCCGCTGTCCTACCGTTGTGGCAGCGCCGAGGAACTGGTGGCCGAAGGCGCGCGTTTTGACGCGATTTCCGCGCTGGAGGTGATCGAGCATGTAACCGATCCCGCAGCCTTCCTGCGCATGCTTGGCGGCATGCTGCGGCCCGGTGGCGCCATGGTGGTTTCGACCATGAACCGCACGTGGCGGTCCATGGCCATGGCCAAGATCGGGGCGGAATACGTCCTGCGCCTTCTGCCGGTTGGCACGCATGACTGGCGCAAGTTCATTACCCCGGCCGAAATGGGGCAGTACGCGGCCCGCGCGGGCCTGCGCATAACCGATATCGCGGGTATGGTGCCCAGCCCCGGGGGCTGGCGTGAAAGCCGCGACATGGCGGTGAACTACGTCGCGGCGATGGTGCGCGACTGAGCACGGCGCCCCGGACGGGCACCGCCTGGCGTCAGATCGTATTCATGAACGCGAATGTCGTCGGGCTGCCCACCGGGGTGAAGTTCCATGTGAAGTCCAGCACGCCAGTCTGGGCATTGACCTTGAATGACGTGACGGAATCGCTGCGCTGGTTGGCGCAGAACAGGTAGGTGCCGCTGGGGTCGAACATCATCGCGCGGCCATAATCGGCATGCATCCAGATTTCTTCAACCAGGTTGAGCGTACCGTCGTCATTCACATGGAAGCTGGCCAGCGAATCACCCAGCCGGTTCGATACGTACAGGTATTTGCCGTTGGGCGAGAGCAGGATGCCCGCCGCCAGCGTGCTGCCCCGGAAATGCGGGGTCACGGTGCTGACGGTCTGCTGGGGCACGATTTCGCCGGTCTGGGGGTTGAAGGTGGCGGCGACCACTTTCGAATCCTGCTCGCCCAGGATGTAGATCATCGTCCCCTTCCCGTTGAAGGAGAAGTGGCGCGGCGCGGAGCCCGGCGTCATGGTGATGAACGGCGTTCTGGCAGGGACCAGCCTGCCGGTATGCAGGTCCAGCGTCCAGACGTACACCCGGTCCAGTCCTGCATCACACGCCAGCACGTACCGGCCTGACGGGTCGGACGCCACCATGTGGACATGCGCGCTGGAATGGTCGCTTATGGCGAAGTTGCCCGGCGGGTTATCCGCGGCACGGTCGGGCATGCGCGGGCCGGTATTGTGCACCACGTCCGTCGGATCGCCCAGGCTGCCATCAGGGTGAATGGGCAGGACGCCGACCGTGCCGCCCATGTAATTGGCCACCAGGACGTACTTGCCTGATGCATGCACGCTGAGATGCGCGGGCACCGCGCCGCCTGACCGCACGACGTTGAGCTTGGTCAGTTCCCCGCTGGAGCGGTTGACGGAAAACGCCGTGACGCAGCCTTCGCCATTGGCGTTGAAGTCATTGATTTCACTGAGGGCGTAAAGATGCCTGAAATCAGCGGACATGGCCATGAACGAGGGGCTGGCGATGTCCACATAGGTCATGAGCGGCGACAGGCTGCTGGTGTCGGGGTTCATCTCGAACACGGAAATGCCCTGCCCGTTGCCAGCCCCGCCGGGCGGTCCATGCTGGGTATAGCCACCGATATAGCAGATGGTGCGCGGCCTGGTCGCGACCTGTGCCACGGCGCGGCGCGACAGGGCGGGCACACCGGCGGCGGCCAGTGCGGTGGCAAAGGCACGGCGGGAAATATTGCAGCTCATGGAATAAGGATCATCCCCATTGGTTGAGAATTGTTTTCTGGGGCCTTCAGGGCAGTTTGCACGCCGGGCCGATCGTACCAGTATAGCGGCTCCACGTTTCGGTTTCACCAAATAAAGGCACGGCGACGAAACCACGCAGCTTGAGGTCCCCCGACTGGGACACCCACAGCTTGGCATGATAGACATGTCCCGTGTCGGGATCGGTCACGTGTCCGTTCCAGTGCCCCTCTTCCTTCGGGTCGGGCGTGAACCCGTTCAGCATGGGCAGGTTGCATTCCGGCTCGCCACGCTTGTCGCGCGGCATTTCGGTCGTATAGCGCACGCCAGCCAGCCGCCCGCAGATTTCATTCCCGCAATGGGAAATTTCAAACACGCCATCATGGTCCTTCGTCATCCACCGGCCGATTATGTCCGGCTCGCCCCCCTCGGCATGGGCCGTGGGCAGGTTGGTGGCCCCGATCGCCACCGCGCATAAGGCGGCAATGGCGCCCCTGGCCAGCCAGCGCGCAAGGCCGCCCCCCATGCGGTATCCGGTCTGGCGCGTACCTGTGTGGCTTTTGCTGTCGTGCATTTCCAATCGTTCCCCCACATGGCGCGTGGCGCGGTAGTGTGCGTGCCGCGCGCTTGCGTGTTCCCTCTAGCTGTCGGCCCGGCGGACCCACGGGATGGCATGGACGTCCACCCCTTCCTCATCAAGTTCGGCCTGTTCCTGTGGCGTCATGCTGCCATAGATGCCACGGGCCTCGCTCTTGCCCCGGTGCATGTCCAGGGCCTCGCTGGCAAAGCGGTCCCCCACGTCGTCACAATGTTCCTCTACCGTGTGGCGTATTTTCTGTAACAGAGCGATCATGGCATCGGGCACTCCCGCTGACGCATGGCCGGGTGGCGTGGCTGCGGGGGGCTGTGGCGCGTCCGTCCCCTGCCGGGGGGCTGCAGTATGGATCGCTGGCGCCATGAGCGCGCGGCTGACATCCGCCGTTCCGCATTGCGGGCACGACAGAAGGCCGCGCGCCGCCTGCTGTTCGAATGCGCTGCTGCCGGGAAACCATCCTTCAAATTCATGGCCTGCACGACATCGTAGCTGGTACCGGATCATGCCCTCTCCGTCCGTGTGCCCTGTGTCAGCCCTTGCCCAGAAGGGTATCGAGTTTGCCCGAGCGGTCCAGCGCCATCAGGTCATCACAGCCGCCAAGGGGCGTATTGTCGATGAATATCTGCGGCACGGTGGTGCGCCCACCCGAACGGCGGATCGAATCCGCGCGTTCCGGCGTGCCGTGCGGGGCATTGATTTCGTTGAAGGGCACGCCCTTGTGCGCCAGCAGTCGGACCGCGCGGATGCAGTATGGGCAGCCGGGCTGGGTATAGATGTCAATAGACGGCATTGAACCTTCGCTTGGTCTGGTGTGTGTCCGCCCCCATGGTCGGGCGGGTCTGGTGCCCAGTTTACCCTATTGTTGTTCGTGCTGGCCACAGGCACGGGCGGCGGCCAGCACATCGACCCGTGCCGCACCTGCATCGCACAGACTGCGTGCACATGCCGCAAGGGTTGCGCCGGTGGTCATGACATCGTCCACCACGATGACATGCCGCCCCGCAATGTCACGACGCCTGTGGGCGCGCACGCCAATCGCGCCGCGCATGATGTCGTGCCGCCGCGCCCTGCCCTGCCCCTTCAGCGCGGGGGTAGCCCGCAGGCGTTCCAGCCCGTCGGGCAGAAACGTGGCCCCTGTCCGTCCCGCCAGCGCACCTGCCAGCAGCGCCGCCTGATTGTACCGTCGGGCAAACAGGCGCAGCCGGTGCAGGGGCACGGGTATGAAAATGCTGTCTTTCTGCACCAGTCCGGTAGCGGCTGCCGCCATGTAACGCGCCAGCAGCGCTGCGTTTTCCGTCCGGTCCGCATATTTCAGTGGCAGGATCAGGCGGCGCGGCATGTCGTCATAGACCATCGCGGCACGCCCTTCATGCCACGGCGGCGGGGTTTCGGCGCATGTGGTGCAGGTCAGCGTCGGGCCACCTGCGGCGCGGGAGGGAAACGGCAGCGCGCAGCGGTGGCAATATGGGGACGTGATCAGGTGCAGCTGGCTGACGCATGTCCCGCATAACAGCCCCGCCTGCATGACGTCGGCCCCGCAGCCAAGGCAACGGGGCGGAAACAGCGTGTCCAGCATGCGCGTGCCGACCCGCCGCCACCAGGGGGATGCGTGGAGGTTCATGTCTTCACACGATCGTGGGCTTGGCAGCGGCGGGACATGGGGGCACATCGAAAGCATGGATGTGCCGCAGATATTTGACCGTCATGCCGTGCGTCTGCACCGCGACCGCGCGGCCGCCACAGTCGGCCATGTCCGGCCCGTGCTGGCGGAAGCGACGGATCGCCTGCTGGACCGGCTGGATGATGTTACGCGTCATTTTGGCGCGGCACTGGACATTGGCGGGCGGGGTGTTGTCGCACCCGCCCTGCGGGCGCGTGGCATTCCCACCGTTACGGCCGACCTGTCGTGGCCCATGTGCGCGGAAGATACCGGTCCCGCGGTGTGCATGGATGCGGAATGGCTGCCTTTCGCCCCTGACAGCTTCGATCTTGTGGTGGCCTGCCTGTCGCTGCACTGGATCAATGACCTGCCGGGCCTGCTGGCGCAGGTGCGCAGCATACTGGCCCCGGATGGGCTGTTCCTGGCCTGCATGCCGGTACTGCCCACGCTGGCTGACCTGCGGCGTGCGCTGATGGATGCCGAAATGGCGCAGCGTGGTGGGGTTTCGCCGCGCGTCTCCCCCTTTCCGGGGCTGCGTGACTGTGCGGGCCTGCTGCAACGCGCGGGGTTTGCCCTGCCCGTGGTGGACGCCGATGTGATCCATCTGTCCTATCGCACGCCCATGGGGCTGCTGAGCGACCTGCGCCACGGTGGGGAGACGAACGCCCTGCGTGAACGCACGCGCGGACTGACGCATCCGGCCCTGCTGGCCGGGGCGCTGGAATGCCTGCCCGTGGATGAGGACGGGAACTTGGGCCAGGACCTGCATATGGCGATCATGACGGGCTGGTCCCCTGCCCCGACGCAGCCGCAGGCCCTGCGCCCGGGGCAGTTCAGCGTAAGTCTGGAGGATGCGCTGCGCGAAACGCCGTAACATGGCGTGTGCCCTTATCCGCCGGTGACACTCATGTGCCGTGTGACCCGGGCGGGATCATCGGCATTGCGGCCGATCAGGAAGTCATGCCCGCGCGGTTTGCGCAGGATGGCGGCACGGACGTGATCCATCATGTCCATGTCATCCGCCCCGGCGCGGAGCGGCGCGCGCAGGTCGGTCGATCCTTCATGCCCGAGGCAGGTATACAGCCGCCCCGTGCAGGACAGGCGGACACGGTTGCAGCTTTCGCAGAAATTATGGGTCATGGGCGTGATGAAGCCGATCCTGCGTCCCGTTTCGGCAATGCGGACATACCGTGCGGGGCCGCCGGTGCGGTAGGATAGCGGTTCCAGCGTCCAGCGCTGCTGCAGGTCACGGCGCACATCCGACAAAGGCAGGTAATGGTCGGTCCGGTCCTCGCCCGTCTCGCCCATGGGCATGGTCTCGATCAGGCACAGATCCGCGCCGATTTCGCCACACCATGCAATCAGGGTGTCGAATTCATCCGCGTTTATCCCCGCCATGGCCACGGTGTTGATGCGGATGTCCAGTCCCGCTTCCCGTGCTGCGCGGATGCCGTCCAGCGTACGGGCAAGGTTGCCGCGCCGGGTAATGCGTGCGAACCGGCCGGGATCAAGGGAATCCAGGCTGACATTGACCCGCCGCACGCCACATGCGCGCAGCCCGTCGGCAAATTCGGCCAGTCGGCTGGCATTGGTGGTCAGGGTCAGTTCATCCAGCCCGGCCTGTCCGTCCGGTCGGCCCAGCCATCCGCCCATTTCGCGGAAAAAACCCATGACATCGCGCCGCACCAGCGGCTCGCCCCCCGTCACGCGCAGCCTGCGCACGCCGTGCCGGATGAAGGACGCGCACAGCCGGGCCAGTTCATCCAGCGACAGGATCTCGGCCTTTGGCAGGAAGGACATGTCTTCGGACATGCAGTAGATGCAGCGCATGTCACACCGGTCCGTGACCGATACGCGCAGGTAAGTCAGCAGACGACCATAGGAATCAGGTAACGGGGCAGCCAGCAATGCGGTATTCATGCAGCTCTCCCTTATGACAGCACGGTCAGTTGCACGACCGTGGCATCAACCAGAACCTTGCCAGCATGGGGAAACATGACCGTTACCCGGTGCCCGATGGCGGACTGCACCTGCCCTTCGCCCCATTCCGGGTGATCGGGATGGCTTACGAGTTGCCCCGGCACAAGAAATGAACGGAAGGAAGGGGTGGCCATTATATCGCGCGGTTCCTGCATGGGGGTCATGACCGGCATATCGGACCGGTGCGGGTCTTATTAAACCCCATGGCCCGGCATTCAACAAAAAAACCGCCTGCGCCGGATATATCCACCCCTGTCATGCGGACGCAGGGACTGTTTGAAAATAACTCATTGATGGGAAAAATAAAAATTTGGGGATGCCGGCTTTTTTGCAAAAAGCTTCATCAAAAACATCCTTTGATTTTAAAGCGCTATCATGGGCTGACTGTTCAGACGGTCTTTACAGAAGGACGTTTTTGCCAAGGCGACGTTCAATGAGGTGCGGCCTGATCGGAAAAATCGGGCAGCGTCACGCCAGATCGCGTCAGCTGCGCCGAAAGCGTCGCCATCAGCCGGTCCAGCGCCGCCTGTGTCGTCCCTTCCGCCCGGGCGACAAGGGAGGCCTGCGTATTGGATGCGCGCAGCAGCCACCAGCCATCCGGCGTGCTGACACGCACGCCATCAATATCGCAGACAGTGGCGCCAGCCTGTTCCAGTCGGATGGCGACTTCCGCAATCACGTCGAATTTGCGTGTATCGGGACAGGCAAAGCGCAGTTCGGGGGTGGAAACAGTGTGGGGTAATGCACGTCGTACCGTCGAGAGCGGACCGTCCAGCCGGGAGACGACATCCAGCAGCCGGAGCGCGGCATACAGCGCGTCGTCAAATCCGTACCACCTGTCGGCAAAGAAGATATGCCCCGACATCTCGCCCGCCAGCAATGCACCGGTTTCGGCCATTCTTGTCTTCATCTGTGAATGGCCGGATTTCCACATGCAGGGCTGGCCGCCGCTACGCGCGATTTCATCAAATACCACCTGACTGGTCTTGATGTCGGCAATGACGGTTGCGCCGGGGTGGTCACGCAGCATGTCGCGCGCGAGGATCAGCAGAAGCTGGTCCGCCCACAGGATTTCGCCCGTATCATCCACCACGCCCAGACGGTCCGCATCCCCGTCAAAGGCAATGCCAAGGTCTGCCCCGTCCTGACGGACGGCCGCGATCAGCTGCCGCAGGTTTGCGGGAATGGTCGGGTCAGGATGATGGGCGGGGAAATGGCCGTCAATCGCGGCGTTCAGTACGCGGTGGCGTCCTGGCAGGCGCCTGACCAGAAGCGACAGGACATCGCCTGCGGCCCCGTTGCCGCAATCCCATATGACATTCAGCGGGCGGGTATCGCCCCCACGGTCGCGCAGCAGGCGGTCGATATACGCGCCTTTTACATCCAGCGCGCGGGTCGTGCCGGGTTTATGCGTGCCGACATCGCCCGTGGCGGCCATCTGCCCCAGCATCTGGATATGTGGACCGAAGAATGGCCTGTTGGCCAGTACGAGCTTGAAACCGTTATGGTCAGGCGGGTTATGGCTGCCCGTGACCATGATCGCCCCATCCGCATTCAGCCGGGCAGAGGCGAAATACAGCATGGGTGTGGGACCGCAGCCAATGCGGACCACGTCCATGCCGGACGCCACGGCCCCCTCCACCAGGGCATGTTCGAGGGAGGGGGACGAAAGGCGTCCGTCATATCCGATGACGACAGTACTGCCGCCATCACCGGCCACGATGTTACCAAACGTGCGGCCGATGGCATACGCGTCTTCCGGGCTGATCGTTCTGCCGACCGTCCCGCGGATGTCATATTCCCGCAGGCTGGTCGGATCAAAACGGTGCCGGAAGATCACTTGTACTTCGTAAGGAATTCACGCACGCCCGGCGCCAGTTCTTCACGCTCCAGCGCGAAGGCAATCTGCGCTTCCAGGAAGCCGATCTTGCTGCCGCAGTCGAAACGCTTGCCTTCGTAGCGATAGCCGTGGAACGGCACGTGGCCGATTGTCTTGGCCATGGCGTCGGTCAGCTGCACTTCGCCACCGGCACCCTTTTCCAGCTTGGCAAGGTGCTTCAGCACATCGGCGGTCAGCACGTAACGGCCAATGACGGACAGGGTGGACGGCGCGTCCTTCGGGTCGGGCTTTTCAACCAGGCCCTTGACCTCGACGGTCTTGCCATCGTCCTTGCCGACATCAAGGATGCCGTAGCTGCCGGTCTGCTCACGCGGGACTTCGGTCACGGCCAGAACGTTGCCGCCGGTCTTGTTATAGACTTCAACCAGCTGGCCGATGCACGACTTCTTGCTCTGCACCACGTCATCGGGCAGCAGGATGGCGAACGGGTCGTTGCCGATGAATTCACGTGCGCACCAGATGGCGTGGCCCAGGCCCAGCGGTTCCTGCTGGCGCACGGACAGCATGGAACCCGGGGTGACGCGGGTGGCTTCCAGCGCCTTCAGCGCGGAGGCCTTCTTGCGGGCCTTCAGCGTGTCTTCCAGCTCGTAGGAAATATCGAAATAGTCGATCAGGGAGTCCTTGCCCCGGCTGGAAACGAGGCAGAATTCCTCGATCCCTGCTTCGCGTGCTTCATCGATTGCATACTGGATCAGCGGACGGTCGACGACGGTCAGCATTTCCTTGGGCACGCACTTGGTTGCGGGCAGAAAGCGCGTTCCAAGACCGGCAACCGGCAATACGGCTTTTTTAAGGGGCTTAATCACTAATATTTACCTCAAGATGCATGACAGAAACAGGCAATACCGACTGATGCCCCGTTTCCATAATGAAAACAGGTAACAGGGTGTTACCAGATGGCAATGATGTAGCGTGCTTTATCAGGACCAAACATGATTTAAATCACGATTCCTCCAGCACGCCAGCACCCGCTGCCGATATGACACCTTTTGTAACCATTCGCGCAGTGCGTCAGGTTGCCTGTGGATGTTCATATCATCTGAGGTAGATACCTGCCGTTTATGCGGAAATATTGTGACTTTTTTATGACATAAGGCATCCGGCCCCATGTCGCCCCTGCATGCCACATGTGTGAAGCTGGCCATTTTCCGACTGCGGGACGCCTGCCGTCCATAGACGCAGGTACGCACGGACAGCCTGCCCCGATGGGGGAGGTGGACCGTTTCGCCAATTTTCAGGAAAATCAGGTTGGTGCGGCCAAGAAGACTCGAACTTCCACGGGGTTTCCCCCACAAGCACCTCAAGCTTGCGCGTCTACCATTCCGCCATGGCCGCAACGTGACAACGATGATCGACTGGGCGATACCGTCATGACGATGAAGGGGCGTATAACCGATGGAAGGCCCGTGGGCAATGACTGAAAACGAGTTTTTATGGCACAGGGCGGCAAATCTGGTGCCCTACCCCACCGCGCTGGCGGAAATGGAGGCTCAGGCCCGTGGCATACGCGACGGCAGCCTGCCTGAACGCGTCTGGCTGCTGGAGCACCCCCCCACCTATACTGCAGGGACATCGGCCAAGGATTCGGACCTGTTCAACCCGCGTGGCTATCCCACCTACCCCGCCGGGCGCGGCGGGCAGTGGACGTATCACGGGCCGGGGCAGCGGGTGGCCTATGCCATGCTGGACCTGACCCGGGCGCACGGCATGGCGCCAGCGCGCGACCTGCGGGCCTATGTTCACACGCTGGAAGAATGGATCATCCGTACATTGCGCCGGTTTGGCGTGGCCGGTGAACGCCGCGCGGATCGCATCGGGGTCTGGGTAGTCGATCCCGCCACGGGGCGCGAGGAAAAGATCGCGGCCATTGGCGTGCGTGTCTCGCGCTGGGTCAGCTGGCATGGAATCGCGATCAACGTCGCCCCTGACCTCAGCGATTTTGGCGGAATCGTGCCCTGCGGCATCAGCGAATACGGCGTCACCAGCCTGGCGAAGCTGGGAAAGGCCATCAGCATGGACGAAGTTGACGCGGCCCTTGCGGCCACGTGGCCCGAATGCTTCGGCCCGATTCCCGGCACGCTGGGGGGCGGCCCACGCGCCGGGTAACGTCTAGTTGCTGGCCGACAGGGTAAACATCGCGTCAGGCCATGACTGGCCGCTGACTGAGGTGTCGGTCAGGTCGAGGCGGATGTGCTGGCGTTCCACATCCGTCATCTCGATCACCAGCAGCGACAGCCTGCCGCCGATATCGGAAAAGCCAAGCGTCAGGATCCCCTGTGATTCGCTGTCGCGCCGCGCCAGCGAAACCTGCAGGCTGTTCTGCCCGTGCTGCACCGCCGTCACCGCGATCTGTCCCGACAGGCGCACGGGCTGTTCCAGCAGCAGGCCAAGCGGCTGGTGGCCCAGCGACATGCGGGTGACCGATTCGCGGCGGTGGTCCACGAACAGAAGGTGCCCGCTGGCCGCAACCAGCTTCATCGATCCCGGCGTTTCGTAATCCAGCCGCAGGCGGCCCGGATCGTAATGCATGACCCCCTGCCCCTTTCCGCCATCGGGCCATGTCTGAACGAAATTGGCCTGCAGCCCGTTCGAGGTATTGAGATAGGCCTCGACCCGCGCGATGTCCGCCTGCTGGTCGGGCGCCTGCTGCACGGGGGCGCCGGCGCATGCGGCCAGCAGGGTCAGCAGGCCGCCCATCATCAGCCGCCGCGTGGCGAAGGGAAAGGCGGGCTTCATGCCGCGTCCATCCGGGCCTGTTCGTGTGGCGTGCGCAGCACGAGCGACAGGGCATGCATGCCGCCCGCGAACTCTTCCGCCAGAAGGTCATGCACCATGCGCGATCGCTGCACCCGGCCCATCTGGTCGAATGCAGGGCTGACAATCAGCACGTTGTAGTGGCTTTCCCCCGCCTGTACGCCATTATCGCGCACATGGACGTGATGGGCGTGGCGGGCGCTGTCGTCATGTATGCGCAGTTCCACAGGGGCGAGATGTTCGCGTATGATGCGTTCGATCCGTCCGGCCCGGCCGGTTGCTTGCTGTTCCATTGGCGGCTCCATGATAGCGGGATCATTCATTGCACAGCTTCGCTCTTGCACGAAGCATGAACAGGCGCACATAACGACAATGATGAAGAGAAGGAACACCCGGCATCGCGCCTTTGACCCCGAACCCGACGCGCCTGACCGCTGCTGTGACATGCATGGCTGCGACCAGCCGGCGGGTTATCGCGCCCCGCGTTCGCGCGATGCGCTGAACAAGTATTTCTGGTTCTGCCTCCAGCATGTCCGGGAATACAACGCGAACTGGGACTTCTACCGCGGCATGACCCCCGGCCAGATCGAGGCGCATATCCGTGCCGATACGTCATGGAACCGGCCATCATGGAAACTGGGACAGGGCAGCGCCGCCCATGCCTTCAGCGAGGAGGAGGTGCTTGACCCGCTCGACCTGCTGAAGGGCGCTGCAAAGGCGCGTGCACGAAGCCGTGCGCGCCAGCGGCGGGAAGAAGACAGCCGGGCGGAGGCACCGCAGGCGCTGAAATACCCGCTGGGCGTGCTGGACCTTGGCTGGCCGGTGTCCATGGACGAACTCAAGACCCGGTACAAGGACCTTGCGCGCCGGCACCATCCCGACACCAACGGGGGGGACCGCAAGGCGGAAGAACGGTTCAAGGGCATCAATATCGCCTATGCCACGGTGCGTGCCCACCTTGTCGCCACCGCCGGGCGCGATGGCATGGCCCGCAGCGCCTGACGGGCCACCCGCCTGAACTCACAGGGGGGCGCGGAAACCGTGCACTGGCTGATCGTTACAGGTCAGCCTATACTCCATGACCCGATATGCCGCGCCCTGCGCCGTCATGGCGGGCCAGAACAGATGAAGCGACGGACGAGAAAAAGCAGATGAACGAACCCGCAGACCTGATAACCGCCGCAGCGGACGCCAATGGCGCGCCGCTTCCCGATATTTCGGCCGTGTCCGCCCCTGACCTGCAGGTTTCGGCGCGGGACGTGTTCGGTATCGACAGCGACATGAAGGTGCCCGCCTTCTCGGTCCGGACCGATCATGTGCCCGACATCGACCCGTCCTACAAATTCGACCATGACACCACTCTGGCCATCCTTGCTGGGTTTGCCTTCAACCGTCGCGTCATGGTCCAGGGCTATCACGGCACGGGCAAGTCATCCCATATCGAGCAGGTCGCGGCGCGGCTGAACTGGCCCAGCGTGCGCATCAACCTTGACAGCCATATCTCGCGTATCGACCTGATCGGCAAGGACGCGATCGTGCTGAAAGACGGCCAGCAGATCACCGAATTCCGCGAAGGCCTGCTGCCATGGGGGCTGCAGCACCCCTGCGCGCTGGTGTTTGACGAATACGATGCCGGTCGTCCCGACGTGATGTTCGTGATCCAGCGCGTTCTGGAAATCGAGGGGCACCTGACGCTTCTTGACCAGAACCGCGTGATCCGCCCGCATCCCTTCTTCCGCCTGTTCGCGACCGCCAATACGGTCGGCCTGGGCGATACCACGGGGCTGTACCATGGCACGCAGCAGATCAACCAGGGCCAGATGGACCGCTGGAACATTGTCACCACGCTGAATTACCTGCCCCATGCGCAGGAAACGGCCATCGTGCTGGCCAAGATGGGCATCGACCCCAAAAAGGACGAAGCCGGGCGCAGGCGGGTGGAAAGCATGGTCGCACTGGCGGACCTGACGCGTTCAGGCTTCATTGCAGGGGATATTTCCACCGTCATGTCGCCGCGCACGGTCATAAGCTGGGCCGAGAACTATCGTATCTTCAACGATCTTGCCTTCGCATTCCGCGTTACCTTCCTCAACAAATGTGACGAGGCGGAGCGCCCGACGGTGGCGGAATATTACCAGCGCTGCTTCAACGCCAGTCCGCTGGCGCCCAGAGGCTGATGACAGGGCAGGCACGGCATGCGTGAAAACCGGAAAAAACCTCCTACCCCACAGGCCGGGCAGGACGCCCGTCGGGCCGAAGGCTTCAAGCGCGCGACGGTTGGCGCCGTACGCGCGCTGGGCGGCCACGCACAGGCCGAGGTCTCGTTCCTCAACGGGCCGGTGCCGTCCGGGGCGTCGGTTACCGGCACGCATGTCCGCCTGCCCCAGCCCTCGCGGCAGATGACGGATGCGGACATGACCCGCATGCGCGGCGCGGCCGATTCCGCCGCCCTGCGCCTGCGCCATCATGACGTGGCGCTTCATGCCAGCGCCATGCCCCCCGCGGGCGAAGCGCGCGAAGTGTATGATGTGCTGGAACAGGCGCGTGTCGAAAGCCTTGGGGCGCGTCACATGGCAGGTGTCGCCGCCAACCTTGATGCCCGCCTGGCGCAGGAATGCGCGGATATGGGGCTGGACCGCCTGTCCAGCCACACAAAGCTGCCCACGCCGCTTGCCCTCGGCCTGCTTGCGCGTGAGCGGATGTCCGGCCGTCCCCTGCCCGCATCCATGCGTGCCCTTATGAATGCGTGGTCCGATGATCTGCCGCCTGCCGCCCTGCGGGCGCTGGATGAAATGGTGGCGCGTCAGGACAGCCAGCATGATTTCGCGCAGGCCGCGCGCAGGCTGCTTATGGCATGCGACCTGATGCAGCAGGAAACCACGCCCGATGAGGCGGCCGACGATGGCACGGCCGAAGCGGAGGCCGCCAGCAGCGAGGACGAGGAACAGACAGACGACGCGACGCCCGAACCACAGGACGAAGGGCCGGAGGAAGACGACAATTCCCTGCCCATGCAGATGTCCCAAGGCACGGGTGCTGGTGATGAAGACCCCGATGACGGGGAGCAGGGCGGATCGGCCAGCGGGTCGGAAGAAGCGGGCGGCCCGGGTGAGGACGCGGCGGAAGAGGAAGACGTTCCCCCGTCCTATCATGCATTCACCACCGTGTATGACGAGGAAATCGCCGCCGAAGACCTGTGCGATGCGGAAGAACTGTTCCGCCTGCGCCAGACGCTGGACCAGCAGCTTGTCAGCATGCAGGGCGTGGTGTCCAAGCTGGCCAACCGGTTGCAGCGCAAGCTTATGGCGCAGCAGACGCGGGCGTGGGAATTCGACCTTGAAGAGGGGATGCTTGACGCAGGCCGCCTGTCGCGCATCGTGGTCAATCCCATGCTGTCCCTGTCGTACAAGCGCGAACGCGATACCGATTTCCGTGATACGGTCGTCACCCTGCTGATCGACAATTCGGGGTCCATGCGCGGGCGGCCGATTTCAGTGGCCGCCATGTGTGGCGATATCCTTGCCCGCACGCTGGAACGCTGCGCTGTGAAGGTGGAAGTGCTGGGCTTTACCACCCGTGCGTGGAAAGGGGGGCGCAGCCGGGAGCTGTGGACGCAGGAAGGCAAGCCCGAAAATCCCGGGCGGCTGAATGACCTGCGGCATATCATCTACAAGGCCGCCGACATGCCGTGGCGGCGCGCACGGCGCAATCTTGGTCTGATGCTGCGCGAAGGGCTGCTGAAGGAAAACATTGATGGCGAGGCCCTGCTGTGGGCGCAGCGGCGTCTGGCCACGCGTGCGGAAGGCAGGCGTATCCTTATGGTGATTTCCGATGGCGCGCCGGTGGATGACAGTACGCTGTCGGCCAATCCGGGATCATATCTGGAAAATCACCTGCGCGAGGTCATCGCACATATTGAAAACCGCACCAGTACCGAACTGCTGGCCATTGGCATCGGCCATGACGTGACACGGTATTACCGCCGTGCCGTGACCATTACCGACCCCGAGGAACTGGGCGGCACGATGATGAAGAAGCTGTCCGAACTGTTTGAGGAAGAAGCCACGCGCGGCCGCAGGCGCGGCGGTTAGGCCCCTGCCCCGCCCCGGTTCATGGGGGGCTTTTTTAAGCCTGCCTGCGGAATGCCCTGAAAAGAAGTTTCTGGTGCAGCTTTTTTCAAAAAGCTTCGGAAAGCGCCACCTTTTTGAAAAAAGGCGGCGTCCAGAAATCCTATTTTTCTGTCAACAGCATTTTAGCCCGCCGTCAGCCTGCGGTCCGCAAGGTCCAGCAGCGCGTCCAGCATGTGATCCACATCCACATTGGTTGTGCGGTGGTTGACGATGGCCGCGCGGATGGCCTTGTGCCCGTTGATGATGGTGGTCGAAGGGGCCGCGATCCCGCTTTCATGCAGGTCCTTCACCACCTCCCCGTTGAAATGGTCAAGGTCGGACACGGGGGCGATGATGCGGAAGCACACGATGTTCAGCGTAACCGGGGCCAGCAGTTCCAGGCGTGGATTGGCCTTGATACGTGTGGCAAGGTGCCGGGCGATGGCGCAGCAGTTGGCGATCATCCGGCCCATGCCATCCGCGCCATAGGTGCCCAGCGTCATCCACACCTTTAGCGCGCGGAAACCACGTGACAGGTCGGGGCCGAGGTCGCAGTACCATGGCGCATTGGTGGCAAGGCCCCGGTCCTCACGCGCAAGGTAGGCGCGCGACTGCGCGAAGGCCGCGGCCTGCGCACCGGGGCGGCGGACAAGGATGCAGCCCGCGTCGTACTGCACCTGCGCCCATTTATGGAAATCGAAGGCCACGCTGTCCGCGCGTTCCAGTCCGCGCAGGCCGGGCCGCAGCGTATCGGACAGCATGGCCAGTGCGCCGAATGCGCCGTCGACATGGAACCAGATCTTTTCACGCGCCGCGATATCGGCCAGGGCGCTCAGGTCGTCGATCGCCCCGGTATCCACCGTGCCTGCCGTGCCGATCACCATGAACGGTTCCAGCCCCGCCGCGCGGTCGAGGGCAATGGCACGCTCCAGTTCAGGCAGGATCATGCGGTTGTCTGCATCCACCGGGATCACGCGCAGCGCGTTGGTGCCAAGGCCGGTCAGGTCGAACGCCCGTGAAATACAGCCATGCGCGGTCGCGGCGGCATATCCCGCCAGCCTGCGCGTGCCCACGCCCTCTGCCCGCATGTCCAGCCCGTCGGGCACGGCGCGGCTGGCAGTAATGACGGCAATCATGTTCGCCATGGACGACCCGGTCACCAGCAGCCCTGTGGTGGTGTCGGGAAAGCCGCACATTTCCGCAGCCCAGCGGATGACCTCGCGTTCGACCTCGATCGGGGCATGGTCGCGGCCGCCGCAATTTGCGTTCAGCCCGCCAACCAGCAGTTCCGACAGCATGCCAACTGCCGTGCCCCCGCCATGCACCCAGCCCATGAAACCGGGATGCACGTTGCCGGTGGAATAGGGTTCGACCAGTTCACGAAAACGGGCGTACAGCGCTTCCGGCGGGGTGGGATCATGCGGCAGGCCGGTGCGAAGCCGCGCACGCAGCGCGTCGGGCATGGGTTGCCAGACCGGGCGGTCACGCAGGGTGGACAGGCGGTCGATCATGTCGTCCACCATCTGATGGCCCAGGGCGCGCAGCCCATCCCAGTTGTCCGGATCCAGTCCTGTCATCTCTCTCCACCATATCCTGCGGTTGCAAGGCCCATCTGGCCTGTCTGGCGTGCCCTACATACCGGGCCGCGCGTGTGGGCGCGAGGGGGAAAGGATGCAATCAGTCTCCATCCCCTTCCGCGCCCATGCGTCGCGCCAGGGTGGCGCATACGAAAAGCTGGACCTGATGGTAGATCATGAGTGGCATGACAATCAGTCCGACATCGCCGGGCGAAAACAGTACGCTGGCAATCGGAACGCCTGATGCCAGAGATTTCTTTGACCCGCAGAATATGATGGCGATCCGGTCGGCGCGGGGAAAGCGGCACAGTCGCCCCGCCAGCATGGTCAGCCCCAGCACGATCGCCAGCAGTCCGGCATCCACCAGCCCTACCCGGCCAAGCTGCAGCGGCGGCAGGCGGTGCCACAGCCCCTGCGTCACGGCCTCGCTAAAGGCGGTATAGACCACCACGAGGATCGATCCCCGGTCGGAAAAGGACAGCAGCTTCTTATGCCTGTGCGCCCATGCCCCGATCCATGGCTGGGCCACCTGCCCCGCGATGAAGGGGACCAGCAGCTGCAGCACGATGGGCGTGATCCCGCCGCCACCACCCGTGGCATGTCGGCCGAACACGATCCCCACCAGAAGTGGCGTCAGGAAAATGCCCAGTATGTTGGACAGCGTGGCCGAACAGATGGCGGCGGCCACATTGCCCCGTGCAATCGAGGTAAAGGCGATGGATGACTGTACTGTTGACGGCAGGCAGCACAGGAACAGCACGCCTGTCCACATGGACGCATCCAGCATGCCCGGCAGTGCAGCCTGCAGCGCCATGCCCAGCAGGGGAAACATGACAAACGTGCATGACAGGATGGCAAGATGGAGTCGCCATCCCAGCATTCCCTCCATGACCGCGCGACGGGACAGGCGCGCGCCCTGCAGGAAAAACATGTTCGCGATCATGATGATGGCAAGGATATTGAAAACCCTGACCCCATCCCCGCGACAGGGCAGCACGCTTGCCAGCGCCACGGTGGCCAGCAGGCAGGCAAGGAAGGAATCAATCCGGCGCAGCATGGCGGCGTGGGCGTGGCTGTTTCATCATGGCGGTGGGCATATCATACCCGATTGCATCCGGCGCGTAATCACGCCAACTTGTGCTGCAAATGAAGACATTACTCATCACCACCGCCCTCGCCGTCCTGTCCTGCATCGGGCCGGCCGGGGCCACGGCCCTGCCGGGCACATGTGGCCATGTGCAGGTGGGCAGCAGCCAGCCCCATGGCGATGGTGCCCTTGCCGGGCATGGCTACGACCTGTCGCTGGCGGGGGGTGTGGACCAGACATTCCATGCCACCGACATTGCGGCCAGTGGCACCGGGCTGCCCCCGCAGGCGTTGCGGGATATGGAGGACGTGGCCTCCCTCGTCATGCTGGCGACGCTGACGGGCCATCATTCACAGGGATGTTCGCAGGATTATTTCGTATCCGCCGCCACCCCGATCATGGAAGGACTGCGCGCGGGCCACAGCTATGACCTGACATGGCAGGGCGGCCTGCTGACCAGCGGCCAGACGAAACTGTCCTTCCGTCGCGCGCACCTGCATCTGGCGGGCGCCAGAAGCGACAGCGCTCCGGCCACGCTGACGCTGGAGACGCAGGGCATTGGCATAACCGGCACGCATAACACGCTGCTGGCCAGCGCCCTGCCGCAGCAGGCTGCGGCCAATGCATCCGTACCCGGCGAGTCACTGGTGCCGCTGGCCGCCGCCATTACCGGCCACCCGCCCGAAAACGTGCGCGTGCCGCTGCATGTGGCCTCCCTGACCGCGCAGCGCGGCGCCATGCAGATCACCGGCAATGGTGACGCCAATCTGACAGGCAATACCGACGCGTCATCTGCCACCGGCCATATACAGGTGCAGAACCTTGATGCCGTAATCGAGACCCTGCGCAATGCGGGTCAGACACGGGCCAGCGCCGCGTTGATCCTGGCCAAGCTGTTCGGGCACAAGGCGCCATCGGGCGGCACATCGTGGGATGTCAGCTGGGAGGGCGGGGTCATGACCGTCAACCATATTCCCCTTCCCATCCGCTAGGTCCCTGCCTGCGTGGCGTGCTGGTTCCGTCCCGTGGCCGGGACGCGGCATGCTGGCGCGCGTCTGGGGAATCATGAAGACGTTTTTGCTGAAGCTTTTTGAAAAAAAACCTTCCCGGACTGCCGCATACAGACCGTTTTTTCACCCATGCGGCGCGGCAAGGAAGGGTTCGACCGCCTGCAGGTACCGCCCGGGCTGTTCAATCGCTGGTCCGTGCCCGCATGCGGGGATCACGACCAGCCTTGCGCCGGGTATCCGTGCTGCGAAATCCTGCCCATCAGCCAGCGGTATGATCTGGTCGTCCTGTCCCCAGACCACAAGCGTCGGGATGGTGATGCGGGTCATCTGGTCATCCAGGAAGGTCGCGGGATCGTTGATGTTATGCAGCAGGCTGTCCTGTGTGTACTGCGTGCCTTCGGCAAGGCGGGTTTCAAAGGCGTTTTCCACCACCGCGTCGGTAATCAGGGCATGATTGTGGAACAGCGTACCCAGTCCGGTGCGCGTGCCTTCGATGGACAGGGCATGGCTGAAGGGCGGTGTTCCCTTGCTGAACAGGCTCCGGTGCCCGGCCGCATCGGTCAGCACCAGCTTTTCAGGGCGGGTCATGGCGGGATTGTTTTCCGCCTCGACGGCATACAGACCCGCAATCCAGCCACCCAGCGATTCACCGGCAAGCGTGAAATGCGTGACATGGCGGGCTTTCAGGAAGCCATCAAGCATATCCACCCATGTCTGCACCCCGTAGGCGATCATGGGTTTGGCCGACTGCCCGAAGCCAAGCTGGTCCATGGCCAGCACATGATAATGCCGGGCCAGTTCGGGAATGACCTTGCCCCAGTCGAAACGGGCATTGCTGCCCAGACCATGCACAAGAACCAGATCAGGTCCGTGCCCCGCTTCGATAAAGCGGATCGTCTGCCCATGCACCTGCACGGCCTGCATGGCATCGGCTGCCTGCGCGTGTGGCGCGGCGCATATCGCGCCACAGGCCAGCGCAAGGGCTGCCGTCAGGCGGCGTATCGTTTTGGGGACCATGTCATTCCATCCTTTTCCCTGCGCCACGGAAATGCCGTGGTTACGGACCTTACCCGTCAGGAAAATAGGGGATCGGATGCAGGTCGCCCACTAAAATCATACCGGAACAGCAATGACATGGCGGACACCCCTGCCCCGCGTGTTCAGGCGGCGTCCCGGCTTATGCCGGGATGCTTGTTTCCTCCCGCGCCAGCCGGACCAGCGCCGTCAGCACCTTGCGCGCCTGCGTGATGCGCTGGGCATTGGTCATTTCGCGTATGATCGCAAGCTTGTGGTCGGGACGCAGGCGGACATTGGCTTCCTTCTGCTTCGCAATCCATGCCACCAGTCCTGCCGGATTGGCGAAGGTATTGCCACGAAACTGGATGACCATGCCTTTCGGTCCGGCTTCCAGCCGTTCCACCCCGGCCTCGCGGCACATGCGCTTCAGGGTGACGACATCCAGCAGGTTGCGCACCTCATCAGGCAGCGTGCCGAAGCGGTCCACCAGCTCGGCTTCCATCGCCTCGACTTCCGCGTCATTGGCCAGGGCCGCGATACGGCGGTACAGGCCAAGGCGGACCGGCAGGTCGGTGACATAGGTATCGGGGATCAGCACCGGCAGGCCAAGGATGATGTTGGGCGTCCAGTCACGGTCCTGCAGCTTGCGCCGCCCTTTTTCCGTGCGCAGGTCGGCCACCGCGTCTTCCAGCATCTGCTGGTACAGCTCGATCCCGACCTCGCGGATATGCCCTGACTGTTCATCGCCCAGCAGGTTGCCCGCACCGCGCAGGTCAAGGTCGTGGGACGCCAGCGTGAAGCCCGCCCCCAGCGTATCCAGCGTCTGCATGACTTCCAGCCGCTTCTGTGCTGCGGCCGACAGCACATGCGTCTGGGGCCACGTAAGGTAGGCATAGCCGCGCTGCTTGCCACGCCCCACGCGCCCGCGCAGCTGGTAAAGCTGGCCAAGGCCGAACATGTCGGCGCGGTGGATGATCAGTGTGTTGACCGCTGGCATGTCCAGCCCGCTTTCCACGATGTTGGTGGACAGCAGGATGTCATATTTCCCGTCACTGAACTCGGTCATCACCCGTTCCAGCTCGGTCGGCGTCAGGCGGCCATGGGCCTGCACCAGCCGGGCATCGGGCACGATGTCATGCAGGCGCGCGGCCATGCGGTCCAGATCCTCGATACGCGGCACGACGCAGAAGACCTGCCCGCCACGGAAGCGTTCGCGCTGGATCGCCTCGCGGATCACCACGCTGTCGAACGGCATGATGAAGGTGCGCACCGCCAGCCGGTCGGTGGGCGGGGTGGCGATCAGGCTCATTTCCCGCACGCCGGTCAGGGCAAGCTGAAGCGTGCGCGGCAGAGGCGTGGCGGAGAGTGTCAGCACATGCACGTCCTCACGCAGCGCCTTCAGCTTTTCTTTATGCGCCACGCCAAAATGCTGTTCCTCATCGACGATCAGCAGGCCGAGATCGGCGAATTTGACCGTCTTGGCCAGCAGCGCATGCGTGCCGATCACGATGTTGACCGTGCCATCAGCCAGCCCCTTGCGCACGGCGGTGGCTTCCTTGCCTGTCACCATGCGCGAAAGCTGCGCCACCTTGACCGGCAGCCCGGCAAAGCGGGCGGAGAACGTGCGGTAATGCTGCCGCGCCAGGAGCGTGGTTGGCACCACAACCGCCACCTGCGCGCCTGACATGGCGGCAACAAAGGCGGCCCGCAGCGCAACTTCGGTCTTGCCAAAGCCCACGTCGCCACAGACCAGCCGGTCCATCGGCCTGCCCGACGCCATGTCATCCAGCACGTCGGCAATGGCGCGGGACTGGTCCTCGGTCTCAACAAAGGGGAAACGGGCGCAGAATTCATCCCACAGCCCGTCTTCGGGCGTAATGGCCGGGGCTTCGCGCAGGGCGCGGGCGGCGGCCGTGCGGATCAGTTCACCCGCCATGTCGCGGATGCGCTGCTTCATCTTCGCCTTGCGCGACTGCCATGATACGCCGCCCAGCCTGTCCAGCGCCACATGGGCCTGATCCGAACCGAAGCGGCTGAGCAGTTCGATATTCTCGACCGGCAGGAACAGCTTTTCATTGCCGTCATAGATCAGACGCAGGCAGTCATGGGGTGCGGTGCCCACGCCAATCGTCTCCAGCCCGTCATAGCGGCCAATGCCGTAATCCTGATGGACGATCAGGTCGCCTTCGGCAATTTCGGAGGCTTCGGATATGAACTGGTCCGCCTTCTTGCGGCGGCGCGGCGGGCGGGAAATCCGCTCGCCCAGCAGGTCCTGTTCAGATACGAAGGCCACGTTATCGGCCACGAAGCCGCGTTCCAGCCCCAGTGTCAGCAGCCCCACGGTGCCGGGATTCAGCTTCTGCGCGTCCTTCCATGTGGCGAATGTCTGGACTGGCAGGCGGTATTCACGCAGCAGCACGCCAATCCGCTCGCACGATCCCCGGCTCCATGCCGTGACATAGGCGCGCCTGCCCGTCTGGGACCATTCCTCCACCTTCGCGTGCAGCATGGGAAAGACGTTTTCACGTCCGTCGGTCACGGTTTTTGCGAACATCTGCCCCGGCCTGCCGCCTGCGTCCATGCCGGGCGCGCCATCGGGCTGGGCAAAGGGCATGAACACTACGGCCTTGCGGCCCGCGATCATCGCATCCCAGCCCTTGCGGTCGAGATACATGAGGTGCGGCGGCAGCGCGCGGTAGGGCACCTCGCCTTCCCGTGTCGGCTGCCTGCGGGCGTCGTAGTGGTCCGCGATCATTTCCAGCCGGGTGACCAGCACTTCTTCCGCCTGGTTGGCCAGCGATATGGATACGCCGGGCAGGTAGTCCACCAGCGTTTCCATCTGTTCATGAAACAGGGGCAGCCAGTGTTCCATTCCCGCATGCCGCCTGCCGTCCGATATGTGCTGGTACAGCGGATCATTGGCCGCGGCCGGGCCAAACAGGTCGCGCCAGCCGGTGCGGAAGCGTGAGATACTGGCGGGATCAAGGCTGAAATCCGCCACCGGCCGCATGGTCAGGCTGTCGATTTTCGCGGTCGAGCGCTGGGTGCCGGGGTCGAAGCGGCGGATGTTCTCCACCTCGTCGCCAAACAGGTCAAGGCGCACGGGTTCGCTGTCGCCTGCCGGGAAAATATCAAAAATGCCGCCACGGGTCGCGAACTCGCCCTGATCCATCACCGTGTCGGTGCGGTTGTAGCCATGTGCGATCAGCAGTTCCATCAGGAACGGCGCATCCAGGCTCTCACCCGTCTTTATGGTCATCGACTGGCCGTCAAAGGCCGTGCGAGGCGCCACGCGCTGCACCACGCCCATCACCGTGGTCAGCACGATGCGGGGCGTGGTGGCCTTTTCCAGCAGGCGGGTCAGCGTTGCCACCCGTTCCGCCACGATGGCGGGATTGGGGGAAACACGGTCATACGGCAGGCAGTCCCAGCCCGGAAAACGCAGGATTTCCGCCTTGGGCGCAATGAAGGCCAGCAGGTCCGCGATGCGCGCCATTGAGGCGTCATCGCGGCAGACATGCAGCACGGGGCCATCATGTTCCCCTGCCCTGCGCGCCAGCAGGAAAGCGTCATACCCATCCGGCACGCCCCATACGTGAAGCGGCGCGCCGGGTGCGAGTGAGAAACCTGCCGTATCGTTCATTTTCCGCCCCGGATCGCAGCAAGCCGCGCGGGGTCAGTGGCGTCGGCCATGATTTCCTTCATCATGGGGGTATTGAGTTCGTCCGGCACCGGGCGGCGGCCGCTCAGCCAGTCCGCAAGGTCGGCATCCGGCAGGTCCATCACCGCTTCCAGCGCATCAAGCTGGGCTTCGGTCATGCCTTCCAGCCGGGGGGCGACAAAGCCCCCGATCAGCACGTCGGTTTCGTGTGTGCCGCGATGTGTGGCGCGGTAATATATCTTGCGCCGTCGTGTATCGAGGCGCGAGAGATCAGGCGTTCTGGCTTCCATTGCGTTCCACCCATGATGGTTGTGTTTTGTTCCGTAACGCAGGTGTCCTATAGCCGTCACGCGGGCATCTGTCAGCCCGCATGACAAGCATGCCACCCCGCAGGATGAACCACCGCGTGTCCGATACCGCCTCCCCGTCCGTCAATTCCCTTCTTGCCCCGCTGCTTGCGGGGGTGGAGACGCTGAAGGGCGTGAAGCCCGCCACAGCCAGACTGCTGGCGCGCGTGGCGGGTGGCGGCCGGGTGATCGATCTTCTGTTTCACCTGCCGGAATCGGTGGTGGACCGGCGGTATCGCCCCAGCCTGCGGCAGGCCGGGCCGGGGCGCGTGTGCACCCTGCATGTCACGATTACGCGCGTTGTGCCGCCCGCACCCGGCGGTGGTCGGGGCAAGCGGCCGTGGCGGGTTGTCGTGACCGACGGCACGGCGGACGCGGACCTGGTGTTCTTTTCCCCCCATCAGGTCCGCAGGCTGGAAGCAGGACAGGATATATGCGTGTCGGGCACGCTGGAACGCTTTGGCGACCGGCTGAACATGACCCATCCCGATTATGTGGTGCCTGCCACCCGCATGGCCGAAATCCCGCTGCTGGACCCGGTATGGCCGCTGACGGCGGGGCTGTTCCCCAGCCAGGTGCGTGCTGCCGTGCGGGCGGCATTCGATGTCTTTCCCCCCCTGCCCGAATGGCAGGACGCCAGCGTGCTGAAGCAGCGGAAGTGGCCGGGGTTCGAGGAGGCGCTGCGCACGCTGCACCGCCCGTGTGACATGCCTGACCTGCTGGAAGGCGACGCGCTGGTGGCTGCGTCCGAACGCGCCCGTGCCCGCCTTGCCTGTGATGACCTGCTGGCGCAGCAGGTGTCCATGGCGCACGCGCGCAGGCTGAACCGGCTGCGGCCGGGGCGCGCGGTAGTGGGCGATGGCAGCCTGCGCCGCATTGCCCTGTCGCGCTTCGGCCATGAACCCACCACGGCGCAGGTCCGCACGCTGGCGGAAATCGACGCCGACCTTGCCGCCCCCCGGCAGATGACGCGCCTGCTGCAGGGGGACGTGGGCGCAGGCAAGACGCTGGTTGCGCTGCTGGCCATGCTGGCGGCGGTGGAAGCAGGGCACCAGGCAGCCCTGATGGCGCCGACCGAAATCCTGGCCCGCCAGCATCTGGCCACCTTCCGCAGGCTGTCCCCCGTGCCGGTCGCCTTTCTCAGTGGCAGCGTGAAGGGCAAGGCCCGGCGCGAGGCGCTGGCCATGATCGCCGATGGCACGGCGCGGCTGGTGATCGGCACCCATGCGCTGTTTCAGGACAGCGTGGTATTCCACGACCTTGCGCTGGCGGTCATTGATGAACAGCACCGTTTTGGCGTGGAACAGCGCGCGATGCTGGGTGAAAAAGGCCCGCGCACGGATGTGCTGGTCATGACGGCCACCCCCATCCCGCGCAGCCTGCTGCTGACGCAGTGGGGGGACATGCTGGTCAGCCGGCTGGATGTGAAGCCCGCGGGGCGCAAGCCCGTGCGCACATCGCTGCACGCGCTGTCATCCATGGGGGACCTGCTGGCCGGGCTGGAGCGCGCGCTGGCGCGTGGGGCGCGCATCTTCTGGGTCTGCCCGCTGGTAAGCGAGAGCGAGACGAGCGACATCGCCGCCGCCGAGGCCCGCCACGCCGCCCTGTGCGCCCATTTTGGCGAGGGTGCCGTGGGGCTGGCCCATGGACAGCAGGACATTGCCGTGCGCGAGCAGGCCATTGCCGATTTCGCGGCGGGAAAGACCCGTATCCTTGTGGCGACGACCGTGATCGAAGTTGGCGTGGACATACCCGACGCCACGGTCATGGTCATCGAGCACGCCGAACGCTTTGGCCTTGCGCAGCTGCATCAGTTGCGCGGGCGCGTGGGGCGTGGGCAGGCGGAATCCTACTGCCTTCTGCTGCATGACGCCGCGCTGGGGCAGACCGCGCGGCGCAGGCTGGCCCTGCTGCGTGAGACGGAGGACGGGTTCCTGATCGCCGATGAGGATTTCCGCCTGCGCGGCGGCGGGGATCTGACGGGGCGGCGTCAGTCCGGCCTGCCGGACCTGCGGCTGGCCAGCCCGCTGCATGTGGACATGCTGCTGCGGCTGGCAGCGCAGGATGCACGGCGGATTGTCGATACCCCGCCGGCAGATGCCCCGCCCGCGCTGCGCGCGCGGCTGCCTGCCGTCAGGTTGCTGCTTGAACTGTTTTCGCGGGCGCAGGCGGTGCGGGCGATCCGCGCGGGATAGCGGGCGGGCTGATCCCCAGTTCGACCGCAGCCTGCGCAAGGTAGAAGGTGGCGAACAGGTTCAGCGCCTCGGGCGTCTGTTCCATGCGCGTGCGCAGCACTGCGCCTTCCCACCCGATCCAGAAATAACGCGACAGCCGCGCGCAGGACTGTTTCTGCGTGGCGGAGGGATGCGGGCCACACGCCGCCAGCAGGCACTCGGTCACGCGCTGTTCCCACCCCTCCAGAATCGTCAGGAGCATATTGCGGAACGAATCGGGCAGCGTGTCGATTTCCTGTCCCAGGTTGCCAATCAGGCAGCCACGGCGGAAGTTGTAGCGGGTCATGCCCGCCCGGGCGTCGTGCATGAAGTTGAGCAGGCGCTGCAGCGGCGGCGTTGCCGCGTCCTTCAGCCACAGGTCCAGCTTGTTGTTGAAATACGTGGCATAGCTGTCAATCAGCACATGCCCGAAATCTTCCTTGCTGCTGAAGCAGTAGTAGAATGATCCCTTGGAGATTCCGGTAGCGTTCAGCACGTCATCCACGCAGGTGGAAGAAAATCCTTTTTCCGTCAGCAGTCCGACGCCCGCCCGTACCAGCATGGCCCGGGTGCCTTCGGGCGCACGGGCGATTTTGGGCGGGCGGCCACGACCTCGACGTGGGGGGGGTGTATTGGACATGGATCGTTTTCTTACCTGTATGGGGGCATATGAATCAGGGTATTAGTGCCGATAATGTGCGAATGCGAATGGAAATCAAGAATCATTCCTGAATTTAATCCGCATCTTTTTCACGACTTTTTGCATCCCTGCCCCTCACAAACCGTTCACAGATGAAAATTCGTGTGGAAACCAACGACGGGAATATGCTTTGGTGTTGTTGATGCCAATGCGATTTATGCTAGGATCACCGTAGGACAGAGGATGTTTTCCTGAGCCGCGCCGCCTAAACAACGGTCAACGACATACAGGCAGTCTCTATTCTGCAAACGTGCTTTCATTCGGTGATGCCCCACAGGGCAGCCACCACCTAGACCTCGGGATTACGACCGTTGAGAAGTAACAGGACCGACCGCAGCTCCCGCTCCCCGCGCCGCGGCGGGTTTGACGATGATTTCATGTCGTCGCCTTCATTTGGTGATCGCGGCGCCCCGCCGCCGCGCCGTTCCTTTGGTGGTGGAGGTGGTGGTCCCCAGATCGTCGCATCCGGCCCGGAAATCAGCGCCACTGTAAAGTGGTTCAACAGCGAAAAGGGCTTCGGCTTTGTCGAGCTGTCAGACGGGTCGGGTGACGTGTTCCTGCACGCCAATGCCCTGAACCCCACCGGGCACGCGACGGTTTCGCCGGGTACCACGCTGGTGGTGCAGATCGGTCAGGGCCCCAAGGGCCGTCAGGTCGCAAGCGTGCTGTCTGTTGACGAAAGCACGGCGCAGCCCGAACGCCCCCGCAGTGGTGGCTTCGGCGCGGCACCTGGTGCGCGTGGCGGTTTCTCGCGCTCCGGTCGTCCCGCCCCTGACCTGTCGCATGCGCAGGATATGCGCGGCACGGTCAAGTGGTACAACGCGACCAAGGGATTCGGCTTCATCACGCCGGAAAATGGCGGCAAGGACATTTTTGTCCATGCTTCCGCGCTGGAACGTTCGGGCCTGTCCGGCCTGACGGAAGGCCAGACGGCGAACGTGCAGGTTGTCGAAGGCCAGAAAGGCCCCGAAGCAGCAGCACTGTCGGTGGACTGATCCTCCCTGCCCTGTCCCGCCCCGTCATCATGGCGGGGGCGGGATGGTAAACGGATAGAATGAAAACAGGGCCATCCCGGCTGGGACGGCCCTGTTTTTTATTATGCATCCTGTCCGGGCAGGCCGGAAGCGGGCGGATGGCGAATCAGTAGTCGCCGCCCTTGTTACGGATCAGGCGGGCCTTGTCACGCTGCCAGTCACGGTCGGCTATGGCCTGTCGCTTGTCGGCTTTCTTGCGTCCTTCGCCTACGCCCAGCGTCAGCTTGGCCAGGCCTCGGCTGTTGAAATGGATGTCCAGCGGCACAAGGGTCACGCCACTGCGGGCGACTTCCCCCAGCAGCTTGTCCACCTGCTTTTTGTGCAGAAGCAGTTTGCGTGGCGCACGCGGTTCAAACCGCGACAGCACACCGCCCTGATATTCGGGGATATAGCTGTTGATCAGCCATATTTCCCCATTGCGTTCACCGGCATAGGCTTCGTTTATGGTGGCGCGGCCCATGCGCAGGCTTTTGACCTCGGGACCCTTGAGCACAAGCCCAGCCTCCACCGTTTCCACAATGGTGTAGTTGAAACGGCCCTTGCGGTTCTGGGCTGCGATCCCGGTCGAGATCATGCCGCTGCCCTTGTTCCTGGCTGCCATGGGGTTAATCCAGCAGCCCGACGGCGGACAGGGCATCCTTGACCTTCTGCCGGCTTGCGTCGCTCAGCGGGGCCAGCGGCAGGCGGCATGTCTCCCCCATCAGGCCCAGAACGCTTGCGGCGAACTTGACCGGGACGGGGTTGCTTTCACAGAACAGTGCATCATGCAGCGGCAGCAGCCGGTCCTGCAGTTCCATGGCGTCCATCACATGGCCGTCGTTCCAGCTCTGCTGCACCTGTGCGCACAGGGCGGGCGCCACATTGGCGGTCACGCTGATGCAGCCGTCGCCGCCGGCGGCCAGGAAGGAAACGGCAGTGCCGTCTTCGCCTGAAATCTGGTTGAATGGCTTTTTCACTGCCCGGCGCACCAGTAGCGGACGCAGCAGGTTGGCGGTGGAATCCTTCACGCCGATGATATTGGGGTGCTGCGCCAGGCGCGCCATGGTCTCCACCGAAATGTCGATGACCGACCGGCCAGGAATGTTATACAGGATAAGCGGAATGTTGATGGCGTCCGCCACGGCCATGAAGTGGCGGTACACCCCTTCCTGCGTCGGTTTGTTATAGTACGGTGTTACCACCAGCACGCCCGATGCCCCGGCCTGCTGGGCCTGCTGGGCCATGGCGACGGCTTCCGCCGTGCTGTTGGACCCCGCGCCCGCAATGACGGGCACGCGCCCCGCCACGGATTTTATGGTGTATTCCACCACCTTGGCATGTTCATCATGCGTCAGGGTCGGGCTTTCGCCCGTTGTACCGACCGGAACCAGGGCGGATGCGCCCTGCTGGACCTGCCAGTCGATGAATCGGCCCATGGAGGGCAGATCCAGCGATCCGTCCTCGTTCATGGGGGTAATAAGGGCGGTAATGGAACCCTTGAACATGGTTGTTTCCACCTGGATCCTGTGTCGTGGCTGTGCGTGCGCCGGTGGGGCCGGCACGTTGTTTTCCTGTGGCCCGTCCCGGGCATGGGGCAGACCGGACCGTTATATAGACAATGGCACGGCGGGCAAAACATGCCCGCCATGTCCAGTCCCGTCAGGGTGTATGCCGGAAGGGCGATGCGGGATAGACGCCCAGGATCTCCTGCTGTTCCGAAAAGAACGAAAGTTCATCCAGCGCACGGGCCAGCGGCGGGGCTTCGGGATGGCCTTCCACGTCCATAAGGAACTGCGTGGCCGAAAACGACCCTTCCAGCATGTAGCTTTCCAGCCGTGTCATGTTCACGCCTGCCGTGGCAAGGCCGCCCAGCGCCTTGTACAGTGCGCCCGGCTGGTTGTTGACGCGGAACAGCAGCGTGGTCATGAAACCCGGCCCGGCTGGCGGTAGCGTGTCGGGCCTGCGTGATGCGATGTAGAAGCGCGTGGTGTTGTGGGTGGCGTCTTCCACATTGCGGCGCAGGATTTCAAGCCCGTTGAGTTCGGCCGCAAGTGATGACGCCACGGCCACATCTTCCTTGCGGCCCCAGTCGCGCACCATTTCGGCTGCGCCCGCGGTATCGAATTCCACCACCGGGTCCAGGCCCAGTTCACCAATGATGCCCCGGACCTGCGCCATGGCGACGGGATGGGTATGCACCCGCCGCGCATCTGACAGCGTGCTGCCGGGTATGCCCAGCAGGCAGTGTTCCACGCGCTGGAAATGCTCCCCGACAATAAACAGTCCCGCTTCAGGCAGCAGCGCGTGAATGTCGGGCACACGGCCCGCCAGGCTGTTTTCGCATGCCAGCATGGCCAGTTCGGCCTGACCGTCATGCACGGCGGCAATGGTCTGGGCAAAGGTCTGGCATGGCAGCGTGGTCCAGCCGGGCCGCGCCTGCCGGCAGGCAAGGTCCGAATAGGCGCCCGGCCGTCCCTGAAAGGCGATGATGCGTTCGCCGCTCATGTCACGGCCCCCAGTGCCGTCCGCGCGCGTTCAAGGTCGGCGGGCGTATCAACGCCAAAGGGCGCGGTGGCGATCCGCGCGCAGCCCATGGTCAGGCCCGCTTCCAGCGCGCGGAGCTGTTCAAGTTTTTCACGTTTTTCCAGCCCGCTTTCCGGTAGGCTGACAAAACGGGCCAGTGCCGCGCGGCGGTAGGCGTATATGCCGATATGGTGCCACAGCGGCCCGTCCCCCCATGGAATGGGCAGGCGGGAAAAATACAGCGCGCGCGCCACCTGTGCGTCTGGTGCGAAGGCGCAGGCGACCTTGACCACGGATTGTGCGGTGGCTTCCGCCCCGTCGCGCACGGGGGCGACCAGGGTTGCGATGTCGGTCGTCGCATCAGCCAGCGGGCGCAGCACGTCACGCAGGTTCTGCGGGTCTACGCCCGGCAGGTCGCCCTGCAGGTTGATGACCGTGTCATGCAGCCCCTGCGGGTCCAGTTGCTGCAGGGCCTGCCATATACGGTCGGACCCCGATGGAAGCGCCGGGTCGGTCAGGACCGCCGTGCCGCCAGCGCGTTCCACCACATCGGCAATGTCACGGTCCGCCGTGGCCACGGCCACGGGACCGATATCGGCCGCACGCGCGCGGTCAAGCACATGTACGATCATGGGGCGGCCGGCAATGTCGGCAAGCGGTTTGCCCGGCAGCCGGGTCGAGGCCATCCGGGCCGGAATCAGGACAATGGGGTTCATGGGATCTGGGTCTGGGCCATCCGTAATCTGTCGCGGCGGCAGGGGCCGTCCGCTGCCGTGCGTGCTTCACACAGGGCGCGCGGCAGTCTAGGTAAGGAGCGGTTTTCATGCAACCGTATGGGAAGGACGCCCGATTTCATGGACAGTGTACGCCTAAACCAGATCGGGGCAGCCTGCCTCTTCGCAGCGCTGGCGGTGGGTGCCAGCTGGGGTGTGGCCCATACCGCCGTGCCCGAACCGACCCCTGCGAAGCCCGGCGTGGCCGTCCCGCATCCCGCAGCCCCCGCGGGCGCGTCGATCGATGATCTGGTCGCCAGGGCTAGCGTGGAAAAGGGGCACGCCATTGCCGACCGGCAGTGCGCGATGTGCCACAGCCTTGCGCCACAGGGGCCTGCCATTATCGGCCCGGCCCTGTTTGGTGTGGTTGGCACGCATGTAGGCGACATTCCGGGGTATGAGTTTTCGGATGCGCTGAAGGCGCACAAGGACGAGACATGGAACAACGCCACCCTGTCCACCTGGCTGAAATCCCCTGCCGATTACGCGCCGGGCACCAAGATGTCGTTCCCGGGCCTTGAATCGGAAACCGAGCGCGCGGACCTGATCGCCTACCTGAATTCCCTCAAGCCGGAGCCGCAGTAATGACCACCCTGCCAGCAGCCTTTCCGCGCGATGCGGTGCTGGAGGCGGCGATGGCTGCGGCCGACGTGGCGCGCACCGTGGTGCTGCCCTTTTTCCGTCGTGGTGTCCGCGCGGATGAAAAAAGCGATTCCAGTCCCGTCACCATAGCCGACCGTACGGCGGAGCGCGCGATTCGGGCCGTGCTGTCCGAACGCCTGCCCGGTTTTGGCGTGATGGGGGAGGAATTCGGGCTGGAACGCGGCGAAAGTCCGTATCGCTGGGTGGTGGACCCGGTGGATGGCACGCGGGCCTTCCTGACCGGGCGACCGACCTTTGGCACGCTGATCGCCCTGCTGCACGACAATGTTCCGGTGCTTGGCGTGATTGACCAGCCCGTGACAGGGGAACGGTGGATCGGACTGCGTGGCGAGGCCACGCGGTACATGTCCGCCCTGCCCGGTACGCCCGTCACGCGCGCATGCGCCGATGTAGGGCATGCAGAACTGTCATGCACCGCGCCCGAAATCCTTGACCCGCCGCACCGGCCCGGTTTTGACGCGCTGGCCGCCGCCGTCAGGCGGACAAGCTGGGGCGGCGACTGTTATGCCTATGGCCTGCTGGCGCTGGGGCAGATCGACATTGTTGCAGAATGCACCATGAAGATATGGGACTGGGCGGCACTTGTGCCCGTGGTGGAAGGGGCTGGCGGCCGCATGACCGACTGGTCGGGCCGACCACTTCGCGCTGATGGCGATGGCACGGTCCTGGCGGTGGGGGACGGCGCCCTGCTGCCCCGTGTGACGGGGCTGCTGTCGCGTGGCATTGCCATAAAGTAACGGCGGTAAATGATCTTTCCCCCTAGCGGGGGCACGGGCAATCGGATAGGGACGGACCCATCTTGACCGTAAAGAAGCGGGAGCACGCGACATGACCAGCCAACCCAACGGACATCTTTCCCTGCCCAAGGACAAGATCCGTATCCTCCTGCTTGAAGGCATCCATGACAGTGCCGTAAAGCTGCTGAAGGACAACGGATACGAAAACGTCACCCGCCTGAAAACGGCGCTGGAGGGCGATGCCCTGCAGAAGGCGCTGGAAGGCGTGCATATCGTTGGCATCCGTTCGCGCACGCAGCTGACGCGTGAGGTGATCGAAAAGGCTGATCGCCTGATCGCCATCGGCTGCTTCTGCATCGGCACCAACCAGGTGGACCTGAACGCCGCGCGTGAAGGCGGTATTCCTGTTTTTAACGCACCATACAGCAATACGCGTTCCGTTGCCGAACTGGTCATGGGCGAAATCGTAATGCTGATGCGCCGCATCTTCCCCAAGTCGGAGGAATGCAACGCCGGGATCTGGAAGAAGTCCGCCACCAACAGCTGGGAAGTGCGTGGCAAGACGCTGGGTATCGTGGGCTATGGCTCCATCGGCTCACAGCTGTCCGTCCTGGCCGAAGCCTTCGGCATGCGCGTGTTCTATTACGACGTGATCGACAAGCTGGTGCATGGCAATGCAACGCCGGTCGATACGCTGGAAACCCTGCTGGCGCAGAGCGACGTGGTCAGCCTGCACGTGCCCCAGACGCCGGAAACGGCTGGCATGATTGGCGAAGCCCAGATCCGTGCAATGAAGAAGGGTTCGTTCCTGATCAACAACGCCCGTGGCAACGTGGTGGATCTGGATGCACTGGCTGCCGCGCTGAAGGACGGCCACCTGCTGGGTGCCGCGATTGATGTGTTCCCCAAGGAACCGAAGGCGGCAGGCGAGGAATTCCAGACCCCGCTGCGTGGTCTGGACAACGTGATCCTGACCCCGCATATCGGCGGTTCCACGGCGGAAGCGCAGGAACGTATTGGCGTGGAAGTGGCGCGCAAGCTGGTAGAATATTCCGACGTTGGCTCCACGCTGGGCGCGGTCAACTTCCCCACCGTGCAGCTGCCGGAAAATCCGCACGGGACACGTTTCATGCATGTGCATAAAAACGTGCCGGGCATCATGCTGCAGATCAACGAGATCTTCTCATCCGAAGCCTGCAACATCACCGCGCAGTACCTGCAGACGGCGGGTGAACTGGGTTATGTCGTTGTCGAGGCCGATACGGGCCGCGACGTGGAAAAGGACAACCGTATCCTTGACCGCCTGCGTGAACTGAAGGGCACCCTCCGCGCCCGCCTGCTGTACAAGCAGCAGTAAAATAAGCTATTGGGGCCTGTTGGGAATTATCGTGAACTGTTGCTTGCGGCTGTGAGATGGGTCATGGCCGCAAATGACCCATCTGTCCTGTCGCCCTGCACAGGACTCCCATCGAATGGGCGTCCGTCAGTATGAAGCGATCCATATGGACCTTGAATCACCCCATGGCGCTTCAGAAAACATAATTCCCAACAGTCCCTGATAAAATTGTAAATTTTTTGGATGCTGCCTTTTTTAAAAAAGGCAGCGTTTTCTTTATTTGTGGGAAAATACCCGGCGGCTGATGTTGGCAATGGTCTTGTCACACCAGCCTGCCTCCATAATAATAACGGTATCGTTATGTACTGGATGTGCAATGCCTGTCATTTCCCGACGATCCGTTCTGGGTGGTGTCGCCATGCTGCCATGGGTCGGCGCGCGCGCGGCAACAGCGCGGCCGGTGCGCCTGCCCCAGGCATTGGTGCTGGCCGCTGATCCGCTGCGACCACAATATCACCTTATCGCCCCCTATGGCTGGATGAATGATCCCTGTGGCCCCGTCTGGGTACGGGGGCGTTATCACATGTTTTATCAGTGGGGGCCGGACAAGGCCGCGTTTGGCGATATTCACTGGGGGCATGCGGTCAGCACGGACCTTGTACACTGGCGCAACCTGCCCGCGGCACTCGCCCCCCAGCCCGGCGGGCCAGATGCGCAGGGCGTGTTTAGTGGCTGCGTGGTGATCGACGGTGCGCGGGCGGTGGCGTTCTATACCGGGATCGAGCCTTCCGTGCAGTGCATGGCCACCTCCGATCTGGACATGATGCACTGGACGCGCCGCCCTGAACCCGTGATCGCGACCCCGCCCGAAGGACTGCAGGTGGAAGGATTCCGGGATCCGATGGTGTGGAAGGACGGTGCGCGGTGGTGCATGGTGCTGGGGGCCAATGTCCACGCTTCCCCCGCGGGACCGGGTGGTGTCGTGCTGCTGTATGACAGCCCCGACCTGCTGACATGGACCTATCGCAGGGTTCTGTATGGTCCGACCCATATTGCTGGCGGATATGATGATGCGATGGAGTGTCCGGATTTTTTCGCGCTGGAGAGCTCTCAGGTTCTTGTCTATTCGCTGGGCGATACCGTTTATGCAGCTGTCGGCACGTTCGGGCAGGACAGGTTTCACGTCCGCCATGTTGCGCCGTTGGGGTATGGGTCATTCTATGCCGCGCGGACCATGCTGGATGCGGACGGGCGGCGCGTGGTGTGGGGCTGGATTCCTGAAAAACCGGGGCGGGCCAAGGCGGCCATGCAGGCGGGCTGGAACGGGGTGATGTCCCTGCCCCGCGTCATGACCATAGGTGCGGATGGCCTTGTCAGGGTGGCCCTCCATCCGGCGATTGCAATGCTGGAAGGGCCGGTTTTCATGCAGGGGATCGGGCGTGAAACGGGGCATACGGACGGGCCGAATGCCCGTATCCGCGTATCCTTTTCCGGGCAGGCGCCGGGACGGATCATTTTTGGTGGTCGGGATGCCTTCCTCGATCTGGATTACGATCCCTACCGGCCCGGGCGTGAACTGATCGCCAATGGGGATGCGGCCCCCCTGCCCCTGGCTGACCACAGCACCCTTGATATTCTGGTTGATGCTTCGGTTATCGAAATCTTCGCATCCAGCGGGATTGGCCTGAGCACCCGCGCCTATGGCGACCCTGCGGGGCCGTTCGTACTGAAAACGCAGGGTACGTTCGAAAGTGCATCCATACAGGCGCGGCGCATGGCCCCGATTTCTCCGGACCGGCTGACGGCGGAACCGTAACCAACCGGTGGCTAGGGCACGCCAGGGAAGGTCTGTTCGCTCCGGCCCAGGCGGGCATGGCGCTGTATGTCGGTTTCCATCATGCAGGCCATGAGCAGCGCAATCACCCAGCCAACCCCGGTCATGCCCGTGGCGCAGTTCACCACGGCTACCACCGCCGCGTTATGCACCCCGCGGCGACACGCAATGAACGTTGGCAGCAGGAACAGCACCATGCTTCCCGCCAGTCCGAAGGCCAGGACCAGAAGGACAGCCGTGCCTATTTCCAGCCCCGTGCCCTGTATGGACTGCCAGCCACGGTAGACCTCGTAAGTGGAGGGAACATGGATATTCATAACACTTCATGCTAACCCTTAATACAGGCGTGCCGCCACATCATATCGCGCGCTGGGCACCGGCATGCAGCATGAACATGTCGGTCGGATCCAATTTGTCAGGGTTTTTTTTACAGTGCGCAGTCATGTGTGCCCCGATGGGGACAACCTGTGATCTGGGGTGATTTCCAGGCGGTGATCCAGCTGTCAGCCGGACTGAATGTCGCCATCCTCAGTTTCGTCGATATCAGCCTGCCGGCCATAAAGGAGCGCAGGCGCGTCTTTGCCAAGGCCCGGCAGGAACTGGAACTGCACCGTAGCGGTACCGACCACCAGCACCCCGATGATGCGGAGGAATATGCCGCCGCCGTGCAGGAAATGGACCGCAAGCTGTTCCTGTTATGGCAGGAATCCTCCACCTTCATCCGGGAGGAGGAATCCCTCATCCGTTCCACCGGCGTGCTGGGCGTGTTTGGCGCGGTGCTCAGCCTCGGGCTGCTGTGGTACTCGGCCGAGCATTACGGCGGGGTCATATCGCTGATGGGACGGGTGCTGATCATCCTGTCCTTCTGCTCGCTGCTGGGCGCCTTCCTGATAAACTTCATGACCGCGTCGCAGGCGGGCGTGTTTACCAAGAAGTGCAATTCCATCCGCGAGGAAATGCACAAGCGGCTGTAGCTTATCCCCGCGCGCCGTGCGGGCGCATGCGCCACACGATACGCGTGCCCTGCATCATGAACACCGCCACCAGGCCGATCCCGTTGCCGCACCACAGTCCCGATGGCCCCATGCCGTGGTGAAAGGCAAGGTAGACCCCGCTGGGAAAACCAATGCCCCAGTACCCGATAACAGCCAGCACCATCGGGACCGTCGTATCGCCCTGCCCGCGCAGGATGCCGGTCGTGATGACCTGCACTGCATCGGGAATCTGGAATGCCGCCCCCACCAGCAGAAGCCCCAGCGCCATGCTGACCGCCTGTGTGTTTTCCGGCAGCGACATATTCAGGTAGAGGCTGATGATGGCATGCCGCCCCAGCGCCATTCCCAGTGTCATGACGGCCGCCACCGCAATGCCCAGCAGCATGGCCGCCCATGCCGCGCGGCGCATCATGGCCGGGTCGCCCCGCCCGGTCCAGTACCCGACACGGATGTTGCATGCCTGCCCCAGCGCCATGTACACCACGAAGCACTGGACCCCTATTCCCAGCATGATCTGGAATGCTGCCAGCGCGCTGTTGCCAAGGCGTGCGGCCTCAAGGCTGTTGGCCTGGAACAGCGAGACCTCCGCCATGGCGGCCGCCAGCATTGGCAGGCCGGTGCGCAGCAGCGCAAGCGTCTGTCCCCAGTCATGCGGGCGGGGACGCAGTATCTTGCGCAGGTCCGGCCTGCGGGACACGAAGGCCAGCATGATGAACGGCATGCACCATAATGTCGTGACCGTAGCGATGGCCGATCCATACAGCCCCAGCGCAGGCAGCCCGAACCAGCCGTGGATCAGGGCTGCGTTCAGCACCCCGTTGACCACCGTGATGCACGGCATGACGCGCATGAGGATGCCCTGCGCCCCCATGACCGGCAGCGCCGTGGTCACGATCCCCTGTCCCAGCAGCGCGGGCGGCACGGCCCACATCAGGATATGGACGAAATGGATGACGGGCGCGCGGATGGCCTCGGGTTCGTTCATCCACGCCAGCAGCCGGTCGATATGCCACAGGCAGAACAGTTCAGGCACGCACAGCGCCACCGCCACTGCCAGCATGGATGTCATGATGGTGCCCAGGCTGGCATGATCCTGCCGCCCACGCGCCTGTGACAGCAGGATGCCGCCTGCCTCGATCATGGCGGCAAGGATGGCATTGAGCGTGAAGAACGAACTGGTCGCCAGTCCTCCGATCGCCAGCGCCGATGCGCCCAGCCCCCCCAGCAGCACGTCATCGGTCGCGCCCATCAGCATCTGGACAAACTGTGACAGGCCCATCGGTCCCGCGATGGCGAGAATGGAGCGGAATTCCGCCCCGAATGCGTGTGGTGAACGCGTCATGCAATCCTACTGTCAGCCATGCGGCATGGTTATGTCTGCCGTACGGTATCTGTGGGGGTTTATATCATTCCGTCGCATGCCGCCAGCATATGGGGATCATGATTGACACATCATGCTTTTCACGTCACCCGTACCGCATGGACGGACCGGCGGATGGCACGTGGCAGACGCGTGATGGCGGATTTGCGGGGCATATGCATGCATCGTGCTGGCCCGCAGTCCCCCTTGGGGCACTGGTGGACTGTCTGGATGCAGGGCGCGTGCCGCTCAATCGCGCGCAGCGGGCGCGTTGTCCGGGCGATGTGCCCTATCATGGCGCCAGTGGTGTTGCGGGATATGTGGACCGGGCGCTGTTTGATGGGCCGCTTGTGCTGCTGGGGGAAGATAGCGCTCCCTTTTTCGATTCCGTCCGTGATGTCGCGTTTTTTCATGATGGCCCGTTATGGGCGGGCAATCATGTGCATGTGCTGCGTCCGCGGACAGGGGTGGATGGGCGTTTTCTGGCGCATGCGCTCAATACCCTGTCCTATGCTGCGTATGTGGACGGCACGACCCGCCCCAAACTGACCCGTGCACGGATGAACAGCCTGCTGGTACCCTGTCCACCATTGCAGCGCCAGCATGCCATTGCACAGGCGCTGGACTGTCACATGGACCGGATCGACCGTCAGATGCATGAACTGGATATGCAGGCGGTGGCGGCCAGCGAATACACGCAGGCGGCCATCCATCATGCGGCCCTGCCCCATGGCGCGACATGGCCCGGCCCCGTGCCGGCTGGCGGGACCATCCGGCCCGTGGGCAGCGTGTTTGACATCGTGGGCGGCGGCACGCCCGCCACGGGCAACGCGGCCTGCTGGGGACATGACGTGGCGTGGCTGACGCCTGCCGACCTGCCTGCCGGGCCGCCTGCATGGGTGGACCATGGCACGCGCGGCCTGTCCACGATGGGGCTGGCAGCCTGCCGCGCCACGGTGGTGGAAGCGGGCGCGCTGGTTATCTCCACCCGTGCCCCGGTGGGCCGGGTGGGCATGACGGCGGCGCCTGTATCCGTAAGCCAGGGATGCAAGGCGCTCGTGCCGCGCGCAGCGGACATGGACCTGCGCTTTCTCGCCCTGCTGCTGCATGTGGCGGCCCCGGAACTGCGGCGACGCGCAGGCGGAAGCGTCTTTCCCGAAGTGGATACCCGGACCCTTGCCTCGCTTGAACTATGCCTGCCCCCACTGCCCCGCCAGCGCGCGGTTGCGCAGGAGGTGTGGGAGATACTGGACCGGCAGGCACGTCAGGCGTATGCCCGCGAACGGTTGCACGCCGTGCTGTGTGAATATCGTCCTGCCCTGCGGCAGGCCCATATCAGCGGACGGGCGACGTGAAGACGGTGGAATGGGACGGGAATGAGTACAACGGACAAATGTCGCGCCCGCACGCCCGGCTCCCCCGGTTCGGGAATGGATGTGGAAATTGCCGTCCTGCCGCGTCCGACGCGGGCGGATGAGGACGCGGTGCTGTCCATACTGCGTGATTTCACATGCGGCGTGGTGGGATACATTGACTGCCATGACCTTGTCATCGTGATCCGCGACCGCGTGACGGGGGCCATCCGGGGCGGGCTGGTGGCGCAGTCCCGCTGGGGGGAGATGCATATCGACATGCTGGCCGTGGCCCCCCGCCTGCGCGGGCGCGGGATGGGACGCAGGCTGGTGTTGATGGCTGAACACGAAGCCCGCCGGCGGGGCTGCACCCATATGTGGCTTGATACCTATGCGTTTCAGGCACGGGTTTTTTATGAAAAGGTGGGGTTTGAGGTGTTCGGCCAGCTTGATGGCCCGGCGCCTTTCTTTCCGCGCTATTTCATGCGCAGGCTGCTGTCGGGCGTGCAGGCACGCTGATATATGTTCAGCAGTTGTTAAACCGGGCGCGATAGCGTGCGGCGCGCCGTCCATGCGCATGCATGGGACGGCACCGATCATGGACATGCACGGGGTCGGGAAAATGCGCGGTCCCGTGTCGCGCAGGTTATGTTACCATACGACGTATCATCATCACATCAGGAACAGATCATACCATATGGATGAAAACCGGAGCCGGACCCAGTATATCGGGACCTTTATATTTGTATGCGCGGTCGTGCTGTTTTCCGCGTGGATCGAACAGTCCTTCCTGTTTGCCTTTGTCTGGGGCGGTATCCTGAGCATCACGACCTATCCGCTGTACCACCGTCTGGTCGGGCGGGGCATGGGCAACCGCATGGCCGCGGGCCTGATCGCGGCGGGGATATTCGCGCTGCTGGCCGTACCCATGATCGCCATGGTGGTGCGGGCGGGCATGGATCTGCCATCCCTTCTGGCATGGGGGCGCGGGGCGTTGCATGATGGTATCCCTGTCTCGCCGCAGGTGGCGGACATCCCGCGCATCGGCCCGCGCCTGTCGGCATTGTGGAGCCGCTACCTGTCCGACCCGGATGAACTGCGGCACTGGACCAGTGTGGCCTCGCACATGTTCGCAACGGGCGACGGGCGCGCACTGCCACACCGGGTGATGGACATGACGGAAACCTTCGTCATCGCCACCCTGTCAGTCTATTTCTACCTTGCTGCGTCGCATGTGCTGGTAAGCGATATCCGCGCCGTGGGCCGCCGCTTCCTGGGGGAGCGGACAGGTGATGTCATGCGCAACACCGTTGGCGCCGTGCGCGGCACGGTCGCGGGGCTGGTGCTGGTCGGGCTGGGCCAGGGCGTGCTGGTGGGGATCGGCTATTTCATTGCGGGCACCCCTCACCCTGCCCTGCTGACGCTGCTGACGGCGGTGGTCAGCATCATTCCCTTCTGCGGGCCGATCCTGCTCTGTGCCACCACGCTCATGACCTTTGCCGCCAATGGCGTGACGCAGGCGGTCATCGTGGCGGCGCTGGGGACGATCGCCTATGGCGCGGGGGACCATTTCGTCCGGCCCAAGCTGATCAGTGGCAGCACCAGCATTCCGTTCCTTGCGGTGCTGACGGCCATTCTGGGGGGACTGCACATGTTTGGTCTGCTGGGGCTGTTCATGGGGCCGACGGTCATTGCAGTCGCCCTGTCGCTATGGCGCACGGCGGCGGCGGAAGAACAGGCGCGTTAAGGCTGGCAGATGGCTGAGGCCCGGCCCCCTCCGCTGCTGTCGGCTGCCGCCATCTGGCGTGTGGCCGACCTGCTGCGTGGTGGCATGGAACCGGCGGAGTACGGGCCGGTCATTCTGGTATTCACCATGCTGCGGCGGCTGGAACTGTCGCGTGCGCGTCCTGCCCGCTGGCTGGATGCCGTGGCGCGCGCGCCTGACCCGCTGGCCTGTCTTGATCGCCTGACGAACCGTCTGCCTGGAGTCGTGCGCGATATCATATCGCAGCTGGAGGTCATGCCCCTTGCCCGTCGTCTGGCGCGCGCGGACCTGCTGGGGGGACTGGCGGCGCATTTCACCGCGCTTGACCTGTCGCCCGCCCGGCATGGCACCGAGGCAATGGCCCGGCTGTTTGAGGAACTGGTCCATCATTTTGCCGATACCCGGCGAACGGGGGCACATTTCACCCCGCCGGAGGTCACGGACCTTATGGTGGATCTGGTTTTCGCCCCCGATGGCCCTGGTGCGCGGCACAACCTGTATGATCCCGCTGCCGGGACGGGCGCGCTGCTGGGACGGGCTGCGGACCGGTTACGGCAGCGCGGCATTACGGTTGACCTGTTCGGTCAGGAAATCAGCCACCGCGCCTGTGCCCTGTGTCGCGCGGACATGCTGCTGCGCGGACGCGCACCGGGGCAGATCGTCTGTGGTGACACCCTGGCCCATGACGGGCATGCAGGCCGCCGTTTCGCCCGCATGCTGTCGAACCCGCCCTTCGGGCTGGACTGGCGGCATATCCGCGCGGCCATACAGGCTGAGCATGCGCAGGGGCATGCCGGACGTTTTGCCCCCGGCCTGCCCCGCGTGGCGGACGGGTCCATGCTGTTCATGCTGCATCTTGTAGCCCATATGCGCAGCCCGCGTGCAGGTGGCGCGCGTATTGGCGTGGTGACACACGGGGCGGCATTGACCGGTGGTAGCGCGGATTCCGGTGAATCCGCCATCCGACGGTATCTGGTGGAACACGACCTGATTGATGCGGTCATCGCCCTGCCTGCAGATATGTTCGTCAATACCGGTATCGCGACCTATGTGTGGATACTGGACAACAACAGGCCAGCGGCACGCAGGGGCACGGTCCGGCTGGTTGACGCGACGGGGCTGTGGCAACGCGCGCTGTCCGGTGGGGGGGAAAAACGGCGCGAGATGACGTCGTACCATATCGACGCCGTACTACGGGCCTGCACGGTCGATGCGGCAATGGATGTGCTGCTGCGCGATGGGGCGGATGGCGCACCCGTTGCATGGCAGGTGCTGGCGCATGACGCGCCCACGCCGGACGGGGCGGCGGATATGCGTCGGACCCCGTTTTCATGTCTTCTGCCGGGGCGGGAATTCCTGTACCGCAGCCTGATGGTCACGCGTCCCGGCCGTGATGGCGCGCCGGTGCGGACCGCATTCCGTGTGGGGATGGAACACGACCCACAGGCATGGTTCAGCCAGATGATCCGACCATACGACCCGGATGCCCGGCTGGATACGACCCGGACCGCTACTGGCTGCGCCATTTCCTTCGCGCGGTATTTTCACCATCCCGTTCCGCTTCGGCCGTTACAAGAGATCGAAGCCGACCTGCGTCGATCAATGGCACGACTTGTGGCCCTTATGCCCGGTGGAGAACCGACCGCGGACCCATAATGGTGCAGTGATGAAGATGGATAAGAGGTTTCGGGTTGCCGCCCTGTTTCAAAAAGGCGGCGTTTTTTTACAGTCCCACGAATTCCTGCTCATCCAGATAATACAGGAAATCGTTGATGGCGTGGAACTCGCTCAGGTGATCCAGCACGTGATAGGCGAAGGACAGCGCCCCCGCCCGGCACGTCGCGCGCTGCTGCGGGTCGGCTATGGTGTCGAAATCCGCCGTGTGGGCATAGCCAATGATGCGGCGGATGATCTCGATCCCGGCAAAGCCGATGGTGTCGCCCATGATTTCCTCCATGAACGCCTGTTGCGCCACGTGCGCCGCCGGTCCGTAGGCCAGCGGGCGCAGCGTGCCCGGCGGAGGGGATTCATTTCCGTTCCACAGTCCCATGAACTGTTCATGGAAACTGTTCCAGAATGCCGTGATATCGCGCAGGGTGGCCTTCCGTGCCGTCCGGTCCGGTGTCGCGAAATAATGCAGTACCAGATTGCCCACGAACATGCCGCAGTCGAACCCGATGGGACCGTAGATCGCGAATTCCCCATCAATGACCCGGGTATCGTCCGCCGTGCTCATGATCGAACCGGTATGCAGGTCGCCATGCAGCAGTGCCTGCGGTTGCGACAGGAAACGCCGCCGCAGGTTTTCAACCGCCAGCAGCGTTGCGGCGCTGGAGCGGATGTCCAGCACGATGGGCGTCAGGACAGGGTCATGCCAGTGGTTGCGCGGATGGTCGCGGTACGGGTCATCCAGCACGAGGTCCAGCGTGATGCGGGTCAGGGCGAGGTTGGCGGCAAAGGTGCGGCGCGTGGTGAATACCTCTTCGAACGGGCGGGCCAGAAGCGATGTGCCAAACGTGGCGTGGGCGATGAAGGTGCCGATGCGCGGCGCAACGCCTGGCCAGTCCGCCCCCTGCATCAGGGCCGTGCGCAGCACGGTATGGTCTGACAGGCTTTCGATAATCAGGACATACAGATCACGGTCGAAATACAGGCATTCCGTCGTCAGTCCACCCACCAGCGGCAGGACCGCGCGCAGCCATGCGGCTTCGAAAAACGTACGGTCCAGCGGCATTTTCCATGACGGGTCCACGCGCACATGCGGCAGCGACTGCTTCAGGCAGACTTCCCCCACCGGACCACCGACAAGAAAGACATTGTTGAGGTTGCCATCACTGACCTCGCGCACCTGCCATTGCGCGGGTGCGCCGCCAAGGCGGGTGGCCACGTCCGGCAGGCCCGCGATCAGGCTGCGTATGCCCTGTGCGTCCAGCGTGTGGTAGGGGGTCTGGGTCATGCGGCTCTCCTCATGCCATGCGCCGCGTGCTGCGGGGGGCGGCAGGGTCGCGCGCAGGCTGCGGTTATGCAATGCTTTTTTATAATTGCGCGCACGGATGCCGCGCAGTAACCCGTAAGCATAACAGAAGAGGAACGCCGGTATGCCGATCAAGGATCCAAAGGTTATCGAACATCTGAACACGCAGCTGACAAACGAGCTGACGGCCATCAACCAGTA
>NZ_BANF01000040.1 GCF_000964425.1 Komagataeibacter intermedius TF2 | reverse complement strand
GCTGCGGTCGATCTTGATTTCCGTCAGCGGCAGGCGCGTCAGCCTTGAGAGCGACGAATACCCCGTGCCGAAATCATCCATCGACAACGCCACGCCAAGGTTACGGATGGCCTGCAGGACCATGTTCGTATCCTCGTTTTCCGTCATCATGACGCTTTCGGTAATTTCAACCGTCAGGCGATGCGGCTCCAGCTTGCTGTCACTGAGCAGGCGGGCAATGAAACCGGGCAGGTTACGGTTACGGAAATGCCCCGCCGACAGGTTGACCGCAACGGTCGGCACGTAAATGCCATGGGCATCCCATTCCAGGATCTGCTGCACCGCGCGTTCCAGCGACCACGTGCCGATGGCCTCGATCTGTCCGGTTTCCTCGGCCACGGCAATGAAACGCGAGGGATAGATGTTGCCCAGTGTCGGATGGTTCCATCGCGACAGTGCTTCCACGCCATACAGCGTATTGTTCCGGACATCGATCTGCGGCTGGTAATGCAGGTTGAGCAGCCCCTGCGCCAGCGATTCACGCAGCGCGGACCCCAGCAGCAGCCGGTCCTGCGCCGCCTTGTTGTCTTCCGAACGCGCAAGGTGCGTCATGCCCAGGCCCGATCGCTTGGCCTGACGCATCGCCTGCTCGGCATAGCTGAGCAGGGATTCGCCATCCGGCCCGTTTTCGGGGAACAGGCTTATGCCAATCCCCAGGGTCGGCACGATCATGTTGCCGCCGATCTCGATCGGCTGCTTCACGCATTCATGCAGCCTGTCGGCAAATTTCAGCGCGTCTTCCTTGCGCGTGTTCGGAACGATGATCAGGAATTCGTTCGATCCGGACCGGCTGAGGATATAATTGCTGCGCGAAATGCCTTTCAGCCGTTCGGAAACGGATTTCAGGAACCCGTCACCGTTGATATGGCCCAGCGCGTCATTGATGTCGCGGAAACGGTCGATGTCGATCATGTACAGGGCGAAATGATTGTCACCCGGCTGACCGATCAGGGACCGGATCACCTTATGCACTGCCGTACGGTTCAGGAAACCGGTCAGCGGGTCATAGTTCGACAGCTGCGAAATATGTTGCCGTGCCTCATGCTGTTCGATCAGCACGCCACAGAACGGCACGCAGCTGCTGACGATCTGGGCAGGCCATTCGCCCCGGTTGCGTTCGGACCGCGAATACAGCGCGAAAATACCCGTGATGCGCCCGTTGCGGGTGCTGATGGCCGACGCCCAGCAGTGATGCAGTCCCAGCGAAATGCCCACGGAACGGTAGCTGTCCCACACGATGGTGGTGGCTTCGCCAAGGTCATTGGCAAGGGCCGCGATGTCGGCTTCCGTCAGGCGCATTTCCTCCAGCGCCGCGGCAAAGCGGCGCGGCATGCCGGGACCGGACAGGATGCGCAGGCGGTTCTGCTCATCCAGCAGGACCAGCACGGCGACGGAATTGGGGACCAGCACCTCCACCTCGCGGCAGACCATGTCGGCCACGTCCTGGATCTGGATGTCGCTGGACAGGGAGCGGAAAACCGTATTCTGCAGTTCCATCACCCGGCTGCGATGGCCCGCACCGGTAATGCCGCGCACCATCATCAGGCGATAGGTGCGCCCGTCTGTCCCGATCCGCGCGGTCGTCAGGCTGACCTCGGCGGAGATATAGTCCCCGTCGCGGTTTTCAAACGTGACCTCGCCCGCGACCGGCTCCAGCGCAGGCGCCGTCACATCGAATGGCAGCCTGTCATTACCGACTGACGAAGCCAGCAGTTCAGCCACCGGCCTGCCCGCCAGCATGCCGGGGTCATAGCCCCACAGTGCCTCGGCTGCAGGATTGGCATACAGGATCACGTTGTGGTCATCGATAATGACCATCCCGTCCTTTGCCTGATTCAGCAGTTCAAAGCTGATATCGGGAATCGTCGCGACAATTGGTAGCGGCTTGGAGTTCTCGGTTTTCATGGTAATCCAAAATTATACATGCCTGTTTCCAGGCAGGCGCACCGGGACGGACGGGCAGCCCACGGGCCGCCCGGGGAACTATTTCGCAGGCTCACCTTCGGCAAGGACATGCTTTGCCATATCGGAGACAAGCGACATGGCCGGGCCTTCCGACCACTGCAGCAGGTCTTCGGGCGCCATGGGACGGGCAAACAGGTAGCCCTGCACCACGTCACAGTTCAGCCCCTTGAGCAGCTTGAGCTGCGCCTCCGTCTCGACCCCTTCGGTCACCACGGTCATGTTCAGGCGGTTGCCAATCCCGATCACCGCCGTGGTCACGGCCTGCGCATTGGGGTCGTGTTCAAGGTTCATGATAAAGCTGCGGTCGATCTTGATTTCCGTCAGCGGCAGGCGCGTCAGCCTTGAGAGCGACGAATACCCCGTACCGAAATCATCCATCGACAGGCCGACACCCAGGTTCCGGATGGCAGCCAGTCCCGCCATCGTATCCTCGTTCTCGTCCATCATGACGCTTTCCGTGATTTCAACGGTCAGGCGTTCGGGCGACAGGGCGCGTTCCTTCAGGATCCGTTCGATCAGCGCGGGCAGGCCGCGGTTACGGAAATGCGCAGCCGACAGGTTGACCGAAACGGTAGGGACATACAGGCCCTTGCGTTCCCATTCGATGATCTGGCGCGTCGCTTCCTCCAGCGACCAGGTGCCGATCGTCTCGATCTGCCCGGTGTCTTCCGCTACCGCGATGAAGCGCGAGGGATAGATGTTGCCCAGCGTGGGGTGCTTCCACCGCGACAGCGCCTCCACGCCATACAGCTTGCCCTCCATGATATCGATCTGCGGCTGGTAATGCAGGTTGAGCATGCCCTTGGCCAGCGATTCACGCAGCGCCGAGCCCAGCAGCAGCCGGTCCTGGGCCGCGCGGTTGTCCGCCGTGCTGGAAACACAGTAGCCGCCGCGCGCTTCCTTCTTGCACCGGCGCATGGCGATTTCGGCATGACCGAGCAGGGATTCGCCATCCGGCCCGTTTTCGGGGAAGATGCTGATGCCGATGCCAAGCGAGACAACAAGCAGGTTGCCCGCGATCTCGATGGGTTCCTGCATCGCCTTGATCAGGCTTTCGGCGAAGGCCACGGCCTTTTCCTCGTTACTGTCCGGCATGACGATGACGAATTCATCGCCCCCCGAACGGCTGAGGATATAATTGCTGCGCGACATGCCCTTCAGCCGTTCGGCAATCGCCTTGAGGAAGGCGTCGCCATTCTGATGGCCAAGCGTGTCATTGATGTCGCGGAAACGGTCCACGTCGATCATGAAGACCGCGAATTCGTTGTCACCCGGCCGGTCGATCATCGACTTGATGACCGTGTGGATGGCGGTCCGGTTCAGGAAGCCGGTCAGGGAATCATGGTTGGCCAGCTGCGAGATGTGCTGCTGGGCCTCATAATTCTCGATCACCACGCTACAGAACGGCACACAGCCGGTCACGATCTTCTGGGGCCAGTCGCTCAGCTTGTACTGGTTGCGCGAATACAGGGCGAAAATGCCCGAAATCCGCCCGTTGCGCGACTTGATCGCCGAAGCCCAGCAGTTATGCAACCCCAGCGATATCCCGAGCGAACGGTAGCTGTCCCACACGATACTGTTGGCTTCGGACAGGTCATTGCCCAGCGCCGCAAGGTCGCCTTCGGTCAGCACCATGTTTTCAAGGGCTGCGGCATAACGGCGCGGCAGGCCGGGACCGGACAGGATGCTCAGGCGGTTGTTTTCATCCAGCAGGATGATGGCGGACACCGTGTTGGGAACAAAGCTTTCCACTTCACGGCAGACGAGGTCGGCCACGTCCTCCACCTGCATGTCATTGGAAATGGCCTGGAACACCGTATTCTGCAGGTCCAGCAGCTTGCGGCGGTGGCTTTCCTCGGTCACGCCCTTCATGAAGGCCATGTAGTAGCGCTTCTTTTCCGGCCCCAGCAGCGCGGTCGAAATCGACATCTCACCGGAAATGTAGTCGCCCGCCTTGTTCTCGAACGTGACCTCGCGCGAGGTGCCGACAATGCGGTTCACGCCGGTCTTGCGGTTCTTGTAGATGTAGCTGTCATGGTCAGCGCGATAGACCGACGGCACAAGGCAGCTGACATTGCGGCCAATCACCTCATCCTCGGTAAAGCCCCACAGCTTCTCCGCCGCCGGATTGAAGAACACAACCTCGTTACGCTCGTTGATGATCACCACACCATCGGTCGCCTGCTCCAGAAGCTGGAGACTGACATCGGCTGTCATGTCCAGCTTGGTGGTCGGTTTCATATCATCTGTCATGGGAGGGGCGGCGTGGGGATTCATTACTCTCTCGCACTGTTTCATGGGACGGGTCCCGCAGGCATCAGGCTGCGGGATAGAATACGGGGGCGCAGGCGGCCCGGATGGGTGTCGCGGCAAAGGTCGATTGCAGGGCCCGGCCGGGGGCCACAGGCGCGGTCGCGGCACCTGGCGCCTGCGCGGGACGGCCAATCAGATAGCCCTGGCCTTCGTCGCAGCCTTCGGATGAGAGCAGCGCAAGCTGTGCCGGCGTTTCGATACCCTGCGCCAGGACCGAGACGCGCAGCGCATGCCCCGCCAGCATGACGGAACGCACCAGTTCGGCCATGGCCGGATCCGTGCCCACCTGCTGCATGAGGGTCCGGTCGATCTTGATCTTGTCGAAGGGGAATTCGCGCAGCATCGACAGCACCGATTTCCGCCCCCCGAACTCATCAAGCGCAAGCCGTACCCCCAGCGCATGCACCTTGCGGGCCATGGCCAGTGCGCGCGGGCGGTCACGCTGGATTGTGGCCTCGGTCACTTCAATCACCAGACGGCTGGCGGGCAGGCCACTGCGCTCCAGCGCGGCGCTGACCGTATCGGCAAAGCGCGGCAGCAGGAACTGCGAGGCCGACATGTTGACCGCAACCCGAATCCCCTCGTCCCAATCGGCCGCGGCCCTGCATGCCTGATCCAGGACCCATTCGCCCAGTTCGATGATCAGGCCGTTTTCATACGCAAGGTCCAGGATTTCCGTCGGCGATATGTTGCCACGCACCGGATGCTCCCATCGCAGCAGGGCCTCATACCCGGACACTTCACCCGTCGCGACCACTGTCTGCACCTGATAGAACAGCGAAAGCTGCCCGTTCTCCATGGCGTTGCGCAGGTCATCGCCCAGCGCGCGGCGTTCGCGCACGTTCTGGTCCAGCGAACTTTCATAATACCAGATCGTATGGTGCAGGTCGGTCTTGGCACGATACATGGCCAGATCCGCGCGCGAGATCAGGGTCTCGCTGTCCGTTGCGTCAACCGGATAGACCGCAACGCCGATACTGCCGCCACTGGTGACCATGTAGTCATCAATGGGAATGGGCTGGTTCAGCGCCTGCTGGATACGTTTGACGAAACCCTGCAGTTCCTCCCTGTCCGACGTACGGTGAATGGCGATGAATTCATCCCCACCCAGACGGGCCACGAATTCACCCTCACCCAGAAGGGCGCTGAAACGTTCGGCCAGCGTGGTCAGCACGATATCACCTGCGGCATGGCCGCGCGTATCGTTGATTTCCTTGAACTTGTTCAGATCAATGCCGATTACCGCAAACTGCTCGCCCGTCTGGTCCGCCGTTGCGACTTCCTGATCCAGACGTTCATTGAAGCTTATGCGGTTGGGCAGCCCGGTCAGCGCGTCGGACATGGCCATGCGATGCAGTTCATCATACGATTCCTGCCGCACGCTGCCGTCAATGACGAAGCAGGCGATGCCTGCGATGATCGTCAGCATGGACCCGCCGATAACGGCGAAACCAATGGCCTGGAACTGTCCGCTGTCATGCGGCATCAGCGCATGCGACGGCATGGCGATATGCATGGCGGCCATGCCGGTAAAATGCAGCCCTGCGACCGCGCCGACCATGGCCAGCGTCATTTCGATCTCGCGCCGCAGGCTGACCGGGCGCAACGCCAGCCGGAGCGCCACGGCCGACAGGATAATGCCAATCAGGACCGACACGATCACCAGCGGCATGTTCCATACCACCGGCGCATCAATGTGGTACGCCGCCATGCCAGTGTAATGCATGCTGGTTATGCCGAGGCCGAGGATGATCCCCCCTACCGCGCAGCCGCCATGCCCATGCAGCCTGACCGCCGCCATGATCGCGAACGGCACGGCCACGAACATGGCCAGCAGCGAAAGCGCGGTCCGCAGCGGATCAAGATGCACGTCGGCACCGGCATGATAGGCCAGCATGGCCGCGAAATGCGTGCACCAGACAAAGCTGGCGCCCGCCATGGCGGCCAGGAAATACCAGCCAAGACGCTGCCTGCCACGGGTTTCCGACACGCGGGCGACCAGCCGCATGGTAATCCATGCGCCCAATACACAAACAATCAACGCGCCAGAAAGCAGAAAGGGATTATAGACCCTCAGTTCATAGATATGATTGCTCATTGGTTCCATTTTTCGACAGCAATACAATCTGGACATTGGCAGATTTCGGGTAAAAATCTGCCACCGCATGTGGAATACGGGAAACCAGCTTGCATCAACCGCCTACGATAGGGGCATTTAAACAGGCTATCAGCTATTTATGTTTATATTTGCTGAGATTAACTGGATATTAGTAAACCTTCACAGGATATGCAACAAAAAATATCCCATGGAAAATTGCATGGCTGCCGACCACAGTCCCAATACCGAAGATAGTCAGCACTACCTGAATTTTTTGATCGAATACCATCGTAAAAAGCCAATAATAGGCTTATATTCCTAAATTATACCTATTTATCACTCTGTTTCCGTTTGATGCTGCATACATTCCGGGAAACAACACCATGCGGCGGCCATATGCCGCCCTTATGGCAGCATGCGCTGAAAAACCCGATCCCGCCTGACCAGCAGATGGTGGAACCCGGCCCCGGCATGGAAACACGCGAGCCCGAACAGTAACCACGCATTCCAATGATGTAATGACGAAAAAAAGGAATGTGTTCCGCCCAGAAGTTCCGGGAAAGGAGAGTTGATGGGCACCCCGAACGCAATGACAGGCCGCCCCGTACTCCATCGCGCCATGTAACCGAACACGATTTCACCACCCAGCAGCAGATAAAGCAGGCGGTGGACGCTGCGCGCCACCCGGTCCTGAAAGGTCACGACCGGAAAGCGGATGGCCCGCCCCCCCGTCATTGCCCATGTCATGCGGGTCACGAACACCGCCGCCAGCAACACGCCCAGCGACGTATGCGTCACCGCCAGAAACGCGCGCAGCGGCGCGGCACGGTCCATCAGATGCCACGCCACCTGCCCCACCACGAACTGTTCCACCACCAGCACGGCAGTGATCCAGTGCAGCCAGCGGGTTTCCCAGCTATATCGCGTGGGCCGGGATGACGGAATGGATGAATAGGCTGCCATCGCGCCCACCTATGGTCCTGATCGCTACAAATGGGTGGGCACGCTGCCGCCGCTGCGCCCGTCAGTCAACACCGGGAAGAATCGAACTGTCTTCCCCACCGATATGCATATTGGTATAGCCGCCATCGCTCATGCCAGGGGCGCCGCTGCCTGACGCGGTGCCGGGCATCATCATGGTGCCGGTCATCTGATCGGATTCCTCGCCATCATTATGGAACTGCGGCACGCCCCCACCCATGCCGGTTTCGGGTGAACTGTAGTCCCCCGCTATGCCGGCGGATGCATCATCCGCTTCCGACCCGCCGGGGGTATAGCCGCCAGCCGCACTGCCTGCCGCCTGCGAATGACCACGCGCATGCGCGACGCCGCCGTGACCTGCCGCCACCATGATCCCGACCGTCAGGGCCGCTAGCCCTTTCCTGATATAAGCTGACATCCGATCTTCCCTCCCGTTACGCCCCACGCGGCGATGCGCATGGCGTTCATCAGTTACATGGGGCCAGCGCCCCGCTGCGCCAATGGTATCGCGCATACGGTAACAGTGGGGTAATCCTGCCACGCATATGACGCGCGTGTGCCATGCAGCCTAAAACACATGAAGGGGCGTATGGTTGTCATGAAACGTAACAGGGCGCACAGTCCGACCTGTCGCGCGACAGACACATGCCTGCTGGAGAATGAGAATGACCACGCTCGCCACCCTTCCCCTGACACAGATGACCGTTGTGCCCGACCTGCTGGATACGCCGGTGGGTACCGTGATGCTTGCCTCGGAAATCTCGCGCGATGACCAGAAGATCGTCATTCGCAGCCGCGTTGTCGCAAACGGGAAGACAACGCCCGGCCTGATCATGATGACGGCGGCCGCCAAGGGCTATTTCGTGCCGGATGAAGCCTGCACCGCCTTCGTGCGCACGGCGCTGGATGTTACGGAAGTCATGCCGCTGCTGCTGACCAGGATCGTTCCCGGCTTCCGCTACAAATACGACGCGGTCGTGCGGGGCGATGTCTGGCAGCTGAAGGATGAAGCAGGCAAGCAGTTCGCAGGGCTTGCGATCGGTTCCTCCGACGAGGAGGAAAGCAAGGTCTATGCCTATGCCCGGATCGAGGGTGGACGGATTGGCGATATCGTATCCGCCACCCGCGTGGCCTATCTGGGCCAGCTTGATTTTGGCGCGGGCCCCGTCACAGCCACGCTGGGCTGATGCAAAAAGCCCCGGCCGCCAGCACAGCAGCCGGGGCTACCACCGGACTTACGCCGCGCCGGGCTGACTTTCCAGACTGGCGGAATTGGGCGTGCGTGGCAGGAAGAAGCGGATGATACGCGCGAGGTTGGGCGCAAGCTTCGGTCGCAGCAGGCGCGGATCATAGCCCGAAAAACGACGTTCGTTCTCGATCAGGCAGATGTCGATCATGTCACGCAGCGGCACGTCGACATTGGCGACTTCCTTGGTGCCGTTCACGGTGAAGTTGTTGTCCTGCTCGTGCCTGTTGCCTTCGGCATCGAATGTCGTGACCATGCCCAGCCGTTCATACAGCAGGAACAGCCAGACCCCGATCACGCGCAGTTCGAACCACGGGCGCTTCCACATCGGCATGGTGGCGCGATGCCATGCCAGCCAGTTGGCGAACAGCAGGATATGGCGGCATTCTTCCTGCATCACCGGCTCGAACGTATCGATCAGCGCGGGGGGGAAGAAGGCGGATTTCTGTGCGATGGCAAAAAGGCCGAACGCGAAGAAGCTGTCCACGCATTCGGAAAAGCCCGTGACCATATAGGCCCATTCCACATCACGCGGTTCGATGTAGGGCGGCTCGGACGCCAGCGGAATGTCATAGGCCGCCACCATCTTGGACAGGACTTCCTTATGCCGGTTTTCCTCCCACGCATTGCGTGACAGGGCATCCTTCATGTCCGGATCGTCAATCAGGCGGGCATAGGCGGCCATGCGCAGGCGGGCCTTGCCTTCGGTCTGCACGGCAATGTCCCAGATGGGCAGCGAGGTCACGCGTTCCAGCGTTTCCTTGTCCAGCCTGGGCCATTCAATGACCGAGGGCTTATAGGGATTGAAGGTATCGCGGAACATGTCCGCCACGGCCTTCTTGTGCTCCGCCGATCCGGGCGCAAGCGGCCCCGGCACCGGACTGGACCAGTGGCGGGCGTTGAAATCGGCCTTTGCCACGGCATCAGGGGTCGCGGCCCCCGGGTCACGGGCTTCGGGCAGTGTGGTGTAGATGTCGGAAAGTGATTTCGTCATGTCGGCTCGCTGCTCGGAACGGTGTCGCGTGGATACGCCGGCCGATGTGGCATTCATCCCAACAGCTGGCACCCGGATTGCCGGTGTCCATATCACACCAGCCACCAAGTGCAGAACTGTTATCTGAAATTTGCGGGGAATGCCGAAACACCCCCCGCACAACGCGCCATCAGCATTATGGACCCGCCAAGCGGTCCGCCTTGCCTTAAATCAATGCAGGTCAGAGATTTTGTCGATCACGCGCGTTACCAGCCCGTAATCAATCGCTTCCTGCGCGGACATCCAGTAATTGCGGTCCGTATCCTTGCACACCTTTTCATAAGGCTGCCCGGTTTCGCGCGCGAACAGGCGGTTCAGGCGCTCACGCATCTTGATGATTTCACGCGCTTCGATGTCGATATCGGTCGCGGGTCCGCGCACGCCGCCCATGGGCTGGTGCAGCAGGAAACGGGTATTGGGCAGGCAGTAGCGCCGCTCCCTGTTGCCTGCGGCAAAAATCAGCGCACCAGCGGATGCGACCCAGCCGGTACCGATCATGTTGACCGGCGCCACCGAATCGACAAAGCGTATCATGTCATGGATGGTGTCGCCACTTTCCACATGCCCGCCGGGGGAGTTCACGTACACATCGATCGGCTTGTCCGACGCACCAGCCAGCGCCAGCAGGCGGCCGGTCACATCGCGGGCGATCTTGTCGTTGATCGGACCGAACACCAGCACCTTGCGCTGGTCGAACAGGCGGCTTTCCAGTTCCCCGATGGGGGAGGACAGCGTGCGGTTCCGGTCAGGTTCCTCGGTTTCCGGGCCCTGGGGTTCGGGGATATCGGGATCCCTGGGATCTTCATCATCCATGCGGATGCGGTGGTTCGGCTGCATGCCGTTCATCGGGTTCTCCCTATTCTCCGGGACTGGCCTATTCATGCCCTTATCCTGCGCTGCCTTGCGCCCGGTGCCAAGTCCCGACCTGACAATGGGTCGGGTGGGACGGCTGGCACAGTCGTTGCGTACCCCCTCGCTAAGATCGGCATTGCAGGCTAGTTTGCCCCTGTCATGTTGTGTGCAGGCCGCAAAAGGCCATGGGAGCTAAGATTGGGAAAGCCGGCACTATCGCCAAGTCCCGGAAGATTTTTTTTTCCGCCGTCCAGATATGTCGCCCCCGGACGGGCCGCGCTGCTGGCGCTGCTGGCCGCCGGCATGGCGGGCTGCGCGCACCATCAGGACACGGTCGATTCCCTGAGCGACTGGTACCACAGCCATCAGGGTGGCGTGATCAGCCAGCAGCGTCCCCCGCCGCCGGGTGCGCACCTGCCCTATCCCAAGATCGGGCTGGGACCGACCGGCACGCCCGAACTGCCCTCCCCCGAACTGCGCGAGGACATCACCGCCGACCTTGAGGCCCAGCGCGAACTGAACCAGCGACAGGACGCCATCATGGGCACCATGCCCACGGCTGCCGACATCCCGCCCATTCCCACGCATCCGGCCAGCAATGGCGGCGGGCAGTCCGCCTCCCTCGCGGCGGCGGATGACGGCGCGCAGGCCGGACACGCTACTGGCGGCAGCCAGCCGAAATCCGAACAGGGCATGGCCCGCCAGCCCGAACCCGCGCGCGACAGCAGCGGGCAGCTGGTCATGCCCGAAGTCACGCAGACGGTGTCCGACCATCCCGAAGCCATTCCCGCCAACCTGCCGCAGATCGCGGACGGGCCGCCCCAGCTTCCCTCGGTCGGGGGGATCACCCTGCCCGACAACGCCGCGCGCGATGGTCTGGAAGCGCCTGCCTATCATCTGGCAACGCCGGATGACGGGGACCCGGTCCATTTCCTGCCCGGTTCCGACCAGATCGAGGAAGGCGAGGAAGACGTGGTGAATACGATCGCCCGGGAACGCGGGAACAGCTTCGTGATCGTGAACGGCTACGGCAATGCCGCCACCGCCACGGCGGAAGGGCAGACCGCAGCCCTCAACCTCGCCCTGCTGCGCACGCGCACGCTGAGCAACATGCTGCAGGCCCGTGGCGTCCCCGCCAACCGCATTACGGTGCACGCCCATGCCTTTGGCAATGGTGCAAGAATGGCCATCGTGCGCTAGAGTGCCGTCCATGGCCCCGCAACAGGGGGAAACCATGTCACCTTATTTCCAACCCGGCGCGCCTGCGCGCCCGCAACAGAGCGTCCCATGACCGAAGAATTCCACCGTATCCGCCGCCTGCCGCCCTATGTCTTCGCTGAAGTCAACAAGGCCAAGGCCCAGGCCCGAGCGCGGGGGGAGGATATTATTGATCTGGGCATGGGCAATCCCGATACCCCCACCCCGCCCCATATCGTGCAGAAACTGGTGGAAACGGTAGCTGACCCGCGCGCGCACCGTTATTCCGTCAGCCGTGGCATCCCCGGTCTGCGCCGGGCGCTGGCGGGCTATTACGAACGCCGCTTCAACGTGAAGCTGGACCCCGAAACGGAAGTGATCGCAACGCTTGGGTCCAAGGAGGGGCTGGCCAACCTCGCCTCCGCCATCACCAGCCCGGGTGATACGATTCTGGTGCCCAACCCATCCTATCCCATCCATCAGTTCGGCTTCATCATCGCGGGTGCGTCCGTGCGCTCCATTCCCGCGACACCAGACGATGAAATGCTGGAGGCACTGGACCGCGCGGTGCGCCATTCCGTGCCGAAACCCACGGCGCTGATCGTCAATTTTCCGTCAAATCCCACTGCGTACCTGGCGGACCTTGATTTCTACCGCAAGCTGGTGGCGTTTGCGCGCAAGCACGAAATCTGGATCCTGTCGGACCTTGCGTATGCGGAAATCTATTTTGGCGACAATGTCCCGCCCTCCATCCTGGAGGTGCCGGGCGCGAAGGACATCGCCGTTGAATTCACGTCCCTGTCCAAGACCTATTCCATGGCGGGCTGGCGCATGGGCTTTGCCGCAGGCAACCCCAAGCTGATCGCGGCGCTGACGCGCATCAAGTCCTATCTGGACTATGGCGCGTTCACCCCCATTCAGGTCGCCGCCGTCGCGGCCCTCAGCGGGCCGCAGGACTGCGTGGCCGAAATCCGCGATATCTACCGCAAGCGCCGCGACGTGCTGATCCAGGGCCTGCACGCGGCGGGGTGGGAGGTACCTTCCCCCGAAGGGTCGATGTTCGCATGGGCGCCGATTCCCCAGCGGTTCCGCGAACTGGGCAGCGTGGGCTTTTCCAAGCTGCTGCTGAAGGAAGCAGGCGTCGCGGTGGCCCCCGGCCTTGGCTTCGGGGAACATGGCGAAGGCTTCGTGCGCATCGGGCTGGTGGAAAACACCCAGCGCCTGCGTCAGGCCTGCCGCTCGATCCGCCATTTCATGACGGAACATGGCGGCACGACCCCCACCACGCAGCAGGCGGCCCCGCTGTCGGGCAAACAGCCCGCCCATTCATGACTGCCCTATCGGTTAACGGAAAACAGATGACTTCTTCCCCTTGCAAGCCCGCCCCCAAACCGCCCCTGCGCATCGGCATTGCGGGGCTGGGCACGGTTGGCGCCGGCGTTGTAAAGCTGCTGCGCGAAAATGCGGAGCTGATCCGTGCCCGCGCGGGCCGCGAACTGGTTGTGACCGCCGTCAGCGCGCGCAACCGCACGCGTGACCGTGGCATCGACCTGTCCGGCGTGGCCTGGTGCGACACGCCGGAGGAACTGGCCACCCACCCTGATGTTGACGTGGTGGCCGAACTGATTGGCGGGGCCGAAGGTGCCGCGCGCCTGACGGTTACCCGCGCGCTGGAAAACCGCCGCCCCGTGGTGACCGCCAACAAGGCGCTGATCGCCATTCACGGTGCCGAACTGGCCTGCACGGCGCAGGCCGCGGGCGTGCCGCTTATGTTCGAGGCGGCGGTTGCCGGTGGCATTCCCGCCATCAAGACCGTGCGCGAAGGGCTGGCCGCGGACCGTATCCTGAAGATCGGCGGCATCCTGAACGGCACGTGCAACTACATCCTGACCGTCATGCATGAAACCGGGCGGGATTTTGCCGAAATCCTGTCCGATGCGCAGAAGCTGGGCTATGCCGAGGCCGACCCCTCGACCGATGTGGACGGCGTCGATACCGCGCACAAGCTGGCGATCCTGGCCGGGCTGGCGTTCGGACGGCCGGTGGTGTTCGCGTCCATCTATATCGAAGGCATCCGCCGCATCGGCGCGCTGGACCTGCAGTTCGCGCGCAAGATGGGCTACCGCATCAAGCTGCTGGGCATCGCCTGCCAGCACGAAAACGGCATCGAGGCCCGGGTGCATCCCTGCCTGGTGCCGCAGGATGCGCCGATTGCGGAAGTCAACGGCGTCTTCAACGCCGTGGTGGCGGAAGGGGCCTTTGCCGGTCGCCTGATGCTGGAAGGACGGGGCGCGGGCGAAGGACCGACCGCCACCGCCGTATGCGCCGACCTGATCGATATTGCCCGCGGGTCCGCCATGCCGGTATGGGGCTGCGCGGCCGACAGCCTGACGCAGGCCGTGGCGCTGCCAAGCAAATCGTTCATGGGCGAATACTACCTGCGCCTGAATGTGGAAGACCGCCCCGGCGTGATTGCCGACATCACGGCGGTGCTGCGTGACAATGGCGTTTCCCTGCGCAGCATGCTGCAGCATGCCGATGCACATGAAGTCCGTCCCGACGGCGCCCATGCCGTACCGCTGGTGCTGCTGACACACAGGACGAACGAAGCGGCGATGCAGCATGCACTGCACCATATTGCCGAACTGCCTGCCGTACTGGATGAGCCCGTAATGATCCGTATCGACGCAGGCTAGGACACGGGATGGCTGGCCCCCACGGGCCGTCCATCCTGTCCACCCGTCCCTGCATGCCCATAAGGATCCGTTTACATGTCCGCAGCCGACCTGCTTTCCCCCGCCACCGCGTCGCCCGCGCCACAGGACATGCAGGAACCAGCCGTGCTGGGGGTGACCCGCAGTGTCACGGGCCGGCGATGGAACTGGCGCGAAGGGGGGCAGGCCAGCCATACCGACCGCATGGGCATGGCCATTGCGCAGCAGACCGGACTGCCGGAAATCGTCGGTCGCATGCTGGCCCTGCGCCGTATCGCACCCGAACAGGTTGAAACCTACCTGACCCCCACCCTGCGCGCGCTGATGCCCGACCCCTCCACGTTCACCGACATGGATACGGCGGCGGCCCGTCTGGCCACGGCCATCCGGAATGGGGAAACGGTGGGTCTGTTCGGGGATTATGACGTGGACGGAGCCTGTTCCACCGCGTTGCTGACCGACGTCCTGCGCCGTCAGGGCTGCACTGTGCTGACCCATATTCCCGACCGCATGACGGAAGGCTATGGCCCGAACACGCCCGCGATCGCGGCCATGCAGGATCAGGGCGCGCGCCTGATCGTCTGTCTGGACTGCGGCACGGCGGCGGTCGATGTGCTGGAACAGGTCAGCGCGCGCAGCGATGTCATTATCCTTGACCACCACCAGGTGCAGGGCGCGCTGCCCCGCGTGCTGGCGACGGTCAACCCGAACCGGCCCGACTGCCCATCGGGCCTGCATGGTATCTGTGCCGCCGCCGTCACATTCATGACCGTGGTGGCGACAGTACGCATCCTGCGCCGTGACGGGTGGTTCGATTCCCATCCTGATCCGCAACTGATGGACAGCCTCGACCTCGTGGCGCTGGCGACTGTATGCGATGTCATGCCGTTAAGCGGCCTGAACCGCGCCTTTGTCACGCAGGGGCTGAAAGTCATGGCGCGTCGGCAGCGCACGGGGCTGGCCGCACTGCTGGATGCCGCGGGCGCGCGTGACCCGCTTTCGGCCTTTACGTGTGGATTCGCGCTGGGACCGCGCATCAATGCAGGGGGACGTATCGCGGATTCCGGTCTGGGACTGCGACTGCTGCTGTGTGATGACGCGGCGGAAGCGCAGGCGCTGGCGGAACGGCTCAATTCCGTCAACCATAACCGCCAGAGCGTCGAAGCCGACATTCTGGACCGCGCCATGGAACTGGCGGCCGCACAACGTGCGCAGGGCCATGCCGTACTGGTGCTGAGTGGCCGTGACTGGCACCCCGGCGTGGTCGGGATCGTGGCGGGGCGCATCAAGGAAAAATTCAACCGCCCCGTCCTGGTGGGCGCGGAACTGGATGATGGAAGCGTCAAGGGGTCCGCCCGTTCGGTACCGGGGCATGATCTGGGTGGGGCCATTATCGCGGCACGGCAGGCGGGCCTGCTGTCATCGGGCGGGGGTCATGCAATGGCGGCGGGTTTTGGCCTGCCTGCGGAGGGGATTCCCGCCCTGCATGCGTTCCTCGACCACCATCTGGCCACTGCTGCCGGCCTGCCCGATGCGGTGGACCTGACCATTGACGCCGTGGTGAACGTGGCCGCTGCCGATGTGTCGCTGGCAACCGACATGGACCGTCTGGCCCCCTTCGGGGCGGGAAATGATGAACCGCTGATCGCACTGCCCCGCGTGCGCGTGGCCTATGCCGAACGGATCGGACGGGAGGGCAATACCCTGCGCCTGACGCTGCAGGGCGAAGGCCGGGGGCCACGGCTGAAGGCGCTGGTATTCCGCGCCAACGAAAGCCCGCTCGCCCCCGTGCTGGAAGATCGTGACGCACCGCCGCTGCACCTGGCGGGATGGCTGCGCGCCGAAAGCTGGAATGGCCGGACATCCGCCACATTTTTCATCCGTGACGCGGCGATCGTCCAATAATTTCAATATTTTTGAATCAGGGGGTTGACCCCCACCCCGTGTCGGGATACTTACCGCTCACGCCTTTAGTCCCGTTCGTCTAGAGGCCTAGGACACCGCCCTTTCACGGCGGCAACACGGGTTCGAATCCCGTACGGGACGCCAGCTACTTTGCCGCAATTCATTGCGGGCATTATGCTGATTACAGGTACTTTCGTGATTTCCAATCTGTTGGACCTTGAGTCACTCCTGAACCAGACGGGTTTCCGTTATTCGGGAATAGCTCGGTGAAAACCGACTGGCTGCGCGATACAGCCGCCAGAACTGCCTGACGATCAGGCGCCCTCTCCCGTGCTTTCACGACTTTCCTGCGCCTGAATGGCATTTCGCGTGCCGATCAGCGGTCCGGACTATGGCCGCCCTTGCGTCTGACGCAATGGAGCGGAGACACGTTTACAGTCTGGCTGTGACGGCACGTTCAAAGCGAATGTCTCACATACTTTCGATATCTGACCAGATTTTATCATGAGTATGATGTCCGGCCCGCCTCCCTGCTTTCCATTATCCGGCAGGCTGCCGATTCTCCTGCGGGGCGACATCAAACCGGTCGAAGATCGTTGCCCTTATACCATCCTGCGCCGTCCCGACGCCGTGCTGGCCCTCGGGTGCAGACCATTCCCCACCCCAGAAAGCCGTCCGATGTCTTTCCTGCTGGCATAGCTGTGCGACATGTCCATCTCCCAGCCATTCTCCAGATTTATACCGCACCAGAAAAGGGAAATTCTGGTTTTATCTTTCCAGGGCCTGTTGGGAATTATCTTGAATTAATGATTGCGCCAACGAG
>NZ_BANF01000041.1 GCF_000964425.1 Komagataeibacter intermedius TF2 | reverse complement strand
CAAGGAGTGCCGCGCTGTCGCAACCAGATATGAAAAAACAGCAACGTCGTTCCTCGCCGTCATCCACATCGCTGCCGCAGCAGACTGGATCAAGCCATAACAGGCCCTAGTCCTGAGCAGAGGGGCTGAGGTGCAACTGGCACTACGCCATTTACTGCATCCCATCGGCCCGCATGTAGTCCAGGGTGGCGTCCAGACAGGCCGTTACCTTGCCGGGTGAAGCGGGCCAGCGTTCCACCGGCGAACGGAAATACGACCTGTCCAATCTGTCTGCCTATACATCCCTCAGGCTAATGGCCGCTGCGATTACGACCCGATGAGTCTGCGAACAGGCACATCGGCAACTCAGGGAGGAACCGGGCCTCGATCACTTTGAGGGGCGATCATGGACAGGCTGCACCGGCACGCCCTGATATCCATGTTGGCCTGCGCCCTTCTCCAGTCTCGGCGCCTCACGGCGGCAGGATGGAAAAAAGAGTCACCAGTCCTCTTCCGCAGCCCGGCCTGCCAGCCATACGACAGGCCATTCCTGATCGCATCCTGTGACTACCCACCGGGGTAATACCCGCACTGTGGAAATTTTCTACCCCAGACCCCGCGACGCATTCTGCCAAAGTAGTGCCATGCAGGGCTGATCATATTCCAGGTTTCAATTCATTTTCGGTCAGATTCTTGGGGCTCAGGAGCATCCATTAGTCGTAGGGAGGCGTTGGAGCCGTGCAGCAGAAGTGGCAATATTCTCCTGAGTTGCTGCATTTGTTCATGGGTAATATCACGAAAGATTGTATCATTAACCGGAACCTGAATTTCGGTCAGTTTTTTAAGACTTGCACGGCCTTTGGCTGTCGTATGAAGTAGAATACGTCGGCGATCATGCGGGTTGACTTCTTTTTTTACCAGTCCCGCCTCAACCAGCTTGTTGACTTCAATCGTGACGAATGCCCCGCTGAGATGGATGTGCTCGGCAATCTGTATGATGCCGACTTCTTCGATTTCCATATGCGCAATGGAAATCAGAATAGTGTATTGCGTGCCGCTCAGACCAATATGCCGTCCAAGACGACTGCGATTTTCTTGAATCCGGGCCGAAAATGCCAGAATATTGTGCAGCATTTCACGGAAAATACGATCTGATCCATTAACCAGAAGTTCAGGCCGCGATACCGTCAGGGGATGCGCCTCGTCAAATGGTTCAGTCAGGACCGGAGAGTGGTCACGCATTTTGGGTCCGGAAGTTTTTTTCGCTTTCATTCTGACGTGATAGCATGCCGTATTTTCCTGTCGATCGAAAAAGCAGGACCAGAGCTATTTTCGGAAAGGCGGAAAAAAGGAAGCGTAAAATCTGGATTGGGTATTTCTGGTATATTCATGCATGGTCCCAATCCAGTTAAGCCATGCTGCATGGCCCCTTATGAAACGACGGGCAACATATCCAGATCATAGGCATGTCTTATGGACCGCTTGAGGACAGGATCCTCCAGTTCCATTTCGAAACGCTGGGCAGGGCGAATGCCGCCTTTTACGGACAGGGTCCCGCAGAACATCATGTCGCCTGGTGTAAATGCGATTGTATCTGGCAGGTTATCCACCAGATTATCCGGCGCGCGCAGGCTGTTGACCGGACCTTCCTGGTAAAGGACCCGCATGCCATCAATCGTAGCCCAGGAACGCATGATGAGCATATCCCAGTGGTCGGCGACATCCTCCCATTTCCACAGAACCCTTGATACCGGCTTGCAGCAGAGCTGTTTGGATAGCGCAATTCCGATTGTTTCCGCTTCTCGATCCGTGTGGTCCGAGCCAATGCCGACCCACCACCCATCAGCTAGGGCAAGTAGAACAGGCTCAACCTCACCCGATGACGTGCTGCCCAGAATCTGCACCCGATCCGCCTGCAGGAGCAGGTCCCGTGCCACACGGTAATAGACCGGCACAGACGATGGGCGAGGAACCCCGATTGCTTCAAGTTCCACGATATGTTCTTCAATCGCAGCCATGTCTCGCCCCGCCCAGCCCGCTATGATCAGCCGGTTGGGTGCGCAGGTGATATGGTCCTGCCCGTCTTGCGTCATGCGTGTAAAATGCAGCATGCCCCTAGCTCCTATGCCGGATCGTAGTAATGAATTTCCAGAAGAAGGCAGCCGCCATTCGATTTGAAAGGGCCATGTACCGCACCGGGTGGCCGCACGGCATAGGTATTGGGACCGAAGGCTTCGCCGCCTTCGCCATTTTCATCATTACCTACGGTCAGGTCACCGGAGATGAGATATACTTCCTCCCAATAATCATGCACGAAAGGTTTTGTTGTGTAGACACCGGGTGAAAAGCGCAGGAGGCGGGTGCGGCTGCCTTTTTTACTGACTTCATCCAGTGCCCCGGACAGGACCTTTTCTCTGACGTCCACCTTGTATGCTGCGGGGCGTTCCCATCCATTGTTCATGTCAAGGGTATGGAATTCGTCATGTGCCTTGTTTATAGCCATGTGTTTGATCTCCAGTTGTCAGGTTCAGTAAGAAGCCAGCATGGTATCGACGCGGGTGGCAGAACCATTCCAGTCAAAGGTGCGGAAGGAATGGTTTTTCGGCACATAACTGGCGCCTGCGTAAAACATTTCATACTGGGTATGGCGCGATCCGAATTCGGAGCCGATGGCGTCCCACATCAGCTTGAAAAATTTGACCCGGTCATGCGCATCCACAATGGGGGAGGACTGGCTTTCGTTGATCCATTTCATGATTTCAGGATTGTCAAAATCCTTTATGGATGAAGGCAGCATGATTACGCCGCCACCGGCCAGATTACGCAGCTGTTCGATAAAGCGTGGATACAGTTGCTGCGTAAGCGTCTGGGCAGCATAGAGGGAATGGCGATCCGGGATGAAGTATGGGCCAACTTCGCTGCCCTTGGCTTCCATGCCAGCCACCATGGCATCAAGCATACCCACTTCGGCTGCAAGTTGTCCCAGTATTTCCCGAACCTGGGGAAAGCGTGCCGTGCAGTTGATTTCCGTAGTGCGATGCGCCAGGCCAACCAGGAACAGCAGCTTGGTTTTAAGGCGGATCATGGCCTGATAGTTCTGGTACACATGCGCCGGTGTCGCCATGAACTGCTTCTGGCACATCTCGCGGTTATCAATAATGAAAACCCGCTCCCACGGTATGCTGACATTTTCGAAAACCAGCACGGCATCATTTTCGTCAAACCGGCTGGACATGGGATAGTCGAAAACCGAACCGGTCCCTGTTTCATAGGATTTACGCGACAGGATGCGCAGGCCCGGTGCATTCATCGGCACCACGGCAGAGAAGGCCAGGGCTTCATCACCCACAGGTAGGGGCTGGATGCAGGTGACCAGCACCTCATGTGCCATCACACCACCGCTGGCCAGCATCTTGGCGCCGTTGATGACAATCCCGCTGCTGTCCTGGTCCACGATGGATGCGGCCAGGCGTCGCCTGCCGGCCGTTTCTCCTGATGCCGGAAGTTCCCCCTGCGGGTTAATGATGACATAGCTCAGGAAAATATCATTGCTGGAAGCATAATGATAGTAATCACCCAATGCTTGCGCCCGCTTGGGGTCGTAGGCATTAAATATATCGCGGCCCATATACATGCCAGCAATACAGGATGCGACATGATCGGGGGAGCGGCCGAAGAAGCCTGCATGTAGCTGTCCCCATGCCTCAAGTGCCTTCCGCCGCTCGACCAGGTCATTATAGCTTTTAGGCAGTTGCCATATACGGTTGATTCTGTCTTCATCAGTATTCTGGCATGTCATGAGGCGTTCATTCTGTGGAGATGATGAAAAATCGTACATCCGCGCCACTGTGTCTATGGCGTTACAGAAAGCAGGGTGGGTCGTTACATCTTCAACCTGTTTCCCGTCGATATAGACAGTGCGCCCATCCTTCAGGGAATCCCGGTATTGCTGCCCAGTTTTCATACTACTTTTTTCTCCTGTTGTGCAGGTAGCAGATCGTTGAACGGCACAGTTGTATGGTACTGGCCATTATAGAAAATAAGGGGTCTGCATCCCTCTGATGTCAGGATTTCCTGTATTTCACCAATAAACACGACATGGTCGCCTGCCCCATGCGCGGCATAGGGGCGGCAGTGCAGGACCGCCAGGGCGTCCGACACGCCACGCATGCTGTGGCCACACATCTCGGTCAGTTTTATTGCACGTTCTTTCAGTCCCGTGTTCCGCCCGAACATGTCGGATAATGGAGCATGGTGCAGCCCCAGAACATTCACTGTATAGGCATTCGCGCCGGACAGGATATCGCAACTGCGCGCCCCCTTGCGTACGCTGAACAGGATCAGTGGCGGGTCGAGCGATACAGTATTGAACGAGGTGGCCGTAAATCCGAAGGGTTCGCCGGTAATGTCCCGCCCTGTGATGATCGTCACGCCTGTAGCGAAGCGTCCCAGCACATTCCGAAGTTTTTTCTGATCCAGTTTCAAGAACGTCTCCTGTGCAGGCAGAAGGAGTGATTTGACATATAGCTTTGTATGAAAGCCATTATGAATGTGTCAACAAAATTCATGCCGGATTCATAACATGATATTTATTCTGTATAATTACCGTATATTGGCAGTATGTTACGAAAAATATTTGAGAATCTTCAAGATTCAAGTTGACATCAAAAAGAACCAATTATTACGATCCCATTGCAACATAGCTTTCATAAAAAGGTGTTAGAGATCATGGGTGCCAAGATTTGCCTACCTACACCGTTACGACCACGAAACATAACCGCGGTCTGCTCCGCGTTTGCCCTTCTGTCGGTTAGCGGCATGTCCCATGTGGCATGGGGGCAGACCGAGGACGAACAGGAGGTCCCCCAGTACACGGCTGAGAAAGAGCCCGAAGTCTCCCCGGTCGTTTCCTTTTCTCGCTATATTGGTCTTCAGGGAATTACGCATAACCTGGCGAACAGGGGCATATATTTTAACGGATATTATGCGGGAACGTCCTATTCGCAGGCATCGGGTGGTCGAAAAAAGGGAACTGCCTTCCTGCATGACTTTGCCTATGGCATGGATCTGGACCTCGAAAAACTGGTCCATCTGCATGGCGGGCAGATCCATATCGGGCTGGATTCACGTTTCGGCACGTTCAACGCGGGCGGCCTGAATACCTTTAATGGAAGCGCCATGGACTATCAGGGTGGCGTGACGGGACCAAGCAACAATACGCGACTGTCGGAATTTTCATATGAACAGAATCTTTTCAATCGGATCATCAACATCCGTCTGGGCCGTATCGCACCGACCAAATACCTGACCAACCTGCCGACCGACTGTCAGTTTGTCTCTTTCGTATGCGGCAATCCTGGAGGCTGGAGCTTCAATGCAAACCAGTCACACTGGCCGGTTGCAACGTGGGGTGGCATGCTGACCATCCGCCCGGCGACGAACTATTATATCCAGACGGGCGCCTATGCGGATAATTCGTGGGGATTTACACGGACAGGATTCCCCTTTTCGGGGAACTGGTCGGAAGCCCATGCCAATGGCACGTTCATCCCGGTCGAAGGTGGCTATTCCTCGACGTATGAAACGGAAGCCTATCCTAAAAAATATGTAGTCGGCTTTTATTATGACTCCCATAATTTTAGCGATGCCTACCTCAATACAGCGGGCAAGCCGCTCCTGACCAATGGCGGCACGCCCATGAATGATGGTGCGCATACGGAAGTTTATGGTGAATTCATGCAGACGGTATGGAAACCCAACCGTAAATCCCATGAGGACCTGCAGATATTTGGCGGGGCATATATTGGTTCATCCGGTCACCCCACTGTCAATGCTTACTATACGCTTGGTGTTCTCAAACATGGCCTGCCGCGCCGCCCGCATGATTACATGGGGTTGATTGGTGTTGCTTCGGTCTTCAATCAGCGCGTGACGGCCGCACTCGATACGGCGGTGCAGGTCAATGGTGGCAGGGGCAATTTTGCACGCAGCACGGAAGGGGTCGAGTTTACTTATGGTGCCGAAGTCCTGCCTGGGGTTCTGTTCCGCCCCTATATCGATGCGGTTTTCCATCCTGACCAGGAACTCTATGCCTATGTGCCCGATCCAAAGATCCACTATTCTGTAGGTGGGGGCGCGCAGATCATGATCCGCTTTAACGAAGCATTTGATCTGCCCGAAATCAAGCCGCTGTGATGGAGAGTGTGCCGGCGCGGGATGAATGCTGCCATAATGGAATACTGCATGGGAAACATGAATGATGTTGATGCAGCAGATCGTGAATGGTGCTCTGTTGGGTGCGGTCTACATGCTTGTTGCGCTGTCTTTTACAATAATGATTGGCGTACTCAATTTTCTGAACTTCTCCCTGCCGGGACTGTTCGCTCTGGGGGGCATGCTGACATGGATATGCCTGCATGCGGGGTGGGGGCCTGTATGGGCAATGGTCCTGGCACCGGCAGCTGTTGTCGCGGTTGCGCTTGTAACGGAATGGCTGGTTTACTGGCCTTCTCGCCTGCGTGACCCGACGCTGCCGCTGGTTAGTTCGCTTGCCTTTCTGGTCCTGATTGAAAATCTTCTTGTTGCCATCTGCGGTTCCGACCAGCAGGCGCTCCCACCTGTCGTGACCGGCCTGAACATTCATGTGTCCGGTCTGGTCATAAGCGGAATACAGGTGGGCAGCCTGCTGCTGTCCATCGGGGTTGTCATCTGGCTTTCATGGTTCCTGCGTGCGACCGGTATGGGGCGACAGATACGCTGCATGGCGGAAAATACCGAGACAGCCCTGCTGCTTGGTTTCAATATCGTGCGTCTGGTCAGGATGCTGTTCATTATCAGTGCTCTGCTATCCGCTGTGGCTGGCATCCTGTTTGCCTGTAATTACCAGCAGGTTTCGCCCTTCATGGGCGAGGAAGTCGGCTTCAAGGGGCTGGCTGCCATGATTATTGGTGGCGTAGGTAGTATCTGGGGAGCCGTTCTCGGGGGTATGCTGCTGGGAATGGTCGAGGTTGCTACCATTTCCTGTGCTGGGGCGGAATGTGTCAATATTGTTGTTTACGGCATTCTCCTTCTTCTTCTTGTCATGCGACCAGCGGGACTTCTTGGTTGTGCCCCACAACAGGAAAAATTGTGATGAGTGGATACTTTTCGGGCCTTCTCATAATATTCTGCTTTAACCTGATCGGGGCCAGTGCGGCATATCTATCATTACTTGCAGGCCAACTAACGCTGGCAACAGCGGCCTTCATGGGGGTCGGGGCTTATGCTACGGCCTATATGTGCAATACATGGAACCTGCCTGTTGCTGCCGATATACTTGCAGGTGGCCTGGCTGCAACCGCGCTGGGTGCATTGGCGTCGTTTCTGACGCTAAGGGTTCGTGGTATCTATTTTGCCCTAAGTACCTTTGCGCTGGGTGAAATCATCCCGGCCGTCTTTCTTGATATGGATAGCGTGGGTGGGGCATCCGGTTACCCCCTGCCTGCCTATATATCACCCGCCGTTGTCTATGCGGCCAGTGCGGCTGTACTGGCCGTGATCGTGTATCTGGGCTGCACGCGTTTTACATTATACCTGACAGCCATCCGTACGGATCCACTGGTCACCAGCCTTATGGGCGTGCCAACCCGTGGGTTGAGCATTGTGGCCTTTATCATGGGGGCCGCAATTGCAGGTCTCGGGGGCGGACTGTATGCGGCTTCCTACAGTTTTGTCGAGGCGCAGCATTTCAGTATCATGCTAAGCATATACTACGTTTTGATGGTACTACTGGGCGGGATCGAAACGCCATTCGCCCCTGTTATCGGTGCTGCAGCATTTACATTCCTGCCTGAAATCTTCAGGGCTTCGGAGCAGTGGCGGTATGCGATCTTTGCCGCCGTGCTAATTGCATGCATGCGTCTGCGCCCTGATGGGGTACTGACGGCGCATCTTCTGTCACGGCTTACCCGCAGGGGGGCACAATCATGACGATGGCGCTTGTTCTTGATAACATTACCAAATCATTCCACCAGAACAGGGTTGTCGACAACCTTGACCTGACTGTGCACCAAGGACAGGCGATTGCCCTGATTGGCCCCAATGGGGCGGGCAAGACAACGGTATTCAATCTGATCAGTGGTATTTATCCATTGGATCAGGGCAGAATTTACATTGATGGAACAGATGTAACCAATATTTCGTCTGGCCGCCGTATTCGCGCAGGCGTCGCGCGTAGCTTCCAGAATGTAAGGCTTATGCCATATCTCAGTGTTATGGATAACCTGTTGCTGGGGCAGCATCTACAGGCATCCGGTGTGGGCACATTGCTGGCGCCTTTCCGGCTCATGCCCCATAACCGGTGGCGTGAGGCTGCACGTGAGGCGCTGGAAACCTATGACCTGACCGGAATGGAAAACAAACCGGTGGGTGCGCTGCCGTATGGCATCCGCAAGCGCGTAGACCTTGTGCGTGCGACACTGACGGGCGCGCGCCTGCTTTTACTTGATGAACCTGCGGCCGGACTGAACCCCAGCGAGACGAATGCGCTGCGTCAGCATCTGGACCGCATGCGCATCGATGGCATGACCCTGGTGGTTATCGAGCATGACATGGGTTTTATCGAACGTGCCTGTGATCATGTGGTGGTCCTGAACTTTGGCGCGAAAATTGCCGAGGGCACATTGGCGCAGGTGCAACGCAATCCCCTTGTCCAGCAGGCCTATATCGGCACCACGGCGCAGCAGGAGGTGATGGCATGACCCTGCTTGATGTTTCCGGTCTGTGTGTACGTTACGGGCGTATCGAAGCATTGCATGATGTTGGCCTGCAGGTCAGGGAAGGGGAAATCGCCACTGTTCTGGGCGCTAATGGTGCGGGCAAGAGTACGTTGCTGCGTACGGTACTGGGTGCTGTCCGGCCGGACGCAGGCGAAATTACTTTTGCGCAGCAGGCGATAACTACACTTTCCATCATGCAGCGGGTCGCATGTGGCATAGTGCTCGTGCCGGAAGGGCGCCGGATCGCCATCTCCATGACCATAGAGGAAAACCTCCTGCTCGGCGCGCATCGCCGCAGTGACAGGCAGGTCGTTCGTATGGAAATCGATAACCTGTATGATCGCTTTCCAAATCTTGCTGCCCGCAGGCATGGTCTTGCGGCAGGGTTGTCCGGTGGTGAGCAGCAGATGCTGGCGATTGGCCGGGCCATGCTGGCCCGGCCGCGCCTGCTGATGCTTGATGAGCCATCACTTGGTCTTTCACCATTATTCGTGCAACGCCTGTTTGATCTGATTGTGGAGATCAATCGTAACGGGACGACCATCCTTCTGGTGGAACAGAATACCGCGCAGGCGCTACGTGTTGCCACGTGCGCCACCGTATTGGAACTTGGCCGTGTCGTCATGTCAGGCGATGCAGCCACACTTACGAACCATCCTTATCTTCAGGCCGCCTATCTGGGGCATGGTCAGACATAGACCTGCGCAAGAAATGCCTGTCAATCTGACCTGGAAGGAAAACAGAATGAAAGCATTAACACTGACCTGTGCCGTCATGTTTGGCTGCATGCCTCTGGCTGCCCATGGGGCAGATGACCTGACCCTAGGCTTTTTGACAGCTCATAGCGGGCCATTTGCCAGCCTGTCCCGCACGAATGGGATTGCAGTTGACATGGCGGTGGAACAAATAAACGCCAGTGGCGGCGTAAATGGCCATAATCTGCGGGTTATTACCTTTGATACGGCGGGCGATGCCCGGCAGGCTGCATTGGGCGTGCGGCAACTGGCACAGGATAACCAGGCGCTTGCCGTGATCGGCCCTTTTTCCTCCAGCGAGGTCAGGACCGCCTTCCCGACAGGTGAGCGGCTGGGCATAGCAGAAATGGCGATTGCGTCCTCGGCTCCCGGACTGGCAAAAAGCTACAGCTTTGCATTCCGCAACACGACAGATGAAGGTATCGTGGTCGATCAGGTCATGGCGGCACTCAGGACTGCCCATCTGCCTATGGCAACAGGCGCCGTGGCTTATGCAACGGATGATGTTGTTTCCAAGACAATGGGTACGACCGTTCTGCCGCAGGTGTTTCATAAATACGGTGTGGAGATGAAAGGCTCGATTGATTTCCAGCTCGCGGCCTTTGACCTTTCATCGCAGGTTTCGCAATTAAAGGAGATGCATCCCGATCTGCTGGCGCTGGGTACGCCGCCCGAAGTCGCCATCAACCTTGCACGTGAAATGAAGCGGCAGGGCGTAGATGCACGTATTGTTGGCGGCACTACCGTTGCAGACCCGGAACTGCCCGCGCGCCTGCAGGGGAATGGGGAAAACCTGACAATTGGCACGACTTTTTATGCCCAGCATGACGAACGGACCCGGTCTTTTGCCCAGGAATTTTCCAGCAGGGCCCATGCGGTCGGTATGACCCGCACGGTTCCCAACCAGATGGATGCCGTCGCGTATGATATTGTCTACCTGTATGCACAGGCCATGAAGCAGGGCCGGTTGACGGGCGATAAAGCACACCTGGCGGAAGAAAGAACCGCTATGCGTGATGCATTGGCCAAGATCTCTGATTTTCCGGCTCTTGAGGGAAATATCACGATCAATGCCGAGCACGATGCCATAAAACCCGTTTATGTGCTCGAAATTTATGATGGGGCATGGAAACTTCTGCCCGCAGGCACGCCGTAACATTCAGTATATTCATTATTGATGGATGACGGGGTTGGATTACATGAATACTGTTATTGATTTTCTTCATGCCGGACGGCAGCTTGAAACGGGTGAGATATCAAGCCGGGAACTGGTTGAAAGATGCCTGGAACGCATTGCGGATCCGGCGGGCGAGGGAGCCCGTACCTTCATGCAATGCCATGCTGGCGCGGCAAGGCGGGCCGCCGATGAAACAGACCGGCTGCGGCAGGCCGGACGGACGCTGCCGCTTTTTGCCGGGATTCCTTTTTCTGTAAAGGACCTGTTTGATGAAGCCGGTTCGGTCACGCAGGCCGGATCTACCGTATTGGCCGATGCGCCTGCGGCTCGGTCTGATGCGCCTGCCATATTGCGACTCAAACAGTCTGGCATGATCAGTATCGGTCGCACCACCATGACAGAATTCGCGTTTTCCGGCGTCGGCATAAATCCCCATTTCGATACGCCAGCCAATCCGTGGCAACGTGAGCGCAGGCATGTGCCCGGCGGTTCATCTTCGGGTGCTGCCATTTCCGTCAGTGATGGTATGGCCTGCATTGGCATAGGAAGTGATACGGGAGGATCATGCCGTATTCCCGCAGCCCTGACCGGAATGGTTGGTTATAAACCTACAGCGCGTCGTATTCCGACCACGCATATCATACCATTATCGACAACACTGGATTCGATAGGATCCATAGCGGGCAGTGTGGCGGGATGCTGGGCCGCTGATCGGGTCATGGCAGGTCATGATATTTCGATGTCGCAACTTCCAGATGGTAGGCAGGACCGGCAACTCACACTGGGTATCATGCAGGAAGAATATGTTATGCGGGGGGCAGATAGTACGGTCATTTCCATTTGGGAGAAAACCTTGCGTCGACTGGGAAAGGCTGGCGTACAACTGGTGGACTGCTTTTTCCCGGATCTGGACCGCCTGCCCGGGATCAATGCAAAGGGTGGTTTCCCCGCGCCAGAATCCCTTGCCTGGCACCAGCATCTGATTGCCGCGAAAAAAGAGCAGTATGACCTGTTCGTACTTCGCCGTATTTTGCGCGGGCTTGAGCAGAGTGCAGTTGATTACATTGAACTGATACAGCAACGCCAGCAGATGATTGATCGTGCTGACGTCATGCTGAATGAGTATGACGCCATTATCCTGCCTACTGTTCCGATTGTGGCACCCCGTATGGACGATCTTGATGATGATGACGTGTATGCGAATACTAATCTGCTTCTTTTGCGGAACGCGACGATTGTAAATTTTCTGGATCGATGTGCCATCAGTCTGCCCTGCCATGACGAAGGGGAAGCCCCTGTAGGATTGATGATTGTGGGAAAACGGATGCACGATGATGCACTGTTCCAGATCGCCGCGCAGATTGAAGGCCTGCTCAGGGCTGGACAGAATGGGGCTGCGGCATAGATCCTTTCCATTCGGATAACTGATTGCCCGGACAGGGGGAGCGTAAGTGAACCGGTTTCCTGCACGGCCGGGAACGGTCGTGGTATCCTGCTGCAGTCGTAAAACAGGCTGGCATAAACCGTCTTTTGATAACGCTCCCATTCACAGGGCGGAAGGCGCTCTGGCGGCTGGATCGCGGGGGTGAATGATGGTCAAGGGGAGCAGACAGTCATGAGGCGTACGGTTTTGCGACCACTGGGGACAACTCGTCCTGCAATATAAGCCGTACACATCGCTCCCTGCATTTTATGACCCAGCGCAGCCAGAAACGGCTTGAGTCATCCTTCCGGATCCGAGTCCAAATTTTCTGCCAAATTCAGGATAGACCCCTTTGAAGGCGGACACTCTACATCTGAAAAAAGAACATCTACTCGTCTTGACTGGGTTCTCTCATTGTAGCGCCCCAAGCATCCGATCGCTTCCACTCCCTTCGAGAACGTGCGTCAGTTCATCCACAAGGCAGATGCGCCCTTTTCGAAACTGATAAAAGGCAACGACCTTGATCAGACTTTGCTCGCCGGAACGATGTGTTGCACGGGCCATGTGAACGGTGGCTGCTTTATCGTCTTCACATACGACATGCTGAATATCTATTTCCAATGCAGCAAGAGTGTTGCGTAAGGCGTGTGTGTGGGCCTGGAAGTCGCCCAACGTCATTTCACGTCCATCGACAAACTGTCGATAGTCCGGCGTCATGAAATCAAGCAGCCTATCCGGAGTTGAACCAAAATCCGTGAATGTGGCGAACATTTCCCGGATGATCTGCTCGTGATGTATGGAAGACATGGAACCCCTTATAATCTTGTGGATTGAGTGGACCAGAAGATTTTAAAGGAAATACTTTTGGCATTCTGCCGATAGTCGGCCATAATTCGACTCATGCACGCCAAACCGTTTTGCTTTTTATCAGAAGATACTGCTCCGTCATGTGGCGCTCCCTGGCTATCTGGAAGTCCCGTAAGACAGACGAACCGCCGCACCACTGAGCTGCATGTTCACGGAAGAGGACAGATATTCGTCGTGGAAAGTGGTGTTATGGCCGTGACGATCCAAAATTCTTACTGGCTGATCGGGCCGGGACAGCTTCTCTGGCTGCCTTCTGGCTGTGTTCATGAGGCGCGATCCCATGGTGCTATCGCAGGCTGGAGTCTGTATATTACTGCTGGGAGATGTTCTTCAGTTGCACACAAGCCTTTTCTGGCGGACTGCACGCGATTACTGATGGCTCAGGTTGAACGTCTGTCGCAAAATGCCAAAGGGGCAGCATGGCAGGACAGCTTTACAAGGCTGGCCGAAAGCTTCTGGGACGAATTCCTGTCCATTCCGCGTCATTCTGTTTCACTGCCTTTTCCCGAAGATGCCCGGCTAAAGCGGGTCGCAGAAGCCCTGAGCGCCACTCCCGCGGATCCGCGAGGGCAGCAGGAGTGGGCGGATATGGCAGGAATGTCTTTGCGGTCGTTCATTCGGCATTTTACCGCCGATACGGGAATGCAGTTTTCAGTCTGGCGGCAGCGCCTGCGTATTCTTAATGCGCAGGAGAGGCTGGCGCGACGTGAGCGTGTGACCGATGTCGCCGCCGCAGTCGGTTACGAAAGTCTGGGCGCGTTTGCTGCGGCCTTTAGAAAAAGCACCGGATATAGCCCCAGCGCCTATGTACAACGCTGCCGGGTTGGAACAACTGACCCAATGTGAGCATGATCTGGTAAACTTCGTCATTGATGGGCATTCAGTAGGCGGACTACTACAGGCGTATATCAGTCATTTGGTAATTTATTTTTAAATACTTTTATGTGGGTAGTGTTTTCCTACGGTGTCAGCACTTTTTTGATCTTGTCTTACGCGCACTGGTACCCCTGCCGGGCGGGCAGGTCAATCATCTGTTTTTCAATGAACGGCTTTCTGTTGGCATGGATTTTAACATGTTGTCTCGCTGTCGCCGGAAATGGGCACATTCAGTTTTTAACCAATGCGTGAAAACACTTACTCTTCTGTCTGCCGCATCACGGCAGATCAGGACATAACGCGCGCTTGCAGGTATCGCCTTGCCAAATGGGAAAACAAGTCTTCCAGAAAGAATGTCGTCATACACCAGGGCCATTCTACCCATTGCCATACCCTGATTTTTCAGGGCAGATCCCAGCGCGAGACTGGACAGGTTAAACTGTGATCCGCCAATCGTGCATTTGTAATCGTCCGTATTTTCTTCTATCCAGTCATTCCATTCACAATATTCAGGGGCGCCCGTCCACGGTTCGTTATCGTGCAGAAGGTGGACATTTCTTATTTCCAGTGGCTGTGCTTTTTCTGCAAATGATGGTGTCGATACAGGAATAATAAACTCATCAAGCAGGTCTTCCGCCGCCACATCATTGTATTTTTTGGGATCATAACGAATGGCGATATCAATACGGCCGCGTGCAAGTTCCTCGCAATCCAGATCCTGAAACTCCGCAACAAGTCGAACCGGGACATGGGGATGCTGTGCGTTAAAATCTGCAAGACGGGGCGTCAGCCAATGCAGGGCAAACGAAGGCGAGCAACTTATCTGCAGAGGCGCATCGGGTGTCTGTAGTTCTTCAAGAATAGCCTCGGTATCCGAGAACACACGTGTCATGACTTTGTGCAATGCCTCCCCTTTTCCTGTTAATGTCAGGGTGCGCGCGGAGCGTATGAACAATCTGAGTCCAAGATGCTGTTCAAGCAACCTGATCTGTTGACTGACCGCTCCCTGGGTTACGCACAGATCGGCGGCTGCCTTCGTAAAGGATAGCTTCGTTGCGACGACATGAAAGCTGCGAAGCGCTCCCAGAACTGATGTTGAGGGCAGAGGCATATCCATTAGCTCCACTAATGCATCAATTAGAATATATCGTTTCCACGTAATGCCACGACGCGCTACACATCGCCGCCAGAACCGCATCATTCAGGCCGCGTGAAATGACGAATAGCAAAGATTATAGCCATATTATAGATTGCTTGCGCACGAAAAAGCGTTGTCTCTGGCTGAACGAGTGCCTGCTTCCCGACTGCCACCCTGACCAGTCCATATTAGCTGGAATTGCTGATGCTGGCGCGCGCTTCAGGCGGTGTGAACCGCTTCTGGCAGCGCTCTTCAACGAGTTGGGTCCGACAGATGGTCGCATTGAATCTCCCCTGACCGAGGTAGGGAAACTGGCTGCATGTTCGCCTGTAACCGCACCAGGCGCGTGGTTCATCAAACGTGACGACCTGCTTCCGGTCGCAGGTTCGATCAAGGCGCGGGGTGGATTTCATGAGGTTCTCGCCTATGCCGAAAAACTCGCGCTTGATCATGGCATCATCAATCCCGCCTCTGACAGGCGTTCTCTGGCAGGAGAGGCGGCCAGAGAACTTTTTTCCGCACATAAGATCCTTGTAGGCAGCACTGGAAATCTGGGCCTTGCAATCGGTACCCTGTCGGCTGCCCTTGGGTTCAGATCGGAAGTCCATATGTCTGCCGATGCCAGGCAATGGAAAAAAGATCGTCTTCTGGCGCGGGGCGTGGCTGTCGTTGAACATCAGGGGGACTATTCCACCGCAGTTGCGACAGCGCGTTCGCTCATGAAGGAGTCCGACTACTTTGTCGACGATGAAGCATCCGCCCTTTTGTTTTACGGCTATGCAACCGCAGCGCTGGAACTGAAAATGCAATTGCATGCGGCCGGTCGCAAGGTGAATAGCCAGACGCCGTTGCTGGTTTATCTACCATGCGGGGTAGGCGGTGCACCTGGGGGGATTACGGTCGGGCTGAAAGCGATTTTTGGCCCAGACGTGCACTGCTTTTTTGCCGAACCGGTTGCGTCACCTTGTATGCTGCTCCAGTTATGTTCTGGACAAACGGGGCCAGTTTCCGTTTCGGAAATCGGACTGGATAACAAAACGGAAGCCGATGGACTTGCTGTCGGACAGGCGTCGTTGCTTGTCGCGCGTCACATTCAGGACATGCTGGCAGGTGTATTTACGGTTTCCGATGACGAATTATATGAAAATATGGCCCTTGTAGAAAAATATCTGGGATTTTTACTGGAGCCATCTGCAGCGGCCGGACTGCGCGGACCAATGTGGCTTAATGAAACCGAAGCAGGGCGGGAATATCTGAAGACACATCAGATCGTTCCAGATCACGCGACACATGTTATCTGGGCAACAGGGGGTTCTCTTGTTCCGGAGCTCCAGCGCATTCATTACAGGGATATGGCTGAGATGAAGCTAAGGGCGTTAGAAAGAAAAGAGATGCGTCCCTCATCCTTCAGTCTGGTCGGCTGACTTTTTTGACTCTGGACAGCATGTCTGTTCGACGGCCCTCCCCATCGAACGGGCAACATGCCATGGGCATTTCCAAAAGAAACTGACACGGTAGTCATCGTTCTTGCCCTTACTGCTCATATCTTTCATGACAATCAGACTGAGGCTGGAAATCTTAAGATTGTGCGGCCCATTACCGGTTTTTCTTGACGTAGGGAGTGGGAGCGGCCAGCGGTGAAGGCATGGATACCATCAGCCTCCAGCCGGGCGCAGGCTTCATCCAGCTTCGCTTTCAGCGTTTCGCGCGCCAGAAGCAGGACCTGTGTCAATGTAGGTTCGCCGCCATGAAGCGTATGCCGATATCACGATATGTCGCCCGCTTGATCCGGCGTGACAAAAAAATCCTGTTTGCATAGCTGAAGATCAGAAGTGCGCGCATCAGGCGCGGATGATACCGCGCCTTGCCACCCGTGTGCACCGGCACGGAAAATACATTCATCGGAACCCGCTCAACGGCGGCAACAACGAAATGCGCCATATTGTCAGCCGGAAGTCACGACTTCAGATCAGGCGGCAGAAGATATGGCTGAGGCCGGTCTTAAACGGGATGAAGCTGCTCATCACGTCACCTTATAACCTCGCCGCTTCACAGGGTACCCCAACCCGACAGGCTGCTAGGGCGCTTCACCGTTCAGATCGAATGCGTTTTCGAACGACGTCGTGGGATGGACAAGCCCTGCCTGCTTATAAGTATCGAGCGTCACCTGTTCCGCCCTGATGACATCCCGTGACACGGGAACCGGCGCTGCGATCAGTTTTTCCGCCACGGCATTCGCTACGTCCTGTGGCATTCCCGTCTGGTGCGCAAGGATCCGGGCGTACTGGTCCTGATGCGTCATGCCCCATTCATAGGCTGCCGTAACGCGCCTGTAGAAATCCTCGATCTGCGTGCGCTTGGTGGCAAGTGCCGCATCGCTGGCCACGAACACGCTGTTGTTGGGCATAAGCCCCGCTGCATCGACAACGATATGGCCGTGATGCCCCACGACTTCCAGCGACACATAGGGTTCCCATGTTGACCACGCATCGACGCGGCCCGTATCCAGCGCCGCCTTGGCCTGTGCGGGCAGCAGGAATACGATCTGTGGCGCAGGGGGCGGAATGGCGCCGGTGGCCAGCAGGCGCAGCAGAAGCAGATGGCCGATTGAACCGCGTCCGGTTGCAATGCGCTTGCCGGACAGTTGCGCAGGCGTCGTAATGGGTGAATCCTGGGCGACGACAATCGCCGTCGCCTTGCCGGCACCACGCGGGGGAATGATGTACGCCGCCTTGATCGGGACACCTGCGCCCCACGCGAATATGAACGGTCCGTCCCCTGCAATTCCGGTATCAACGGCACCGGCGGCCAGAGCCTGCAGCAGGGGCGCGGCAGCTTCGAAATCCACCCATTTGATGGAATAGGGCAGGTTCGCCGATGCCCCCGATGCGTCCATCAGCGCCCTCTGCTGGCCCTTCTGGTCAGCCACGATCAGTTCATCAGCGGCACGTCCTCTGGCCGGGAACAGGAAAATGGCTGTCAGCAGCGCCAGCGCTGCTACAGGCCAGACGGAACGGTGGGATGGGATTCTGCGCGTCATCATGCCGCAAGACAGAGCATGCCTGCGGATGGAAGACAATCAAATCACGTTAAATAATGATATGAAATTAATTTACCTGACTTTGTTTGGAAAATAAGGGACAACCAGATAGCACGAGTCTGACAACGGAGCCTGATCTCATGTCCGGAACTGTCTTCTGGTCCCCCACGAATTCCCTGACGGACACACCGGCGGCGGAACCGGCCATTAATCCACGATGGAAAGTTGTAAAACAACGCCTCCGTCCGCTGGTGCGGTACGTGTCTGCTGTGCTGTTCGTGGTCCTGTGGCAGGTTGCCTGCACGACGGGGCTGATTTCGACCAGGCTTGTCGCATCCCCGTTCCAGATTGCATCGACAGGCTGGTCACTGATGCGCGACGGCACGCTTCCCGCCAATCTGGGTATTTCCCTCCTCCGTGCTGTCTCGGGTCTTGTTCTGGCGCTGGCTGCCGGTATCACGCTGGCGCTGGTGTCCGGGCTGTCACGCATGGGCGAGGACATTGTGGATGCCCCGATACAGATATTGCGGACGCTCCCGGTTCTGGCGCTTGCGCCGCTTTTCATTCTCTGGTTCGGGATCGGGGAAACGCCGAAGGTCCTGCTTATTGCGCTGGGTTCGATGTTTCCGATCTACCTCAACCTGCATAAGGGGATCCGCTCGATTGATCCCAAGCTGGTCGAAATGGCCCGGACATTGCGGCTGACACGCCTGCAGACCATCCGTGACGTCATCCTGCCCGGTGCGTTACCGGATCTGGTGGTCGGTATCCGTTTTTCCGTCGGGATATCATGGCTGCTGCTGGTGGTGGCCGAACAGGTGAACGCCGATAGCGGTATCGGGCATATGATGATGGATGCACAGGACTTCCTGCGCACGGATATCATCCTTGTTGGCCTTGTCATTTACGGATTTTTTGGCCTTGTTTCGGATCAGGCTGTCCGTTTTCTGGAAAGCCGTGTGATTGCCTGGCGACCGGCGCGGCAGAATCAGGGTGGTGCAGCATGAACGCCATCCCGCAGGCATCCGTGCGGACACCCGTGACCGGACCGGCTGTCAGCGTCCGTGACCTGACACGACGTTTCGGCAATGGCCCTGCTGTCCTCGACCGTCTCAGCCTGGATATTGCCCCCGGTGAATTCATTGCCCTTCTGGGGCGCAGCGGTTCGGGCAAATCGACACTGCTGCGTACGCTGGCCGGGCTGGATGCCGTAACGCAGGGCAGTGTCATGCGTCCTGCGGAGACATCGGTCGTGTTTCAGGAAAGCCGTCTCCTTCCGTGGAAAAAGGTCTGGCAGAATGTTGTTCTGGGGCAGGCAGGGGCCACGCGCGACCATGCGGTGGCCGCGCTGGAGGAAGTCGGGCTTGGCCACCGTCCGGATGCGTGGCCACTGACCCTTTCGGGTGGCGAATCCCAGCGTGCCGCGCTGGCGCGTGCGCTGGTGCGTGAACCGCGTTTCCTTATGCTGGATGAACCTTTCGCAGCGCTCGACGCCCTGACACGCCTGCGCATGCAGGATCTTGTGCATGGGCTGTGGCAACGTCACGGAAGTGCCGTGTTGCTGGTGACCCACGATGTGGACGAAGCACTGCTGCTGGCCAACCGGGTGGTGGTTCTTGATGCAGGTCGCATCCGCATGGAACTGCCTGTTCCGCTTTCCTATCCGCGCCGCCATGCCGATCCACGTTTCGAGGACCTGCGCACGCGGCTGCTGCGCACGCTGGGTGTCGGGGACAACTGACCGACCGTTCCGGTTGTCTCCGGGTATGCCGGAGACGGGAACCCGGTTGTGACGGACTGCTTTCATAACCGGCCGGTCGAAACATGTTCTGCATGACGTGCGTGTGTCAGACGGGTGCATGCGGGCACCTGCAGGCGCTGCCTGCCCATAATCCGCGTTGTGGTGGGCACGCGCGGATCGCATCCGTCCATATTGTGCCATTCCGACACCGTGACCGATTGCCATCATTAACAAATATCACATCATTCATGATGATTACTGACGTGATTTCACTGTGTATAATGATGAAAATAACAACCAACGACAAACAGTGGTTGTATAGAAATGCCCATAGAATTCATCGGATATGTCAGCGCACGCGAACAGACGGAAATCCTTGATCCCACAGGACCGTCGGTGGATGCGGCCTATATCGCCGCGACGGCCCTGCTGCATGAACGCGCGGGCTTTGATCGTGCCCTGATCGCGTTTCATTCCACGTCCCCCGAAAGCCTGCAGATCGCGCAGCATGCCGCATCCGTGACATCGCGGCTTGGCCTGCTTGTAGCCCACCGTCCGGGTTTTACGGCGCCTACCTTGGCCGCCCGGCAGTTCGCGACGCTGGACAACCTTACGGGCGGGCGTGTGGCCATGCATGTCATCACTGGTGGCAATGACAGGGAACTGCAGGCCGATGGCGACAACCTGACCAAGGCCGAACGCTATGCCCGGACGGCCGAATACCTGCAGATCATCCGGCGGGAATGGGAAGGGGGCGCGCCGTTCGATCATGACGGACGCTTCTATCGTATCCGGGGGGCGCATTCCTCGGTCCTGCCACGAAACAGGGGCAGCATTCCCATCTATTTCGGCGGTGCGTCCGAAGACGCACTCGCCGTCGCCGGGCAGTATGCGGATGGCTATGCATTATGGGGTGAACCGCTGCGCGGGGCCGAGGAACTCGTCAACCGTGTGCGCGCCGCCGCCCGTGCGCATGGACGGACGCTGAGGTTCTCGATTTCCTTCCGCCCCATCATTGCCGATACCGAAGGGCAGGCATGGGAACGCGCCGCGGAAATCGAAGCCCGGCTCCGTGCACGGCAGGCGGAAGACGGCGATGCGACAGGGATCGCGCTTGATCGTGCGGGACAGCGCCCAACAGACGGCACGCTTCCGACCAATGAAGGGTCACGCCGCCTGCAGGCCATCGCCGCACAAGGGGCGCGGCACGACGAACGTCTGTGGACTGGCGTTGCGCAGGCAACCGGAGGGCGCTGGAATTCGACTTCCCTTGTCGGCACGCCCGATCAGGTGGCGGAAAGCCTGCTGCGGTACTATCGCCTCGGCATCGAGACCTTTCTGATCCGTGGGTTCGATCCATTGTCCGATGCCATTCTGTACGGACGTGAACTGATCCCGCGCGTCAGGGCGCTGGTGGAAAAGGAGGACGGATGTCGGCGTCTTGTGGGCTGACATCTTTTCTCCACAACACCGCTGCTTTACTAGGAATTACCGTGTGATGACCCGTTTCGGGCTGCGCGCCCTTCTTCTCGTCTCCCTTCCCGGCCTGTCGGCGCATGCCGCCACGACTGGCACGGACCAGACATCCCATCCCCATCATGACGCGGTGCATCCGCGCACGCCTGCGGCTGGAACACAGGCCACCACGACTGCGAAAAAAACGTCGTCACCGACAAGGGGAGGCGTCGAATTCCTTCACGTGCAGGGAACGCGTCATGCGCCCCGCCTCGCCCGGCATGTCCCGCTGGGCGCGTTCGGGAACCGGTCCGAATTTGATACGCCGTTTTCCGTAAGTACTGTGTCGGCCGCGCGCATTTCGGAAATGCAGGCCACGGACATCAACGACGTCATGCGATACGAACCCGGCGTGCAGGCCAATTCCAACGGGGCCTCGACAGCGTCGGGATCAAGCGTGCGCGTGCGGGGGCTGAACCTTGACTGGACCAACGGCTACAAGATCGACGGACTTGCCATTCCGTTCTGGTATATCGACCTGCCGGTCGCCAATTTTGATGCGATCCAGGTCGTTAAGGGGGCATCTGCCTTCATGTATGGCTTCGGCTCGCCCGGTGGCGTGCTGGACTATCGTCTCAAGGCCCCTGTGAGCGAGCGGAAACTGTCTGTTGAAGCCGGATACCGTTCGGATGCGGTCTTCCGCCAGATGGTGGATGCCGGCGGCGCGCTGGATAAGGCCCACCGGATTGAAACACGCCTTGTCTTCGCCAGCGAGGTTGGCAATCAGTACAATGACAGCTTCGTGCGCAACCTTTCAATGTCCTTTACCACGCGCGTGCGCCTGACAGACACGTTGCATTGGCGGTTCAACAGTTTTTACCTCAATACGCTTCAGAAGGGCATGGTGAATACGGTGGCTGTCGCCTCGGGCGTGGGCGCCGTGACCCCGATCAGTGGACGGGCGGCCCTTGGCGCCGCGGGATCGTGGAAAACAAACGACCTGAAACGGTTCAGTACCGGGTTTGACTGGGATTTCGCCCCCAACTGGACCGCAAGCCTGACCTATGGCTACACCCATCTGGACGAACGCTTCCCGTCAAACCAGCTGACATTCACCAGCGCGGATGGCGATTATTACAGCCAGCCCTTCCAGCAGACCCGTGTGCTGACCTATCACCAGGTCGATGCCATGACACAGGGCCATTTCCGCACCGGCCCGCTGCGTCATGACGTGATCGCCGGTATTACATGGCTGCGTCAGATGTTCGACGCGGATGCCGCTTCTGGCACGACGTCAGCCATTGAATACGGGAATATTTATTCCAGCCGGCCTGTCCTGACAAACGCGTCGGACTATAACCCCCGGCTGTACCGTTATATCGATTATCAGCAGGTCGCCCCGTTCTGGAGCGATACCATGAGCTATGGCCGCTGGTCCCTGATGGCGGGCGCGCGGTACACGGATTATCTGGAAAACGATTACGCCAGTTCGGGCCAGCGCACGGCAGCACACCGCAATAACCCGGTTACGCCGCTTGTTTCGCTCAGTTACAAGGTCACCCCGGAAATCAATACCTATTTCAGCTGGGTTCAGGCGATGCAGTCCGGCGGGCAGGCGGGGCCGACCAATGTGAATTACATGCAGGTGTTCGGGCCGATCCGCAGCAATGAATATGAACTGGGCGTCAAGGTGCAGAAGAAGCGGTACAGTGGAACGCTGGCTGTTTTTCGCATGGATACTGGTGCGGCCTATACCAATGCACAGAATTATTATGTTCAGGATGGCATGTCGCGCTATCAGGGCGTGGAAGCCGCCGCGTCCTGGCTGGTGGTGTCAAACCTGAACGTTAATGCCAGCCTCGCCTATCTTGACGCGCGGTATGTGAAGGCAGCGCCAGGCTATGCCGGACATCGTCTTGAAGCGGTTGCCCCGTTTCAGGCGGCCCTTAATGCCGATTACCGGTTCATGGCAATCCGGGGACTGAGTGTGAATGCAGGGTTCAATTTTGTTTCCGGAAGCTGGCTTGATGCTGCCAATACTGTTCGGCTGCCATCCTATATTGTTGGAAATGTGGGCGCGTCCTATACGACCCGTGTGGGCGAACATCAGATGGTGTTTCGCGCGGCCGTCGAAAACATTGGCAATGTCCGTTACTGGCTCAGCCGTGGGAACCTGAATATCTTCCCCGGTGCGCCCCGGACGGTCACGTTCAGTGCCCGCTTTGACCTGTAATCATACCAGGGGATGATGTCTGGCGCGGCACCTGCGGCCCGGTTTCCACAAAGCGACGGCAGGGCGGTTCGGCCCTGCCGTTTTGCGTATGTGTCCCGCGCTGGCGTCTGGATGCGGTTTGAAAAGCCTGTCTGAAAAACATCCAGTAATCATAAGGACGTTTCCGGGGACGCTTTTTTCAGGAAAGGCAACACCCGGAAACTGTTCGTGTTGTTATCAATGATGGTCTACCGGCCGACCAGCCGGTCGTAGCGCGCATCACCTGCGGATGGTAGGCTGTGAAACCGTCTGCCGAACCATGCAAGCCCCGTTTCACCCGCAGGATGGATATGGATGGCTTTTACCGCACAGAACATGACATCATGACTGCCTGACATATGGACTGTCGAAATGGTGCAGTCGAATGTTGCCAGTGCATCAACCAGCAGCGGCGCACCGGTGACATCGGCATGCCATGCGCCCATGGCGAACTTCTCATCCGCGCTGCGTGTGCTGCTGGCAAACGTGCCGGCAATATCCTCATGCCCCTGTGACAGCAGGCTTATGCCGATCACGCCATTCCGCACGAACGCTTCATGTGAACGATTGGCACGGTTCAGGCAGACAAGAACCGTGGGGGGTGTATCGCTGACACTGGTCATGGCGGAAACGGTCAGGCCCTGGCGCCCGGCGGGGCCGCTGGTGGTCACGATGGTCACCGGTGCGCCCAGCCTGCTCATGGCATCACGGAACAGCGTTGTCGTGACGGCGGGTTGCAGCCGCGCGGTGTCAGGCATCGTATCAGGCTGCATGCGGGTGGACCTTTGCCGGAATATCCAGGGCCTTCAGGATCACGGGCGTTTCGGTGCGGTCCATCCAGTCGGGGGAGATATCGACAAACCGCACCACGCGGCCGGAGCCGATGACAATGATCGCGGGTTTGGGCAGTTCCCAGTCATCCGTGCCGTTAAGGGCATGACTGGTGCCGCCCTTGGCCTGCGCCGCTTCGCGGGACGCATCATCATAGACATAGGTAATGCCCAGCGTACGGGAAAGCGACAGGGCAGGATCCGTTACAATCGGGAAGGGCAGGTCATGGCGGGTCGCAATATCGCCCAGCAGCACTGCTGGCTGCGGTGAAATCGCGACAAGGGGAATATGCGCGGCCGCAAGCGCCGGCCACAGCGTATCGCGGTAATGGGGCAGGGCAATGTTGCAGGCCGGGCATCCCGCGAAACGGAAGAAGACCAGCACGGCCGGTCCATCCGTCACCAGGTCATCCAGGGACACCTGCGTGCCATCGGTGGCGGTCAGTGTCGTGGCGGGCAGGACATCGCCCACATGGACATGGGGCGTGCGACCGTGTTCCGTCACCAGCGTCGTGCGCTGGTTGATATTGATGGCCAGCGCCTGTGGCGGCCACGTACGCCTGCGTTCATCCTCCACTTCCCTGAAACGGGCACGGAGCGAGGGGGCAGAAGGTGTCTGGTCAGAGCTCATATCCGGGTTTCCTGAAACAATGATTGGAAACCGGAGCTATGAACCAGGTACATCACGCACGACAAAGGAGTTTCCCTCAACCGAGGTTTTGAAATTTCTTATTTATTCCCTGCGGCTTCGGCCAGAAGGTCCCCAAGGTCATGCGCCACGTCGGAAGCATCGTTGCGACGGACAAGCATGGTTTCGATTTCCGGCACGTCCGGCAGGGCGCTGGCGGGCAGCACCGGCAGGTCTTCCGCCGCAGCAAAACGCCGGGTGCGGCAGCTTATGCCCAGCCCCCCGCGCACACCGGCCCGTAGCGCAGGCAGGTTGGGTGTTTCAAGCATGATACGGTAATCACGTCCCGCCTGCCCCAGCGTGCGTAACGCGGCATCGCGGAAGCGGCAGGGAGGTTCCAGCAGCACAAGGGGGACTTCCTCGTACTCGGTATTGGCCGGATCGCCCAGCCACACCATCTGGTCGTGGCCAACAATGTCCCACGACGCGCCGGGGCGGTCGCCATGCTGGCCAAGGCACAGCACCAGGTCGAGGCGGGAACGGTCGAACAGGTCCAGAAGTTCGATCGAGCCGCCGACACGCACGATCAGGCGCGCGCGCGGATGTTCCAGCCGGAAGCGGCCCAGCACGTCAGGCAGGATGGTATCCGCAAAATCCTGTACCATGCCCACGGTAATCGGTTCGGGATCGGTCTGCTGCCCAAGATTCTGCATGATCCGGTCATTCAGGGCCAGAAGCTGGCGGGCATAGGTGACCAGTTCCTCCCCCGTGGCCGTCAGCAGCAGCCTGCGTCCGTCGCGGCGGAACAGCTTCTGCTGGAGCATGTCTTCCAGCCGCTTCATCTGCAGGCTCAGTGCGGACTGTGTCAGGAAGATCGTTTCAGTTGCCTGCGCCATGGATCCGGCTTCGACAATGGCGACAAACGACCGCAGCAGTTCCGTTGGCACATTCCTGGCCATCCGCTGGGGCAGGCGGGAGGGAAGGGGGTGAGACACGGCGCCGTACTCCGTTGGCGAGAGGTTACATATTAACGAATGAAAATCGTCATATGATTATTTTAACATTGTATTTTATATCATGGCGACCGTAAATGACATCCAATCACGTAACATAATAGTTTAATAAGAGGATGTGTCGGAAATGCCTGTTGAATTCATCGGCTACATCGGCAGCCGCAACCAGTCGGAAACCATTCCTCCCGCAGGGCCCGTCGTTGACCTCAACCACGTGGAAACAGCGGCGAAGATTCACGAAAACGGTGGGTTTGACCGCACGCTCATCGCGTTTCATTCCAATTCCCCCGAAAGCATCCTGCTGGCCCAGCATGCGGCGGCAGTCACGCGGGATCTCGGGGTGCTGATCGCCCATCGTCCGGGTTTCAACGCGCCAACCATTGCGGCGCGTCAGTTCGCCACGCTCGACCATCTGACGCGCGGGCGGGTGGCGGTGCATGTCATTACCGGCGGCAGCGATGTCGAACTGCAGGCGGATGGGGATCACCTGACCAAGGCCGAGCGTTACGCCCGCACCAGCGAATATCTTGATATCGTCCGGGCGGAATGGGACAGCCATACGCCATTTGATTACAGCGGCCGGTTCTATGACGTGCGTGGCGCCGGTTCGCTGGTGCACCCGTACCGGGAAGGCGGCATCCCGGTTTATTTTGGTGGTTCCTCGGCCGAAGCGATTGCCGTGGCGGGCCGACATGCCGATGTGTACGCCCTGTGGGGTGAAACCTATGAACAGGTCAGCGAGACCGTGCAGCGTGTGCGCGCATCTGCCGCCCGGCATGGCCGTGCGCCGCGCTTTTCACTCTCGCTGCGTCCCATTGTGGCGGACACGGAAGAGGCGGCATGGGCAAAGGCGGACCATATTCTGGAAACGGCGCGCGCCCTGCAGGCACGGACCGGTTATGTGCGGGCCGCTGAAATTCCCAATGAAGGGTCGCGCCGCCTTCTGGCTGCCGCGGCACAGGGAAGCCGACTGGACAAGCGACTGTGGACGGGCATTGCGGCGCTGACCGGGGCGCGCGGCAATTCGACATCGCTGGTCGGCACGCCTGACCAGGTCGCCGAAGCCCTGCTGGATTATTACCGGCTTGGCATCAGCACGTTCCTGATCCGCGGCTTTGACCCGCTGCTTGATGCCTATGAATACGGGCGTGACCTGATCCCGCGTGTCCGTGCCCTGATCGCGGCGGAGGATGGACAGGTAACGGCTGCGGCCTGATGGACGGCCCGGCACCCGTCCGGGCGGTTATTTCAGTTTCCAGACCGGAACCCGATTGACTGGATTGAATCCCATGACGACCATTTTTCCCCTGCGTGATTTCGTAACCGGTTTGACAGGGCTGTATGAACGTGGCCTTTCGGCCACGGCCATCCAGCACGAAGGCAGCGGGTTGTTGCGCCAGCTGGTGTCCCGCGATGACTGGCTGCCGGAGCCCTTTACCCGCCCGCATCCGGACCGTTACAGCCAGTATCTACTGCACTGCGATCCGATGGAGCGTTTTTCGGTCGTGAGCTTTGTCTGGGGCGCAGGGCAGAAGACCCCGCTGCACGATCACCGTGTATGGGGGCTGATCGGCATGCTGCGTGGACGTGAAAGCGAAACCCAGTTCGTGCGCGATGCCGGTGGCCGTTTCCATGCAACGGAAACCACCTTTCTTGAACCCGGACAGGTGGCGTTCCTGACACCGGGGATCAATGACTACCATCTGGTCGCCAATGCGCTGTCGGACCAGACGTCGATTTCCATCCATGTCTATGGCGACAATATCGGCGGTGTGTCGCGCGCGACCTACGACATGCAGACAGGGGCGGAAAAAAACTTCATTTCCGGGTATTCGAACGACGAGGTTCCCAATCTGTGGGACCGTTCCAGACGTGTGGAGGCAGCATGACCGTGCTTGATCTGGTCAGGCCGCGCGTGACATCGGTGCAGGCGGTACAGGACAGCCTGCGTGCGGGGCGGGAAATCGCACTGCTGGACCTGCGTGAGGAGGGGCCGTTTGCCGCCGCCCATCCGCTTTTTGCCGTGAACCTGCCGCTGGGACGGATCGAGGAACGCATTGCGGCACTGGTGCCGCGGCGTGATGCGCCCGTCGTGGTGTATGATGATGGTGAAGGCCGTGTTGCGCGCGCCCTGCCGGTACTGGCGGCATTGGGCTACGGCAATGTCAGCGTGCTGGAAGGTGGCCTGGCAGGCTGGCGGGCGGCTGGTGGGGAAATCTTCATTGACGTCAATGTCCCCTCCAAGGCGTTTGGGGAACTGGTGGAACATGTCCGGCACACGCCGTCCATCCCCGCGCGGGAACTGAATGAACGGCTGGAACGCGGCGATGATCTTGTCGTTCTCGATGCCCGGCGCTTCAGCGAATACAATACCATGTCCATTCCAGCCGCGCGGTCCGTGCCCGGTGCGGAACTGGCATTGCGGGTGCGTGATATTGCCCCTTCGCCCGAAACGACGGTGGTGGTGAACTGCGCGGGGCGCACGCGGTCCATCATCGGGGCGCAGTCGCTGGTCAATGCCGGTATTCCCAATCCCGTCTTTGCCCTGCGGAACGGTACGATCGGCTGGACGCTGGCGGGACTGGAACTGGATCATGGCGCCACGCGCAGGGCAGGGGCGCCATCATCGGCAAAGCTGGCGCAGGCCCGTGCGGTTGCCCGATCCCTTGCGCGGCGCACGGGTGTGCGTGTGATCGATGCGGAGGGACTGGACGCATTGGCGGCTGACCCACGGCGCAGCCTCTACCGTCTTGATGTACGTTCGCCTGAGGAATATGAGGCCGGCCACCTGGCGGGTTTCCGCAGCGCACCGGGTGGGCAGCTTGTGCAGGCGACGGATGAATGGGCTGGCGTGCGTCACGGCACGATCGTGCTGACGGATGATGATGGGGTGCGCGCGCGCATGACGGCGCACTGGCTGCGGCAGCTTGGCTGGCGGGAAGTTTATGTGCTGGATGACCGGGCGGACCTTCCACGCGCCCGTGGTCCCGAACCGGTCGTGCTGGCCACGGCCCTGCCGGATGTGGAGACGATTTCCGCACGGGAACTGTCGAACGCGCTGCACGGCGTGGATGCCCCGCTGGTCATTGATCTTGCGACCAGTCCCGTTTTTCGCAAGGGGCATGTGCCAGGAGCGGTCTTCGCCATCCGTGGTGACCTGCACAAACATGGGCGGCTGAAGGGGGCGGATATTGTCCTGACGTCTCCCGATTCCATTTCCGCCTGTTATGCCGCGCCGGACCTTCGGCGGCAGGGGGCGCATGTGCGGGTACTGGCCGGGGGAACAAAGGCGTGGCAGGCTGCGGGGCTGCCCCTTGCCGTCGGGCTGGATGAGCATGTCGCGCTATCGCGTCCCGATGATGTATATAAACGCCCCTATGAAGGCACGGATAATGCCGCCGCTGCGATGCAGGCCTATCTGGACTGGGAATTCGGGCTTGTTGGTCAGCTTGAACGTGATGGCACGCATGGTTTCCATGTGCTGGAGGAGGAGCAGGACCTGTAAAGATTTCCTGCCGGAAGGCTGTCCCGCAACGCCCTTCTGGCTGTGAATGGCCAGCGGACATTGCCATGGTTTCGGTTTTTCAGGCGGCAGGGCGACAAGGGGGCCAATTCCCGATTGGCCCTGTCATCCGGACGTGATGTTGGAAAAGATCGTGCCAGGCTTTGATGCCGCCCAGGGCGCAGACACATGGGGCATGAACCCGGGGGCCGTCAATACGGACATCGTGTATGGTGGCTGCGCCACGCATCATGTCGCCATTGCCGTTGCGTGTCCCGGGACGTAGTCATTCCTGCTGCATGGAGAGTATGGCATGACAGCATGCCATGGCATCGGGTTCATATACACAATAATGTGTCCCTGTACGTGGGTGAATACAACGTCGGTGGCAATATCGTGACCCGGGATGGCGTTGTATTCGTCTGTGTTACAGCGGATGGTGTGCGCGCACATCTTCGGGCCTGCTACCGGCAGGATGACGTGGCGTGACTGTCCATCTGCCAGTGGCGGGCGAAGTCCATGTCTTGCGAAGGGTGGGGATGGCCGTGATGGCTTTGGCACACCCGGAGCGGAGATGACATCATCGCCTGCACGGATACTGGTGCCCACGCAGATCATGCCGCCCGGTCATGAACACTGCAGGTGGCGGGACAGGCCCGGCGCCTGCCCTTTTCCGGGGAACCCTTCCCATGCGTCTGCCGGCACGATCGTCCGGGTTCAGCGTCCTGTTGCCTGTCATCCTTCCTTGCGTTGTGATGCTGTGGGTATCCGGCGTGCGCGCTGCGGATGTCACACTGGGTATTATCGGTCCCCATGAATATGACCTGCCAGTTGATTTCAAGCCATTCAATGTGCTTGTGCAATATGGCGACGGGAATGCGGCTGGCAATTCCTATAACAGTCTTGGTCAGCGCAGGCCCGGTGGCGGCAGCCATACATGGTCAGGCATGACCAAATATGTCCATTTTCGCAGTTTTGATGCCATTCCCCATGTCGGTTTTGCGTTCGAACTGATCCAGACCGAAAGCTACAGCCTGGCGGATGGCACGGATTATGGTGGCCTTGGTCCGACCATTGTCGGGCCGGCAGCATGGTTCAAGCCCAACAGGCATAGTACATTCGGCATACAGACCTTCATGCAGACGGCTGTTGGCACGCGCGATGCAACCTCGCCGAATTACTGGTCAAACATATCCAGTTTTATTTTTGATTATGAATGGACGCATTTCAGCTTTGATGGCGATGCCGGGACGGTTGCGGGGGCGGCAAAGCATGTAAAGGGCGGTCATACCTATTCACCCGGCGTGGTCTTTTATACCAACCTGCGGTTCAGCTGGAAGGCAACGCGGCTGTTTGAACCTTTCTTTGCGCTGGACTGGCAGAATGTCAAAGGCACCTATGACCGGACGGCGGGCCAGTATCTGGATGATTCAAACAGTCGTGAAATAACGCTGGGTCTTGGTGCCATGTTCAACATAACGAAGCATGTTTCTTTTACCACGCGGTATTCGCATTCCGTTGACGGGCGCAATATTCCGGAAAGTAATGCGTATTACGTCAAATTTGTCTATCTATGGTAACCGGGGCAGCCGGTTCTTTCATATGGAGGGAGGCGTGCTGCCGGTTGGGTCCGGGCACGTCTGCAACAGAGGGTTCTGGTATTTCCGAACATTGAGGGACCGGACGACCGACTTTGCCGTGGCATTGGCAACGCAATGGATACGGGCGGTCGATCTGGTACGGCACTGTCCGGGTGTCCCAGGTTTTTCCAATGGGCAGGATGAACGCCAGCAGTTCCTTTGCCGAACCCATAATGACGCCTGCCCGTTCCGGTTCCGTAGGGAGTGATGTCAGGAAAGCCCGGGCCTGCTGTAGGGTGACGTGTGGCGGCAATGGCGGCATATCGGGGTCGGCGTGTGCCTCCAGAATGACCGGATGGTCGGCGGTCAGCGCTTCCTCCCACGCAGCGGCGATGGGCGCGGGATCGTCAACATAGATACCCCTGTAGATCCAGCAGCCCGGTATGGCGATGGTAGGGAAAGTCCGGGATGGACTGGATTGAATCTGTCTTGCCTGCGCCAGACTGGATACGTTCTGTCCATGTGAACTGATTATGCGGCACCAGCACGATCAGTCGCGGGTTGGACTACTGTTTCCAGTATCTGGAAATCGTGATCATCACGTTCAGGCCGTTTATCTGCATGGGCCCTGTCGCCCATGCAGGCAATTACGGTCGTTCGGGATAGGCCATCTTGGCCGCCATGGCATAAGGTGTCCCTGCCCCGAGCGAGGCCAGGCTACCGGATAGGGAGGCTTTCATGCCCCGGCCCGGGCAGGAATTTCGTCCCGTGTCTCTGCATATGGATGAATATGTCGCCTGCAGTTGCAGCGTGTCTGGACAGTATCCGGAAACATTACTGGCGGATCACCATCCGATGACGGAAGTTTTTCCAGAGACAACATGGGGACACGGCACTGCCTGTGCCAACAGGACAGGTTCACGACAGGCCATTATTGCCAGATGCCTGTCAGGCATATGATCGCTGTATGCGATGGCAGTGATACGATGCTGCCCATACAGGTCTGAACGACCGGGGCATCATCGGGAACGCGGTGCCAGCGGTACAGGTTCGACCGCCACGCTTTTTTGAGAAAGACCTGTCAGCTATCGTCCTGGCTTCCGTGTGTTTATGTATCCGGCGGCGGTCTGTCTGGACCTTGCCGGGAAAAATATATCAGGCGGCATGCTGGTTTACGCCAGCCCCGGCAATGCGCGTCAGTTTCTGGTCGGCGGATTTTTCTTCCTCCAGCGTCTGCTGCAGGACGGTCGCGCAGTCCGGGCGGCCAAGCTGTCTGGCATAGGCGATCAGGCTGCCATAACGGGTTATTTCATAGTGCTCGACAGCCTGGGCAGCCGAAAGCATGGCAGCGTCACAGACCTCGGGATCATCGCAGTCACCGATCATTTCTTTCGCTTCGCTCAGGATCCCATCCATTGCCTGACATGTCACGCCTTTCACTGGCTGGTCATGCATCTGGAATACCTGTTCCAGCCTGCGTACATGGCCTTCCGTTTCCGTCAGGTGGTTCATGAAGGCGGCCTTCAGTTCCGGATCAGTGGCCTTTTCCGCCATTGTGGGCAGGTTTTTGACAATCTGGTTTTCGGCATAATAGATGTCCTGCAGGGTATGCACGAACAGGTCATCAAGCGTCTTTATCGGTTTCGAAAACAGGCTCATTGATTTTCTCCATTGTCCAGGGCGACCGGTCGCCTGACTGCCAAGAGGCGCATCTGGCTTCCGGGGGGCGCCAGCGTAATGCTGACGCCCCCGGTATCCTGCACGGTGTCAGGTGTTCTTATGGCTCTGCTGTCCAGCCTTGACGTGCTGCTCATGCGTGCCGCCACGGGTGCCGGCGCTGTGTTCCCCCGCGTCTTTCTCACCATGCGATGTGCCGGTGTTCTTGTGGCTCTGCTGTCCAGCCTTGACGTGCTGTTCATGCGTGCCGCCACGGGTGCCGGTGCTGTGTTCCCCTGCGCCTTTTTCGCCATGCGACGTGCCGGTGTTCTTGTGGCTCTGCTCGCCGGCCTTGACGTGTTGTTCATGGCTGCCGCCCTGATTTGCCATTTTTCCATTCCTTTGTCTGATAGGGGACGATCGTTCATCCGACCGTCACATGACAAACCGCCCGACCCGAATGCAGTTTCAAAAATTCGGAGAAAAATATAATATTTATATAAATAAAAAATAGAATATGTCTTTTTGGTATTATATTTATCAATTTTAATTAAATGGTTTTTTCTGTAATTATTGTGGTGCATCAAGAAGGTTCGGGTCGGCAGCATGACAATGCAGACGGATATGTCTGTCGTCCGCACGGGCATGTGGCTGGAATACTGTCCGGGCATGTCACCAGTATGTACCTGCATGCCGTGGGCCTCTACCCCATGGTTCCCATGGGGCGCGCCAGTAGCCTGCCTGCAATATCAGGCCCGAAAACGGTTTTATACAGCAATGCCAGTATTTACCTGTTGGGCCATCATCAGGTGCCGCCTTACATGCGGGAACCCTGTGAAATGACGGGTTCAGGATTTTTTAAGTGTCCGTCTTCGTGCACGAAAACGCAACAGGCGGTGTCCTGAAACCTTAAGTTGTTTTAGAACTGACCGAGCCAGATGCTATTTCAGGCATGGTCATGCGGGCGGTCACGAAGGGGGTCAGTCCTTTCTGTTTCCACAAAACCCGGGGCAATTCACTGATCTCTGTCGCCTGCGGTACGGGTGTGGAAAATGGCTTCCGAAATGGTTCGGAAGCCGTTTTCTGTCTGGAATCCCTCAGGGTAAAGGATTGGTGGAGACTTTACCGCCCTGCGGCAGGGCACGCGCCCCCAGGTCACGCAGGGGCCAGCCTGCAAGCAGGTGGGATTCAATGTCTTCCAGCGAAACCCCTTTTGTTTCCGGCACATAAAATAGCGTGATGGCGATAAACAGGGCGTTCATGCCAGCAAACAGCCAGAATGTATGGGCTTCCCCCAATGTATCGAGCACGCTGAGGAATGTATTGCTGACCGCCCAGTTGGTTGCCCAGTTGGTAAAGGTGGAACAGACAATGCCAAAGTCACGCCCCCGCAGAGGCTGGATTTCAGCACATAATGTCCAGACCAGTGGCCCGGCGCCAATGGCGAACCCCAGCACGAATACCAGCAGTGACCCCACCATGGCGATCTGGGCCACGGTGTCATGGCCGCCATATTCAACCAGGCCACCCGCCAGCAGCATGCTGCCCGTCATGATGGCGCAACTGAGCAGCAGGAGCGGCCGACGGCCCCAGCGGTCAACCGTCACGATCGCGACACAGGTGGCAACAAGGTTGATCAGGCCGATCAGCGCCGTGGCCCAGCCAGCGGCGGACGCGCCAAAACTGGCGGCCTGAAAGACCTTGGGCGCATAATACATCAGTACATTGATGCCGGTCAGCTGCTGCATGACCTGCAACACGATACCCAGCCCGACCGAACGCCGGAAATTGGCGTTGTGGCGGAAAAACGTAAATCCCTCAGACCGGCCCCGGGTCAGTTCCGTCGCAATATCGGATATTTCCCGGTCGGCCTGCTGCGGGGTTGGGCGCAGGTAGCGCATCACCTTGCGTGCGCGCAGCCGTTCACCGCGCATCATAAGCCAGCGCGGGCTGTCAGGCAGGAACAGGCAGCCGATCAGGAAGACCGTGGCTGGTACTGTCATGAGTCCCAGCATCCATCGCCAGTGCGCGCCATTCGCCAGCACGCCATCGGTGACATAAGACAGGAAAATGCCACCCGTCATCATCAACTGGTAACACGCGATCATGGAGCCGCGCTGCGCCACGGCGGAGACTTCGGATATGTAAAGGGGGGCCGTAAAGGCCGCGATCCCGACTGCAAAACCAAGGAAAATCCGGCCGATAATGAGCATGGCAACGGAGGGGGCAAGCGCACTGATCAAGGACCCGGCAAGAAACAGGATGGATGACCCCAGCAGCGCGCGCCGTCGGCCAAAACGGAACGAGATCGTCCCCGCAATCAGCGATCCCACCGCCGCCGCCGCCATCATGGAGGAAACAATCCATTCCTGCGTGCGCGGTGATGCATCGAAATCCGTTCCGATAAAACGCAGCGCGCCCGCGATCACCCCGGTATCCAGCCCGAACATGAGACCGGCAAGTGCCGCCAGCACCCCCACGACCATGGCATGCCCCGGTGTGGCGACCCCGGGGGGTGTTGCCTGGTCCTGTGGGGGCGCATGCGCCATGTCACGGGTCAGCAGATCGTCTTCAGGCATTACGGGGTACCTTCTCGTTATTATTTATTGAAATACGCCTGTCTGGCTACATGATTGCCGTTGTCGCTTCGGGATGATCCGGCCCGGTCATGATGAAGCCGCAGGCCATTACAGACGCTGGTATGCCTGCATCAATGCATATATTGCCCCATGCTGAACAATAGATATGAAGCCGGTCGCCAACATTTTTCTGTGACCCGGATATCTAATATTTTTATATAAATAGAAGAAAATCCTGATAATGGCGGCAGGGCGCCGCCAGTCGCCATCCCGACATTCATCATGGTCGGTATGCCGGGCGAAAAAACTGGACCGTAATGGTAGACGTGGCGTGTCATGTGCATTGCGCATTGCAGGAATAAGTAACAAAATCGGTATTGAAATAAGAATCGGTCACGGACCGGAATCGATTCTCCAGACGTATTTCATGTTTACATATAATATATTCGGAAATCATAAAAATATATTCGATTCGTGCCTTGTGTTATTTTATGAATGTATGATTTTGCACATATTTTTGTGTACGGAAGATGTATCCATGTCTGTTTCAGGGCATCCGGCCTGGCTGTGTGGCCGTGCATTCGTGGCCCCTGTTGCCTGTTGTAAAATGGCAGGAAACCGTGTGTTTTTGAGGCGCGACATATCTTGTTACATTCCCATGACGGCATATGAAAAATGTATGTCCATGCGCGGAAAGAATAAATGCGTATCGAGAACTCGTGAATGAACGAGGGTGGCATTGGGTCGGAATTGGGACTTCAATGCAGGAACTGCCGCGCCAGACATGACGCACTGTTCCATATCAATAAACCGCAGGACTGAATGAATTACATCCGGCCTGCGGGTTATACTGGATAGATGTCGGCGCATCGGTCCCTGTACTGTCATGGATGGCAGCAGGGTAATGGATCTCGGCACAGGTATGTGACGTACGTGGCATGCAGGCATGACCGGATGGATGCCGTCCTTTCATGCAGTTCCATGTAACGCCCGTAGCGAACAGGGCTGGCCGTGACAACGGAGGACGGTTTTCATGCGTTCATTATTTCCCTGTCCCGTATGGGCACCCGACGGTGCCGGAAATGCACGGGCGGATATGGATACCCTCTGCATCAATACAATCCGCACATTGGCTATGGATGCGGTGCAGAAAGCCAATTCCGGCCACCCGGGCACACCCATGGCGCTTGCCCCGCCGGCCTATGCCCTGTGGCGCGAAGTCCTGAATTACGATCCCGCCAATCCGCTATGGCCCGACCGTGACCGTTTCGTACTGTCGATCGGCCATGCCTCCATGCTGCTATATGCGCTGATCTACCTGTCCGGCATCCGTGATGTGAAGGACGGACGCGTGCTGGCGGACAGGCCGGCACTCACGCTTGCGGATATCGAGCAGTTCCGCCAGCTGAATTCCCGCACACCCGGCCACCCGGAATACGGGCACACCGCAGGCGTCGAGACCACGACCGGCCCGCTGGGTCAGGGCTGCGGCAATTCCGTTGGTATGGCCATTGCCCAGAAATGGCTGGCCGCGCATTTCAATAAACCCGGCTTCGACCTGTTTACCTATCATACCTATACGTTCTGCGGTGATGGCGACAACATGGAAGGCGTGTCGAGTGAAGCGGCCTCGATCGCGGGGCATCTGAAGCTGGGCAACCTGACATGGATCTATGACAGCAATCATATTTCCATCGAGGGGAATACCCGCATCGCCTTTACCGAAAGCGTGCACAGGCGCTTCGAGGCTTATGGCTGGCATGTGCTGGAACTGAAGGATGCCAACGACACGGGCGATTTCCGCCGCCTGCTGGCCGAAGCGAAGGCCGAAACATCACGGCCCACGCTGATCATTGTCCATTCCATCATCGGCTGGGGATCGCCGCACAAGGCGGGCACGGCGGCGGCGCATGGGTCCCCGCTGGGTGTTGAGGAAATCCGTGAGACCAAGAAATTCTACGGCTGGCCGGAAGACAGAAGCTTCTACGTGCCCGATGGCGTGCCCGAACATATGCAGCAGGGCATCGCCACGCGTGGGGCCGCCGCCAGTTCGGCGTGGTATGACATGCTGGCCCGCTATCGCACGGCGCATCCTGATCTCGCGGCGGAACTTGATCTGATCCTTGCGGGAAAGCTGCCCGCAGGCTGGGATCGCCAGATCAGCGATTTCCCTGCCGATGCGAAAGGACTGGCCTCCCGCGGCAGTTCCGCGACCGTGCTCAATCAGGTCGCGGCCAGCTATCCGTGGATGATCGGCGGATCGGCCGACCTGTCTCCGTCCACCAAGACACACCTGACATTTGACGGCGCGGGTGATTTCCAGCCCCCGCAATGGGGCGGCACCTATGGCGGGCGCAACCTGCATTTCGGCGTGCGCGAGCATGCGATGGGATCGATCTGCAACGGGCTGGCGCTGTCTTATATACGGCCTTACTGCTCCGGCTTCTTCATTTTTTCCGATTACATGAAGCCCCCCATCCGCCTTGCAGCACTCATGAAGCTGCCGGTGCTATATATATTCACCCATGATTCCATCGGGGTGGGGGAGGACGGCCCGACCCACCAGCCCATCGAACAGCTCGCCCAGCTTCGCGCGACACCGGGGGTGACGCTGATCCGTCCGGCAGACGCCAATGAGGTCGCACAGGCCTGGCGCACCCTTGTCCCGCTGGCTGACCGCCCTACGGTTCTGGTGCTGACACGCCAGAACCTGCCCACCATCTGCCGCAAGACCTATGCCTCGGCCACCGGTCTGGCAAAGGGCGCTTACGTGCTGGCCGACAGCGGTACCGGCACACCCGATATCATCCTTATGGCGACCGGCAGCGAGGTCGGGCTGATCGTGAAAGCGTTCGAGCAGCTCAAGGCCGAAGGGGTCAGGGCCCGCATCGTCTCCATGCCGTCATGGGACCTGTTCGAGGCACAGCCACAGTCCTACCGCGACAGTGTGCTGCCGCCCGACGTTACCGCGCGCGTGGCGGTGGAACAGGCAGCACGCCTTGGGTGGGAACGGTATGTCGGCCTGCGGGGGGAGACGATCGTGATGCACACATTTGGCGCATCCGCCCCGGCGGGCGAACTGGAGGTCAAATTCGGCTTCACGGTGGACGCCGTCCTGGCCGCCGCCCGCAGGCAGCTTGCCGCGCGCTGATCGCGCCACATCACCATAACTGCGACGCGACAGCCGCCACGTGCCCCTGCCGGGCGGCGGTCCTGCCCGCAATATAATGAAGGAAACACACCATGACTGCGTATGACGCCGGTACCAGTGAAGCCGCCAACCCGTTAAAGCAACTGGCCCGCTTCGGTCAGTCCCCATGGCTGGATTTCATCCAGCGGTCCTATACCGAAAGTGGCCAGCTGAAAAAGCTGGTCGATGAGGATGGGCTGAAGGGTGTCACCTCCAACCCGTCCATCTTCCAGAAAGCCATGGGCCACGGTACCGATTACGATCCACAGATCCGCCAGATACTTGAACACCAGATCGTTGATGCCGGAACGCTGTATGAAACACTGGCGATCCATGACATCCGTGCGGCGGCGAAGGTGCTGCACCCGGTCTATGAACAGACCGCGAAAGTGGATGGCTACGTCAGCCTTGAGGTCTCGCCCTATCTGGCGCGTGATACCGCCGCCACCATTGCGGAAGCGCGGCGGCTGTGGCTTGCGGTGGGCGCGCCCAATCTCATGATCAAGATCCCCGGAACGGATGAGGGCGCACCCGCCGTGCAGGCCGCCATCGCCGGGGGGATCAATGTCAATGTCACGCTGCTGTTCTCGCTGAATGCGTACAGGAAGGTGGTGGAAGCCTATATCGCCGGACTGGAAGACCGCCTTGCACGTGGGGAGAGTGTAAAGGGGATTGCAAGCGTCGCATCCTTTTTCGTCAGCCGCATTGACGTGAAGATCGATAAAGAAATCGATGATCGTGTCGCGGCGGGGGACAAAGACGCAGCCGCGCTGAAGGCGCTGCGCGGCAAGGTGGCCATCGCCAATGCCAAGCAGGCCTATGAATACTGGCAGGGCGTGGTGAAAAGCCCGCGCTGGCAGAAACTGGCGCAGGCCGGTGCGATGCCCCAGCGCCTGCTGTGGGCCAGCACCAGCACGAAGGACAAGACGTTTAGCGACGTGCTGTATGTCGACGGTCTGATCGGCCCCGAGACGGTCAATACCATTCCCCCCGCCACCTTCGATGATTTCCGCGATCACGGCAGGGTCGCACCGACACTGACGCAGGACGTGGCGGACGCGAATAATATCATAAGCGAGGCCCGGCGCCTTGGCCTTGATCTGGATGGCGTGACCCGGACCCTGGTGGACGAGGGGGTACGCGGTTTCGAGGATGCGTTTGATGCCCTGCTCGGCTCGATCGCGGCCAAGCAGGCGGCGTTCCTGGGCCACAAGGTCACCACGACCACGCTCAACCTGCCTGCCGACCTTGATAAGGCCGTTACGGATGAACTCGAGACATGGCGCAAGGCTGGCGATGTCCGCCGCCTGTGGGCAAAGGACGCCACGCTGTGGACCGGCCATGACGAGGCAGGCTGGCTGAAATGGCTGAGCATTGTCGATGACCAGCTGCTTGACCTGTCGAAGTTCGAGGAATTCCAGGCTGAGGTGAAGGCGCGCGGCTTCCGTGATGCGCTGCTGCTGGGCATGGGTGGTTCCAGCCTCGGCCCCGAAGTCCTGTCGGTGACATTCGGCAGGCATGACGGCTTCCCGCACCTGTATGTGCTCGACAGCACCGACCCGCAGCAGATCCGGGATTTTCAGGACAGGATCGATATCAGCAAGACCCTGTTCATCGTCTCGTCCAAGTCCGGCGGTACGCTGGAGCCGAACATCCTCAAGGCCTATTTCTTCGATCAGGCAAAAAAGGTGCTGGGTGACAGGGCAGGTTCGCACTTCATCACCGTGACCGATCCCGGTTCGCACATGGAAGATGTTGCGAAGAAGGACGGGTTCTGGAAAATCTTCTACGGCAATAAGCAGATTGGTGGCCGGTATTCCGTGCTGTCCGATTTCGGCATGGTGCCCGCGGCCGTTGCCGGCCTGCCACTGAAGCGGCTGCTGGATGCTGCCCTGCGCGGCGAGAAATCCTGTGCCGCCTCCGTCCCGCCCGCGCAGAACCCCGGCGTGGTGCTGGGTGCCGTACTGGGTGTCGCCGCGCGGTCGTTTGGCCGGGACAAGGTGACGCTGCTGGCATCGCCTGCGATATATGACATGGGGGCATGGCTGGAACAGCTTCTGGCGGAATCAACGGGTAAGGACGGCCGGGGCTTGATCCCCATTGATGGGGAAACGGCGGGACCTGCATCCGTCTATGGCAGGGACCGTGTTTTCATCTACCTGCGTCTGAGCGAAAAGCCGTGCGAGAAACAGGACGCCGCTTTCAAAAAGCTGATTGATGCGGGCGAGCCGGTCGTAACGATCGAACTGCATGACCGGTACCAGATTGCCGAGGAATTCTTCCGCTGGGAATTCGCCACCGCCGTCGCCGGGTCGATCATCGGCATCAACGCCTTCAACCAGCCTGATGTCGAGGCATCAAAGATCGAGACAAAAAAGATCACGACCGCCTATAACGAAACCGGCAGGCTGCCGCCGTATGAACCCTTTGCAAAAGACGGCACGTTTGCATTTTATGCCGACCCGAAAAATGCTGCGGCACTGAAGTCGGGCGGTACGGCGGAAGGTATCCTGAAGGCCCATTTCGCCCGTGGGAAGGCTGGCGATTACGTCGCCCTGCTGGCCTATATCGACCGTGATACGGCCACGCGTGAATGGCTCCAGACAGTAAGGCTGTCCGTGCGAGACGGGCTGAAACTGGCCACGGCGGCGGAATTCGGGCCGCGTTTCCAGCACTCCACAGGCCAGGCGTACAAAGGCGGCCCCAACACCGGCGTGTTCGTGCAGATTACCTGCGATGACGCCGTGAACCTGCCGGTGCCGGGGGAAAAATATACCTTCAGCATCGTCAAGGAAGCACAGGCCCGCGGTGATCTGGAAGTACTGGGCGAACGCGGTCGCCGCGTGCTGCGTGTGCATATCCATGGCGACCTGAAATCCGGCCTTGAAAAACTGGCGCAGGCCATCAGCCGCGCCGTCTGATCGCACACCACATCAACCCCGCCATGGTCATCACAATGGCGGGGCCATTTTTTACCAGCCCGAACGCGGGTTGAAATGCGGGGGCATGCCCCCGCCACGGGAGAAGCAGGAATCATGCAGATTGGTATAGTGGGTCTGGGCAAGATGGGGGGCAACATTGCCATCCGCCTGACACGTCACGGGCACGATGTGGTGCTGTATGACCGCACGGCCGCCGTTATGACCAAGGTCGCGGAACGGGCCGAGGCTGGAAAGACCATCGCGTCATCCGGGCTGAAGGACATGGTGTCAAAACTGACGGCGCAGCGTCGGATCATCTGGCTCATGCTGCCCGCAGGCCACGTGACGGAAGATGCGGTAAAGGAACTCGGCGGCCTGCTGGGCAAGGGGGATATCCTGATCGACGGCGGCAATTCCTTCTACAAGGACGATATCCGCCGCGCTGCGGAACTGGCGAAAAAGGGCATTCACTACGTCGATGTCGGCACATCGGGCGGTGTCTGGGGACTGGAACGCGGGTACTGTATGATGTACGGCGGCACGAAGGACGCGACCGACCATATCGATCCGATCCTGTCGGCCCTGGCGCCGGGAATTGGCGATATTCCGCGCACGCCAAACCGCGATAAACCCGGTTTCGACCCGCGCGCCGAGCAGGGCTACCTGCATTGTGGACCGTCGGGTTCAGGCCATTTCGTGAAAATGGTCCATAACGGCATCGAATACGGCATCATGCAGGCCTTTGCCGAGGGCTTCCATGTCATGAAGTCCAAGAACTCGACCGATCTGCCCGAAAACCAGCGTTTTGAGCTGAACATGGCCGATATTGCCGAAGTCTGGCGGCGTGGCAGCGTGGTCTCGTCGTGGCTGCTGGACCTGTCGGCAAGCGCGCTTGCGGGCAATCCCGACCTGTCGAACTACAAGGGCGACGTGGCGGATTCCGGCGAGGGCCGCTGGACCATCGAGGCCGCGATTGAAGAGGCAGTGCCCGTTCCGGTCATGACCGAAGCCCTGTTCACGCGTTTCCGTTCACGCACGGGCAACAACTTTGCCGAAAAGATGCTGTCCGCCATGCGTTTCGGCTTCGGTGGCCATATCGAAGGCACGAACAACTGATAATGCCCCGGCCGCCACGGACCATGTTGGCACGCAACGACCACGGGCGGGCGGGCCGGATTTTACACGCTGGAAAAGTTCAGGGAGAAGCAAGATGGAGAGCATTGTCGCATCCGCGTCCTCGCAGATTGACGATACGCGACATGAAAACGTGCCGCGTCGCGGGCCGCCGGGGGTATTTGTCATATTCGGTGGGGGCGGCGATCTGACGCACCGCCTTCTTGTGCCGGCACTCTACAATCTTGCCAATGCGAGGCTGCTGGACAGCCATTTCTCCATCATTGTGGTTGACCGGGCCGATGTCTCGGCGGCCGACCTGCGCCAGAGCTTCCATGATTCACTGGAAAACTTCGTAACCAGCCGCGGGACTGAAGCCGTCAGTCTGCATGATGATGTGTGGACGCGCCTGTCCTCCAGCATTGATTACGTGCGCGGCTCGTTCGAGGAGGCGGCGACATATGATGCCCTTGCCAGAAAGATCGGCAACCAGAACTGTATCTTCTACCTTGCGGTCGCCGCCCGTTTCTTTGGCACGATCGTGGACCAGCTTGGCGTGTCCGGCCTTGCGAAGGAAAGCGGGAAGGTCTTTCGCCGTGTGATCATCGAAAAACCCTTTGGCAGCGACCTCGCCTCCGCCATTGCGCTGAACGAACGGCTGCTGCGCACGCTTGATGAAAGCCAGATCTACCGGATCGACCACTATCTGGGCAAGGAAACGGTGCAGAACATCCTCGCCCTGCGTTTCTCCAACGGTTTTTTTGAACCTTTGTGGAACCGCGACAATATCGACCATGTCCAGATCACCGCAGCCGAAACGGTGGGCGTGGAACAGCGTGCGCGGTTTTATGAAAGCACGGGCGCCGTGCGCGACATGGTGCCCAACCATGTCATGCAGCTTCTGGCCATGACGGCGATGGAAGCGCCCATTTCGTTTGACGCCGATGCCGTGCGTGATGAAAAGACCAAGGTGCTCAAGGCCATCCATGCCGTGCAGCACCATGACGTGGTGCGCGGCCAGTACGCGGCGGGCAGCATAAAGGAACAGCCCGTGGTCGGGTATCGTGACGAACCCGGCGTGGATCCCCATTCGCATACCGAAACCTATGTCGCGATGAAGCTCATGATCGACAACTGGCGCTGGGCCGGGGTGCCGTTCTATGTGCGCACGGGCAAACGACTGGCCGCGCGCAAGACGGAAATCGCGGTGCATTTCAAGTCAGCGCCCTATGCCCTGTTCCGCGATACGCCGGTGGACAAGCTGACACCCAACATCATGCTTTTGCATATCCAGCCAACCGAAGGGGTGACACTGCAGTTTTCCGCCAAGATCCCCGGTCCTACGGTGCATCTGGGCGGCGTGCGCATGAAATTCGATTATTCCGAATGGTTCCACGAAGGGCCGAGCACCGGCTACGAAACGCTGCTGTACGACTGCATGATCGGGGATGCGACGCTGTTCCAGCGCGCGGATAATATCGAGGCCGGATGGCGCGTGGTCCAGCCCGTTCTGGAGTGGATGCATGCCCCCGCCGGGCTGGATTTTTACGCCGCCGGCAGCGAGGGGCCAAAGGCCGCCGATGACCTTCTGGCCCGCGACCACCGGCACTGGCTGAAAATCGGTTCCTGACGCGTTCCCCCAGGAAACTGACTGAATGACACCGACAGGAGGACCCCCGCGTGTCTGAACCCGAAATACGTCTTGTACTTGCCGATGTGGACGGCACGCTGGTCACGAAGGACAAGATCCTGAC
>NZ_BANF01000042.1 GCF_000964425.1 Komagataeibacter intermedius TF2 | reverse complement strand
ATTTTCGGGCGCGTCCTCGGCGAGTGTCGTCTCCAGCTCTTCCAATTCGAGTTCGAGCTGGGCCAGCAGGCGGCGCCCCCGTTCCGACGAGGCACCGAAACGGTCCTGGCGCATCCGCGCGATAAGATGTTTGAGATG
>NZ_BANF01000043.1 GCF_000964425.1 Komagataeibacter intermedius TF2 | reverse complement strand
GTGCGCACTGGCACGCAGAACGCACTCATCGGAACCCGCTCAACAGCTGCGACAATGAAATGCGCCATATCGTCAGCCGGAAGCCACGACGTCAGATCAGGCGGCAGAAGATACGGCTGGGATCGGTCAAACGGGATGAAGCGGCTCATCGCGACACTCTACAGCCTTACCCCTTCACAGGGTACCCCAACCCGACAGGCTG
>NZ_BANF01000044.1 GCF_000964425.1 Komagataeibacter intermedius TF2 | reverse complement strand
CCATCGGCCTGGGCACCGCCGTGCCTGCGGTTCTGGGCTACAACCTGCTGGTGCGCCGTAACAAGGGCGCGATGGACAAGATCCGCAACTTCGCCGCTGACGTGCAGTCGATCCTGATGGGTGGTTATCGCCATGGTGCGGAAATCACTGTCCATCCGGACAACTCCCCGACCACGACGACTATCGATAACCGGGTGGCCTGATCATGGGTATGCAAGTTGGAGGTGGCAGCGATGAAGACGAGGTGGTGTCCGCCATCAACACCACACCGCTTGTCGATGTCATGCTGGTGCTGCTGATCATCTTCCTGATCACCATCCCCGTCGCGACACATACCATCAAGGTTAGCCTCCCCATGGATGCCAACCAGCCCACCCGGACGATGATGAACAACATCGTCATCGCAGTGACCCCCAGCGGTCAGGCCTACTGGAACGAGACGCCTCTGACCAGCTATGCCGACCTGGAGTCCCATCTGGAACACGTGGCGGCGGAAAACCCGCAGCCACAGATCCAGATCCGCGGTGACCAGGCGGCAAAATACGAAGGTGTGGGCAAGGTGATTGCAGCCTGCCAGCAGGCTGGTATCGTCCACATCGACTTCATTACCGAGCAGCCGCACGGCTGATATCCATTCCCGGCCGGGGCCTGTGTGCCCCGGCCAATTTCGGGAGAGTAGACCATGGGCATGAATATCGGCTCAGACAGCACGACAGAGGACGAAGGTATTGTCGATATCAATACCACGCCCCTGATTGACGTCATGCTGGTGCTGTTGATCATGCTGATCATCACCATTCCGCTCCAGACGCATTCAGTTTCGATCGACCTGCCGCAGGGCAATCCTCCGCCGTCTTCCGCACCGGACCCGGTTGTGGACACGGTGGCGATCGATTTTGACAACACCATCACGTGGAATGGCGAACCCGTCGCCAGCGATGCGGACCTGCAGGCCCGTTTCAAGGATGCAGCAGCCCAGCCGGTACAGCCGGAAATGCATATCCACCCCGACCGCCTGGCCAGCTACAAGGTCGTGGCGCGGGTTCTGGCGGATGCGCAGCGTCTGGGTGTGAGCAAGCTGGGTATCATGGGCAGCGACCAGTTCATGGATGCGCAGTAACCTGTCAGTTTCCTGATGGTGCCCTGCCAGACAGCATGGCGGCCCTTCCGTATTGGAAGGGCCGTTTTTTTATGTTCGCCATGACCCGGGAAAATGTCCGTTTTCAGGGCAGTGGGGAATGGGACCCATGTGGCATGAAAGTCACAGGGTTCGTATTGTTCCGGATATCTTGCCCGTCCGCACCGGAGCGGGCGGATCGAATATTACGGCGGAATGAGTGTTTTGTGCGGGTTCCGGCCCGGTGGGTGCTCATCGGAACGTGCAACAGGCAGTTAGATGAACAGCATGTTGCATTTTTTAAGCTTTGTCCGCCTATCTGTATTCCATAAGTCAACGGGCAGGCGGAACATTCAGTTTCCGTTATGACTTCAGCATGGCCGGATGCAACAGGGCCGCTGACAGAAAGGCAGACAGGGCGTGCTGCCGCTGGAAACCGTATGATTGTGAAAACAGACGCGACACACCCGGTTGATGAAATGCTGCCCGCGGGCATGCTGTTCGCCTTTGGCTTCCAGCATGCGCTGGTCATGTACGCGGGCACGGTTGCCGTACCGCTGGTCTTTGCCGCGGCCATGCACCTGTCACCCGCGCAGACCATCCTGCTGATCAACTGCGGGCTGATGACTTCGGGCATCGCCACGATCATACAGAGTATCGGGGTATGGAAATTCGGCTCCCGCCTGCCAATCGTGCAGGGATCGTCCTTTGCCATGCTGGCATCCATGCTGCTGATCGGGCAGATGTACGGCGTGCCGTCGGTGTTTGGCTCGGTCATTGGCGCGGGGCTGGCCATGGTGGTGCTGGCGCCGTTCATGGCGCGGCTCATGCGGTTTTTCCCGCCGGTGGTGATCGGGTGTCTGATTACCATCATCGGCCTGACGCTGGTGCCGGTGGCCGGGCGGTGGATTGGCGGCGGCACGCCCGGCGCGCCCGATTTTGGCAGCATCGCAAACCTGGCCCTGGCGTTCGCCACCATCCTCATTACCGTGGGGGTGCAGGTATGGGGCAGGGGGTTCGTGGCCAATATCAGCGTTCTGGTCGGGCTGATCGCGGGCAGCATCCTCGCCGCGCTGTGTGGCATGGGCCATTATGGCGTGGTCGCCGATGCGCCGTGGTTTGCCATCAGCATGCCGTTTGCGTTCGGCATGCCGGAATTCCATGTCATGCCGATCGTCATCATGCTGCTCAGCATGGTTATCATCGTGGCGGAAACGACCGGGAACTGCCTGGCGATTGGCCGCGTGGTCGATGTGCCGATTACCGACGCCACCATTGCCGGCGCGCTACGGGCCGATGGCCTGTCCACCATGCTGGGCGGCCTGTTCAACAGCTTTCCCTATAATGCCTTTACGCAGAATACCGGCCTGATCGCCATAACCGATATCCGCAGCCGGTTCGTCGTGGCGGCGGCGGGCGTGGTCATGATCGGGCTGGGACTGTTTCCCAAGCTTGGCGCGCTGATCGCGGCCCTGCCGCCGCCGGTTCTGGGGGGATGTGGTCTGGTCATGTTTGGCATGACCACCATTGGCGGCATACGCGAACTGCTGCATGTCCGGTTTGAAGGGACACGGAATGGCCTGATTGCAGCTGTTTCCATCGGGCTGGGCGTATTGCCCATGGCGTGTCCGGACCTGTTTATGCATATAAGCGGGCTGGCGCGGCTGTTACTGGGTAATGGTGTGCTGCTGTGCATCCTGTCGGGCGTGCTGATGAACCTGATCGTGGGGAAAAGCGCGTCGGAAGTGGAAAGCGTGGTGGACGAACGCACGCCATGAAAGCCTGAAGACCATGAGAAATTTCTGGTGAAGCTTTTTCCGGAACGCTTCCGATGACCCTACCTTTTTGAAACGGGGCGGTATTCCTGTCTCAGCCGTCTTTCAGCCGGTGCGGCGCTTCAGCAGCCGCGCGGCGCTGCACAGCATGCCGATAAAGGCGACAATCGACCCGAAGCCAAGACAGCTGCGCTCCGCATCATGCGTGATCAGGCCAAACGCCATGGCCACGAACATGGCTCCGGTCGCCTGCCCGCACTGCCGCGCGATCTGCACCATGCCTGATGCGCTGCCTGAACGCCCTGGCGGGGCCGTCACCATCATGATGCGGTTATTGGGTGGCTGGAAAATCCCGAACCCCATGCCCGCGATCGTGATGCGCCAGGCAATGTCGAACCAGCCCGGATACGGTGGCAGGTCATAAAGCAGCAGGAACCCCACCGAGGTGATGAACAGCCCCACCGAGGACAGGATGGCGGCAGGAATCCGGTCCGCCAGTCGGCTGATGACGGGGGAGACGGCCATGATGCCAACCGGCCACGGCGTCATCAGCAGCCCCACGATGGATGGGGGATAATGGAACATGGATTGCAGCGTGAACGGGAAGGAGATCATGAACAGGTTGGAGGACACGAAGCCCACGAATCCCACCAGCGTTCCGGTGCGGAAGGCCGGGATACGCAGCATGTCCACCGGGAACATGGGATGTTCGCGCCCGCGCTGGCGGCGCACCAGCAGCCAGCCCGCGCCAATTCCGGCCAGCAGCAGCACGATGACCTGCGCCATGCCCGCGTGATGCGCCACCGAATCCCCCGCCATGATCAGCGCGCCAAAGGTCAGCACGTTCAGCAGGGCGCTGATCCCGTCGAATGTCCCCGCGCTGATGGGCGTGCGCGGTAGGGAAACCAGCGCCAGCACAAGGGCTGTCACCCCCAGTGGAATGTTGATCAGGAACAGCCACGGCCATGTCGCGACCGTCAGGATGATGGACGCCACCGTCGGCCCGCCCCCCACGCCCAGCGCCACCATCACGCCATTGAGGGCAATGCCGCGGCCCAGTATGGCATGGGGATAGATGAAGCGGATCAGCGCGATGCTGACGCTCATGATGCATGCGCCCCCCACGCCCTGCACCGCCCGCGCCAGTGACAGCATGAGCAGCGAATGGGACAGCGCGCAGAACAGCGACGCCACCGTCAGCAGCGCCAGCCCGATCTGGCACAGCCGCGCAAAACCGATGCGCGAGCCAAGCGCCGCCATGGGCAGCAGCGAGACCACGCTGGCCAGCTGGTAGGAATTGACGATCCATACCGCCGAAGCCGGGGAAACATGGATATCCTGCGCAATGGTGGGCAGGGCCACGTTGGCGATGGCGTAATCCAGCAGCGCCAGCAGCACCGACAGCGCCACGGCGCTGACCGCCCGGACGCGGGCCGCGCCATGCAGGCCTTCGCCTTCGGTCAGGACAGGGGTTGATCGGGGGGGCATGGCAGCGGCTTTTCAGACGGGAAGGAAATTATGGTTTTGATAATGAAACGTTATATGGCCCTGCCGCATGGGTATCAATAGTCGCCCATTGCGGGTGCGGGCTGCAGCAGGACAGGTCCATCAGCCTTTTGCCAGCAGCGCGCGCTGGCCGATGTCATGGCGGTAGATGCCATCGGGCCAGTCAATGACCCTGACGGCCTCATATGCGCGGTCGCGGGCCTGCTGCAGCGTGTCGCCCGTAGCGCAGACCGCCAGCACGCGACCGCCCGCGGCAACCAGTTCGCCCGCCGCGTCGCGTTTCGTACCCGCCTGGAATACCTGCACCCCCGGCATGGCTTCGGCGGTCGCGATATCGCGGATCACCCCGCCCGTCACCGGCGTGCCGGGATAGCCGCGCGCGGCCATGACCACGCTTATGGAGGACTGGTTGGAAAAACGGATATCGGTCTGGTCCAGCCGACCCTTCGCCACGGCGGCAAGGGCAGCCAGCAGGTCGCTTTCCAGCCGGATCAGCAGGGCCTGCGCTTCCGGGTCGCCAAGGCGGACATTGTATTCGATCAGTTGCGGGCCGGTTGCGGTCAGCATGAGGCCTGCAAAAATGATGCCGGTGAACGGCGTGCCCCGACGCACCATTTCGCGCAGCATGGGCCGAACCAGCTGGTCCAGGGCGGCTTCCTGCTGTTCACGGTCAAACCCGGCGGGGGGGGAGACCGCGCCCATCCCGCCGGTATTGGGGCCGGTATCGCCATCGCCAATGCGCTTGTGGTCCTGTGCCGCGCCAATCAGCACGGCGGTTTCCCCCGCGCAGAATGCGAACAGGGAGACCTCGTCGCCCATCAGGCAGTCCTCGATCACCACGCTGTGGCCCGCCTGCCCCAGCGTGCCGTCGGTCATCATGTCGGTAATGGCCTGTTCGGCTTCGGCCACCGTCTGCGCCACGACCACGCCCTTGCCTGCCGCAAGGCCGTCGGCCTTCACCACCACGGGTGCCCCGTGCTGGCGGACATGGTCCAGCGCGGGACCTGCGGCGTCAAAGCGTTCCCACCGCGCGGTGGGGATGCCTGCCGCATCGCAGACTTCCTTGGTGAAGGTCTTGCTGCCTTCCAGTGCGGCTGCGGCCTGCGTGGGGCCGGCGCAGGCGATGCCCGCTTTCGCGCAGGCATCGGCAATGCCCGCCACCAGCGGGGCTTCGGGGCCGGGTATGACCAGGTCGATGCCCTCCCGCCGCGCCAGTGCGATCAGTCCCGGCACGTCATCGGCGCGCACGGGGCAGTTCGTGCCCAGTGCGGCGGTGCCGGGATTGCCCGGCGCAATGAACAGGGCGTCAAGCAATGGCGACCGCGCAATGGCAGCGGCCATGGCATGTTCACGTCCGCCTGATCCAATCAGCAGCACCCGCATTACTCTGTTTCTCCCGTTTTTCATCTCGGCCCTTTCGGGGTGGCCGTCTCTATCATACCTTGCGCGAATGGATGAACAGTTTCCCGACTCCGGCCGTACCATGGGCGGCAATACCCCGGAATTTTCGGTTGCCGAGATTTCAGGGGCCATCCGCCGGGTGCTTGAGGGCACGTTCGGTCGCATTCGCGTGCGCGGCGAAATCACGGAATTCAAGCGCTATCCGTCCGGTCACCTGTATTTTTCGCTCAAGGATGAAGGGGGCAAGCTGTCCTCCGTCGTGTGGCGGGGCACGGTGTCCCGGCTGGGGCTGAAACCCGAAAACGGTGTTGAAGTCATCGCCACGGGCAAAATTTCGTCCTACGGCGAACGATCTTCCTACCAGATGGTGATCGACCGGCTGGAATATGCGGGCGAGGGCGCGCTGCTGGCCCGGATCGAACGCCTGCGCCTGCGCCTTGCGGCGGAAGGTCTGTTCGATGCGGAGCGCAAGCAGCCGCTGCCCTTCCTGCCACGCGTGATCGGGGTGGTCACATCGGCGCAGGGGGCGGTGCTGCATGACATCCGCACCACCATTGCCCGCCGGTTTCCCCACCCGGTCCTTGTCTGGCCGGTGCCGGTGCAGGGGGACGGCGCGGCCGAACGGATTGCACAGGCGGTTGCGGGATTCGATGCGATTGATGGCCATGGCGACGTGCCGCGCCCCGATGTGCTGATTGTCGCACGTGGTGGTGGTTCGCTTGAGGACCTGATGGCCTTCAATGACGAAGCCGTGCTGCGCGCGGTGGCGGCATGCCGCATTCCGGTGATTTCCGCCGTGGGGCATGAAACGGATACGACACTGATCGATTTCGTATCCGACCGCCGCGCGCCCACGCCCACGGCGGCGGCTGAAATGGCGGTGCCGGTGCGTGCCGAGCTGGAGGCGGCCCTTGCGCAGCGTGACGCACGCCTGCGTGGTGGTCTTGATCGCACGCTGCAGCTGGCGCGCGCGCGGCTGGACCGGGCGGCGGCGGGGCTGCCTGACCTGCCCGCCGTGGTTGAAAATGCCCGGCGGCGGCTGGATGACCGCGCCTACCGGCTGGATCTGGCGCTGCCGACCCGTATGGAGCAGCTGCGCAGCCGCCTGCGCAACGCATCCGACCGGCTGCCCGCGCCGCAGATGGTCCTTGCCCTGCGCCGCGCGGACCTTGCACGCATTGACGCGGCCTGCCAGCAGGCCATGGCCGGTTTCCTGCACCGCCGGGTGTCCACGCTGCGCGGCCTGCGTGTGCCGCCCGCCATTCTGGTGTCGCAGCTGCGCGCCAGTAGCAGCCGCCTTGCCGGGGCGGGGGGGCAGCTGGATTCGCTGTCCCCGCAGGCCGTGCTGGAACGCGGCTATGTGCTGGTGACCGACAGGGCGGGCCGGCCACTGGCGCATGCGGCGCAGGCCCGGCGGGCGACACAGGTGACCATGACCTTCGCCGATGGCAAGGTTGCGGCCCGTCCCCTAAGATCGGGGGAAACGGAACAGGGGCATTTGGATCTGTAATGCATATACACGCACGCAACAGGACACTTTCGCCGTGGTTCTGCGCTATGGGCGCGGTCGTGCTGCTGGCAGGATGCGCGGGCGCGGGACACGGCACGCACCGGACCGCATCGCGTCCTGCCGTGGCCCCGGCGCCGTCAGGGCGCATTCCCCCGCAGGATTTCGCCCCCGGCCTGACGGGGGAGGAAGGCACGCCGCCACAGGGTGTCGTCCTGACAAATGATCCCTCCGCGCCAGCGGATACTCCCCTGTGCGGCCATGCCGCGCGGGAGGCGAACGCCATGGGGGCCGCCATCCATCCCGATATCACCCCCACGGTCAGCAGCTGCGCCGCCAATGCGTGTTTCGATGCGCAGACAGGCACCTATATCGCCGCCGACGGAAGCCGCCGGGTCTGCCGCTAGCAGCCCGGCCGCATATGCTGCATGGGTCATATGTCGCGCGTGGGCAGGCGGGAACCATATTCCGATTGACTTGGTCCGGATGGATGGTTGACCCTCAGCTTCCATGAGCCTTCCCCCTTCATCCGGCAGCATAGGTGACCCGCAGGCAACGGTACACATGTTCCCCCTCAAGCGCATGCTGTCAGTGCGCGAGGCTGCGGAATATGTCGGTATCACGCTGCTGCGGCTGCGTAGCCTGCGTCTTGTGAACGCAGGCCCCCACGCCGCCATGCGCAGCAAGAACGGGGTGATGTTCCGGATCGAGGATCTGGATGACTATGTGGACAGCCTGTACCGCCGGGCCAACATTTCCCATACCGAACAGGCGCGCCACCGCAATGAATGGCGCGGCAGGCTGGCCGCCCTGCCGGAAGAGGCGCGCGGCGGCATATCCGATTCCTTCATGCAGATCATCACCCGTGACGAACTGCTGGAAAAGGGGGCCAACCGTGGGTTCCGTGTCCTGTTCCTTGGCGGGCTGTGCCTGATTTTCCTGTCCCATACGCCGCTGATCTGGCGGCTGTAGCGTGATGCGACGGGCATTTCGGTGAAAATACGTTTTTTTGCCTGTGCGGGTATGTTCTTTCGACATACGATCCGCTACGCAGAAACCACGATAGCGGAACAATAATGGATCGGATAATGACAGGTATGCGCAGCAGCACCATGGCCCGGACCGGATACGCGCGGCTGTGTGGCGCACTTTGTGGGGCGGCGCTTGCCCTGACCCCTGTCCTTGCCATGGCGCAGGACGCTGGTGGCGGTCAGCAGCAGGCACCCATACTGCCCATGCCGCCCGTGCCGGAATTCAAGCCGCTGCCTGCGGGCACGAAGCCTGCCGCGCCTGTCATCGGCATTTTCAACACCCAGCAGATCATGGCGCAGTCCACCGCCGTGCAGAAGCTGCAGACCGAACTGGGTACCCGCCGCGAGGCGCTGGTGCGCGACGTGCGCGCCGAGGATGCGCAGCTTCAGGCCGTGCGCCAGTCCATCATCAAGGCAGGCAAGGCACCCACGCCGGAACAGCAGCAGGAGCTGCAGAAACGCGTGAACGCCGACCGCACCAAGTTTGGCAACCGTAACCGGATTCTGGAAGAAGACGCACAGGTTGCCCTGAACCAGGTGCAGCGTGAAATGCAGCAGATCGTCAGCGCCATCGCTTCCGCGCGCGGCATGACCATGGTGCTGCAGGCTGGTACCGCCGCCCTGCATGACAACAGCCTGGATATCAGCGATCAGGTCGTGACCTACCTCAACCAGGCGCTGCCGTCGGTGTACCTGCCCGGTCCCACGGAAGACCCCGAGGAAATCGCCAAGAGCGGAAAATATCCGGTCATGCCGTTCCAGCCCACCGATGGTGGCGGGGAATAATCACCCGCGCATGAACCCGTCCCGCAACAGGCCCCTGCATATGCAGGGGCAAGCGGCGCGGGTCAGGCCAGCAGGTCGGCTGTAATCGCGTCTGTCGCCGCCACGGCGTCAGCAGGTGACAGCCGGACCAGATAGCCACGTTTCCCCCCGTTTATGACCACATAGGGCTGTGCCAGCGCATCCTGTGCCAGTGCTGTCGGCACGCGCCGACGCTGCCCGAACGGACTGATCCCCCCCACGCGGAAGCCCGTGCTGCGTTCGGCGGCGGGCGGAGGCATCATCTCGGCTGACTTGCCGCCAAAGGCTGCCGCGACTTTCTTCATGCTCAGCGTCGCCGCGACCGGCACCACGACACAGGCCGGGCGTGCGTCCACCAGGACCATCAGTGTCTTGAACACGCGTGCGGGGTCTTCCCCGATTGATGCGGCAGCATGGTTGCCCGTCTGTCCCGCCCCGGGATCATAGTCATATTCAATGACGGTGAAGGCCACGCCAGCCTTTGCCAGTGCCGCCGTGGCGGGTGTTGCCCTGCTCATGCTTCCCTTCTTTATCCTGAAGACTGTTTCAGAAGACGTTATTGGTCATTTGGCCCCTTTTGAAAAAAGATGGCATCCAAGAACGTTTATTATATTTATCTGGGGATAATCTTTTCCGTTTCCATGCTGAAATGTATGCAGGTCCCCTGTGGCTGGGGGCCGGGCAGACACAGGCTGACAATCCGGGGTGCGATGGCTTCGGGCGGCGTCAGGCTTTTCTGGTCCAGTGCGGGCATGGCCAGCCGGCGCAGCCGGGTTGCAACCATGCCGGGTTCAAACAGGTTGATGCGCAGCGGGCTGCCCTGTGGCAGTTCACGCACCCATGTCCGAACAATGGCGTCCTGTGCTGCGCGGGTTGCGGCCACCAGTCCCCAGAACGGTTCCGGCACCTGCGCATGGTGGTCGGTCAGGAAGACGGCGCGTCCGGCCGGGCTGTGTTCCAGCAGGGGGCCCAGTGTGCGGATCAGCCGCCATGTGGTCAGGGGACCTGCCTGCAGTCCGCGTTCCCAGTCACCGGGCTGCATGTGGGACAGGGGGGACAGCACGCCAAGTTCCCCCGCGCAATGGACCATGCAGTCCAGCCTGCCGATCCGGGCCGCGATGGACGGGCCAAGCGTGTCCAGCTTTTCCCCATCCAGCAGGTCAAGCGGCAGCAGGGTGGCGTTCTGCCCGGTCTGCTGGCGGATCAGGTCATCCGTCTGTTCCAGCCCACCCTGCGTGCGCGCGGTCAGGATGCACTGCGCGCCCGCCTGCGCCAGCGCCACGGCAACCGAGCGCCCGATCCCCCGGCTGGCGCCGGTAATCAGGGCGACCCGTCCGGTCAGATCTGTCACGGAACCCGTCATGCAGGTTCGGGGTGGTGTTCGGCCTCGTAATCCACCAGTTCAATCGGGTAGTCGCCGGTAAAGCAGGCATCGCAGTAACGGTTGGCCGCGCTCTTGCGGTCCTTGTAGCCCAGCGCGCGGTACAGCCCGTCAAAGGAAATGAAGGCAAGGCTGTCCACGCCGATCAGCTTGGCCATTTCCCCGATATTGTGCTGGGCGGCAAGCAGCTGGCTGCGTTCGGGCGTGTCGATGCCGTAGAAACATGAATGCGTGGTCGGTGGGGAGGAGATGCGCATATGCACTTCCTTGGCCCCTGCCGCGCGGACCATGTCTACGATCTTGCGCGATGTGGTGCCGCGCACGATGGAGTCATCGACCAGCACAACGCGTTTGCCATCCAGCACGGGACGGTTGGTGGAATGCTTCATCTTCACGCCCAGATTGCGGATCTGGTCGGTCGGCTCGATAAAGGTGCGGCCCACGTAATGGTTGCGGATGATGCCCAGTTCGAACGGGATGCCGCTTTCGGCCGCGAACCCCATGGCCGAGGGCACGCCGGAATCGGGCACCGGCACGATTACATCCGCGTCCACCGCGCTTTCGCGGGCCAGTTCCACGCCAATCTGCTTGCGGGTGTCATAGACGGCCTTGCCATCCATGACGGAATCGGGCCGGGCGAAATAGATGTATTCGAACACGCAGAATCGCGACTGCTTGCTGTCGAACGGCTTGAGGGAACGGATGCCATCGTCATTGATGATCACGATCTCGCCCGGTTCCACGTCGCGCACGAACTCCGCGCCGACAATATCCAGCGCACAGGTCTCGCTGGCCAGAACCCATTTGCCCTCCGAGCCATCTTCTTCCCGCAGGCGGCCAAGGATCAGCGGGCGCACGCCCAGCGGGTCGCGCACGCCAATCAGTTCGTTGCGCGACAGCACGATCAGGGAATACGCGCCCAGCACCTGCTTGAGCGCGTCAATCAGCCGGTCCACCACGTTGGCATACAGTGATATGGCGATCAGGTGGATGAACACCTCGCTGTCCGTGGTGGACTGGAAGATGCACCCCCGCCGCACCAGCGCCTTGCGCAGGGTTTCGGCATTGGTCAGGTTGCCGTTATGGGCCACCGCCAGGCCACCGAATTCAAAATCGGCAAACAGCGGCTGCACGTTACGGATCAGCGTGGCCCCGGTGGTGGCGTACCGGTTGTGGCCCACGGCGCAGTGGCCCGGCAGTGTCGCCATGACGCGGGCATCGCCAAACACGTCGCCAACCAGCCCAAGTCCCTTGTGGGTATGGAAGCGTTCGCCATCATACGACACGATGCCGGAGGCTTCCTGCCCGCGATGCTGCAGGGCATGCAGCCCCAGCGCCGTCAGGGCGGCGGCGTCCTTGGTGTTCCATACGCCAAAAACCCCGCATTCCTCATGCGGCTTGTCATCATCATGCCGCCACTGGGCGGCGATATCATCGCGTTCGTGCTGCGTCGTCGGATTGCCGGAAACAGCATGGAAGCAGGGACGGGACATGGTCAGCGATCTTTCCTTGACGGACGGGGGCGGAGGGTACCGACGGAAGGTTCAGATGGGCGCGTCATGCCGCGTCCCGGCGGGTTGCGCAAGGTGCGCATGAAAGTTATCGGGCGTATAGGCGTTCAGGTACGTCACGCTGTAGCCAACAAGGGGGACGATACGGCTCGATCGCATGACATCGGGCCATTCGCCTGCGGGGATCAGGGCGGTAATGCCCGCATATAGCAGCACCAGGCAGACATACCCGCGCGCCAGTCCGAATATCAGGCCCAGCGCACGGTCGATTCCCGACAGGATCGATCCCTGCACCGCCCGACCCGACAGATGGGCAGTCGTGGTGAAGATGACAAGAAGGACAAGGAACAGGACGGCAAAGGACGCAAGGGACGCCAGCGTGTGATTGCTGATCCACTGCGTGGCATAGGGCATGAGCGCCCCGTACCACGCCACGGCCATGATGATGGCCATGACCCAGGCGGCAAGCCCCAGGACTTCGCGTGAAAAGCCGCGGACTGCACCGACCAGCGCCGACAGGGCGACAATGGCGATGCCTGTTGCGTCAATCCAGTTCATGCGTGCCGGACCGGGGGATGACCCGCCGGCAGGTAACAGGCATGGACCTGGTCCATATATCAAGACATTTCCTGCTGTTCCGCCTGTGGCCAGCTTATGCCACCGGCATGCCGCAACGCATAGGCCAAAAATGGCCCTGCGCGATTCCCGGCCCGCGCGTGCGGTGGTCAGGGCAGCTTGGTGGTGCGGATCTTCCATGGCCGCCGGCGCGCGGCGGTGGAAACGGATGTGCGTTCGGCCATGTTCAGCGCCAGCAGCAGGTTGCCCATGCGGGTGCGGCGGTCAAGTTCGATCCATACATCCTCTGGCTCGACCCCTTCCGCGGCCCAGATTTCCAGCAGGTGGGCCAGCACATCGGCGCTGTGTTCGACAAGGCCGGCGTGATCGAGGGTCATGAGGTCCATCACGCACTGTTCGGCTGAACAGGTGAAGGCGCGACCTGCCTCACGCGTGACGCGGGTATTGCGGGGCCGGTCATCCGGGGTGCGGGCCGCATCCGCACGCGCCTGCAGCCGGCCAAGCGCATGGTCGGCGACGGGCCGGTCTGGTGGCGGGGCGGACGGGGTTCGGGAACGGGACATTGGACGATGATGGACATTATTCCGCCCACCGGTCAACAAGTCCCGCCGGATGGCCCCAATGCGTTTTCAGATCGAGAAATACTTCGCCTGCGGGTTGAAAATAACCAGCGCCGAGGTCGACTGCTCGGGATGTAGCTGGAAACCATCGGTCAGCGAGACGCCGATCTTTTCCGCATCCAGCAGCTTCAGGATCGGCTCCTGCTCCTCCAGCCGGGGGCAGGCGGGATAGCCGAATGAGTAGCGCGACCCCCGGTAGCCCTGCTGCAGCAGCTTCGCCATGTCGCGGTCGTCCTCGGCCGCGAAGCCCATTTCGGCGCGGATGCGCTTGTGGGTGTATTCCGCCATGGCTTCCGCCATCTCCACCGACAGGCCATGCAGGTACAGGTAATCCTTGTAACGGTCCGCCTCGAACCATTCACGCGCCCTGTCCGATGCGTCCTGCCCCACGGTTACGACCTGCAGGCCGATCACGTCGCGCTGCCTGTCATCAATGTCGCGTACGAAATCGGCAATGCAGGCCCCGTCCGCGCGGGGCTGGCGGGGCAGGGTGAAGCGGGCGACCTCGGTTGTGCCGTCCTCGCCAAACAGCACAAGGTCGTTGCCTTCGCCTGCCGCCTTCCAGTAGCCGTAGCTGGCCTTGGGGTGCAGGATGTCCTGCTCCGCGCACAGGGCCAGCATGTGGCGCAGCACGGGGCGCAGTTCCTTGCGCGCCCAGACCATGAAATCTTCCAGCGAGCGGCCCTGTTTACGGAAACCCCACTGGAACTGGTACAGCGAACGTTCATTGAGGAACGGCAGCACCGCCTCCGGCGTCGCCTCCAGCACGCGTGGCCCCCAGAAGGGCGGCGTCAGCACGGGTTCATCCGCCGTCAGCCGTGTGCGCCGCGCGCGGGCCGCCGTCATGTCCACCGGGCCGAAGCCACGGGTTTCGGCGGCTTCGATATCCTGCGTGCGGCTGGTGCGCGTGGCCTTGCCCGCGCGGCGGGACTGGATGGCGGCAAGGTAGGTGTCGAATTCGCCCTGCGCCACCTTGTCCATCAGCGACAGGCCATCGAACGCGTCACGTGCATAGGCGACCCGGCCCCCTTCGCCATAGGCCGCGGTGCAGTCCTCCTCCACATAATTGCGGGTCAGCGCCGCACCACCCAGCATGACCGGCACGTCAACGCCCTGCCGGTTCATTTCCTCAAGGTTCTCACGCATGATGACGGTGGACTTGACCAGCAGGCCGGACATGCCGATCGCATCGGCCCTGTGCTCACGCGCGGCCGCAATCATGTCGGCCACCGGCACCTTGATGCCAAGGTTGATGACCCGGTAGCCGTTATTGGTCAGGATGATGTCGACAAGGTTCTTGCCGATGTCATGCACGTCGCCCTTGACCGTGGCCAGCACCATGGTGCCACGGGCCTGGCCCTCGGTGCGTTCCATATGGGGTTCAAGCCAGGCCACGGCGGCCTTCATCGTCTCCGCGGACTGCAGCACGAAGGGCAGCTGCATCTTGCCCGCGCCAAACAGTTCGCCCACCACCTTCATGCCATCGAGCAGCACGGTGTTGATGATGTCGAGTGGCGCCATGTCCTGCATGGCTTCGGCCAGGTCATCTTCCAGCCCCTTGCGGTCGCCATCGACAATCCGGTCCTTCAGGCGTTCGGGTGCGGTTTCGGCCCGGGCCTTCTTCACCGCATCGGCGGCCTTGCGGTCGGCAAAGATTTCCAGCATGCGCTGCAGCGGGTCGTAGCCTTCGCTGCGGCGGTCGAAGATCAGGTCCTCGGCAACCTTGACCTCTTCCTGCGCGATCAGGTGCAGCGGACGGATTTTCGATACATGCACGATCGCCGCCGTCATGCCCGCGCGTACCGCGTGGTCAAGGAATACGGAATTCAGCACTGCGCGCGCCGCGGGATTCAGGCCGAACGAGATGTTGGACAGCCCCAGCACGATCTGGATGTCGGGGAAGCGTTCGCGGATCAGGCGGATGCCCTCCAGCGTCCATTCACCCAGCTTGCGGTCATCTTCCGTGCCGGTGCCGATGGTGAATGTCAGCGGGTCGATCATCAGGTCGGATTGCGGCAGGCCATGTTTTTCACACGCGAATTCGACCAGCCTCGTCGCGATGCGCAGCTTGTCTTCCGCCGTCTTGGCCATGCCCACTTCATCAATGGTCAGGGCAATGACGGATGCGCCGAACTTGCGTGCCAGCAGCATGCGTTCGTTGGCGATCGCCTCCCCATCCTCGAAATTGATGGAGTTGATGATCGGCTTGCCGCCATGCAGCTTCAGGGCCGCCTCGATCACCGGGGTTTCGGTGGAATCAATGACCAGCGGCGCGTTGACCGAGGAGGTGAAGCGGGTGACGACCGCGTTCATTTCGCGCATTTCGTCACGGCCGACGAAGGCGGTGCAGATGTCCAGCGCGTTCGAGCCTTCGGCCACCTGTTCGCGGCCAAGGGCCACGCAGCCATCCCAGTCGCCCACTTCCTGCAACTGCCGCCATTTTTTCGATCCGTTGGCGTTGCAGCGTTCGCCAATCGAGAAATAGCTGTTTTCCTGCCGCAGCGGCACCTGCGAATACAGGCTGGCGACCGAGGGGATCCACACCGGTTTGCGTGGCACGGGGGCGGGGCGGATGCGGCCCGTGCCCTCGGCGCGACGGCGGAGCATCTGGTCGAGCGCCTGCGTATGCGGCGTGGAAGTGCCGCAGCACCCGCCGATCAGGTTCAGCCCGTCCTCGGTAATGAAGCGGTCAACCCAGCTTGCCATTTCGGCGGGCGTCAGCGGGTAATGTGTCGTGCCATTGACCAGTTCGGGCAGGCCCGCATTGGGCTGGACCGAAATCAGGCCGGGCCAGTTTTCGGACAGCCAGCGCACGTGTTCCGCCATTTCCTGCGGTCCGGTGGCGCAGTTCAGGCCCATCAGCGGCACATCCAGCGCGTTGATGACCGTGGCGGCTGCCGCGATGTCGGGACCGACCAGCAGCGTGCCGGTGGTTTCCACCGTGACCTGCACGAAAATGGGGGTGTCCACGCCCATTTCGGCGCGCGCGATCCTGGCGCCATTGACGGCGGCCTTGATCTGCAGCGTGTCCTGGCAGGTTTCGATCAGGAAGCAGTCCACGCCCCCTTCGATCAGGCCCCGGCACTGTTCGGCAAGGCCCGCTTCAAGCGTGTCGTAATCGATATTGCCCAGAGAGGGCAGCTTGGTCCCCGGCCCGATGGAGCCGACAACGTAGCGGTGGCGGCCATCGGCAAAGGTCTCGGCGGCTTCACGCGCCAGGTGGGCTGCGGTGCGGTTGATTTCGCGCGCGCGGTCCGCCAGCCCGAATTCGGCAAGCGTTATGGGCGAGCCGCCAAAACTGTTGGTTTCCACCATGTCGGCCCCGGCCTCGAAATACCCGCGATGGATTTCGCGCACCAGTTCGGGACGGGACAGGTTCAGGATTTCGGTGCAGTTTTCCTGCCCCCAGTAATCGCGCTCGACCTCAAGGTCCAGAAGCTGTACGCGCGAACCCATGCCGCCATCACACAGCAGGACCTGGTCGCGAAGGGCATCGAGAAGATGGGGACGAGTGGTCATTGTTATCCTGAGGTCTCATGGCAGGGGACATGGCGCGGGAAGGTTTTCCGGCCGGGTATCTGGCGCTGCCTTGCATAAAGTTATGTCCGGTGCCCTTTATTTCCTTAACTTTCGGCTGGTGTCCAGAACCATTGCCCAAATGGGGACTGTTCACGGGCCTGTATGGATGAATGGAGAACACCATGAGCGGTGACGGGCGCATCGCGCTGGAATTCATGAATGGTCCCGCAGCCATTCCGCCGCGTTCCGATACGCTGCTGGTTGTGGGCGGTGGTGACACGCCGCCGCAGCCCGCCGCATGGGCGGGGATTGTCACGGTAGACCAGGCCGCCATCACCCCGTTTGCGCACGTGGCGGGGTGCGCGTGCTGCACGGGGCGCGGGGGCGGGCTGGCCGCCGTGCTGGGGGATGCGTTCCGCAGGCGCGCCACGGGCGCCCTGAAATGGTTCGACCGCGTGGCCGTGCTGCCGCCACGGGGGCAGGAAGCTGCCTGGCGGGCCGCGCTGTCCGCGGATGTCCTGGTCAGCGCGCGCTTTGCCGTGCGGCCCCCGCGCACGGGACCGGCCTGAAAAACTGTTCCGTTAAGGAACCCTTTGCTTTCTGCCCCTAGGTTCGGACGCGTGAACGGACAGAGCGCGTAAAGCAGAAGGGGTGCCGTGGGCCATCCAGACCAATCAGCGGACCCGACCGGCAGCGGACAGGCGGAGACACGCCACGCACCGGAACTGATCCGCCTGCAGGCCGTGCTGCGTGCGGCCCGCTTCCACGGCATTGACCTTGACGTGCGTGATTTCGCGGGCGAGGCGGGCGAAGCCGTGCCCTCCATTCCCGCCCTGGTGCGGTGGGTGGAGGAAAATGGCGGCACCGCGCAGGGCATGCGCCTGCAATGGCGCGACCTTGTGCGCCTGCGTGACGTGCCGCCGGTCGCGCTGATGTTTGCCGACGGATCGGCCGGGCTGATGGTGGGCGCGGATGACACCAATGGCGTGATCTGGCTGGTTGACCCCTTCGCCAGTCCCGACACCCCGCCCGTGGCGGTGGATGAACTGCGGCTGGAGGGCGTGTGGACCGGCGACGTGCTGCTGGTGCGCGGCCGGCACGATGGCGGGCGGAAGGAAGATGCGGTCAATTTCGCATGGCTGCGGCGCATGGTGCTGGGCGAACGGGTGCTGCTGCGTGACGTGATCATCGCCTCCATGGTCATAAGCGTGCTGGCGATCTTCCCGCCGCTGATCGTCATGCAGGTCATTGACCGGGTGGTGAACTTCCATTCCATGTCCACGCTGGTGTCCCTGACCGGGCTGGTGGGCGTGATGGCGTTCTACGAAGTCCTGCTGTCCTATGCCCGGCGCGAGATCACGCTGGTCATGACCACGCGGCTGGATACGCGTATCTCGCTGGCGGTGTTCGACCGCCTGCTGGCCCTGCCGCTGGAATTCTTCGAGCGTGAGCAGGCGGGCAACGTGATCGGCCGCGTCAGCGCGATCTACAAGGTGCGGCAGTTCATGACCGGGCGACTGCTGGGCACGTTCCTGGACCTGTTCACCCTGCTGGTCGTGCTGCCGTTCCTGTTCTGGCTCAGCACGGCGCTTGCCTGCCTGACGGTGGTTGCCGCGGCCCTGATCGGCGGGATCATCCTGCTGGCCATGCCGACGGTGGGGCGGCTGGTCGGGCGGCAGATCCGCGCGGAAATGGAGCGCAGCGGCGCGCTGTATGAAACGGTGGCCGGTATCCGCACCATCAAGACGCTGGCGCTGGAACCGGTGCGGCGCGAGGTGTGGGATGAAAAGACCGCCAACGTGATCAGCGCGTCCCTCGATGCCGGGCGCATGAGCAACTGGGTCGCGACGGCGGTCATGCCGCTCGACCTGTTCATCAATCGGGGCATCATCCTGATCGGGGCCTATCTGGCCATTACCTCCACCACCTCGGGCATGGAGGCAGGCGCCCTTATGGCGTTCATGATGCTGGGTGGCCGGGTTGCGTCCCCGCTGGTGGGCATGGCGCGGCTGATCGATGACCTGAACGAGGTGCGCAGCGCGCTGGCGGAAGCGGGGTCCGTCCTCAACCGTCCGACCGAGACGCGTGCGCTGACCACCGGGCTGCGGCCGCCCATTCATGGCGCGCTGGCGTTTTCGGGCGTGTCCTTCACCTATCCCGGCGCGTCCACCCCGGCCCTGTCGGATGTGACGTTCAGCGTGCCCGCGGGTACCATGCTGGGACTGGTCGGACGCAGCGGGTCGGGCAAGTCAACCATCACGCGCCTGCTGCAGGGCGTCAGCCGCAGCTATACCGGACAGCTGCGGCTGGATGGCATCGAACTGCGTGAAATCAACCTGACCTACCTGCGCCGGTCATGCGGGGTGGTGCTGCAGGACAACTTCCTGTTTCGCGGCACCATCCGCGACAACATCATCGCAGGCCGTCCCGGCCTGACGCTGGAGGACGTGGTGCGGGCCGCGCGCCTGGCGGGGGCGGAAGAATTCATCGAACGCATGCCCGCCGGGTTCGATACATGGATCGAGGAAGGGTCCACCAATATATCCGGCGGCCAGCGCCAGCGCCTTGCCATCGCGCGCGCCGTGATTTCGGACCCCAGGCTCATGATCCTTGATGAGGCGACGTCCGCCCTCGATCCGGAGAGCGAGGCGGTGGTCAACGCCAACCTGCGCCATCTTGCGCGCGGGCGGACCATGGTGATCGTCTCGCACCGTCTTGCCTCGCTGGTGGCATGTCATCAGATCTGCGTCATGGACCATGGACATGTGGTCGATATTGGCCCGCATGAGGACCTGCTGGCGCGGTGCGACATCTACCGCACATTGTGGACACAGCAGAACCAGCCCGCCGGCGGCAATGACGGGGGACCACCGCCCTCCGTCTCCCACATGCATGGAGATGCGGCATGAGCGGCCATGACCTTGTGCCCTCCACGCCCGATGAGGGGAATGGCGCCGGGCTCCTGTCGGTCCTGCCGCCGCCCACGGCGGATATTCCCACCGGCCTGCCGCCCGCGCTGCTGACGTTCTATTCCCCCAGCGCGGCGCTGGTGGACCTGCCGCCGTCGGATGCGGCGCGTTATGTCATCTGGCTGGTCGCGGCGCTGGCCGGGGCGGGGCTGATGGTCATGACGTTTTTCCCGCTGGACCGGGTGGTCAGCGTGAATGGCCGCCTGACGCCGTTTGACGACACGATGGTGCTGCAGCCGCTGGAGACCTCCATCATCCGCACGGTGGAGGTGCATGAGGGCGACACCGTCCACAAGGGACAGGTGCTGGCCCGGCTGGACCCCACGGTGACGGATGCGGACGTCACCAACCTGCGCCGTCAGGTCGCGGCCTACCGGGCGGAGGTCGCCCGCCGCACGGCGGAGGCCGAGGGCCGCCCCTACACGGCGGACATGAACGATCCCGCGTCCGTGCAGGAAGCCGCCGCCTATCTGCGCCGACAGGCGGAATACACGGCCCAGATGTCGAATTACGACCGACAGGTGGCGGGGCTGGAAAGCGAACTGCAGGGGTATGAGGCCAGTGCCGCCATGTATGCCGCACGCGCCCGTGTCGCACGCGACGTGCAGGACATGCGCGTGCGCCTGCAGCATGAACAGGTGGGCAGCCGCCTGTCCACGCTGGCGGCGCAGGATACGCTTATGGAGGTGACGCGCTCGCAGGTATCTGCCCGGCATGCGGCTGACAGCACCCGCGCGCGCCTTGACGCGATGAAGGCCCAGCGCGACGGGTACGCCAGCAACTGGCACGCCACGGTGTATCAGGACCTGGCCCTTGCGCAGCACCATCTGGCGGATGCCGATGGCAGCTACAGCAAGGCTGTGCTGCACCATGACCTGATCGTCATGCGCGCCGACCGTGACGCGGTGGTGCTGAGTATCGCGCATCTGTCCGCGGGTTCGGTCATCCAGGCCGCGACCCCGCTGCTGACGCTGGTGCCGACGGGCAGCCATCTGGACGTGGAAGCCACGCTGCGCGGCGTGGATGCGGGTTATGTGCGCGCAGGCGATCATGCGCTGCTGAAATTCGCGGCCTTTCCCTATACCCAGTACGGCGGGGGCGAGGCGACGGTGCGCGTCATCAGCCCCGATGCGTTTTCCACCTCTGCCGCGAAGCCCGGCGCCAGCGCCGAACAGGGCACCGATGTGGGCGACATGATGAATGCCTATTACCGCGTGCGCCTGTCGATCGACCGGTACACCCTGCATGGCGTGCCGTCCTTTTTCCGCCCCCAGCCGGGCATGCCGGTCGAGGCGGACATCCATGTTGGACGGCGGACCATGATGCAGTACCTGCTCAACCGCCTGCTGCCCGCCGTGACCGACGGCATGCGCGAACCCTGATCCGGCGGTGCGTACGTTCCTGTCCGGCCTGCTGGGGGCGGTATCCCCCACGGCCCGTTTCCGCCATGCATGCCGCCTGCTGGAACACGAAGGGCGCTCGGCACAGGGGTTCGCCCTGCTGGGTCGCCTTGCGCGCGACGGCATGGTGGCGGCGCAGTATCAGGTCGCGCGGGCCTATCTTGAGGGCAACGGCGTCCCGCGCAGCCCTGTCGAGGGCGTGCACTGGATGCACATGGCGGCCTGCGCGGGTCATGTCGAAGGCTGCTTTTCCCTTGCACTGATGCTGCTGGTTGACCCACCCGATCACAGGGGGGCAGACGGCCTGCTGCCCGTGGCGTTGCCCGATGGCATCGACCAATGGCCTGATCCGGTGGCGGCAACGCAATGGGCACGGCGGGCGGCGGAAGGCGGCCTGCCTGATGCGCAGGCCCTGTATGGCTACCTGCTGGCCACCGGGCCGCACCCCGTACGCGACCCGCAGGCCGCGCGGATGTGGTGCGAACGCGCGGCACGGGCCGGATGCCCGCAGGGGGATCTGGGGCTGGCGGTCGCCCATCTTTCGGCCCCGGACCAGTTGCCCGGCACGGATCCCGACGCGGTGGCGGCCCTTATACGCGCGGCGGATAGTGGCTTGCCCACCGCGCAGTACATGCTGGGCCTGCTGCATGAACGGGGCTGGGGCCTGCCGGCGGACAGGGCGCAGGCCGAACAGTGGTATGCCCGCGCCGCAGCCCAGGGCGTGCGCCCCGCGCAGGCGCGGTATGGCGCGTTGCTGCTGGAGGAGGGAGCGGACAGGCCACGCAATGTCATGACGGCCGAGACATGGCTGCGTCGCGCGGGTCTGGCAGGGGATCGGGAGGCAGCCGCCCTGCTGGGTGACCTGCATGCGCGCGGCGAGGCGGCCCTGCCCGGTGATCATGAAGCCGTGATGTGGTACCGCCGCGCGGCGGACCGGGATCATGCGGTGGCGTGTCGCATGCTGGCGCTGCTGTACCGGCACGGACGCGGGGTTGCCGCTGATCCCGCACAGGCCCGGCACTGGCTGAAACGGGCGGCGGAACTGGGTGATGTCGCGGCCATGACCGACCTTGCGGCAGCGCTGGTGGCGCAGGGGCAGGATGCACGCTCCACCCCCGATACGCCGCTGCCGGATTTCATGCCCGCGGCACGGGCAGGGGACCCGGTCGCGGCCTTCAACCTTGCGGTCAGTCTGCATGACGGGGTGGGGATGGTGGCCGATCCGGTGCAGGCGGCATCATGGATGGGGCGTGCCGCCCGCGCGGGCGTGGTCAATGCCGAATACTGGTATGGGCGCATGCTGCTGGAAGGGGACGGGGTGCCGATGGATGTGGCACGCGCCCGTCACTGGCTGGAACGCGCCGCCCGGCATGGGCTGGCCGATGCCTGCGTGGTTGCGGCGCAGCTTTGTCTGGAAGGGAAGGGCGGCCCCCGTGACCATGCGGGCGCACTGGCGCTGTACCAGCGCGCCGCCCATATGGGCCGGGCCGAGGCCATGTTTTCCCTTGGCGCCCTGTATGGTGGTGGTCACGACCTGCCGCCTGACCGGACGCGGGCGCTGCACTGGTTCATGCGCGGCGCGGAAGCGGGCAATGCCCTGTCGCAGTTCATGCTGGGCCGGTATCTGGTGAAGGGACTGGCGGGGCCGGTGGACCGTGTGCGGGCGCGGTACTGGCTGGAACAGGCTGCGGCGCACGGCGTACGCGGCGCGCGTGACGAACTGGATCGCATGACCCGTGCGGATGAACATGCCGGGTCATGACGCGGGCGGGACGGCGGGGCCGGATGCGGATGTCGGGGGCGCCGTGCGCCACGCGCGCCATCTGGCCGGGCGGGGGCAGCATGGGCTGGCGCTGGCATGGATGGAACGCGCGGCCCGGCTGGCGGCGGAAGATATGGGCGTGCTGTACGCGCTGGCCGCCGCCCGTCTGGGCGCGGGGCACGGGAACAGTGCGGCCCGTGCGATCGAGACGGTCATGGAACAGGGGGAATTCCGGGCCGGATTGCGCCTGCTGGTCCTCGCCCGCTGCGTGGAGAACGCATGGCCCCAGGCCGCGCGGGCGCTGGGCCGGTTTTTCACCTGTTATGGCTTTGACCCGGCATTGCGTGTTCCGGCGGGACTGGTCTGCCAGCACATGGCGTTGCGTGGCTGGTGCGCGCTGGATCCCGGTGGCGTGCTGCACTGGGGCGGCCTGCCTGCTGGTTGCGCGCCAGACGTGATACTGGACGGGCAGGCATGGACCCCCCGGCGGCATGACGGGCAGTGCGTGCGTCTGCCCCGGTACTGGCGGCAGGCCCATGATATTGTGGTGCAGTATGACGGCACGCCCCTGCTGGGTGCGCGGCCGGACCGGCAGGCCCTGTGCCATGTAACCGGTGCCGTCATGCTGGATGCGCAGGGCATGACGGGCTGGGCCGTCATGCCGGCGCAGCCGGATCATCCACCTGACCTGTCCGTATCCGATGATGCCCATGGCAGGCGTGCCCCGGTCCTGTCGCGTCAGTGGGGGGCGGGGTGGAAAAACGGTGCCGGTCCCACCATGCCGGTATGGGGGTTTGGCATGGCATGGTCCGACCTGGCGCCGCACGGCACGGTGCATGTTGCCATGCCCGATGGACGGCAGTTGATCGGTTCCCCCCTGCCGGTGCGCCTGCCACGGGCGCGACAGGTGTTTCCCACCATGCGACGGCGGGTGCGGACCCCCGACCATATTCCCCGGCGGGCGGCGCGCTGCCGGGTGGTTGTTCCGGTTTATGCGGACCGGGCGCGCACGCTGGCCTGCCTTGACAGCGTGACCGAGACACTGGCGCGGCGGTCGGATGGTCCGGCAGTGGATATCATGGTGGTGGATGATGCAACGCCTGACCCCATGCTGGCTACCGCGCTGGACACGCGGGCGGCGGCAGGAAGGATCAGCCTGCGGCGGCATGACGCCAATCAGGGTTATCCGGCGGCGGTCAATACCGGCCTGTCCGATGCGGATGGCATGGATGTCGTGCTGCTGAACAGCGACACGCTGGTCGCCCCCGGCTGGCTGGATGAAATGCTGCGCGTAGCCTATGCGCGGGTTGATACCGGCACGGTTTCCCCCCTGTCCAATGATGCCTCCATCCTGACATGGCCTGATCCGGACCCGGCGCGGCCCCGAACATGCGATATGGATGAAGTCCGCCAGCTTATGGCGGCCAGCCTGCGGGCCAATGGGGGGCGGGATGTGGACATTCCCACCGCGCACGGCTTCTGCATGCTGATCCGCCATGACTGCCTGCGCCAGACGGGCCTGTTCCGTCCCGAACTGTATGGCCGGGGATATGGGGAGGAAAATGATTTTTCCATGCGTGCCCGGCTGGCGGGCTGGCGGCACCGGGCGGCGGTTGGCGTGTTTGTCGGGCATGTGGGGGGCGTATCCTTCGGCGCGCAGCGCCGGGCGTTGCAGCAGCGCAACCTGTGGATACTGAACCGGCTGTTTCCCGGTTATGACGCATTGGTGCAGGCGCATGTCGCGGCCGACCCTCTGGCGGCGGCACGCCAGCGGCTGTCGCTTCTTGTGTGGCGCCGTGTCGCGCGCCAGATGGCGGGTGACGGTGCGGTGCTGCTGGTGACCCATGACGGGGCAGGCGGCGTTGCCCGCGTGGTGGCCGGGCGTGCGCTGCAATGGGCGGAAACAGGCCGGTTTCCGCTTGTGCTGGAACCGGCTGAAAACGGGTTCATGCTGCGTGACGGCAGGACAGGGGATGCATGTCCGGCCATGCGGTTTGCCTGGCCTGGGCAGGCGGACAGCCTGATTGGCCTGCTGCGCGCGTTCGGGCTGCGGCTGGTCGAGGTGCATCACCATCTGGGTCACGGCAGGCGGGTGCATGACCTGTGTGCGCGGCTGGATGTGCCCTATGACCGGCATGTGCATGATTATGCCGGGATATGTCCACGCATTACGCTGGTGGGAGCGGCCGGGCGGTACTGCGGGGAGCCGGATGCGGCGGGATGCCGGGCCTGTGTCCAGGCGCTGGGCTCGCTGGTGGGGGAAGTGGATGTGGCCCGCCTGCGGCGCGATACGGCCCGTGAACTGGCGGGTGCGCGGCGTGTGGTCGTGCCGTCGGCGGATGTGGCCCGCAGGCTGGCGCGGCATGTTCCGGATGTTTCATGTGAAATATCAGCGTTGGAAAATGACTGTCCGGACCTGTCCCTGCGCCGGTTCGCGGCAGGCTGTGCGGCCCGCCCTGCCTCCGGCCTGCCGCCACGGACCGGGCGGTGCCGGGTTGTGGTGGCGGGCGGGATCGGGCCGGACAAGGGGCATGGGATATTACTGGCGGCGGCGCAGGATGCGCGCGCGCGCGACCTTGCGCTGGAATTCATTGTGGTGGGGCATACATCCGATGACGCGCCCCTGCTGGACACCGGACGCGTTTTCATTACCGGCCCTTATGGTGGGGAAGACGCCGTGTCCCTGCTGCGTGGCGCGCGGGGCGACGTGGGGTTCGTGCCTTCCATCTGTCCCGAGACATGGTGCTTTACCCTGACCCAGCTATGGCGCGCGGACCTGCGCTGCGTGGCGTTTGACCTTGGCGCGGTGGCCGACCGTATCCGGGCGACAGGGCGCGGGGCATGCGTGCCGCTGGGGCTGCCCGTTCACCAATTGAATACGTTTTTGCTGTCTTATGCCCGGGCCGGGCACTCCGTCACGGCCCAGCCCATTCATGATGTAAGCAAAAGAGGTCTGTCTTGATCGTTATTGCCCCAGCCCATATGCGCGCGGTGCTGTGCTGTCCTGTGGCGGGACGTTGGTGATGGAGGCCGCACGCGCCGCCCCGCAGGCGGGAGATGTACAGGCCAGCGCACAGCTTATGCGGCTGGAGGCCGGAACGTACTGCATTTTCCACGCAGCCGTTCCGGCGGGCGCGGGGTTTGCGCCGCTGTCGGGCATGCGCGTGACCGTGCCGCCCGGCATGGATGCGGTGCGGGTCAGCACGTTTGACGCGGATGGCTGGATGGGTGCGAAAGGGGGCGCGGCCCTCGTGCGCATGCCCGATGACGGGGGGGCAGTGCTGGTCACTACCTATCGCGATCCGGCGCGTGACGGGGCGGCCCTGCCGGGATTGCAGGTGGTCAGGCTGTCCGGGCCGCAGGTGACTGCTGCTGCGGCGGCCGTACCGTCATCCGCGCAGGCGGCAGGGGATGTCAGGGCAGGTGGCATGATCGCCCATATCCAGGGACGCGGTGACGTCAGCGCGGCACTCGGGACGTGGATGGGCAAAAGGGGCGGCAGGCAGTGGATGGAAGGGTTCGCCATCCAGCCTGCCCCCGGTCTTGCGGCAGGGGATATGGAATATCAGGCCATTCTGGGCGCAGACTGGTTTTCGCCATGGGTGAATGGTGGCGCCTATTGCGGCAGTCGGGGCATGGCGCTGCCGCTGCTGGGGCTGCGGGTGCGCCTGAAAGGGGAGGCCGCGCGGCAGTTCGTCTGCCGGATCGAAGCCTGTTTTACCGACGGCACCCATCTTGGCCCGCTGGAGGATGCGCCGGTCATGGCGTCCTCGCAGGCGCCGCTTGAGGCCTTCCGTATCGAAATCCTGCCCCGTCAGGCGGCGGCGTTATCTGATCCATCACCTGAAGATGCGGCAGGGAAGGCTGCGCCAGCCACCATGCCCCCCGCTGACCAGTCCGCGCCTTCTGTTCCCCGCGTGCGGCGGGGCAGGCGTGTCGTGCCCCCGCGCGTAGCTGTCGAACCGCCCGCCCTGCCGGATGCCGCAGCGGATAAACCCGTGCCGTGGTGGCACCGCAGGCCCGAAAAGCCGGTTGCGGCTCCCGTCACCGCATCCACGCGGGGGCGAAGCCGCAGGACGGGCCGCAGGTCGCGCACCGTGGCGCAGTCGTGACCATCGGGGGGAAAGGCCGGGACGGCCGGACATGAAATACCTGTTCGTGCACCAGAATTTTCCCGGCCAGTTCGTGCACCTGCTGCGCGACCTGCAGGCGCGCGGCGGAAACGAGATCGTTTTCATAAGTGAAACGGGCCGGGTGCAGATACCCGGCGTGCGGCGGGTATCCTATCGCCTGCCGCCGCCAGCGCGGGTTGATGCCTCCGCCCCGGTGGCGGAACTGGCACGTGCCATGCAGCGTGCGGCGGAGGTGGCGCGTGCGGCCCGTACCCTGCGGGGGCTGGGCTATGTGCCCGACATCATCATTGGCCACCATGGCTGGGGTGAGATGCTGGAACTGGCCGATGTCTATCCTGACGTGCCGATGCTGGGATATTACGAATTCTTCTATCACCCCACCGGGCTGGATGTCGGCTTTGACCCGGAATTCGCCCCGGCGTCCGGCGTCGCCCCGCTGGTGCGGGCGCGCAATACGCTGAACCTGCTGGCCCTTGCCGGGGCAGGCTGGGGACACTCGCCCACCCGTTTCCAGCGCGATACCTATCCCGACTGGGCGCGCGCGCGCATTACCCTTCTGCCCGAAGGGGTGGATCTGGACCGGTGCGTGCCCGATCCGCAGGCTGGCATGCGCCCCTTCGTGCTGGGGGACATCCATGTGGCGGCGGGCGAAAAACTGGTGACCTATATTGCCCGCGATCTGGAGCCATATCGCGGGTTCCACGTCTTCATGCGTGCGCTGCCGCATATCCTGCGCGCGCGCGGCGATGTGCGGGTGATCGTGGTGGGGGGCGATGGCGTCAGCTATGGCGGCCGTGCGCCGGATGGCCGGACATGGCGGCAGCACATGCTGGCGGAACTGGGTGGCACGCTGGATACGGCGCGCGTCCATTTTACAGGCAGGGTCGGGTACGGTGATTTCTGCCGCCTGCTGCAACGTTCTGACGCGCATGTCTATCTGACATACCCGTTTGTGGTGTCATGGTCGCTGCGGGAGGCGATGGCCAGTGGCTGCGCCATCGTGGGCAGCCGGACGCCCCCGGTCGCGGAATTCCTGCATGATGGCAGGACGGCGCGGCTTGTGCCCTTCCTTGACCCCCGGCGCATTGCCGACGGCGTGCTGGAACTGCTGGAAGACGGGCGGCTGGCGCGCAGGCTGCGGGCCAGTGTCCGTGCGCAGGCGGAACGCACGCTGGACATGCACGCCTACATGGCGCGCTATCACCGGCTGATCGGCCAGCTTGTCGCGGGCGCACGCCCGGACAGGCTGACCAGTGCCGCGTGACCGCCGGGCCGATGTGGCCCGGTAGCCGGCAGGGGATGGCTTACTTGCCAGCCACTGCCTTGACGGATTCAAGGATGGCTTCGCCAGCGGCCTTCTTGTCGGCCCAGCCGGACACCTTGACCCACTTGCCCTTTTCCAGGTCCTTGTAGCGGGTGAAGAAGTGCTCGATTTCCTTCAGCACGATTTCGGGCAGGTCTTCCAGCTTCTCCACCTTGGAATAGTAGGGATGCACCTTGTCATGCGGGACACAGATGATCTTTTCATCCTGCCCGCTTTCGTCTTCCATCTTCAGCATGCCGATGGGACGCGCACGGACCACGACGCCCGGCACCACGGCGGCCGGCATCAGCACCAGCGCATCGGTCGGGTCGCCATCGGCGGCCAGCGTGTTGGGAATGAAGCCGTAGGCTGCGGGATAGACCATGGGCGTGAACAGGATGCGGTCCACGACCAGCGCACCGCTGTCCTTGTCGATTTCGTATTTCACGCCGGACCCCTGCGGGATCTCGATCACGACATTGATGTCGTTCGGTACGTCCTTGCCGGGTGAAATCTTTGATACGTCCATTGCTGTTCAGGCCTCCTGCTGCCTGTTGGTGCGTTAGCCGCCCCATTGCGTGGCGGCATGAATTAACGGGGGATGACGGTATATCTCCCACCGTTTCCTGTGCAAGTCATGTTCTGTGGCAGACGTCCCGGCCATGAGCCAGATCATGAAGTTGTTTTTTTTATGGCGTGGTCGCCGCGGAAGTCGAAAAAATTACGTGGAAAAAGGCACGTTGATCTTGCCAAATCCCTCCACATGCGCGAGATCAGGGACTGCCTGCGCGCCCGTAGCTCAATTGGTTAGAGCGGGCCGCTCATAACGGCTTGGTTGCGGGTTCAAGTCCTGCCGGGCGCAGGCTTTTCCATTGCCTGCAGCACTGCGCAACCGGCCGCGCGCCTGTCCGCGCCGGGCAGGTGACCTGCCGTTTTTTCTTTCAGTTATCAGGAGCCGACCGTCATGGCCGCCACGCAATATGTCTATGTGATGAAGGACCTGACCAAGGCGTATCCGGGTGGGCGTGAAGTCTTCAAGGGGATTACGCTGTCCTTCCTGCCGGGCGTCAAGATTGGCGTGCTGGGCGTCAACGGCGCGGGCAAGTCCACGCTGCTCAAGATCATGGCGGGCGTGGAAAAGGAATTCGGTGGCGAGGCATGGGCCGCCGAAGGCGCGCGCGTGGGCTATCTGGAGCAGGAGCCCAAGCTGGATGAAAGCCTGACGGTTGGCGAAAACGTCGCCCTGGGCTTTGGCGAGCTGAAAAAGGCCGTGGACCGCTTCAACGAGATTTCGATGAAGTTCGCCGAACCCATGTCCGATGATGAAATGAACACCCTGCTGGCCGAACAGGCCGAACTGCAGGAAGTGATCGACGCGGGCGATGGCTGGGAGCTGGACCGCAAGCTGGAAATCGCACTGGAAGCCCTGCGCTGCCCGCCCGCCGACAGCCCGGTGGACAAGCTGTCCGGTGGGGAACGCCGCCGCGTGGCGCTGTGTCGCCTGCTGCTGGAAAAGCCTGACCTGCTGCTGCTGGATGAGCCGACCAACCACCTTGACGCGGAAAGCGTGTCCTGGCTGGAAAAGACGCTGCGTGATTACGAAGGCACCGTGATGGTCATTACCCATGACCGGTACTTCCTCGATAACGTCACCAACTGGATCCTTGAACTTGAACGTGGTCGTGGCTACCCGTTTGAAGGCAACTATTCCTCGTGGCTGGAACAGAAGCGCAAGCGTCTGGCGCAGGAAGAAAAAGAGGAAAGCGCCCGTCAGCGCGCCCTTGCGGCCGAACAGGAATGGATCGGTTCCTCCCCCAAGGCCCGTCAGGCCAAGAGCAAGTCCCGTATCGCGCGATATGAGGAAATGCTGGCGCAGAACAACGAAAAGGGTGGTGGCGTCGCCGACATCATCATTCCGCCCGGACCCCGCCTTGGTGGTACGGTGATCGAGGCCGAGGACCTGCGCAAGGGCTTCGGCAACCGCCTGCTGATCGATGACCTCAGCTTCAAGCTGCCGCCCGGCGGCATCGTGGGCGTGATCGGGCCGAACGGCGCGGGCAAGTCCACCCTGTTCAAGATGATCATGGGGCAGGAAACGCCCGATAGTGGGTCGCTGACCATCGGTGAAACCGTGAAGCTGGGTTATGTGGACCAGTCGCGCTTCAGCCTGGATGACAACAAGACCGTGTGGGAGGAAATCTCCGGCGGGACCGACGTCATCTATCTGGGCAAGCGGGCCGTGCCGTCGCGTGCCTATGTTGGCGCCTTCAACTTCAAGGGGCCGGACCAGCAGAAGAAGGTGGGCGTCCTGTCGGGTGGTGAGCGCAACCGCGTCCATCTCGCCAAGATGCTGCGGCAGGAAAGCAATGTCATCCTGCTGGATGAGCCGACCAACGACCTTGACGTTGATACCCTGCGCGCGCTGGAGGAGGCCCTGGCCGAATTCGCGGGCTGCGCGGTCATCATCAGCCATGACCGCTGGTTCCTTGACCGTCTGGCGACCCATATCCTCGCCTTTGAAGGGGATAGCCATGTTGAATGGTTCGAGGGGAACTTCCAGGCTTACGAGGAAGACAAGCGCCGCCGCCTTGGCCCCGACGCGACCGAGCCGAGCCGGATCAAGTACCGCCCCATCGAACGCTGATTCCATTTGCCATCCGCAATATTATCTGCGTCAATAACGGCAGGTCTTTGCACCTGCCGCGACGGAGGCAGTTATGGGATGTCGAAACAGCATACAGACAGCACGCCTGCAGCTTGATCCGGTCTCATGGGCCGATCTGGAAGATGTTGTCCAGCTCAAGGCCAGCGCCGGTGTGACCGGACGGCTGGCGGGCGGGGTCTGCAATCGTGTCCTGAGCGAGCAGGACATGATGACCGATCTCATGACATGGGGCCGTGAAGGGGTGGGCATGTTTGCCGTCCGCCAGCAGGGACGCTTTATCGGCCTTGCAGGTGTACAGCCTTCCAGCACTGAACCTGAATGCCACGAACTGCAGTTTGCCATCCTGCCCCATGCCCGTGATACCGCCCTGTCGCGTGAAGCAACCAGCATGGCGCTGGCCTTTGCCCATGCTGGTGGGGTCGGGCGTGTCATTTCCTATGTCCGGGAAAACGATATCGTGGGCCGACAGGTTTTTGGTGGGGCCGGCATGAGCGTCTGTGACGCGCGGCCTGTATCCTGTAGCGCGGACATCCTGCTATATCACAGCATGCGTCCCGGTGGGGGCGCTGCCGGAATGCACTGAAAAAGCCGGTCCTTGGGGACCGGCTTTTTCATGTCTCGTTGCATCCCATAACGGCTGCCTGTGGAAGGTGCCGTTGGTCAGTGGTGGTTGGCGATCTGTTTGTCCAGTGCATGCAGCAGGGCATCCACGTTGCCACCATTGCGCGCGATGAAGGAACCATAGTCCTGCCGCTGCGTCAGGCGCAGGCTGGCGCCTTCGCCCACCACGTCCACGACCTTCGGGCTGCCGCTGGCGGTGCTGATGATCCACTGGGTATCGGCACCCGGCTGGCCGGGGCGGTTGATGATGGTGGAAACCGCCGTGTCATCACCCGATGGCGCGCTGGAGCCGACCACGAAGGTCACGCCGCGATAATCCCCGATCTTGTCGGTAATGGCGTTGACCAGCACCTGATGGAACAGCTTGATGTAGCGTGCCTGCTGGTCCGGCGTGGCGGTGCGCCAGTAACGGCCCAGGCAGTAGCGTGCGATGGCGTCCACATCCACGTACTGTTCCAGAAGCGGCAGGATATCCTGCTTTTTCCTGTCCAGTGGCGCGCCGCTGTTGACGATGGCAACCAGCTTGCTGCCGAACATGGTGACGAAAGAACGGGCCTGCGCGCCGGCATCAACCGCCCATGCTGAAGCAACAGGCATGGCGGCGGCGGTCGCTGCCAGCAGAGCCAGTGCGTGGCGACGGGGGAAGGATGTCTGCATCGCTATGTCCCTTTTGGTTATCTGTTGTGGTACCAGTCGGGCACGGTGGCCCGGTGGTCGTTCTTTATGTTTTCCGCCAAGGCCTTGCGCTGCTGCTGGTAGGCGCTGCGGATGGTGGCGTAGGGATCAAGCGAATCCTTCATGACCTGATCAAGCGCATCAACATTGGTAGCCATGCCGTTGATGGTGCCCATGATGTTATAGGCCCAGTTGAAGGTCAGCAGCCCATAGCCACGGGGCACATAGTTCCACGGTGACAGCCCGACGTCGATGCCATAGCCGACACCGTCACGGAACGAGGACGGACCCAGCACCGGCAGGAACAGGTAGGGGCCGGATGGCACGCCCCACGTCGCCAGCGTCAGGCCGGCATCGTTGTCGTGGTGCCTGTAGCCGGCATAATTGGCGACATCGATCAGGCCGCCAATGCCCACCGTCATGTTGATGCACCACCGCACGAAGGCATCGCCCGCGCGGCGGGGCTTGCCCGCGCCCACGTCGTTAAAGAACACGACGGGTTCGTTCATGGTCTGGTACAGGCCGCCGATCGAATTGCGCAGCGGGCGCGGCACGGCCCAGATATACGCCTTTGCCACCGGGCGCAGGGTGTATTTGTTGGCCCACATGGTCAGGTCGAAATTCTTGCGGTTCAGCCTTTCGTACTTGTCGTTGGCTTCCTTGTATTCAGCCAGCGCGTCCGGGTCCTTGGGCGGCGGCGTCGCGCATGACGCAAGCCCGAGCAGTCCAAGTGCCATCCCCGCGACGCGAAGCGTCGAGCGACGCGGGGACGGGAACGGGCGGGACGACCAAGAATTCGATCCTGTCTCTGCGCGCATACTCGTTTCCGCTTCCCTCTGTATTCGCTTGCCCCCCATGCTGGCATGGCGGGATGGCCCAATGCGTTTGCAAGAATCCCGAACCGGGCAATGACGCCCCTTTCTTGCGTCACTCTCTAGCATGGGATTGCTGTTGTGCAATCCGCTTGCCACGGGATGAGGGCATATTGTGTCTGCCCTGCATGGGACACATGGGACAAAGCCAGCCCTGAACCGACCATATGAAGGGGGATGCTGGCAGAATTGCCGCGCTGAGTGTGACGTAAAATCCACAATGTCTTCAACGTCAGGACACTGGCGCGGTGGCACCGTATCACGATTTGTTGACTGTCGGGCCGGGGTCAGCGCACCAGCTTCGGCGCGATTTCGGGGAACATCTCCGCCAGTTCACGGATCTCGCGCTTCGACAGGCCGACCTGCGCCGGATCGACCTGCTGGCCCCCCATCGCCGCGCGCAGCACCTTCAGCGCCGGACCGGACAGCAGGACCGCGTCGCGCATGTAATCGGTAAAGGCCTCGAATGTCAGTGGCGCCCATTTCTGCACGATCTGCAGGATGGCGTCGGCATAGGCGCGGATTTCGTACTGCGCGTGGCTGTCCGCGCGCAGGCGCAGGAAGTGCAGCAGGTTCCACAGGTTAATCTGCCAGTAGAACTGGGTCATGATGTTGACCGGCAGGTTCATGCGCGCCAGTTCGCGCGCGATGGCCGGACGGCCGGGGTCGCGCTTTTCGCCGTTTTCATCCTCGTTGAGCAGGTCGAGGTAATGGTCATAGCAGCGTGATGCGTCATCGCGCAGGATATCAAGGACCTGCTGCGCCTGCTCGGGCGGCAGGGCGTCGGCGCGGCCCTGCCTGTTGTTCGTGGACTGGACGGCGATGTCCTCGGGGCGGGGGAAGTAGAATTCCTTCTCCAGCACCGAATAGCGGGCCGAGTATTCGTTGATGCTGGCGGTGCGGTGACGGAACCACTGCCGGGTGACGAAAATGGGCGCGCGCACATGCAGCTTCAGCACCGCGAGTTCGAACGGGCTGGTGTGGCGGTGCCGCATGAGGTAGCGGATCAGCCCCCGGTCATCGGACGTGCTGCGCGTGCCCTTGCCGTAGGATACGCGCGCGCCCTGCACGATGCCGCTGTCGCCGCCCATGTAGTCCACCGCGCGGACAAAACCCGTTTCCAGCACCGGAATGGGGGAATACAGCACGTCTTCCACCGCCGGTACGACAAGGCGGCGGGTCTGCGCCCATCCGGCGCGGGCTGCGTCGATTGCCGATTTCTGCTCAGTGGAAAACATGTGCCGCGTCCCGTCCCGTCTGTATCGATCATAGCATGAGGACGCGGGGCATATCATATGGGTCATTTCATATAAAGGCGCTGGTCCATCCCATCAGCCCGCGTGGCCTGATCTGTTCATGTTGCTGTGGGCCGTCTTTACGGCTGCATCATGGCGCAGGCCGGATGCAGAAACACCACTGGCGCCAAGGAAAAAATACGGCCTGCTGACTGTTCGCCGTCCATGCGGTCGGGCCACGGGAATGGAATATTTTTTCTGCATCCGCTCGGATGGACCGGGTACCATGGGTAAAAAAAATATCAGTCCGGTAGCAGGCGGCGGAAATCCCGTCGAGGGCGCCCTGCCATCGCGTGGCCCCTTGCCAGATGCGCGGCCAGTCCCTATATCCGAAAATGCCGGAGGGGCTTGCCCCTTGGCTATGGCGATAAACGGCGCGTGGAATAAGTGTTGTGGACCCGGGGGCGGTACCCGGCGTCTCCACCAAATTTCTCCCTCAGGGGGAACATGGGGACGAAACAGGCTCGACACGCATGGTAAAGACCCGCCTTTTGCCCGGCATTGTACCACCGTTATCGGGCTAAATTACAAGTGCCAATGATAACTCTGAGGTGCTCGCTGTCGCTGCATAAGCGATAAGCGCGGTTCGGGAGGGCACCGGGCAACAGAAGCCCTCCCACCTTTTCTTCCGTTCATGTTACATTGATGGCGCGGTATCCGCTTCGTGAAGGGATGCCCGACCCCAGCGGCTTGCCACGCCCTGAAGTTTGACGCACAGCTTGAAGCTGTGGCACGGCGTGGCCCGAACCCGCATGTCTGCAAAAATCCGGTCCGGCGGGGAAACCGTCCGGGCGGATGTACGGAGAAGTCCGAAATGTCCGATGATCATGACGAGGAAAACGGTTTTGATGCCGCCATTCCCGACAGCCTCATGCCCTATGATTCCTGGATCGAGGATGCCTACCGCCAGGTCATGCTGCGCGCGCTGGAGTACGCCGCGGGAAATGGCCTGCCGGGTGATCATCATTTCTACCTGACATTCCGGACCGACTGGCCGGGTGTGGAAATGCCCGACCGCCTGCGCGCCCAGTACCCGCATGAAATCACCATTGTCCTTCAGCACCAGTTCTGGGACCTGAAGGTCGACCGCGCGCACCAGATCATATCGGTCGGGCTGTCGTTCGGAGGGATTCCCTCCACGCTGGTGATTCCGGTGGCGGCCGTATCCGCCTTTGCCGATCCGCATATCCGCCTGGCCCTGCGTTTTACCGTTCCCGAACAGCCGCCGGTGGCGACCAATGCACCCAACGTGGTGCCGGTGCAGCCCGCCGCAGCAGCGGACACGGTGGAAAAGGCCGAGACGGCTGCCGAACCGGCCGGAAAGGACGCGGAGAAGGGCGAAGGCTCGCAGGTTGTCAGTCTCGCCGCCTTCCGCAGGCGGGGACCGGGGGGACCGGGCTGAGCCACATCATCCATCCGGGCGCGCCGGATGCGCCGGGCGCGCCCTGAACCTGAACGCCGCCACCCGGAACCAATCCGGGGGAGAAAAGGCAGGAGACCGTCCGTTGAATGTATCCGCACCCACGCGCAAGCCATTTGTCTATGGCCCGCTTTTCCCACTGCATGATGATGACACACCGTGGAAGAAACTGGAGATCGAGGGGATAACCACCTCGGTCCTCGGTGGCCGCACGGTGGTTCATGTCCGGCCCGAAGCCCTGACCGCGCTTGCCGCACGGGCCTTCAACGACGTGGCGCACCTGCTGCGTCCCGGGCATCTGGCGCAGCTTGCCAAAATCCTGAAAGACCCCGAAGCGTCGGAAAACGACCGCTTCGTGGCGCTGGACCTGCTCAAGAACGCCTGTATCGCAGCCGGTGGCGTGCTGCCCATGTGCCAGGATACAGGCACCGCCATCGTATATGGCAAGAAGGGCCAGCGCGTATGGGTGGATGGCAATGAGGAGGAAGCCTTCTCCCGCGGGGTATACGATACCTATACCGGCACGTCGCTGCGCTATTCCCAGATGGCGCCGGTCTCGATGTTCGAGGAAGTGAATACCGGCACCAACCTGCCGGTGCAGTTCCATATTTCGGCAACGCCCGGTGATTACCATGCCGAACAGATGGACCTCATGTTCATCGCCAAGGGCGGCGGGTCAGCCAACAAGACCTTCCTGTTCCAGGAAACCCGCGCCCTGCTGTCCAGCAAGGAACACCTGCTGAAATGGCTGGACGGCAAGATCCGCACGCTGGGCACCTCGGCCTGCCCGCCGTACCACCTTGCCGTGGTGATTGGCGGCATGTCGGCCGAACAGAACCTTGAGACCGTGAAGCTGGCCTCCACCCGCTGGCTGGACAGCCTGCCGACCGAAGGCAGCGCGCATGGCCATGCCTTCCGCGATCTGGAGATGGAAGGGGAAATCCACAAGCTGACCCAGCGCCTGGGCATTGGCGCGCAGTTTGGCGGCAAGTATTTCTGCCATGACGTGCGCGTGGTGCGCCTGCCACGGCATGGCGCGTCGCTGCCGGTGGGCATCGGCGTGTCATGCTCGGCAGATCGTCAGGTCAAGGCGCGGGTCACGGCCGATGGCGTCTTTCTGGAACAGCTAGAGACCGATCCCGCCCGCTTCCTGCCCGAAACCACGGATGATGATCTGGATGGGGAGGCGGTCCAGATCGACCTGAACCAGCCGATGGATGAGATCCGCCGCAAGCTGTCGCAGTATCCCGTGCGCACCCGCCTGTCGCTGACCGGCACGATGGTGGTGGCGCGTGACATTGCCCATGCCAAGTTCCGCGAACGGCTGGAAAAGGGCGAGGGCCTGCCCCGGTACCTCAAGGATCACCCCGTCTATTACGCAGGCCCGGCCAAGACGCCCGAAGGCATGCCCACCGGTTCCTTCGGCCCCACCACGGCAGGGCGCATGGACAGCTATGTGGCCATGCTGCAGAAGGCTGGCGGGTCGTATGTCATGCTGGCCAAGGGCAACCGTTCGAAGGCCGTGCGTGATGCGTGCAAGGAATATGGCGGCTTCTACCTCGGGTCCGTTGGTGGGCCGGCCGCCCGTCTGGCGCAGGACTGCATCCGTAAGGTCGAGGTGCTGGAATATCCCGAACTGGGCATGGAAGCGGTGTGGAAGATCGAGGTCGAGAATTTTCCGGCCTTTATCGTAATCGACGACAAGGGTAATGATTTTTATGATGGCCTGACCGGCTGAACGTATCCCTGCGGTGCGTCCGGCCCGCCAGTCGGGCCGGACAACCGGAGGTTAGTGAGCGCCATGCGTTTTACCGTCGATCGTCTTGACCACCTTGTGGTGAGTGTCCGTGACCTGGAGGTCTCGGCCTCATGGTACCAGCGCGTGCTGGGCATGGAGCGGGAGGAATACGGGCGCAATAACCGTACGGCCCTGAAATTCGGTGGTCAGAAGATCAACCTGCGCCCCCATGGCGCGGAAGGCTGGACCACGGCGGAAGACGCGCTGCCCGGCACCAATGACCTGTGTTTCACCACCGCCCTGAACAGTGTCGATGTCATTGAACATCTGGAAAAATGCGGCGTGCACGTGACCGAGGGGCCAGTGGCCCGTCTGGGTGCGCTGGGACCGGTGACCTCGGTCTATTGTAACGATCCCGACGGCAACCTGATCGAAATCGCGTCCTATCAGGGGTAGGGCTGCCTGCCCTGTCCGTTCCCGGATGCATGGATGTGAATTCACGGGCGCGGTCGTGCCCATGCTGGTGGAAGGGCGCCCCATATCCTGATGGGGTGTTCGGGGGCTGACCGCGCGCATCAGCCTGTCTGGCCGGAGCAGGGTGCTGGCGGCACGCGCCGCCCATATCGGGCATCATGGACGCGCGCCTTTCCTGCTGCCGCGCATTCATGCGCGGCGCAGGATCATTATTTCGGCTGCCTGCCGAACACGGCGGTCAGCGTGGCCGAACCGAGGCTGTGCTGGTTGATGACAAATCCCACCATGGCGCCCGATGCATCATTGGGCAGTTCGATACGCTCGATGTCCAGCGCATGGATGGTGAAAATGTAATGGTGATCCGGTCCCGGCGGGGGGGCGGCGCCGCCATAGACATTGCCGCCGAAATCGGTGCGCGTCATTTCCGCCGGTTCGGGCAGGCTGTTGTCACCCGACCCGGCCCCTGCGGGCAGTGAGGACACGCTGGCGGGAATGTTGATGACAACCCAGTGCCACCAGCCCGAACCCGTGGGCGCGTCGGGGTCGTACATGGTGATGGCGAAGCTCTTGGTGCCGGCTGGCGGGTCCTGCCATGCCAGCGGCGGCGAGATGTTGCCACCTGAATAGCCCATCCCGTCAAATACCTGTGCCGCAGGCAGGCGGTCGCCATCGTGGAAGGAGCGGCTTGTCAGTGTAAAGGTCATGTCGGTTTCCTGCTTTCCGCGCGGCGGGCCGCGCGGATCGGGGTCAGCGTAGGCCGGGTATCGGGTGGAGTTTACCAGTTCTGGCTGATCAGCCAGAATTCTTCCGATGTCAGGGTGATGACCTGATCGCCGTTCTTGCTTTCGGCGGCAGCGCGGGCCAGCGCCTCGATGCGCTGGATCATCAGTGTCTTGCGCTGGTAGGTTTCGTTGCGGTCCTTTTCCTCGACCGATTCCAGCACCTGCAGCGCGGTGTGGCAGGCGCGGGTAATGCGGGCGGCATCAAGCTGGGCATAGGACATGGGGCTTCATTCTCCATCTGGTTACTGGCCCGGCCGGGACCGGGCACGGGAATTCCCATGCGGGAATCGCTGTCTCATTCTGGCTTCCCCGGCTGCGTCTGTCCAACACCGGCATGCATGGGGCATATGACCGGACGCTTTGTTGCGAAGGTGACAGTTCGGGCTGGCAAGTATGGTGCGGATTCCGTAAAGGGAGCCGCATGACGGACCTGGTTTCTGATTTCGACTTCACGCTTCCGCCCGAAAACATCGCCGACCATCCCGCCCGCCCGCGTGACAGCGCGCGACTGCTGGACGTGCCGGTGGATGGCCCCTTCAGGGACCGCCATGTGCGCGACCTGCCGGGCTGCCTGCGCGCGGGTGACATCCTGGTGGCCAATGACACGGCGGTGATCCCGGCGCAGCTGTCGGCCATGCGGGGGGATGCGAAAATCGGCATTACGCTGGACCGCATCCTGCCCGATGGCACATGGCACGTGCTGGCACGCAACGCCCGCCGCCTGCGGCCTGGCGATACGCTGACCTTCGGCGCATCCCCCGTTACGGCGCAGGTGGTGTCGCGTGGGGAAGGCGGTGATGTGACGCTGCGCTTCAGCGCGGAAGGGGCGGCGTTCGACCAGTTCCTGCATGATGTGGGTCATCTGGCGCTGCCACCCTATATCGCCCGGCCCGAAGGCCCCACCGACGAGGACCGCAAGGACTACAGCACCATATTTGCACAGCACCGTGGCGCGGTGGCCGCCCCCACGGCGGGGCTGCATTTCACGCCCGGCCTGCTGGCGGGGCTGGATGCGGCGGGCGTGATCCGCCAGACGCTGACGCTGCATGTCGGCGCGGGCACGTTCCTGCCCATGCGCAGCGAACAGATTTCCGCCCACCGCATGCATGCCGAACGCGGCACGATTTCCCCCCATGCCGCAGCCCGCATCAACGCAGCCCGCGCGGCGGGCGGGCGGATCGTGGCGGTTGGCACCACCTCGCTGCGGCTTTTGGAAAGTGCGACGGATGAAAACGGCATTGTCCATCCCTTCCATGGGGAGACCGCCATCTTCATCCGCCCCGGCTACCGCTTCCGCGCGGTGGACATGCTGCTGACCAATTTCCACCTGCCGCGTTCGACGCTGTTCATGCTGGTCTGCGCCTTTGGCGGCTATCACCGCATGAAGGCGGCGTACGCCCATGCCATCGCCAGCGGCTACCGCTTTTATTCCTATGGCGACGCCTGCCTGCTGCACCGCACCGAAGGAGACCTGCCATGACCACATTCCGCTGGCGGCCCGAAGCCCGCGCGGGCCATGCCCGTGCCGGCTGGCTGGATACCGCCCATGGCAGTGTGCCGACACCCACCTTCATGCCTGTTGGCACCGCCGGCACCGTCAAGGCCATGACGATGGACAGCGTGCGCGCAACGGGCGCGGGCATCGTGCTGGGCAATACCTATCACCTCATGCTGCGGCCCGGGGCCGAACGGGTGCGCGCGCTGGGCGGGCTGCACCGGTTCATGGACTGGCCGGGGCCGATCCTGACCGATTCGGGCGGGTTTCAGGTCATGTCGCTGGGGCCGCTGCGCAAGCTGGATCAGGATGGCGTGACATTCCGTTCGCATATTGATGGGTCAAGGCACCGGCTGACGCCGGAACGTTCGACCGACATCCAGCACGCGCTCGATGCCACCATCACCATGTGCTTCGATGAATGTCCCGCGCTGCCTGCCGCCCCCGACGTAATCGCAAAATCCATGCGCATGTCCATGCGCTGGGCCGAGCGGTGCCGCACCGCGTTCATCCAGCGCCCCGGCTACGCGCAGTACGGCATCATCCAGGGCGGGACCGAGCCGGAACTGCGGGCCGAAAGCGTCAGGGCGCTGACGGGAATCGGGTTTGAAGGATACGCCATTGGCGGCCTTGCGGTGGGTGAAGGGCAGGAACTGATGTTCGCCACCCTTGACGCCACTGTCCCGCTGATCCCCGATGCCAGCCCGCGGTACCTTATGGGCGTGGGCACGCCCGATGACCTGCTTGGTTCCGTGGAACGGGGCGTGGACATGTTCGACTGTGTCATGCCCACGCGCGCGGGGCGTACGGCGCGTGCCTATACCGAACGCGGCACGCTGAACCTGCGCAACGCACGGCATGCCACCGATTCGCGGCCCATTTCGCCGCATTGTGACTGCCTGGCCTGTTCACGTCACAGCCGCGCCTACCTGCATCACCTGTTCCGTGCGAATGAAATCCTCGGGCCGATGCTGCTGACATGGCATAACCTTGCCTATTACCAGCGCCTGATGCGCGGTATGCGGGCGGCGATTGTCGATGGCGCGTTTGCCGCCCATGCCGACCACCTGCGTGCGCAGTGGGCGATGGATGACTGGAGTGGTGACGAAATGCCCTTTCCCGACATTCCCCCGGTGGCCTGATGGCGGCCGCGCCATCCGGTCCTGATCCCGTGCGGATGGCGGCGCGGATTGCCGACCATGCGCGCGATCTGGGTTTTGACGCGGTGGGGTTCGCGCCAGCCCGGCTGGATGATGCGGCGCGCGCGCGTCTGGCCATGTTCGTGGAAAACGGATTCGCGGGCAGCATGGGCTGGATGGCCCAGCGCATGGAACAGCGTGGCGACCCGCGCATGCTGTGGCCGGAAGTGCGCAGCGTCATCGCCCTCGGCCTGAATTACGCGCCCGGAGGGGACGCGCTGGCTACGACCCGCATGCCCGATGCGGGCAATATTTCTGTCTATGCCCGCAACCGGGACTATCATGACGTGGTCAAGGGAATGCTCAAGCACCTTGCCCAGTTCGTGGTGAACGAGGGGCGGCGGCAGGGCATGGACGGCACGCAGGTGAAGGTCTTTGTCGATACCGCCCCGGTCATGGAAAAACCGCTGGCGCAGAACGCGGGCCTTGGCTGGCAGGGCAAGCACACCAGCCTTGTCTCGCGCCGTCATGGCAGCTGGCTGTTCCTGGGCGAGATCTATACCACGCTGGACCTGCCGCAATCGGTCCCATCGGGTGGGGGGTGCGGCAGTTGCACGCGCTGCCTGGTCGCGTGTCCGACCGATGCGTTTCCGGCCCCCGGCGTGATGGATGCGCGACGGTGCATTTCCTACCTTACCATTGAAAACCGTGACCCGATTCCCGAGGGGCTGCGTCCCGCCATGGGCAACCGTATTTACGGATGTGATGACTGTCTGGCCGTGTGTCCGTGGAACCGCTTCGCCACGGCCACGCATCACATGAAACTGGCTGCGCGCGACGATTTGCGCGCGCCCGCGCTGCAGGATCTTGCCACACTGGATGACGCGGGGTTCCGCGCACGGTTTTCCGGCTCTCCCGTCAAGCGGATTGGCCGGGGGCGCTTCGTGCGCAACGTGGCGGTGGCCATCGGCAATAGCGGGCAGGCCGTCCTGCGGCCCAGCGTTGCGGCATTATGCGCGGATGCCGACCCGGTGGTGGCGGACGCCGCGCGCTGGGCCACGCTCAGGCTGCCCCGGTGACGGACCATATGGGCATGCCGCTACCCGCGCAGCGCGGTGCGCGCCTGTTGCGCAAGCGGAGCATCAACCTGTCGGGGCACCGCACCAGCGTGGCGCTGGAGCCGGAGTTCTGGCATGCCCTGCACCTGATCGCGCAGAAGCGCGGCCTGACCCTTGCCGCCCTGGTGGGCCGGATTGACGCGGGCCGTCCCCCGGACCGCCCGCTGGCATCTGCGCTGCGGGTGGAGGCATTGCGGGAATGGATGCCTGCATTGCCGGAAATTGCTGGTACGGACAGGGAAGATCAGTTGGGTTGACCGGGCATCCGTGCTAGCCTCGGGGCATGGCAATCTGGGGAAAACTTTTTGGTGGCGTTGCGGGGTTCGCGGTTGGCGGCCCCATGGGCGCTGTCGTCGGCACGGCGCTGGGCCATGCGGCGGATAACGGTTCCCTGCTGGAAACCCCGGTGGGGGGATGGACCGACCGCTGGGGCCCCCGGCTGAATGCGGACCCTAACGGGGCCGCGACCTTCATGGCGGCCAAGATGGCGGCGGTGATGGGCAAGCGTGACCAGATGTATGGTCTGGTCATCATCATCCTGTCCGCCAAGATGGCGAAGTGTGACGGGCCGGTGAACCGGGCCGAAATCGATGCCTTCAAGCGCCGTTTTCACCTGCCGCCCGAAAACATGAAGGAAGTCGGCCGCCTGTTTGACAGCGCGCGCCAGCGCACGGATGACTACCGCGCCTTCGCCACTGAACTGGGCCGTGCCTTCGCCAGCAAGACCGGCATGCTGGAAGAGGCGCTGGCATCCCTGTTCGTGATCGCGCGCGCGGATGGAGAGGTCAATGCGCGTGAGGAAGCCTTCCTGCGCGGGGTGCACAAGGCATTCGGCCTCAGCCCCGGGGCATGGGACCGCGCGCGTGATGGCGGTGCGCGTCCGGGCGTGAGCGAGGTCGATGCCTATGCCGTGCTGGGCGTTTCCCGCGATGCGAGCGACGAGGAAGTGCGCGTGGTCTGGCGCAGGCTGGTGCGCGAACATCACCCCGATATCATGACTGCGCGTGGCGCAACCCCCGCGCAGCAGGCGCAGGGGGCTGCCCGCATCGCCCAGATCAATGCGGCATGGGACCGGATCAAGCGCGACCGCAGGCTGTAAGGCCCTGTCTGCGGGGCAGACTGAAAATTAAAAGTTTCTGGTAAAGCTTTTTTTAAGCTTCGGGGGACGCCGCCTTTTTGAAAACAGGTGGCACCCGGGCCTTTTGTTATTTAATTCATCACGTTGGCTCATGCAGCGCCGTTGACCCGATCATGGACCAGGCCAACGGGAGTGGGGCGACTGAAAAAAAGAGACTGTCGCGCCTGGTGTCGTGACATGCACCGTCCCGATCAGCGCGCGGCCTTTTCCTTCTGTTCCAGCAGGCGGCGCAGCGCGCCCCCAACCGTGTGGGCCAGGGCGCGGTAGGCCTGACCCGCCGGGCTGTCCGGGGCGGCAATGACGATTGGCGCGCCATTGTCCGCGCTGGCGCGGATATCGGCCAGCAGCGGGATTTCACCCAGGAACGGCACGTTCATTTTTTCCGCTTCCGCCCGTGCGCCGCCATGACCGAACAGGTCGGTGCGGTGGTTGCAGTTGGGGCAGCAGAAATAGGACATGTTTTCCACAACCCCCAGCACCGGCACGTTCATCTTCTCGAACATGGCCACGCCGCGCCGGGCGTCCAGCAGGGCGATGTCCTGCGGGGTGGAGACGATCACGGCGCCGGCCAGCGCGGTTTTCTGCGCCAGTGTCAACTGGGCATCTCCCGTGCCAGGCGGCATGTCCACTACCAGAACGTCCAGCGCGCCCCATTCCACATCGCCCAGCAACTGCCCGATCGCGCCCATGACCATCGGCCCGCGCCAGATCATGGCCTTGCTTTCATCCACCAGCATGCCGATCGACATGGCGCTGATGCCCCATTTGTGCGGCGGGATCAGCCGGCCATCGCGGACTTCGGGCTGGTCGCCAACACCCATCATGCGCGGCAGGGAAGGGCCATGCACGTCTGCATCCAGCAGGCCGACCTTCAGCCCCTCCAGCCCCAGCCCGACGGCAAGGTTGACGGCCGTGGTGGACTTGCCCACGCCGCCCTTGCCCGACGCCACGGCAATAACCACGCCCACGCCCGGCGGCAGGGGGCCGGTGGCCGGACGGGAGGCCCTGTCCCCCCCAAGGTTGAGGGGGCGGTGCCCCCCGCCAGCGGGGGCGGGCTGTGGCGCGGGCTGCGCCGATACCGGGCGGTGCGCGGTCAGGATGACGCTGGCCCCCGTGCAGCCGGGAACCGCCGAGACAAGGGCACGTTCGAGTTCAGGCAGCAGTGGCTGCAATGATCCCGCCCGCGTGCGGTCGGTCGCGATGGCGACATGCAGGACGCCATCACGCATCATGAAGGCATCCAGACTGCCCATATCCGCAATACTGGCGGCATGATCCGCGGTGCGCACGCGGTGCAGCACGGTCTCGATGGTTGTCCGGTCGGGACTGGTCATGGTTGTGCGCTCCCTGCTGGCGGCTGTGTGACCCGTGCGGGTATAGAAGGGGCGGGCCGTGATGGTCGAGTCATGAAACGGTGGGCAGCCTGTCCGGACTGCATCCGCGTGCCATGTCCGGCATGCGTGGCATCCCTGCCATGACGGGAATGGCCTGCGGCGCGGTTTGCTGCTTTACGCTCGCTGCGCCATGATGGTTGCAGCCATCTTGTGCACCGTTCGGGCTGACAGGAAATACGATGGGCGCTTCCCCTTCGCACGCAGCAACGCCCCACCGGCGCGATCACCGCATTGACGCGCTGCGCGGGGTTGCGTTGCTCATGATGTGTATCGACCATATCCCGCAGGATGTGCTGAACCGGTTCACCATGCGCAATGTCGGGTTTGCCGATGCGGCGGAGGTGTTCGTACTGCTGGCGGGTTATGCCTCGTGGCTGGCCTATGGCCGTGCGTTTGGCAAAAAACAGCCGGTCCTGTCGGTGCTGGCGCGTATCGGACGACGGTGCTGGCAGCTTTATGTTTTCCAGATGGCGATGGTGGTGGTGTGTATTTCCACCATCCGCATATGGCGGCATTTCTGGCCTGTGCCGGTTGATTTCCTTGAACCCGAACTGGCGCATGGGCTGGATTCGGCATGGCGGGTGCTGTCACTTCAGGCCCTGCCGGGCAACCTGAACATCCTGCCGCTTTATATCGTGCTGCTGCTGGGGTTCGCGCCGTTGTACGCGCTGCTGCGCGGGGTGGGGACGCCGGTCGTGCTGGGGCTGAGTGCCGCCGTCTGGCTTCTGGTCAATCTTGATCCGCGCCTGAACTTTCCCAACTGGCTGGACCCCGACGGGTGGTATTTCGACCCGCTGGCGTGGCAGTTCCTGTTCATACTGGGGGTCTGTGGGGCGCGGCTTGCGGGACGGCATGATGGCAGCCTGCCACGTTCGCGTGTGCTGGCTGCGGCCTGCGGTCTGTATCTGGTCTTTTCCTTCGTTCAGTCGTTTCCGTGGATGGACTGGGGCTTTGCCGACCTGCGGCCCGTCAGCATGGCGGTGCCGGACAAGATGATCCTGGCCCCATGGCGGCTGCTGGATGTGCTGGCGCTGTTCTATCTGGTGCAGTCCTCGCCCGGTGCGACCGCGCTGGCCGCAACGCGCGGTGGGCAGCTTATGGCGCTGTTCGGTCGGCATTCGCTTGAAATCTTTACGGCGGGAACGCTGGTGGACCTGTATGCCCGGCTGGTGCTGACCAGTTTTGGCGCGGGCTGGATCATGCAGGTGGTGGTGAATGTCGTGGGGTTTATGGTGCTGCTGTGGGTGGCGCGCAACCGCGAACGCGCCCGTGCGGTGGCCCGCGCCCGCAGGGCCGCGTCCCCCGCACCGGGCGGCCTGCCCGTGCATGCGCCGTTATGCCGGAACTGAGGGCATGGTTTCCGCGCGCGTGAAGGGCGTGATATAGGTGCTGCGTCCGATCCAGTTCAGCAGGATATATGAGCCCCATGTCCTTTCGCGCCGCTGCCTTTTCCCGATCCTGCCTTGCCATTGGGCTGGTGACGGCCCTTGGGGGGCATGCCGCGCAGGCGGCTGATCCCGCCCCGGCCCCTGTTCCGGCCGCCGCATCCGCCGCCCCCCTGCGCCTGCCGGGCGAGGGGCGCAACATGCCCGACAGTTTTGCCGACCTTGCAGCGAAGCTGCTGCCCGCCGTCGTCAACGTGTCCACCACCGAGATGGTGCGTCCCGGCGAGGACGATGATGATGGCGATGATGGCGACAGCACGCCACAGGTGCCCAATTTTCCCGAAGGATCGCCGTTCGAGAAATTCTTCCATGATTTCATGAACCGCCAGGACACCCCCAATGCGCCACCACGCAAGATGCAGGCGCTGGGTTCGGGCTTCATCATCGACCCGTCGGGCGTGATCGTGACCAACAACCATGTCGTGCGCCATGCCGACCAGATCACCATTACATTGCAGGACAATACCGTGCTGAAGGCGCGGCTGCTGGGCCATGATGACCGCACCGACCTTGCGGTGCTGAAGGTGGACAGCCCGAAACCGCTGCCTGCCGTGCCCTTTGGCGACAGCGACCATGCCCGCGTGGGGGACTGGGTGCTGGCGATCGGCAATCCGTTCGGCCTGTCGGGTACGGTGACGGCGGGCATCGTCTCGTCACGCGGACGCAATATCGAACAGGGTCCGTATGACGATTTCATCCAGACCGACGCCCCGATCAACAAGGGCAATTCCGGTGGCCCCCTGTTCAACCTGAACGGGGAGGTGATCGGCATCAACACCGCCATCTTCTCGCCTTCGGGTGGATCGATCGGGATCGGCTTTTCCATTCCCTCGGCCGAAGCGCAGGGCATCATCGACCAGCTTCGCCACCACGGCCGTGTCACGCGCGGATGGATTGGCGTGCGCATTCAGGACGTGACGCAGGAAATTGCCGATGGGCTGGGCCTGAAAAGCCCCCACGGCGCGCTGATCGCGGGGGTCGAGCCAAAGGGACCCGCGGCGGTGGCCCACCTGCAGACCGGCGACGTGATCCAGAGCCTGAATGGCAAGGATATTGACGGTCGCGCCCTGCCGCGCCTTGTGGCGGAACTGGCGGGTGGCAGCGTCGCGCATCTGGGAATCTGGCGTAAGGGCCAGCAGATGAACGTGGCGATCACCATTGGCGCCCTGCCCGAGGAAAAGACCGATAAGGCCGATGGCGCCACGGCACCTGCGAAAAAACCGGCACAGGGCAGCATGGCCATTACAGGCATGGGCTTCACGGTGGGCGAGATTGATGACATCGCGCGCCAGAAATACAACATGGCGGAAGGGCAGAAGGGCGTGCTGGTCACCGGCGTGACAGATGACAGCCCCGCGGCCGAGCGTGGCCTGCGCCCCGGCGACGTGGTGACCGAAGTGCAGCAGTCGGCGGTGAACACGCCCGCCGATCTGCGCCGCCAGCTTGACGCGGCCCGCGCCCAGCACCGCAAGACCGTGCTGTTCCTGGTGCAGAATTCAGACGGTCTGCGCTGGGTGCCCTTTCCCCTGCCGGATGGCGCCGGACACTAAGCCGTATGCATGAACGCCTGAAGAACCTTTTCCTGTCCATTACGCGGCGGGGGACGTGGCGGCAGGTCGTGCGGATGAACGTCTCGCTCATCCTGTCGGGCATTGTCGCCACCATCATCCATCTGGATGAACCGGTCTGGGCGCTGATCACCTCGGTCATCGTCATTACCCAGACGCGCCTGACCCAGACGCTGTCCACCGGGCGCGAACAGATCGTGGGCACCCTGATCGGGGCGGCGGCGGGCATGTCGGCCATTGCGCTGGAACAGTGGTGCGCGCTGTCGGTGGGCATGGTGTTCTGGGTCATGCTCATGCCGCTGGCGGTGCTGGTGGCGCTGCGGCCCAAGATGCGGGTGGCCATTGTCACGTTGATGGTCGTGCTGCTGTTTCCCGCCACGGGGGAGCCGTTTTCAAGGCCGCTGCAGCGGATCGCCTCGATCATGACGGGTGTCGTGGTGTCGTTCGCGGTGTCGTTTTTCGTGTTGCGGAACGAGGCGCGACGCGAAGTGCTGCGTAATGCCGCAAGCCTGCTGCGCCGCCTGTCGGACCTGCTGGTCACCGCGCTGCACCAGCATCCCGACCATGACGCGCTGGCCACGGTGGATGTCATGTGCCGCTCCCTGCTGCAGGACATAAATGACGGCGTGCAGGAGGCCGAGGTCGAACACCCCGGGTCACTGGCGCGGCACGACCCGCTGGTGGTGCGCCTGCCGGGACTTTTGCGTCGGGTCCGTTCGGATGCTATCTTTATTTCGCGCGCCGCCGTGGAAGGCGAAACAGCCCGGACCGGCGACATCCTGCAGCAGGAGCGTGACATGCTGGGACGGATGCTGGGCCAGATGGCCGACCGCTGCGATGCCATGGCTGCGTCCCGCCGGGGACACACGCTGCCCGATGAGGGAATGCGCGATATTCTGGACCAGTTGGACCTGCAGGATCAGCAGGGGGAACACTGGACCCCTGTCATGCGTTTCGCCATCGGGCTGCTGCATGCCGACATGCGGCTGGCCGCGCGCAATATCTGGTCGGACGGGCGGACCGATGATGGTCCGTTCCCCCTGTCGGGGCATCCGTTCGTGGCCGAGACGGCGTTTGATCCTGTTTCAACCAACGCGGTTGCAAGGCAATAGGACGGGCGCACGAAGACACAATCAAGGAGTGCAACAGACACCATGCTGAATGAAAAAACCCTGAATCACCTTCCCGCCAGCGTCCAGCCGCTGCGTTACAAACGGGAGGACGTGGGACGAGGGATCGTTCATTTTGGTGTCGGCAACTTCTTTCGCGCGCATGAGGCATGGTACGTCAATAAATGCCTCGCCCTGCCGGGACAGGCACAGTGGGGGATCGTGGGTGTGGGACTGGGTGGTGGCCCGCGTGGCGAAGCCAAGGCCCATGCCTTCACGCAGCAGGACTGCCTGTATTCCCTGACGGAAGTCACGGCCAGTGGCGTGCGCACGGTGTCCATCATCGGCGCGCTGCGTGAGTACCTGCTTGCCCCTGCCGATCCTGAAGCCGTGCTGGCCCGCCTTGCGGACCCGCAGACCCGTATCGTCAGCATGACGATTACCGAAGGCGGCTATAACATCAACGAGGAAACCGGGCAGTTCCGCCTTGATACCCCCGCCGTGCAGGCGGACCTGAAGAACCCCCGTCGTCCCACGACCGTGTTCGGTTACGTGGTGGAAGGCCTGCGTCGCCGGCGTGCAGCGGGGGCCGGGCCATTTACCGTCCTGTCATGTGACAACCTGCGCAGTAACGGCCATGTCGCGCATGAGGCATTCGTGGGCTACGCCCGCGCGCTGGATGCGGATCTTGCCGAATGGATTGATGCCAATGTGACCTTCCCGTGCTCCATGGTCGACCGCATCACGCCGGGCGTGGACAGGGCCACGCGCGACAGCCTGAACGCGGCCAGCGGGCTGGATGACGACCTGCCGGTGCTGGCGGAGGATTTCAGCCAGTGGGTGCTGGAGGACAGGTTCTGCAACGGTCGTCCCGCGCTGGAACAGGTGGGTGTCGAGTTCGCGGACGATGTGGCGGGGTATGAACAGGTGAAGGTGCGCATGCTCAACGCAGCCCACCTGCTGCTTGGCTCGACGGGGCTGCTGCTGGGCCACCGCTATGCGCATGAAACGGTGGAGGACGCCGATCTGGCCCGTCTGGCCAATGCCTACTGGACGAAGGATGCGATGCCGCAGATCGACGCCCCGGCGGGCGTGGACCTGGATGCGTACCGCACGCGCCTGCTCAGCCGGTTTTCCAATCGCGCCGTGGCCGATACGCTGCTGCGGATCTGTAGCGATGGCGCATCCAAGGTGCGTGTGTTCTGGACCGATACCGTGCGCCGTTCACTGAACAGCGGGCGTGACCTTGACCGGATAGCGTTCGGCATCGCCGCCTATCTGGAAATGCTGCGCGGGCAGGATGAAAAGGGGCAGACCTATACGCCTATCGAACCCACGCTGGATGCGGACCAGATCGCGCTGGTCAATGACAGCGACCTTGCCGCAGGCCTGCGGCTGCCGGCCTTTGATGGCTGGCGGGACATGGACACCACCGCGCTGGATGCGGCGGTGGTCGCCGCACGCAGGGCCATTCGGGATCGCGGCGTGCGGGCCAGCCTGCCTGTGTAAGCAACTGTCCCGGAACAGTTGAGTAATAAAAAATAATAAAATTCTTCGGGTGCCGCCTTTTTTAAAAAAAGGCGGCATTTTCTAAAGTTTTTTAGACAATTCTTTACCACAATCGTTTTTAAGACCTGCGGACTGGTGCATCAGTGGGCTTTTCAGACGGCCCGGAATGGCTTTTATACCTGTATCGTTCCGGAAATGGCACGGTGCATGGGGCAGGCATCGACCCCGTAGGTTGCGGTGATGTCCGGCGGGATGCCGTGCATGGGGGTAAATCCCATATGCGCCCAGACCGGACGCGCGCCTTCCGCCGCCATCAGCGCCATCCGGTTCACGCCATGGTCGCGGGCGTGCCGGGTCAGGATGCGCAGCGCCGCATGCATCGCGCCCTGTCCGCGCAGGGGCGGGATGATGGCGATGTCGTGCAGGTACCAGCAGTTCGCCTGTCCGGGCAGGTGGTGCAGGTAGGTGTCCAGCGCGGGCGGACGGTCTGCCCGCCAGGGGTGGCTCAGGACATACCCGCCAGGGCGTCCCTGCGCGTCAGGCAGGATGAGGCAGCCCGCCGGGCATAGCCTGCGGCGTTCATCCAGAACGTCCGCCCGTTCTGGGCAGCCGGGGTGCATGGTGGTGGCCAGCGCCATGACGGCGGGCAGGTCGTGTGGCTGCATGGGCCGCCATGGGCCTGCTGGCGGCCCGGGTGGGGAAGAGGGCAGGGACATGGCGGGAAAATTCCGTTTCAGGTGCAGCCGTTTCCGGTAGAAGGGACAATGATATAGCTGTGTCCGGGAGTTTGGAACCATGACAGAAATGCGCCTGACGTTACGCGTGGACGCGAACGGCTCACCCCTGCTGGGGCATGGCAAGATCAAGCTTCTGGAACAGATTGGCCAGACGGGGTCCATTTCGGCAGCCGCCCGGGCCATGGGCATGTCCTATCGCCGGGCATGGCTGCTGGTTGAGGCGATGAACACGACCTTCGTGCGCCCGCTGGTGGCCGCACGCCCCGGCGGCGGCGGCGGGGCCGGCCTTTCGCCCGAAGGGGAAGCCGTGGTGCGGCTGTACCGTGATATCGAGAAAGCGGGGCGGGACGCCGTGCAGGGACAGCTGGAAACATTGGCCGCCATGTGTTCGCCCCCGCCGTGAAAAAGCCATAGGCGACTCCGATCACGGACGTTCAGGCATTCTTTTGCGCCGATGAGCGTGGATATGTGGCGCGGCAGTAAATCAAGAAAAATGAACTGGAGCTAAACTCAGTGTTACGACGTGATTTCATGAAAGCAGGAACCGCCCTGTCCGCCATGACCGTGGCGGGCGTGGGCGTGGCGCGGCCCGCCCGCGCCACCCAGAGCGGAAATTTCGATTCCACGACCGTGCGCACGCTGGCGCACCAGCTGTCGCAGCAGGCATACCAGGCCCCGTCCCAGTCATTGCCCCCTGCGATGCGTAACCTGAATTTCGACCAGTACAATTCCATTACGTTCCGTTCGGAACAGGCCCTGTGGCATGGTGAGAACCTGGGTTTCGATGTCGAATTCTTTCCGCGTGGCTACCTGTATGCACCGCGCATCGACATGAACGAAGTCATTGATGGTCAGTCCCGTCCCATCGCCTTCAACCCCGACATGTTCACCTATAACGATCCTGCCCTGCGGGTGAATGACGATATCGGCTTTGCCGGGCTGCGGCTGCGCGCGCCGATCAATACGCCGGGCGTGATGGAGGAATTCTGCGTTTTCCTTGGCGCGTCGTATTTCCGTGCCGTGGCGAAGGGGCAGAATTACGGCCTGTCCGCGCGTGGGTTCGCCAACGGGACCGGCGACCCTAAGGGGGAGGAATTCGCACTGTTCCGTGCCTTCTGGCTGGAAAAGCCCAAGGCGGGCGTGGATAGCGTGGTTATCCATGCGTTGCTGGACAGCCCGTCGCTGGTCGGGGCGTTCCGCTTTACCATCCGCCCCGGCGAGACGACGGTCTTTGATGTCCAGTCCTATCTCTACCCCCGCAAGGCCATTGCGGAATCCGGGATCGCGCCGCTGACAGGCATGTTCTATTTCGATGCGAATGACCGGACGCGCGTTGATGACTGGCGGCCCGCGGCCCATGACAGCGAAGGCCTGTCCATGTGGACGGGCAGTGGCCAGCAGTTGTGGCGTCCGCTGCGCAACCCGCGTGACCTGCAGTTCTCGGCCTTCAGTGACGTGCGCCCGCATGGCTTTGGCCTGATGCAGCGCAAGCGCGCCTTTACCGATTTCGAGGACGTGTCGCTGAATTATGAAAAGCGTCCCTCGCTGTGGATCGAGCCGATCGGGGACTGGGGCGCGGGTGCCGTGGATCTGGTGGAAATCCCCACGCCCAATGAAGTGAACGACAATATCGTCGCCTTCTGGCGGCCGCAGGATGCGCTGGCGCCGGGGCGTGAATATGTGTTCACCTACCGGATGTACTGGGGGTGGGATACGCCGTGGCCCACGAAGCTGGCCCGTATTTCCGCAACGCGCGTGGGGGATGCGACGGATGATTCGCATACCCGGTTCTTTGACCTCGATTTCGTGGGCGCGCCGTTTGAGAACCTGCCCGAAAAGCCGCATTTCCACCTGCAGTGCCGTACATCGGCAGGGGAGATCCGCAATGTGGTGGTCGAACCTGTTCCCCCCATCCATGGCTGGCGCAGCACGTTCGAATTCGCGCCTGGTGACGCAAAGGTGGCGGAACTGAACTGCGTGCTGGCCGATGATAATGGTCCTGTGTCGGAAGAATGGGTCTATCGATGGACACCCTAGCCGCAAACGCGCCACCCGGTCCGGCGGCGGGCCAGTCCGCGCCGCTGTTGCCGCAGGGCTGGTGCGCCCTGCCACCCGCGGCCCCGCTGGAGATGCCGGTCCATCCGCTGGCGGCAACGCCCGATCTGCACGGACGCAGCCCGACGCCGCCCACCGAATGGCGGATGATCCACCTGCGCCGCCTGCTGGTGATTGGTGGCGCGGTCGCCATGACGGGGCTGGCCGGTTACGAAATGGACCTGGTGTTCAATGCCGTGCAGCGCTCCGTGGCCGGTATGGTGATGCTGGTGCTGTTCGTGATGCTGTTCCTGTGGATCGCGCTGGCCTTTACCTCAGCCCTTGCCGGGTTTGCGTCAATGCTGACGCATGGCGGCCTGGGGCTGGGGATTGAACGCAGCGGTCCGCTGCCGCGCCTGACCACCCGCACCGCGCTGCTCATGCCGACCTATAACGAGGACCCGGGCCGTGTCATGGCCGGCCTGCGCGCCACCATAGACAGCCTTTCGGCCACCCTGCAGGAACGGGCGTTTGATGTGTTCATCCTGTCGGACACGACCGACCCGGATGTCTGGGTGGCGGAGGAGGCGGCCTACATGGCCCTGTGCCGCGCCACTGGCTGGGGCGGGCGGCTGTTCTACCGTCGGCGTGCGGTCAATACGGACCGCAAGGCGGGCAATATCGCGCAATGGGTGCGGACCTATGGTGCGGCTTACCAGCAGATGATCACGCTGGACGCCGACAGCGTCATGTCGGGTGATGTGATCGTGCGGCTGACGGCGGCCATGGAGCGGAATCCCGGTGTCGCGCTGATCCAGTCCCTGCCGGTTATTGTCAACGGGCAGACGCTGTTTGCCCGCATGCAGCAGTTCGCGGGACGGGTATATGGTCCGCTGATCGCCCACGGCATTGCCTGGTGGCACGGGTCGGAAGGCAATTACTGGGGCCATAACGCGGTAATCCGCACCCGTGCCTTTGCCGAGCAGGCGGGCCTGCCGCACCTGCCGGGGCGCAAGCCCTTTGGTGGCGCGATCATGAGCCATGATTTCGTGGAGGCTGCGCTGATGCGCCGGGGCGGATGGGCCATCCACATGGTACCGGCGCTGGCCGGATCGTATGAGGAAAGTCCCCCGTCCCTGACCGACATCGCCATTCGCGACCGGCGGTGGTGCCAGGGCAACCTGCAGCATGCAAAGGTTGTGTCCGCGCGGGGCCTGCACTGGATCAGCCGGATGCACATGCTCATGGGCATCGGATCGTATGTCACGTCGCCGCTGTGGCTGGTTTTCCTGCTGGTGGGGATTGTGGTTTCGCTGCAGAACCGTTTCTACAAACCGGAATATTTTGGCGATACCAAGCTGCTTTACCCCAACTGGCCGCATGTTGACCCGGTTCAGGCAGAATACATGTTCATTGGCACCATGGGCGTGCTGCTGGCGCCCAAGATACTGGCCTACCTGCTGCTGCTGATTGACGGGCCGCTGCGGCGTGGCTGCGGCGGCGCGTTTGCCGCGGCGGCGTCCATCGTGGTGGAAACGGTGGTGGGGGGACTGGTGGCCCCTATCGCCATGATCATCCAGACGGCGGGGGTCATGTCCATCCTGCTGGGTCGCGACTCGGGCTGGAACGCGCAGCGGCGTGATGCAGGCGGGCTGCAGATCATGCAGAACGCCCGGCTGTATGCCATCCATACCATACTGGGCATTGCGCTGGCGGTTGCGGCATGGAGTGTCTCCCTGCCGCTGTTCCTGTGGATGCTGCCGGTCACGCTGGGGCTGGTCTGCGCCATACCGCTGGCGGTGCTGACGGGCAGTGCGGCAGTGGGGCAGGCCTTCCGGCGCGCTCACCTGCTGCTGATCCCCGAGGAAACCGCCCCGCCGTCGGTCCTGCAGGCGGCGTTGACCTATATGGTGCAGATGGCCGGGCGCCCGGTGCAGGACGCGGTGACGGTGCTGCGGGCGCGTGCGGGGCTGCTCAGGGTACATGAAATCATGTTGCCGCCACCCCGCAGGCCGGGCGATCCGATCAATCCGGCATTGCTGGTGGGGCTGCTGAAACTGCGTGAGGCCCCCGATCTGGCTACCGCCATGCGGGAACTGGACCGGGCCGAGAAATCAGCCGTTCTGGGCAATGCGGAAGGGCTGCACCTGCTGGCGCAGCTTTCCTGATCTTCCTTCCGGGCGCGTCCTTCAGTCGGAGGACGTGCCTTCGGGCGGGGTGGCGATTTCCTCGCCTTCATCCGATCCATCAACCGACATGATCGCATCCAGCGATTCACACAGCTTCTTCTGGTTCGCGCTGGCCAGTTTGCCCGGGTTGGCGCACAGTTTGGCCGCATCGGGCACGCAGGATTCGGTTGCGTCCTCGTAATCGGATTCCATGACATCGTGGGCCAGCGACAGGTTGGGGTTGTGCGCGCTTTCGCTTGCTTCCTCGATGACCTTTTCCATCTTGTGCAGGTCCTCGAGCTTGTCGAGGCATGCCTTGCTGGCCAGGTCCGGCTTCAGGCGCAGGACTTCCATCGCGCGCTGCACCTTCTGCGTGGCCAGGCTCTGGCCATGGGCGGACGCGCAGACCAGCGCGGGGGAAAGCAGCAAAGCAACCGGCAATGCGGCAAGGCGTATGGAATTGATGTTCACCGTAACCGTTTCCGTCTGTCCATGCCCCGGCATGAAAGAATGCAGCAGGCAGTGCCTGTACCGCACCGGGGTGCGGCCCCGCCCGTATGGGCAGGTGAAAGGCCGACTATGGCAGGAACCCACCCATGGCGAAAGATGGTGCCCGGGCGTGATGCATATACTGTATGCATAAAAATATGACCTGAAATCTCTTGATATAATAAGGGAAAAATCCGAATCTCGGCAAAAATTTGAGATTTCCCTTACATTCTGGAGAGTTTTTTAGTATAGATTGCCATCACTGAATATATTTTTTGTACCTGTTCGGAGGTTGAAGACTATCGGATCACTGTGAAATCGTTCGAAACTGCAACGATTTTGTATATCCAGCCAATTCTTGGTCTTTCCGGTGATGGGAGATCACGTGGTTGTGCCCTTTTTTGGGTAAGGCCAGGTGTTTTTTCATTGGTATTGTTATGAAACTCGTGCCGTCAGGCGCGTTTTCCTGCTGGATCGACGACTTTTGGCCGGTGATATCTATGGGGAAGCAGGTTTGCCAGGCATGATGCGCTGGCGTTTTGGCGCTGGTGCCATTCTTCTGTTCCCGCATTGCTGTAGCCGGTCCGGGTGGTTGCACACCCGAACTTGTGAAACTGAGGTTCCGCACTGGTGCTTCCGGAAAACCGGACGGTGTGGACGCAGCCTGCATCGACGCTCCACAATGAGGTGGAGCCCCTCATCTTCGTGTCGGCTGCCTGTGAAAGAGGAGTATCTCCCCTTGAAACAGACAGACAATCTGTCCGAATCAACGTCCATAGCTGATAAGCTTGGCATCCCGGCGCCCCTGTTCTGGGGGTTTGTCGGCCTGCTGTTCTTCATGATCGGTGATGGTGTCGAGGCCGGCTACCTGGCCCCCTATCTGGAGGGGCAGGGCATTTCGTCGCGCAATACCGCGCTGCTGTTTACCATTTACGGTGTGACCGTTTCGCTGTCCTCATGGGCATCGGGGCCGCTGTCCGACCTGTGGGGCCCCAAGCGGGTCATGTGGATCGGACTTGCCATCTGGGGTGTGTTCGAGGTCCTGTTCCTGACCTTTGGCGTGGCCGTCAACAGCTATCCCATCATGCTGGCAGCCTACACCATGCGTGGCTTTGGCTATCCGCTGTTCACCTACGGCTTCCTTGTATGGATTGCCGCCGCGACCCCGCCGCGCCAGCTGGGTTCGGCCGCGGGCTGGTTCTGGTTCGCCTTCTCCGGCGGGCTGCCTACGCTGGGTTCGCTGTTCGCCAGTTTCTCCATTCCGCTGATTGGCGAAATGGCAACGTTCTGGTCCTCGCTGGCGCTGGTCATGTTCGGTGGCCTGCTTGCCCTGCTGATGACGCGTGAACCGATCGGGTCCAAGCGCCTCGCGGCCCCCGGCACGCCGCCGGCCACGATCTTCTTCAGTTCGATCAGCATCCTGTGGCGTGAACCCAAGACGTTTATCGCCATGATCGTGCGGACCATCAACACGTCGTCCGAATATGCGTTCCTGGTCATCATGCCGGCGTTCTTCACCAAGGTGATCGGCTTCTCGCTGTCGCAGTGGCTGCAGCTTCTGTCGATCATCTTCCTGTCGAACATTCTGGTGAACCTGGTGTCCGGCATCACGGCTGACCGTCTGGGTCACCGTACGGTTGTCGCCCTGTTCGGCTGCGTGGGTGCTGCGATCACCGTGCCGCTGTTCTACTACGTGCCGCAGATGTTCCCCGGCAACTTCCCCATCGCTGCCGCCATGGGCGCGCTGTATGGCGCGACGATTGCCGCCTTCGTGCCGCTGTCCGGCCTGGTGCCGCAGATCTGCCCGAAGGAAAAGGCTGCCGCCCTGTCCGCCCTGGGTCTGGGTGCTGGCGCCAGCACGTGGGTTGGTCCGGCCATCGTGACGTGGTTTGAAAACTGGCGTGGGATCGAGGGGATCATCTGGATCTTCTCCGGCCTGTATGTCGCTTCAGCCGTGATGACGCTGGTGCTGACCGTCTCGCCTGAAGCCCGTCGTTACATCGACGCGGCTGCGGCGCGCGGTGACGTGGCGGAAGAAGTGACGCTCGGTCACTGATCCCGCCCCACCTGTATCAGTCCCGTCGTTTCGGGACGGGTAGAGAGCGGGCCTGCTGTAAAGCAGGCCCGTTTTTTATGATCTGAATAGGAACTGACCCAGGATTGCTGGGGGAAAAGAGGAAAAGCTTCAGGAAGCGTCCGGAAACCATCTTATGATCAGAAACTGTAGGTCATGGAGCCTTATCCTGACGGCACGGGACCTTGGGGTCAGCCAGACAGGTGGCATGATATGAAAAAGGCCGGCACCCGATGGGGCCGGCCTTTTTCGTTCTGTCAGATACTGCGTTCGGGACGACGGCGCGGGCTGCGCGGGCGATCCGTGCCATTCGGGCTGCCTGTGGTGCGTCGTTCGTTTGTTTTCAGGGCAGGGGCGGCGCTGACTTCGCTTTCCAGCTGGCGGATGCGTTTCTGCACGCTTTCGCGCAGGGCGGGGGAAGTATGCGATTTCATGGTGGCCAGCGTTTCACGCAGGTCGCGCAGCTGTTTCTGTTTTTCAGCAAGCGTGCGGCGGATCGGCTGGTTGTCGGACATCTGTCCGTGGAATGCGCGCATGATAGGTGTCCTGTGGACCTCGGGTCCAGGAAATGGGTTGTTAACCGGAATGTGGAAAGACGGACAGCACGCACTGTCCCCCGCCTGCGGTCATGGCAGGTTGGGCAGGCGCAGGTACGTGATGAACCGGGGGACTTAACCCCCGTTCAGCGCCAGCACATCGGCCAGACCCGATATCAGGGCCTGACATTCGGCATCGGTACCAATGGTGATGCGTAGCCACTGTGCAATGCGCGGGGTCCGGAAATGACGCACGATGATCGCCCGTTCCCTCAGGGCGGCGGCAAGATACGCGGCGTCACGGTCCGGGTGCCGGGCAAATATGAAATTTGCCTGTGATGGCAGGATCTCGAACCCCATCTTTCCCAAGCTGTCGGTCAGCCTGTTCCGGGAGTTTATGATTTTCTCACGGGTGTTTGCAAGCCATTCCCGATCCTCGATCGCGGCGATGGCGCCTGCCTGCGCCAGACGGTCCAGCGGATAGGAATTGAAACTGTCCTTTACGCGGGTCAGGGCTGCGATCAGGTCGGGCTGCCCGATGGCGTATCCAACCCGTAGCCCCGCCAGCGCACTGGACTTGGACAGGGTACGCACGACCAGCAGGTTGGGGTACTGCGCCACCAGCGCAATTGCCGTCTCCGCACCGAAGTCGACATAGGCTTCATCCACGACCACTACCGCGTCGGGGTGGTCCTCCAGCACGGTGCGGATGGCGTCCAGCCCCAGGGCAATTCCGGTGGGGGCGTTGGGGTTGGGGATGATGATGCCGCCGCATGGCCTGCGATAGGCGGCGGCGTCGATGCGCATGGCGTCATCCAGCGGCACCGTCTCATGCCTTATGCCATACAGCCCGCAGTACACGGGATAGAAGCTGTAGGTAATATCAGGAAACAGCAGGGGGTCTTCGTGGTTGAGCAGCCCCTGAAAGGTATGGGCCAGCACCTCGTCCGATCCATTGCCTACAAAAACATGGTCAACCGGGACATCATGCGCGCGTGCGATCGCGGCGCACAGCGCCTGCGCCGTGGGGTCGGGATACAGGCGCAGCGTGTCGTTGGTGGCGGCGCGAATGGCCTCCAGCACCTTTGGCGACGGGCCATACGGACATTCGTTGGTATTCAGCTTGATCAGGTTGGCCAGTCTGGGCTGTTCCCCTGGCACATAGGGGGTCAGGGTATGGACGACAGGGCTCCAGAAACGGCTCATCAGGGTGAATTCCAGATTGTCAGGGTCATGAAAACAGACGCGCGCCCGTCCCCGGGGCGGGCACGGGCGCGCGGGAGTAAAGAAAAGGAAAGGAAAGGATCAGTCGCCGGCTGGTGCCGGGCGGTTCATGGCGGACAGCAGGGCGGTATTGCCCTGGCGGGTGGCAAAGATGCGCGCGCTGATCCCCTCGCCATCACGCAGGTCGGGGTTGGCGCCATGATCCAGCAGGAAGGTCACCATGGGGTCCCGGTTGAACATGACCGCAAAGATCAGCGGCGTGCGGCCGACAAAATTGGGCACGTCAATCGCAGCCCCATGTTCCACCAGCACGCGCGCACAGGGCAGGTCGCCCTTGAACGCCACACCGGCCAGCGCGGTCGCCCCCTTGGCGTCCTGTAGGTTGGGGTTGGCCCCACCTTCCAGCAGGGCGCGCACGGTCCCGGCATGGCCATTATAGGCCGCCAGGATCAGCGCGGTGTAGCCTTTGTCATTGCGGGTATCGGGGTTGATGCCCGCGTTCAGGAATTCGCTGACCAGGTCTGTCTGTCCATCACGGGCGGCGGACAGGAACAGGGTCTCGATTTCCGCGTTGCTGAAGGATTCGGGTGCGGCGGCGGCGGGGTCGCCGCTGGCGATTGTCTTGCTCATGTGCCTGCCTCGCGGGTCGGGTTGCGGAAAACGGGGGCGGGGGCCGGTCCCGTCAGATGCGGCGGATCATAGGACGGTTCGGCTGAAAAGAACATCGGGCAATCACGCATCATCGGGTTGCCGCCATGCAATGTCGCGGCATTCCCCGTGGTCCATGACGCCCATCGTATCGGGGGGCAGGCCGCTCTCCTGCACGGCGCGGGCCAGTCTGCGCACGGGTTCATCCATGGGTTCATCCGTCAGGCGGAACGTGCCGAAATGCATGCCGATGCCATGCTTCGCCCCAAGCTGGCGCAGGCCCGCCACTGCTTCCTCGGGGGTGGCATGCACGCCTGCCATGAGCGCACGCGGGTCATACGCCCCGATGGGCAGAAGTGCGATGTCCGGTGCTCCCAGCCGTTCGCGGATCAGCCCCCAGTGCCGCCCATGCGCGGTGTCGCCGGCAAAGAACAGCCGGTGCCCCGCCCCGTCACGCAGCATGAACCCGCCCCACAGGCTTCTGTTCCGGTCGAACGGGGTGCGGGCCGCGCCATGGCGGGCAGGGGTGCAGGTCACCTGCAGGCCCGGTATGGCCACGGACTGCCACCAGTCCAGTTCCATGATGCGCCGCAGCCCGGTCCTGCGCATGAATCGGGCGTTGCACAGCGGCGTGATCACCAGCGGGTCATCCCCCCGCCGTGCCAGCGCGCGCAGGGTGGGCAGGTCCATGTGGTCGTAATGCGCATGGGACACCAGTACCACGTCAATGCGCGGCAGGTCGGCCAGTGCCCGTCCCGGCGCGCGCACCCGCCTGGGCCCCATGAAGGAAAAGGGCGAGCAGCGCAGGGAGAAGATGGGATCGGTCAGGATGCTCAGCGCCGTGCCATCAGGGCGGGGCAGACGAATGAGGAACGTACTGTGCCCGATAAACGTTACCTGCACCGTTCCCGCCGCAGGCCGGGTATGTGGGTCGCCTTTTGGTGGCGGGTTCCCGATCCATGCGGGCCAGTCCGATTTCGGTCGGTTCCACTGCCATTTCAGGATGGACAGGCGCCGCATCCGCCCCGGCGGCGTGGCGTCGGGGCGGATGGCGGGGGGATTGAAAAAGCGGGTGCCATCCGTGTGATCGCTGGCGGGTAGCTGGGGCATGCGTGGTCTCCATCGGCCAACGGGCGCGACCCCTGATCTGGTGGGGAAGGTCGGGCCGCATGTCAAATTCCGTCCCGTATGCGTGACGTGGGGCAACCGTGCGGGATGCCACGCGCTGCTATAGGGCAATGGCAAGGCACGGTCCCTGCTGGCCGGGACGTGGTAACGGCTTGATGAGATGGCTTGTTCCGTCCCGAAGGTCGTGAGAAGGTGCGTGCCGTAAAAAGCCTTTTTCCCTGCGTCCCGCGCTGTCCGCCGCCGGGTGGGCCGGATGCTGGTGGTGTGGAAAGAAAAACAAGAAAGGTTGTCGTGTTCAGGCAACAGGCCCGGCCCGATCAGGACAACGACCATGGCTGTAAGGAGGCCGGTCTCTCATGCGTTCCCTGACTACATCCCCCCTGATGGCACCTGAAGGAGGTGGCGCAATGCCCACCAATATCGATACGCTGTGCATCAACACAATCCGCACACTGTCCATGGACGCGGTGCAGAAAGCCAATTCCGGCCACCCCGGCACACCCATGGCGCTTGCCCCCGTCGGCTATACGCTGTGGCGCGATGTGCTGAACTACGACCCGGCCAATCCGCTATGGCCCAACCGCGACCGTTTCGTGCTGTCGATCGGCCACGCGTCCATGCTGCTGTATTCGCTGATCTATCTGGCCGGTATCCGCGATATACGCCCCGGCGGGGTCAGCAATGACCGTCCCGCGCTGACGCTGGAGGATCTTGAGCAGTTCCGCCAGCTGGACTCGCTCACCCCCGGCCATCCCGAATATCACCATACCGCAGGCGTCGAGACCACGACCGGCCCGCTGGGTCAGGGCTGCGGCAATTCCGTTGGTATGGCGATCGCGGAAAAATGGCTGGCCGAGCGCTATAACCGGCCCGGATTCAAGCTGTTCGATCACCATATCTATACAATGTGTGGTGATGGCGACAACATGGAAGGCGTCGCCAGCGAGGCCGCGTCCATTGCGGGGCACCTGAAGCTGGGCAACCTGACATGGATCTATGACAGCAATCATATCTCCATCGAGGGCTCGACCAGAATCGCCTTTACCGAAAACGTGCACAGGCGCTTCGAGGCCTATGGCTGGCATGTGCTGGAACTGAAGGACGCCAACGACACGGGCGATTTCCGCCGCCTGCTGGCCGAAGCGAAGGCCGAAACGTCACGGCCCACGCTGATCATCGTCCATTCCATCATCGGCTGGGGCGCGCCGCACCTTGCCGGGACGGCGGAAGCGCATGGCTCGCCGCTGGGCGCGGAGGAAATCCGCGAGACCAAGAAATTCTATGGCTGGCCGGAAGACAGGGACTTCTACGTGCCCGATGGCGTGGCCGAACATTTCCAGGCGGGAATCGCCACCCGTGGCGCTGCCGCGTCCAGGGCGTGGGACGAACTGTTCGCCGCCTACCGCGCCAAATATCCGGCCGAGGCCGCACAGCTGGATCACATCTTCGCGGGGACGCTGCCCGAAGGATGGGACAGGGATATCCCGGTCTTCGACGCGGATGCGAAGGGCATCGCCTCACGCGCAAGCTCGGGCAAGGTCCTGAACGAAATCGCGAAGAACTATCCGTGGATGATCGGCGGTTCGGCCGACCTGTCGCCGTCCACCAAGACGCACCTGACGTTCGATGGCGCGGGTGATTTCCAGCCGCCGCAGTGGGGCGGGACCTATGGCGGGCGCAACCTGCATTTTGGCGTGCGCGAACATGCGATGGGGTCGATCAGCAATGGCCTGGCGCTGTATGGCATCCGGGCCTACTGCTCGGGCTTCCTGATCTTTTCGGATTACATGAAGCCGCCGATCCGGCTGTCGTCGCTGATGAAGCTGCCGGTGACCTATATCTTTACCCACGATTCGATCGGGGTGGGGGAAGATGGCCCGACCCACCAGCCCATCGAACAGCTGGCCCAGCTGCGCGCCACTCCCGGCGTGACCGTGCTGCGCCCGGCTGACGCGAACGAGGTGGCAGAAGCCTGGCGGACGCTGGTCCGGATCACGGATCGCCCCAGCGTGCTGGCGCTGAGCCGCCAGAACCTGCCCACCATCTGCCGCAAGACCTATGCGCCCGCAACAGGGCTGGCAAAAGGGGCCTATGTCCTTGCAGATGCTGACGGGCGTCCCGATGTCATCCTTATGGCAACGGGTAGCGAAGTCGGGCTGATCATCAGGGCGGCGGAAAAGCTGAAGGCGGATGGCATCAAGGTGCGTCTTGTCTCCATGCCGTCGTGGGACCTGTTCGAAGCGCAGCCCAAATCCTATCGCGACAGCGTGCTGCCGCCCGACGTCACCGCGCGCGTTGCGGTGGAACAGGCAGCAGGGCTTGGCTGGGACCGGTATACCGGCCTTGCGGGGGAGACGATCGTCATGCACGGCTTTGGCGCTTCCGCCCCGGCGGGGCAGCTGGAGGTCAAATTCGGGTTCACGGTTGACGCCGTGGTGGCCGCGGCCCGCAGGCAGGCGGGCAAATAGGCGCAATGGACGGGCAGGCGGGACATGGCGTTCCGCCTGCCCTGTTTTTTGAAGAAGCAGTATTGGCGGCGTGGGGCTTTCCCGCGCTGCTGGCAAGCAAAGGAAGCACAGCATGAGTGCGCGTGAATCTGGTGGCGAAAATCCGTTAAAGGAACTGGCCCGCTATGGTCAGTCCCCGTGGCTGGACTTTATCCAGCGCTCCTATACCGAAAATGGCAGCCTGAAGAAGCTGGTGGATGAAGACGGGCTGAAGGGCGTGACCTCCAATCCCGCCATTTTCCAGAAAGCCATGGGTCAGGGCACGGATTACGATGCCCAGATCCGTTCGGTGCTGGCCCATCAGGTTCTTGACGCGGGCGCGCTGTACGAACTGCTGGCCGTGGACGACATCCGCGCCGCGGCGAAGGTGCTGTATCCCGTCTATGAACAGACAAAGGCCGTGGATGGCTATGTCAGCCTTGAGGTTTCGCCCTATCTGGCGCGTGACACCAAGGGCACGCTGCACGAGGCGTTGCGCCTGTGGAAAGCGGTCGATGCCTGCAACCTCATGATCAAGATTCCCGGCACCGAGGAAGGCGTGCCCGCCGTGCGCGCCGCCATTGCCGAAGGACTGAGCATCAACGTTACCCTGCTGTTCTCGAACGATGCGTACAAGAAGGTGCTGGAAGCCTACATCACCGGGCTGGAAGACCGTCTTGGCCGTGGTGAGAGCGTAAAGAACATCGCCAGTGTCGCGTCCTTCTTCGTCAGCCGCATCGATGTGAAGATCGACAAGGAAATCGACGCCCGCGTGGCGAAGGGTGACAAGGAAAGCGCGGCGCTGAAGGCGCTGCGCGGCAAGGTCGCGATCGCCAATGCCAAGATGGCGTACGAACACTGGAAGGAAGTTACGGCCAGCCCGCGCTGGAAAAAGCTGGCCGATGCCGGCGCCCAGCCGCAGCGCCTGCTGTGGGCCAGCACGGGCACGAAGGACAAGTCCTTTAGCGACGTGCTGTATGTGGACGGCCTGATCGGCCCCGAAACCGTCAACACCATCCCGCCCGCGACGTTCGACGCCTTCCGTGATCACGGCAAGGTCGCCCCGACCCTGACGCAGGATATCGAGGGCGCGAAGAAGGTCCTGGCGGAAGCCCGGCGGCTTGGCCTCGACCTTGATGGCGTGACGAAGGTACTGGTGGATGAGGGCGTTGCCTCCTTCGCCGATGCGTTTGATGACCTGCTGGGGTCGGTTGCGGCCAAGCAGGCGGCATTCCTTGGCAAGAAGGTCACCTCCACCGCGCTCAGGCTGCCAGCCGACCTGCAGAAAGCGGTCGATGCGGAACTGGAGACATGGCGCAGGAAGGGCAATGTCCGCCGCATATGGGACAAGGATGCAACCCTGTGGACCGGCAAGGATGAGGCAAGCTGGCTGAAATGGCTGGACATCACCGATGACCAGGTTGCTGCCCTGTCGAAGTTCGAGGATTTCCAGGCGGAAGTGAAGGCACGCGGTTTCCGCGATGCGCTGCTGCTCGGCATGGGTGGCTCCAGCCTCGGGCCCGAAGTGCTGGCACAGACATTCGGCAGGCATGAAGGTTTCCCGCACCTGTACGTGCTCGACAGCACGGACCCGCAGCAGGTGCGTGATTTTGAAAAGAAGATCGATATCAGCAAGACGCTGTTCATCGTATCTTCCAAGTCCGGCGGCACGCTGGAGCCGAACATCCTCAAGGCCTATTTCTTCGATCAGGCGAAAAAGGTACTGGGCGACAGGGCTGGTTCGCACTTCATCACCGTGACCGATCCGGGTTCGCACATGGAAGATGTGGCGAAGAAGGACGGATTCTGGAAAATCTTCTACGGTGAAAAGCAGATCGGTGGCCGGTACTCCGTCCTGTCCGATTTCGGCATGGTGCCGGCAGCCGTTGCCGGCCTGCCGCTGAAACTGCTGCTGGAATCGGCACAGCGTGGCGAGAAATCCTGTGCTGCCTCGGTCCCGCCCGCGCAGAACCCCGGCGTGGTGCTGGGCGCCGTGCTGGGTGTGGCCGCGCGCGATTTCGGTCGTGACAAGGTGACCATCATCGCATCGCCCGGTATTTACGACATGGGTGCATGGCTGGAACAGCTGATTGCGGAATCGACCGGCAAGGACGGCAAGGGTCTGATCCCCATTGATGATGAAACCATCGGCAAGCCGGGCGTGTATGGCACGGACCGGGTGTTTGCCTATCTGCGCCTGGCTGAAGATCCCTGCCCGAAGCAGGACGCGGCCTTCGCTGCACTGGCCGAAGCGGGTGAGCCGGTCGTCACCATCGAACTGCATGAACGCCGTCAGGTGCTGGAGGAATTCTTCCGCTGGGAATTCGCGACCGCCGTCGCGGGTGCGGTGATCGGGATCAACCCGTTCAACCAGCCCGATGTCGAGGAATCGAAGATCGAAACCAAGAAGATCACCACGGCCTATAACGAAACCGGCCAGCTGCCGCCCTACGAGCCGTTTGCCAAGGACGGCCCGTTCGCTTTCTACGCCGATCCGAAAAACGCTTCGGCGCTGGGTGGCGGCAGGACGGCGGAAGCGATCCTGAAGGCGCATTTCGCCCGTGGGAAGGCAGGCGATTACATTGCCCTGCTGGCCTATATCGACCGCGATACATGGACGCGTGACTGGATCCAGAAGGTACGCCTTGACCTGCGTGACGCGCTGAAGCTGGCGACGGCTGCCGAATTCGGACCCCGTTTCCAGCATTCAACCGGGCAGGCCTACAAGGGTGGGCCCGACACGGGCGTGTTCCTGCAGATCACATGTGATGATGAAGTCAACCTGCCGGTGCCGGGTGAAAAATATACCTTCAGCATCGTCAAGGAAGCGCAGGCCCGTGGCGATATGGAAGTGCTGGCCGAACGTGGCCGCCGGGTGCTGCGTGTTCACATTCATGGTGAACTGAAGGCCGGTCTTGAAAAACTTGGGCAGGATATTGCCCGCGCGGTCTGACCGCATGCTGGCCCGCCCCCTCTGACGAAGGGGCGGGTTTTTTGATGGGTGTCATTGGGAAATGGCCACGATGGCGGTAGGACTATGGCCCTATCCCATCTTCTAGGAGTGTTTGATCATGCAAATCGGTATTGTTGGCCTTGGCAAGATGGGCGGTAACATTTCCATCCGCCTGACCCGCCACGGTCATGACGTGGTGGCCTTTGACCGTGATCCTGCCGTGACCGCCAAGGTCTGCGCGCAGGGTAAAGACAATCGCTGCACCCCTGCCACCGGGCTGAAAGACATGGTGGGCAAGCTTGCAGGCCGCAAGGTTATCTGGCTCATGCTGCCTGCGGGCGAGGTGACGGAAGAGGCCGTGCAGGAACTCGGGACGCTCATGGACAAGGGCGATATCGTGATCGACGGCGGCAATTCGTTTTACAAGGACGATATCCGCCGCGCCGAGCAACTGATGAAAAAGGGCATTCACTACGTCGATGTCGGCACGTCGGGCGGCGTGTGGGGGCTGGAACGTGGGTACTGCATGATGTACGGCGGCACCAAGGACGCGACCGATTACATCGACCCCATCCTGTCCGCCCTGGCGCCGGGGATTGGCGACATCCCGCGCACGCCGGGCCGTGACAAGCCCGGTTTCGATCCGCGTGCCGAGCAGGGTTACCTGCATTGCGGTCCCGCAGGCTCGGGCCATTTCGTGAAAATGGTCCATAACGGCATTGAATACGGGATCATGCAGGCCTTCGCCGAAGGCTTTGACGTGATGAAGTCCAAGAATTCGACCGACCTGCCCGAAGACCAGCGTTTCGAGCTGAACATGCCCGACATCGCCGAAGTCTGGCGTCGTGGCAGCGTGGTGTCATCGTGGCTGCTGGACCTGTCGGCAAGCGCGCTTGCGGGCAACCCCGACCTGTCGAACTACAAGGGCGACGTGGCCGATTCCGGCGAAGGCCGCTGGACCATCGAGGCCGCGATCGAGGAAGCGGTGCCGGTGCCTGTCATCACCGCGTCGCTGTTCACGCGCTTCCGTTCGCGCACGGGCAACAACTTTGCCGAAAAGATGCTGTCTGCCATGCGCTTCGGTTTTGGCGGTCACATTGAGGGTACGAATAACTGACCTGACACGCGGTTGGTAACTGACGGGACGCCGGGATGCTACGCATTCCGGGTCCCGGCTGTTTCTGGAAAAAACGACAGCGCTTAATGACTGCAACCGGAACAGCCGGGGAAGGAAGACAGGCGGAAACAGTCCAGGGACAGCAGTATAATGGAAAACATCATTGCCTCGGCGGTATCACAGGTTGGCGACACCGGGCATGAAACCGCCCCACGGCGCAGCCCGCCGGGATCATTTGTCATTTTCGGTGGGGGAGGCGACCTGACGCGCCGTCTTCTGCTGCCTGCCATTTACAATCTTGCCTGTGCGGGGCTGCTGGATGACGGGTTCAGCGTCGTGGCGGTTGACCGCGCCGAACTGACCGATGCGCAGCTGCAGCTCAATGTCCGTGCGGCGCTGGAGGATTTCGCCGCCCGGCGGGGTGCTGAAGCCGTGACACTGCGCGAGGACGTCTGGACATGGATGAAACCGCGCATCCGTTACGTGCGCGGCGATTTTGAAACCATGCAGACGTATCAGGACATCGCCACGGTGGTGGGCGATCGGAACTGCATCTTCTACCTTGCCGTGGCCGCCCGTTTCTTTGGCCCCATCGTGGACAGGCTGGGGGAGGCGGGACTGGTGCGCGAAGGACGCCACACCTTCCGCCGCGTCATTGTCGAAAAGCCTTTTGGCAACGACCTGCCTTCCGCCGTGGCGCTGAATGAACGGCTGCTGCATACCCTGACGGAACAGCAGATTTACCGCATCGACCACTACCTTGGTAAGGAAACGGTCCAGAACATTCTGGCGCTGCGTTTTTCCAACGGTTTTTTTGAACCCCTGTGGAACCGCCAGAACATCGACCATGTGCAGATCACCGCTGCCGAGACGGTAGGCGTGGAACAGCGTGCGAAGTTTTACGAAGGCACCGGCGCCCTGCGCGACATGGTGCCCAACCACGTCATGCAGCTTCTGGCCATGACGGCGATGGAAGCGCCCATTTCCTTTGATGCCGATGCGGTGCGCAATGAAAAGACCAAGGTGCTGGACGCGATCCATCCCCTTTCGCCGCAGGACGTCGTGCGCGGGCAGTACGCCCCCGGCGTGGTCAATGGGAAGGACGTGCCCGGCTACCGGCAGGAACCCGGCGTTGATCCCCATTCCCTGACCGAAACCTATATGGCGATGAAGTTCCAGATTGATAACTGGCGCTGGGCCGGGGTGCCGTTCTATGTGCGCACGGGCAAGCGGCTGGCCGCGCGCAAGACCGAAATCGCCATACATTTCAAATCTGCGCCCTATGCGCTGTTCCGCGACACACCGGTGGAAAAGCTGGCCCCCAACATCATGGTCATCCATATCCAGCCGACGGAAGGTGTGACCATGCAGTTTTCCGCCAAGATCCCCGGTCCGTCCGTGCGGCTGGGCGGGGTGCGGATGAAATTCGATTATGCCGAATGGTTCAGCGAAGGGCCCAGCACGGGTTACGAGACCCTGATCTATGACTGCATGATCGGTGATGCCACCCTGTTCCAGCGTGCGGATAATATCGAGGCCGGATGGCGCGCCGTGCAGCCGGTTCTGGACTGGGGACAGGATGCGCGGAGCCTTGATTTCTACGCAGCCGGCAGCGAGGGGCCGGAAGCGGCCGACGCCCTGCTGGCCCGCGACCACCGCCACTGGCTGAAGATTGGATGATGCCCATGACCTCCCCCGTTGCCCCCGCAGGCGGCGTCCACCTTGTCGTATCCGATATTGACGGAACCCTGATCACACCGGACCGCGCGCTGACCCCGGCTGCCCGTCGCGCGGCGGATGACGTGCGGGCTGCTGGCATCAGGCTCAGCCTTGTCAGCAGCCGCGCGCCCCGTGGCATGATGCAGTTTGTCCGCGAACTGCGTATCGATACCCCCATTGCCGGGCTGAATGGCGGGCTGATCTGCGATCCCGATGGTACGATCCGCGAACGGTTGTCCCTTGACCCGGCAGCGGCTCGGGCGGCGGTTGAATTCCTGATCGCCCATGGGGTCGAGCCGTGGCTGTACATCGACCATGACTGGCTGGTGCGCCGCGATGATACGCCCCAGGTCCGTCATGAACGTGACGTGGTGCAGACCATCCCGGTACGGGTGGATGATTTTGACGGGCATTATGAACATGTCGGCAAGATCATGGGGGTATCGACCGATCCCGCCACCCTGCCGGAGGTGGAACGCGCGCTTGCGGACCTGCTGGCTGGCAAGGCGAGCGTACATCGTTCGTCGCCCATTTACCTTGATATTACGCATCCGCAGGCGAACAAGGGCTATGCGGCAAAAGAACTGGCAAAACTGCTGGATATTGATATCCGGAATACGGCGTGTATCGGGGATATGAACAACGACATTCCCATGCTGAAGGAAGCCGGGGTCAGCATCGCCATGGGCAACGCGCCCGACAATGTGAAGGCCCATGCCCGTTTCGTGACGCGACCCAATACGGATGACGGGTGGGCTTTTGCCATGGAAAGTTTTGTACTGCCCCGCGCATAGGCGCGTGGCACAGAAGGGAGAGGCAACATGCCCCAGGACGCAGCAGCAACACCGGCCAGCCAGATCAGGCTGGTGCTGGCCGATGTGGACGGCACGCTGGTCACGAAGGACAAGATCCTGAC
>NZ_BANF01000045.1 GCF_000964425.1 Komagataeibacter intermedius TF2 | reverse complement strand
CCAATGCCGATCACGGCCATGGTCACGGCCTGCGCGTTGGTGTCCTGCTCGAAATCATTGATAAAGCTGCGGTCGATCTTGATTTCCGTCAGCGGCTGGCGCGTCAGTCGCGACAGCGATGAATAGCCCGTGCCGAAATCATCCATCGACAGCCCGACATCCAGCCTGCGGATGGCGTGCAGCACGTCTTCGGTATCGGTGCTGTTGTCCATCATCACGCTTTCGGTGATTTCCACCGTCAGGCGGTCCGGCGTCAGGTTATGGTGCTTCAGCAGGTTGGCGATATATTCCGGCAGCGCGCGATTGCGAAAATGCACCGCCGACAGGTTCACGGCCACGGTAGGCACATGCACCCCGTCGCGGTCCCATTTTACCATCTGGCCGCAGGCTTCCTGCAGCGACCACCGGCCAATGGCCTCGATCTGGCCCGTATCCTCCGCCACCGCGATAAAGCGGGAGGGATAGATATTGCCCAGCGTCGGATGGTGCCAGCGCGACAGGGCTTCCACCCCGTACAGCCCCCCCGTCATGGTTTCCACCTGCGGCTGGTAATGCAGATTCAGCATGCCCTTGGCCAGCGAGTCCCGCAATGCGGAGCCAAGCATCAGCCGTTCCTGCGCCACCTGGTTCTTTTCATGTCCGGCGAAGCGGTACAGGCCACGCCCGTCCTCCTTCGCCTGACGGGCAGCGGCATCGGCCAGGCTGAGCAGGGATTCACTGTCCGGTCCGTTTTCGGGGAACGTGCTGATCCCGACGCAGCACGAAATGCTCAGCGTATTTTCGCCCACCTGCAGCGGCCTGGCGATGGAATTGATCAGTTTTTCGGCAAACTGTTCCGCACGCTGGTGCGAGCAGTCGGGCACGACGATAATGAACTCGTCCCCGCCCGAACGGCTGACGATATATTCATCATTGACCAGCGCGCGGATACGCCGCCCGATCTCGATCAGGAAACGGTCGGCATTGACGTGGCCAAGCGCGTCGTTGATGTCGCGGAAACGGTCGATATCCACCATGAACAGCGAGAACTGGCTGTCGCCACCACGCATGATCAGGCGTTCGATGATATTATGCAGCGATGTCCGGTTCAGAAGCCCGGTCAGGCTATCGAAATTGGACAGCTGGGCAATGTGCTGGCGTGTCTCGTTCTGTTCGATCGCCAGTGCGCAGAAGGGCATGCAGGTTGACACCACGCGTTCGGGCCATGCCTGCGACGGCTCATCATCGCGCAGGTACAGGGCGAATATCCCCACGACCTGCCCGGTACGTGAAATGATGGCCGAGGAGCGGCACCCCACCAGCCCCAGCGAACGGGCAAGGGAGGAATAGCCATCCCACACCACCGTATTGCTGCAGCCGGGATCATGGCGCATCGCCTCGATCTGCTCCGGCGTTACCTGCATGCTGTCCAGTGCCGAGCGGTACCGGGCGGGCATGCCGGGGGAGGACGTGACAATGACCTTGCGCGTGCCATCGAACGTCATGAGCGCCGCAACCCCACCGGGCACGAAACCATCCACGCGGCGACACAGCTGGTCGCCCACTTCCTGTATGGTCAGGTCGGACGCCAGCGCCTGGAGCACGTCATTCTGCAGGATCAGGATCTTGCGCTGGCGGCTCTGCTCCGTCACGTCCTTCATGACGGCGATATAATAGATCCCGCCCGTTTCACCGAGCTGCACGCGCGAAATCGACAGTTCACCGCAGACATATTCGCCATTGGCGCGGCGGAATTCGACCTCGCGCGATGTCCCGACAATGCGGCCTATGCCTGTCTCGCGATTACGGTTGATATAGCTGTCATGCTGTGCGCGGTCCGCCTGTGGCACAAGGCAGCTGACATTCTGCCCCATGACCTGCGCGCGCGACAGACCCCATATCCTCTCGGCCGCGGCATTGAAGAAGATGATGCAGTTATGCTCATCAATCACGACCATGGGATCGATGGCCTGCTCCATGGCGGATAACAGGACATCGGCGCTTATCTTCGGCTGATCCACCGTAAACTCCAGAACGTTGGCACGATACGCCGCGCCATGTGAGATCACTTTTCCTGATCGTGCAGGCAGGCTCCCGTTACCATGCGGGGCAGACCAGCCCTATCCGGCGGCGGACAACCACCGGGACCGTCGATTGGGGGGATACCCTACGGATTACGGGACCGGGGAAACATGACATGCCTCAATCTTGACACAAAGCCTTCAGTTGCGGCTACGCTCAAGATCCTGCGGCAGCATGCCCGCCAGCGGGCGGCAGGCATATGCACTTTCGCCCTCCGGCTGGGGCTGGTTCTGGCGCAGTTCGGCCGCCCCTGCCGCCACGGCCCGCCACGCCGCCTGCGCCAGCGCCTTGCGGCTGGGAAAATCATTGGGGTCCAGCGGCGGATGCAGCAGCACGGTCGCGCGCATCGACCGCCATTTGACCAGCTGCCACACATGGGGGCCAAGCTCCATGTCGCCATACCATGCAAAGACCGGACGCCGCGCATGGTTGACCGGCAGGCCCTCCAGCCGGTCATACACAACCGATACCGGCTGGATCAGCGGCGTCATGCCGGGGCGTGCCGCAATGGCTTCCGCCTCGCTTTCCGGTTCCACCGGCCCCCTGCCCGGCGGCAGGCGCGGCGGCTTGGCAATGGCGAAAAAGGCCGACAGGAACGGCAGCACCCGCGACCCGTCGGACGATGTGCCTTCGGGGAACAGGATCAGGTTGTCGCCTTCAACCATCAGGCGGTGCAGCATTTCATCACGTTCGCGGCCCGTCGTGCTGCGCTGGCGGCTGACGAATATGGTCCGGCCAATGCGCGAGACCAGTCCCATGATGGGCCAGCCCTCAATATCACCCTTGGCCACAAAATTGGACGGCAGCACCGTGCCCAGCACCGGCACGTCCAGCCATGAGGAATGGTTGGACACATAGATCACCGGGCGTTCGCCATTCTGCCGCGCGCGCCTGCCGCCCACGCCGCCTGCCCTGCGCCCCACCACGCGGATGCGCAGCGACAGCAGCAGGCACAGCCCGCCCCAGACCATGCGCGTCCACCGGATCTTGGCCGTGCCGGGCACCAGCAGCAGCACCGCCTCGAACCCGACCGACAGCGGCACCCACACGGTAATGGCGGCCAGACGCCCCACCCCGCGCGCGGTGCGGGCATAGGTGCGCATCCGCCCTGACGGCAGGACCGTTGTCGCGGCGATGAGCCGCTCCGCAACCGAACCGGGCTGGGGCGCGATCACCGGACGGGCCGCGCGCGACGTGGACGGGGGGGCTGCAGGCGATGGGGAGCGACGCCGGGTGAAACGGCGGATGAAATCGGCGATCATGGGCTATCCATAGCCCCACCTCTGGCCGGGGGACAATATGGGGCAGGCGCGCGACACAGGGGACGTGTCCTGCACGCAACGGACAGACCCGCATCAACCCTTTCATCATACGGTCATATTATGGGTGCATTGATACAACATGCATGCCATGCGGCCCGTCTGCCCCACCCATCGTCCATCCTGACTGGACCCGCGTCGCATACCCGTCCATGTTGCCCTCCCATCCCTGCAGGAGTTGTCCCTTATGTCCGCATGCAGCCGTCGCGGCGCCCTTGCCGCCACGACCGCCTTCATCATCCTTGCCGCCATCCAGCCCGCCCCGGTCCGGGCGGCCGATGACGTGCTGAATGTGCTGACATGGTGCGACCACGAGGATCCCGAACTGCTTGGCCCCTTTGAACAGGCCAACAAGGTGCGCGTCCACTTCAAGGACATTGACAGTACCTCCGCCGTGCGCACCATCCTGCGCCAGTCACAGGCAGGCGACTGGGACGTGGTGATCATGGAAGAAACGGCCGCCCCGCAACTGGCGGCGGCCGGACTGCTGATGCCGCTGGACCCGGCGGATTTCCCGTCGGACACCGTTCCCGCCGCCATTGCCAGTCCGGCCAGTGGCTCCTATCAGGGACGGCTGTATTCCGTGCCGGAAAAATACGGCTTCCACGCCGTGGCCTTCAACCAGGCCCATGTCAGCGCACAGGACATGCAGGACATCAACGCGGTATGGCAGCCGCGTTATCACGGGCATATCGCGATCTATGACAGCTATCTGCCCATCCTGTCCTACATCGCCCTGGCGCTGGGGCTGGACCCGGCACACCTGACGGATGCCGATCTGCCTGCGCTGCAGGGCAGACTGGCGGCCCTGCGCGCCAATGCGACACTGGTGGGCGATACCGCCAGCGTGCAGCAGGCACTGGCCGACGGGGTGGTTGATATTGTCGTGGGCGGCGGTGCATGGACCACGGCGGGCGTGGGCGAAGGCGGCACGGTCAGCACGCCCACCGCGCACTCCGATACGGCCACGCAGCGCCCGGACCTGACATTCACCCTGCCGCGACAGGGCGGCATCCGGTGGCAGCATGGCATCTCGATCATCGAGGCATCGCAGCGCAAGGCGCTGGCGCTGGCGTTCGCGCAGTACCTGCGCACCCCCGCGGCACAGGCCCGGCTGGCGACATCATCATGTTTCTGGGGCATGCCCGCCAGCACCAGCGCGCCGCTGGACGCGGATATGAAAGCCGCCCTGCACTGGGACCAGCAGCCTGCCTATATCGCGGCCAGCCACCCCTTCCCCGTGCTGGATGACGCCATGGACACCAAGCTGCACACGATGTGGGACAAGGTCATGAAAAATGCCGCCGCGCCGGATCAGCCCGGCGGCGGCGACAATGGGGGGGAGACGGCTCAGCCGTAACGGCGGGCCGCACCCCGCTCGTGCCACAGCACGCGTTCGGCCATCATGCCGAACACCAGCCCAAGACTGCCCCACAGCACAAGCTGCATGCCGATGGCAGCTTCACGGAAACGCCACAGCACGACGGCGGGGAAGTTGTCCGGCACTTCATTAATGTCGGGCAGCGCCCATTGCAGCAGCGCCACCAGCACCACAAAAACCGCCCCACCGCATAGCGTAGCGCCCCAGTTGCCAAGACGCACCGCCAGCACGCGGCCCGACAGGACCGCCAGCGTCAGCGCGCATAGTGAAAAGACGATCATTTCAAAATAGGCGGTCGTGCGCAGGCCGATGGTTTCCGGCTGTCCCACGGCAGGCGGATTGGCCGGGTATTTCAGATCCGGCACCAGCACCACGGCCAGAAACCCCGCCCCCGCCAGCAGCATGGACAGCATACGCGGCGAAAAACGGCCGATCCGTCCGTAAGCCAGAGAAAATACCAGCGAAAACAGCCCGCCATAGGCCGCGCCATACATGACGGCGGCGGTCAGCAGCCCAAGCGATGACTGCACGCCACGGCTGACCAGTTCGGGTTCCGGCGGCTCCCCTGATGCCGCATCCAAGGCGGATTCGAACGCGATGGCGAGATTGACCTGCGGTTCACCAAAGATGCGGGCGAACACGAACGCAAGGGCGGCTGCAATGATGCCCGCCAGCATGCCACGCAGCAGAAGGCGTCCGGCCATCAGGGCATACCCCGACACAGACGGAGGGAAAGGAAGGACATGAATCAGATCTCCTGTCGGGAAAGCGCGTCCCGTAACGGAATGAAGGTCCATCCGCCGGGAGGTCTGACTTCCGCAGGGGCTGCGGTGTACAGTGGCGCGACCGTGCCGGAATCCCACCGGCTTCTCCCTGCGGATACGATAAGGGACCAGTCAATAACGCGCATGGAGCGCAAGTCAATGTTGTGGCTCTGGGGGCTGTCTAAGAAATTCGCCAGCCAGATGCTTTGAAATTACAGGAATTTTTTGGTGAAGCTTTTCCAGAAAGCTTCAGTAAACACCGCCTTTTTGAAAACAGGCGGCACCCGAAAACTTTTATCTTTGTCAGGGTGCTGTTTTGAAACAGGTCTCTATTCAGGCTTTGCAGGCAACGTAACCCTGGTGGCATTGCCCTGCGCCGCGCGCCACTGCTTCAGGGCATCCAGCGTGCCACTGACATGCCCCTTGGGCGACAGGGCACTGTAGGCATAGATTACCTTGCCATCCGGGGCGATGACATAGGACGTGCGGCTGGCGCGATTCACCAGCGGCAGGTGACTGTCATACATCCGTGCGATCTGGCCCTTCGGGTCGGTGGCGACGGGAAAGCGGCCATGGCCTTCGCTGACGGAAAAGCGGTCGAGGGTGTGCATGTCATCGGTGGAGACGCCAATGACCGTAGCCCCAAGCGCCTTGTACTGATCCATGGCGTTTGCGAAATCATGCGCCTCCATGGTGCAGCCACGGGTGAAGGCAGCCGGGTAGAAATACAGCACCACCGGCCCCTGGCGCAGGGCGTCGGCCAGCCGGAAATCAAACTCGCTGCCATTGCTGGTGGCCTGCGCATCGAACATGGGGGCCTGGCTGCCCACCGGCAGGGCCGCACGCGCGGGCGAAAAACAGACAAAGCCGGCAAAGGCCATGACACCGACCAGCGGCAGGCACAGTCCCGGCAGGGACCAGCGCGAACGCCTGTAGAAATACCTCATGTGTCCTCACACCCTGCGGGGCAGGATCAATGCCGTCATGTGGTTGGCGGCAGGATCTGGCATCCAGACCCGCCCAGTCGCTGACAGACCTGCTGGGCAGCTTCGTGCGACAGGCCGGTCAGCCTTGCACGATAGACATGACCATGCGCCGATGCAACGGTCGCGACCTGCGTATGCACCCCGCTGAACGCAATCTTGGCCCGGGCCTGTCCCGCCGCATGCTGCGCCTGCCCGGCCGACCCATAGGCGCCCACCTGTACCATCCAGTCATGGCGGTCGGCCATGCTGATGACCCCCGGCCGGGTTCCGGCCGACGCCATGGGGGCCACGCCGCTCTGTTCACGCGCACTCCATGCCGCGCGCACGGCGGCAGCTTCGGGTGATGGCGTGTCGGTAGCCGCACCCTTCGGCACGGAGGCCAGAAGCTGACGCCCCCGGCTGTGGCCGCCACGCGCATTCTGCGCCGCCTGCGCGCGGGCAAGGGCGCGGGCTTCCACCAGCAGGTCGGCCTGTGACCGGTTGACCGGCCTGCTGCTGACGATCCGCGGCCCGATGGAGGCGACATAATCGCGCGTTTCCTTGGGCAGGGTGTGGTAACGGTCAAGGAAATCATCCAGCCGCCCCGGCCCGCTATTATAGGCGGCAAGGAAACCGGGCGAGCCGTAAATGTCGTACATTTCACGGATATAGGCCGTGCCCGCCACGATATTGTCGTGCGGTTCAAAGGCATCGGGACCAAGATTGTAGCGCGCACGCATTTCGTCATAGGTGGGCGGCATGAGCTGCATCAGCCCCATAGCGCCGGGCATGGAGGTCACGAACTGGCCATTATGGTACAGCTGCCCGCCCGACTCGCGCTGCATGACTTCGCGGATCCATACGTTTGGCACATCGAAACGCTGCGAGGCCTCGGTGATATAAGGCCCCCACGGATCTTCCGGTGGTCCCGGCGGGGTATAGGTGGTGTGGGCGCGGGCGCGATAGGAATCGGCTTCCTGAATCATCTGCTCCTCACTCATCTCGTGGGAGCCGTTATGGGCACAGGCGGCCAGCATGCCCGCGAATCCCAGCGCCAGCCACCGTAGCGACCGGCGTGTGGGGGAAGCCTGCGCGGCCGTGCCGCCATGTCCGTCAGATGCCGCTACTGCCTGCGCTGGTGCCATGCTGGTGGTATGATCCCGATCATGCCCGATCCCATGGCGGACGCGCCAACATGGCCCGCCCGGCGGGTCGGGCGCCGCACCATAACAGCGTGGCTTCGGCTTGTGCAATCCTGACCCGCCGACATGTCCATGACGTAACCGGCAGGTCAGGTTCATGCGCGCCTGCCAGATTATGGAAACGTTTTCGGTGACGCTTTTTTCAGAATGCTTCGAAGAACGCCGCCTTTTTAGATAAAGGCGGCATCCGGAAACGCCTGTTCTTTCAAAACGGCCTTTTATTCCTCGACATAGGTAGCAGGATCGCCACCTGTGCGGTTGTGGGGGCTGTCAAGTGTCGCAAGATCGTTCATGTCATCCGCCGTCAGCTGGAAATCGAACGTATGCAGGTTGGCGCGCATGCGGTCGGGATGCGCACTTTTGGGAATGGGGATCGCGCCGTAATCAATCACCCAGCGCAATAGTACCTGCGCCGTGGATTTGCCATGCCGGTCCGCAACCCGTTTGACGACGGGATTATCCAGCAGTTTGCCGCGCCCCAGCGGGCTCCAGGCTTCCGTCTGGATGCCCAGCTTTTTATGTAAGGCGACCAGTTCGGACTGCGCGAAATCGGCATGCATCTCGATCTGGTTGACGGCGGGCGTGACCCCGGTTTCATCAATCAGGCGCTGCAGGTGTTCAGGCAGGAAGTTGGAGACGCCAATCGAACGGATGCGGCCTTCCTTCTGCAGGCGGATCATCGCCTTCCAGCTGTCGACATACTGGTCCTTGGCAGGCAGCGGCCAGTGGATGAGATACAGGTCCACATAGCTCATCTTCAGCAGTCCAAGGCTCTGTTCGAACGCGCGCAGCGTGCTGTCATATCCCTGATCGGCGCCACGCAGCTTGGTGGTGACGAAAATATCCTCACGCCCCACATCGGAACTGACCAGCCCCGTGCCGACCCCGCTTTCATTTCCGTAGCGCGACGCGGTATCGAACAGGCGATACCCGGCATCCAGCGCCTCCCGCACCGCCTTTTCGGCCTGCGGGTTATCCAGTGGATAGGTGCCGAACCCCATGGCGGGGATCCTGTGGCCATCATTCAGTTCAAGCAGGGGGATGGAGGTTGTCATGGTCGTTCCTTCGTCAGGCGCTCCCGGCGGCTATGGTGCCCCGGCGCGCAGGCGGCAGGGTGGCGACCGGGCCGGGGGCTGGACGTGTGTCGCCGGTCCCTACCCTAACGACAGGTCACCACTTTTGGTTTATGCCCAGTTTTCAGGACTGGGCTGCATGTGGTTCATTATCACCATTGCTGGAGGCCCCACCCCATGACCGATACACCAACCGACACATCCGCAACGGAAGCGGGCGAACTGCATCGCTCGCTGCTGAGCATTGATACCCATGTGGACATTCCGTGGCCGGACCGCGACGACTTCGCCACGGGCGCGCCGTCGCGACGGGTGGACCTGCCGCGCATGCGCGCGGGCAGCCTGAGCGCCGCATGCCTTGTGGCCTATGTGGGGCAGGGCGCGCGGGACGTGACGGGGCATGAGGCGGCCTCCACCCGGGCGGACGCGATGCTGCACGTGATCAGGGAGACGGGCCGGATCGATGGCGTGCAGGTGTGCGACACGGCAGCAGGGGTGCGCGCGGCCCATGCGGCGGGGGATGTCGCCATCATCCCCGCCGTGGAAAACGGCTATGCAATTGGCGAGGACCTGTCGCTGATCGCCCGGTTCCGCGCTCTGGGCGCACGCTACATGACGCTGACCCATAACGGGCATAACCAGCTGGCCGACTCGGCACGGCCCATGCATCACCTTGATGATCCCGAAACGCTGCATGGCGGGCTGTCCGGCCTTGGCCGCGACGCGGTGGCCGAAATGAACCGCGTGGGCATGCTGGTCGATGTCTCGCACACGTCGCGCGACACCATGCTGCAGGCCGTTGGCCTGTCCCGTGCGCCGGTCTTTGCCAGCCATTCGTGTGTCCGCGCCCTGTGCGATCACCCGCGCAACCTTGACGACACGCAGCTTGACGCGCTGAAGGCCTGTGGCGGGGTGATCCACATTACCGCCATGGACGCCTTCCTGCGCCCGCGCGACGTGCGTGACATGCGCCCGGTCACGGTGGCGGACTTTGTCGACCATATCGATTATGCAGTGCAGCGAATCGGGATCAAGCATGTCGGCATCTCGTCCGATTTTGATGGCGGTGGCGGCATACGCGGCTGGGCCGATGCATCGGAATCGCCCAACCTGACGGCGGAACTGCTACGCCGTGGCTATGACCGCAGCCAGATCGCGGCCCTGTGGGGAGAAAATTTCCTGCGGATCCTGAAGCAGGCGGAAGAGGTCGCCCGCACGATCGCGTGAACATGGAATCCCGCGCGCTCTGGATCACGCGCGCCCAACGGGGTATATCCTGTGCCGCATTGACGAATACAGGATAAGAAATGACCACCAGCACCGATTACAAGGTCAAGGACATCTCGCTTGCCGAGTGGGGCCGCAAGGAAATCTCGATCGCGGAAGGCGAAATGCCGGGGCTTATGGCCCTCCGCGAGGAATATGGCGCATCCCAGCCGCTGAAGGGCGCGCGCATCGCGGGCTGCCTGCACATGACGATCCAGACCGCCGTGCTGATCGAGACCCTGACGGCGCTGGGGGCTACGGTCCGCTGGTCGTCGTGCAACATTTTCTCGACCCAGGACCAGGCCGCGGCCGCCATCGCCGCGACCGGCGTGCCCGTGTTCGCATGGAAGGGCCTGACGGAAGACGAGTTCAACTGGTGCATCGAGCAGACCGTGAAGGGGCCGGACGGCTGGACGCCCAACATGATCCTTGATGATGGTGGCGACCTGACCATTCTCATGCACGACAAGTATCCCGAACTGCTGAAAAACGTGCGCGGGCTGTCGGAAGAGACCACGACGGGTGTCCACCGCCTGTGGGAAATGGAAAAGAAGGGCACGCTGAAGGTTCCGGCCATCAACGTCAATGACAGCGTGACCAAGTCCAAGTTCGACAACCTGTATGGCTGTCGTGAAAGCCTGGTGGACGCCATCCGCCGTGGCACGGACGTGATGATGGCGGGCAAGGTTGCCGTGGTTGCCGGTTATGGTGACGTGGGCAAGGGGTCTGCCGCGTCCCTGCGCAACGCGGGCTGCCGCGTGCTGGTGACCGAAGTTGATCCCATCTGCGCACTGCAGGCCGCGATGGAAGGTTATGAGGTCGTGACGATGGAAGAGGCCGCGCCGCGCGGCGATATCTTCGTCACCGCCACGGGCAACGTGGACATCATCACGCTGGACCACATGCGCGAGATGAAGCACCGTGCGATCGTGTGCAACATCGGGCATTTCGATTCCGAAATCCAGATTGGCGCCCTGCGCAACTTCAAGTGGGACAACATCAAGCCGCAGGTGGATGAGGTCGTCTTCCCTGATGGCAAGCGCCTGATCGTCCTGTCCGAAGGCCGTCTGGTTAATCTGGGCAACGCGACGGGCCACCCGTCCTTCGTCATGTCCGCGTCGTTCACCAACCAGACGCTGGCACAGATCGAACTGTGGGAAGCGCCGGAAGGCAAGTACGAAAACAAGGTCTACACCCTGCCCAAGAAGCTGGATGAGAAGGTGGCCTTCCTGCACCTGGCCAAGGTTGGCGCGCATCTGTCCAGAATGAGCCAGAAGCAGGCGGATTACATTGACGTGCCGGTCAACGGCCCGTTCAAGAATGACCTGTATCGTTACTAAGCGCCTCGATCATCGCTAACATACACGTGACTGGTCCGGCATCCGCCGGGCCACATCATGTGATGGAGAAAGATACCATGAGCATCTTCGGTTCAATCCTGTCCAAGATTTTCGGCAGCCACACCGCAGCCGCCGCGACCCCGGCTGCTGCCCCGGCAGCCACGCCCGCAGCAGCACCTGCAGCAGCGGCTCCGGCTGCGGCTCCC
>NZ_BANF01000046.1 GCF_000964425.1 Komagataeibacter intermedius TF2 | reverse complement strand
TCGGCAGGTCATTGATCGATGCGACCCGGCGGCGCATAAGCCCGACGGTATCGAATTCCCACAGTTCATTGCCATAGGACCGGAACCACCGACCCGCATCATCATGCCATTCATAGGCAAAACGGACAGCCATGCGGTTATTGCGGAAACCCCAGAGTTCCTTGATCAGGCGGTATTCGCGCTCCCCGTTCCATTTGCGTGTCAGGAAGGCCACGATCTGATCGCGCCCATGGATGAATTCCACCCGGTTGCGCCATTGGCTATCCACTGTATAGGCCTGCGCCACCTGTTCCGGGTTCCGGGAATTCCAGGCATCTTCGGCAAGCCGGACCTTGCGTGTCGCACTTTCAATATCAAAGGGCGGGAATGGCGGTCGTGACATGGATAAGTTCCGTATGGTTGAGCAGGGTTAAAAGTGATGGTGAAAGCGATAGCCCCACACAGGGTAGAAGAGAAGGACGCCTTTGACACCCCCATTGCATCCTTAGCTTTCATGCCCGAGCCGGTGGCCGGGTCGAAACCCATGGGACCGGGCCTGCCATGCGATCAGGAAGCCGACAGCGACAAGCCCCATCACCGCCCAGGGGAACGATGCCGCCCCCCATGTATCGAGCAGCGCGCCACCCAGAAGGCCCCCGCCGGCGATGGCACTGTTCCACGCTACGACATTCATCGACAGCGCGACGTCCGCACCATCGCCGGCCGCATCGGCCAGTGCTGTCTGGAGCAACGTCGCGGCCCCGCCGAATGTCAGCCCCCATATCGTGACACCGATCATAATCACCGCAGGCGACGCTGATCCGATGGCGAAAGCCCCTGCCACGACCGCGAATATGGCAAGGCTGAGCAGGACGGACAGGCGCAGGGCGTGATCGACCGTGCGGCTGGTCAGCCAGATGCCGACAAGGGCCGCGCCCCCGAACAGCAGCAGGATGCGATCTGCCTGTCCCGCCAGTCCGGCCGGTGTCACGAATGGCACGATGTAGGTATAGAGCACATTATGCGCGAGCATCCAGGCCATCACCACGCCCAGAACGGACCGCACGCCCGGCATGTACAGAACATGCCGGAACGGTAGACGCTCGTCATGTGCAGCCCCTGGAAAATCAGGAACCTTCGCCAGCACCCATGCGATCAGCAGCACGGTCAGGCCCGACATGATCCAGAAAGCCAGCCGCCAGCCAACGGCAGCGCCCAGCCATGTCCCGGCGGGAACCCCCAGCGAGAGCGCGATCGGCGTGCCCACCATGGCAATCGCCAGGGCACGGCCCTGCTGGGCGCGCGTCACCATCCGGCGCGCATAGCCGGCCAGCAACGCCCAAGCGAGACCCGCCGCCGCCCCCGCTCCGTACCGGGCCACAAGGGTCGTGCCGTAATGCGTCGAAAACGCCGTGATGGAATTGAATACCACGAAGCCTATGATCGCCAGTAGCAGGACCTTCCTGCGCCGCCATCGCTGCGTGGCGAGGGTCAGCGGGATCGCTGCACTCAGCGAGCCTATGGCATAGGCCGTCACCATCTGCCCGGCGAGCGCCGGGGAAATATGCAGACCCGCACCGATCTGAGGCAGCAGACCTGCCGGCAGGGTTTCGGTCATGATGCAGATGAAGCCGGTCATGGCCAGCGCGAGCAGGCCGGCAATCGGAAGGCGTGCGTCGTTTTTTTGCGTGGGCACTGTGATGGTCGGGTTCATGGGGCGCTCATATATGGATCGTTTGATACATATATAGGGCGATAGCAGCCTTGGCAATCACTTATGGATCACTTAATATGGAAGTCTTTCGGAAGGAACGATGACATGGCGCGGACCGGGCGTCCCCGTGAGTTTGACCGCGACAGGGCGATTGACGCCGCCACGGCGCTTTTCTGGGCGCAGGGGTATGAGCCGACCTCCCTGAACCAGCTCAAGGCCTGCATGGGCAATATCTCGCCTGCGAGCTTCTATGCCGCGTTCGGCTCGAAGGAGGCCCTGTTCCGCGAAGTCGTGCAGCGTTATCTGGCCACATACGGGCAGGTCATGGCGCCGTTATGGGATGAAAGCCTGCCCCCGCGCGAGGCCATCGAACGGACGCTGCGCAGTTCGGCGCATATGCAGGCGGCCCGCACCCATCCGGCCGGATGCCTGGTCGTGTCCGGCGCCAGCAACTGTTCCCCCGAAAACGAACCTGTCCAAGCGCTTCTTGCGGCGGAACGCCAGCGCACGCGCACGGGAATCAGGGCCTGCGTGGAACGCGCCATTGCCAATGGTGAATTGAACGCATCCCCGGCAACAGATGTGCTGCCCGATATTTTCACGACTTTTTTTCACGGCATGACATGCGAATCCCGGGACGGGATGACCGCCGACACTCTAGATGCGGCTGTCACATCTGTGCTGACATTATGGGATATCAACGCGGCGAAACGGGGAACAGCAAAGCGGCCCAAGAAAAAGCTGACGGACTGACAGCGGCGAGACGATCCGGGCTCGGCACGAAAATTCCATATCGATCGCTCCACAAATCCTTGACCCTGTTGCGTGGCCCTATTATGGATCGATTGATATGGAAATGGTGTCTGCTGAACCCGACGCTATGCCTCTTCAGGGAATCCGATCATGAGCCCATCAAAAATCGCCCTCGTCACGGGTGCCAATCGCGGCATCGGATACAGTATCGTCAGGCATCTGACGGCCGCCGGCATCAACGTGATCGGCACGTATCACGCCAATGCAGATGAGGCGAAGGCTGCTGAAACCGCCCTCAGCCAGAAGGACGCAAAGCTACGTATGCTGCAGTTGGACATCGCGAACCATGCGTCGTTCACGGATTTTGCCGGGCAGGTCAAAGCCCTTCTTGCAGGTGAGTTCGGGCAGGAGAAGTTAAGTTATGTTGTCCAGAACGCCGGCAACATCATCCATACGCGCTTTGATGCCGCAACGTCCGAACAGCTCGACAACCAGTACAACATCCACTTCAAGGGCCCGTACCTGCTGACGGTAGCACTCCTGCCCCTGATCCGTGATGGTGGCCGCATTCTCAACATCACCTCTGCCGCGACGCGCTTCTACCTGCCGGATCATGGTCCCTACGCGGCCATGAAGGCCGCAACCGAGGTCATCTCGCTCTATATGGCAAAGGAACTGGGCGCGCGGGGCATTACTGTCAATGCGGTCGCCCCTGGCGCGGTTGCATCGGACTTTGGCGGCGGTCTGGTCCGTGATGATGCCACGGTCAACAAAAGCCTCGCAGAGATCACGCCGCTGGGGCGTGTCGGCCAACCTGACGACATTGGGGCCGCGGTCCGTGGCCTCCTGTCTGACGACATGCACTGGGTAAATGGCCAGCGCATCGAGGTGACGGGAGGCCAGTCGCTTTGATCCCACATGGAAAAGGGCAGGGGGTATCCGTATGATCCACGTTATGGCCAGCAGCGTCCTCAATGCACCCGTCTCGTCCGTCTGGGGGCTGATCCGTGATTTCGGTGCCCTTGGTCTCTGGTTGCCAGGCGTAAAAAGCTGCGTGATCGAAGGCAATGATCCCGGCGACTGTGTCGGCGCAATCCGCCGTGTTGAAATGGGTGATGTCGGTGTGATCCGTGAACAGCTTCTGGCGCTGTCGGACGTGGAGCATGCGGTGACGTTCTCGATCATTGAATCGGCGCTGCCGATCCGGAACTACCGCTCGACCATCACGCTTCTGCCCATAACGGATGGCGATCGCACGTTTATCCGCTGGCGCGGCCACTTCGAAGCGGCTGCCGAACACGCAGCCAGCATGGAGGCCCGGATGCCGACATACATCTACCAGCCAGCCTTCGACAGGCTGGCGGCAATTCTGGCGTTGAAAGAAACACGGTCATGACCAGCTTTCATGGAAAATCAGTCCTCGTGCTGGGTGGCAGTCGCGGGATTGGGGCCGCCATCGTGCGTCGCTTCGCAACGGATGGCGCGAAAGTCATTTTCACGTATCTGTCTTCCCCTGACGACGCCCAGGCATTGGCGGCCGAGACCGGAAGCAGGGCCCTGCGCGCCGACAGCGGCGACCGGGATGCCCTCATCGCGCTGATCGCCTCGCTCGGCCCCTTGGACGTGCTGGTCGTCAATTCCGGGATTCTTGGCGCGGGTGATCCACTGGACATGCCGCCGGATGCCATCGACCGGCTTTTCCGCATCAATATCCACGCGCCTTATCACGCGGCGGTTGCTGCCGCACGAAATATGCCCGACGGCAGCCGCATCATCCTGATCGGCTCCGCCAATGCAGACCGGATGCCGATGACTGGCCTTGCCGCCTACAGCGCCAGCAAGGCGGCACTGAAAGGCATGGTCAAGGGGCTGGCGCGTGATTTCGGGGCGCGCGGCATTACCGTCAACGTTGTCCAGCCCGGCCCTACCGATACCGACATGAACCCTGCCGATGGGCCGCTGAAGGACGTGATGCACGACTTCATGGCGATCAAGCGCCATGCCACGGGCGCGGAGATCGCGGGGCTGGTCGCGTATCTTGCCGGGCCAGAGGCCGGCATCATCACGGGGGCTGCATACAATATCGATGGTGGCTTCGCAGCCTGACGGAATGACTGATCCCCACCCATTCGCTGGAAAAAAAGGAATGAGGACCATGACCCATTCATCCGCTAATGCCGCCGACGCGGGCACTTTCAGCATTGGCGGCGATCTCGCCGTTCATCGGCTTGGCTTCGGCGCGATGCGCATCACAGGCCCGGGCATATGGGGACCGCCTGCCGATCACGACGAGGCCATCCGCACGCTGAGGCGCCTTCCCGAACTCGGCGTCAACTTCATCGATACGGCGGATTCCTACGGTCCCGATGTCTCGGAATGGCTGATCAGGGAGGCGCTGCACCCGTACCGCAAGGACCTCGTGATCGCGACCAAGGGTGGTCTGACCCGTTCGGGACCGGACATCTGGAAGCCGGTCGGGCGGCCGGAATACCTGCTACAGCAGGTGCACAAGAGCCTGCGCAATCTCGGCGTCGAACAGATCGATCTGTGGCAGTTGCACCGGATCGATCCCAAGGTCCCGGCCGATGAACAGTTTGATGCGGTCAGGTCCTTCATCGACCAGAAACTGATCCGTCATGCGGGACTGAGTGAGGTTTCCGTTGACGACATCAAAGCGGCGTCAAAGTTCTTTGACGTAGCAACCGTCCAGAACCGCTACAATCTCGTCGATCGCACCAGCGAGGACGTGCTCGACTATTGCACGGCGCAGAACATCGGGTTCATCCCCTGGTTTCCGCTCGCCGCGGGTGACCTCGCGAAGCCCGGCTCAATTCTGGACACCATGGCAGGCAAATACGGCGCGCACCCGAGCCAGATCGCACTGGCCTGGGTCCTGAAACGCAGTCCGGTGATGCTGCCAATCCCCGGCACATCGAAGGTCGCGCATCTGGAGCAGAATGTCGCTGCTGCCAGCATCACACTGTCCGATGAAGATTTCGCGGCACTGGATGCAGAAGGCCGCAAGGCGTTTCAGTCATCGCGGTAGGGGAGAGGCCCCGGACAGTCACCGTTCCAGTGCCGAGAGGCCGAGGTGATTGTTCGGACGGACCCCTGACATTTTCGCTTTCGATGCCAATAAGGCTGCTGCAATGAAAATTTACGACTGGCCCACAGGACCTTATCCAGCCCGTGTCCGGATTGCCCTGGCAGAAAAGAATCTCCAGTCCAGCGTCGAATTCGTGCCGGTCAACCTGTGGAAGGGGGAACACAAGAGACTTGCTTTCCTCGCCAGGAATTATTCCGGAACGCTGCCAGTTCTTGAACTGGACAATGGAATTTGCCTTGCTGAATGTACGGCGATCACGGTCTATCTTGATGCGCTCGCCGGGGAACCGACACTGACCGGTCGAACCCCGCTTGAAAAAGGCGTGATCCAGATGATGACAAAACGCGCCGAGATCGAGATGCTGGACG
>NZ_BANF01000047.1 GCF_000964425.1 Komagataeibacter intermedius TF2 | reverse complement strand
ATGGCCCGAATGCTGTGCGATCATCTGTGGAAGAACCGCCGCCGCTGCATTGAGGACACCAGACACGTTTACGTCCACCATACGCTGCCATTCATCCACTTTCAGGCTGTCAACGTTGGACAGGGGCATCAGGCCCGCGTTGTTGACCAGCACATCAATCCTGCCGAACCGGGCGATGAGGAAATCTACCGCAGCCTTGCATGACGCCAGATCTGTCACGTCGGTTGGAAGGGCAACGGCTTTGCCGCCTACCTCGGTGATTTCCGTCACCAGTGCGTCCAGACGGTCCTTGCGCCGTGCTGCCAGACCGACAATAACGCCTTCTGTCGCAAGTTTGCGTGCTGTTGCCGCGCCTATCCCGCTGGAGGCTCCGGTAACAAGAGCGACCTTACCTTTGATACTCATGATAATCTCCACACAATCTGTTTAAAAAGATCAGAAAACATGTAGAGACTACGGGAACTGGCTTCTCTCGTAATCTTGCTGAAACCATTGTGATTTTGCGATTTTGTAAGTTGATCGGGACAATTCACGGCACGGCTGAAAGGTAAACCGGATGTTGCATCCGCATCGTTCTTCGCTGCATGCCGCCAGTTATGCCCTCGAGGACCGTATTCCGGGCCGAAAGATCGCGCAAAGCCAGGGAGGGGCATGGAAAGAGGCAGAGGCGCAGATATTCCGCCGACCGCAACACGAAGATGAAGTGCTGGTCCCGGCCGTGGCCGAGCCCTTACTTGTCTGGATCATCTCGGGAGAAGCGCAGATCGAGGAACGAGAACT
>NZ_BANF01000048.1 GCF_000964425.1 Komagataeibacter intermedius TF2 | reverse complement strand
GCGCCTGCCGCTGACGGAAATCAAGATCGACCGCAGCTTCATCATGAACCTTGAACATGACGCCAATGCGCAGGCCGTGACCACGGCGGTAATCGGGATTGGCGGGCGGCTGGGCATGACTGTCGTGACCGAAGGTGTTGAAACCGTGCGGCAGCTTGACCTTCTGTGCCAGCTTGGCTGTGACGTGGTGCAGGGATACCTGTTCGCCCGCCCCATGACACCACAGAAGCTGGAAGAATGGATCAGGGAAGACCGCCTGCAGGCCGTGCTGCAGCAGGCGCTGGAAGAACGCACCGCCATCGGTGCGTAACCCGCTCCTCACATGGACCGGACACCCGACACCCCGACCCGCAAGGGCCGGGGTGTTTCATTATGGGGGCCATCCGGGGTGGTTTGCATGCCACCGGACGCGTATCATACATCGGATCAGGACGTGGTGGGCACAGGCATGGCCCGGCACGGTTTTCTTCGCCCGCGCTGCCGGTTTGCGGGCAGTGGCCACAGGATAGTTCCATGACCTTACCCGTTTTTGATCTTTGTCTGAAAAATGGCAGCGTTGTCCTGCCCGATGCGACCGTCGTGACTGATGTATATGTGCGCGAGGGGCGTATCGCCCGGATTGGCGGGACAGGGGATGCCGGTCGCGTCATTGACTGTACCGGTCTGACCATCCTGCCCGGGGTGATCGATACGCAGGTCCATTTCCGTGAACCCGGCCTGACCGGGGCGGAGGATCTGGCAACCGGCAGCATGGCCGCCGTGATGGGTGGCGTGACCGCCGTATTCGAAATGCCCAACACCAAGCCCGCCACCGACCGGCCCGAAGCCGTGCTGGACAAGCTGGAACGCGCGCGTGGCCGCATGTGGTGCGACCATGCGTTTTATGTGGGCGCCACCACGGAAAATGCCGATCGGTGTGGTGAACTGGAAATGTTGCCCGGCACGGCGGGGATCAAGATTTTCATGGGATCGTCCACCGGCAGCCTGCTGGTGTCCGATGATGCGGTGCTGGAGCGCGTGCTGCGTTCAGGCCGCCGTCGTGTCGCCATCCATGCCGAAGATGAGGCCCGGCTGCATGAACGCCTGTCCGAACGCAGGGCGGGCGATCCCTCCAGCCACCCCGTCTGGCGTGACGAGGAAACGGCCCTGCGCGCCACGCAGCGTATCGTGCGGCTGGCCCGGCGTACGGGGCGGCGCATCCATGTGCTGCATGTCACGACGCCGGCCGAACTGGAATTCCTGTCCGGGCACAAGGATGTCGCCAGTTGTGAAGTCACGCCCCAGCATCTGACGCTGGCAGGTGAGGAGGCCTATGCCGAACTGGGCACGCTGGCGCAGATGAACCCGCCAATCCGTGGCCGGAAATGGCGCGATGGCCTGTGGTACTGGATGGGGCAGGGGGTGCCCGACATTATTGGCTCCGACCACGCGCCCCATTCGCTGGAAGCCAAGCAGCGCAGCTATCCCGAAACACCTTCGGGCATGCCCGGCGTGCAGACGCTGCTGCCGCTTATGCTGGACCATGTGGCGCATGGCCGCCTGTCGCTGCGCAGGGTGGTGGACATGACATCCGCCGGTCCGCAGCGTCTGTTCGGGCTGGTGCGCAAGGGGCGCATTGCGGTGGGGTACGATGCTGATTTCTCGGTGGTGGACCTTGCCGCGCGCTGGACGGTGCAGCAGGAATGGCTGGCTTCCAGATGCGGGTGGTCGCCGTTTGTGGGCCGTGAACTGACCGGTCGTCCCATGGGCACGATCATTCGTGGCAATGTGGTCATGTGGGACAACCAGCTTGCCCCCAGCGCACAGGGCGAACCCCTGCTGTTTGATGCGACCGACCGTCCGTAATCCACTGGCAAAAGGACATAACAGCCGCTGGGCGCCGCCTTTTTTTAAGGCGGCCTTCCCTGAAGCTTTTTTATGTCCGGCCATGTATGCCCATGGGACATACGCGCCAGATGGCATGCCATATCGATCAGATCGATCTGGTTACATAATCTATTGTATTTTCAGGAAATGAAATGGTGCCCAAGGGCGGGATCGAACCACCGACACTGCGATTTTCAGTCGCATGCTCTACCAACTGAGCTACTTGGGCACCGGGCCGTCTGTCCGGCTGGGTCAGGGCAGTCGGGACCGCCGTGACGTTGGACAAGCGTTTAACCTACCTCATCATCGGGATCAACCCGTCTTGTGTATTTTTCATCCTCTTCAGAGGGAATCTCCGTCGAAGGCACGCGGTACTGCCCTGAAAACCAGCGGCCAAGGTCCACATCCGCGCAACGGCGTGAACAGAAGGGGCGGTACTGCTCCCGTGCGGGCTGCCCGCATATGGGGCAGGGGGGAAGGGCGGGCTGTTTAGCCATGATCGAATCTCCAGCCATTGACAGGCAGGTCCTGATCCATGACGGGCTGAAGCGCACGGCCTGTCAGGCGTACGAAATCCTCCATCCAGTCCGGATGGTCCTGCAACAGCGTCATGATACCATGGCCACACCCCATCGTGACGGGTTGGCCATCTGGCGGCATGCCCCGATGCGCCTGCATCTGCCCGCGCAGCGCCCGTAACAGTCGCCCTTCGGTGGACTGGAACAGTTCATGCAGGGGGGGATGCACGCGAGGACGCACGATTTCCGCCAGCCCGAGCGCCGTAAAGCCCAGGAAGCGCGGACGCAGCGGATCGTTCTTCAGCAGCGTTTCGACCGTTTCCGACAGCGCCCGACGCTTGCGTATGGCAAGTCCTGCGACATCGACAATGATCGCGCCGGACAGGTTGCGCAGCCGCAACTGGTGCAACAGGTCCGGCAGCGCGTCACGATTGGCGGCGAACTGGGCGGTCTGTTTGGGGCGGCGGTCCATGCTGGTCGCCCCGCCATCCATGTCGATCGCCACCAGTGCGGGGGTGGGGGTAATGCTGGCCGACATGCCACCGGGCAGGGACACGACGGGATCTTCCAGCGCATCGGCCTGTGCACGCAGGTCGCTGTCGAATGCGGAACTGACACGTGTCAGTCGTGGGTGAAACGCGGCGGGCAACCGTGCCGCGATGGCGGCATCATCAATAACGATCTGGGCATGTGGATAATACCGGGCCAGCCGTTCCAGCGGCGAAGGGCCGCGCCGCAGCAACTGCGGCTCCGCCCCGCCGGGCAGGTCGGGCGGCAGGTTGCGCGCGCCCAGCCTGACCCCCTTGCCCCCCTGTGCGCTGCGGGTAATGGTCACAAGGACGGTCTGTCCCTGCGTCAGGGGGCCCAGCCCTTCCGAATCCGGCAGGAAGCCCGCCTGCTCCAGTCCCGGCAGGGTGACGAACGTACCACCCAGCGCGGGGACATGGGCGCTGACCCGGGCGCGATAGATATCGCCTACCCCGTCAGCCATGTCAGGCCGCCACAGGGCAAAATCCTGCATGACGCCATCCGTCGTGACAGCAATGCGGACTTCCCCGGGACTGCTGCTGGCGCAGATGCGCATGCTCACCGCAGCCAGCACCCCTTCTGCCCACGCAGCATCTGCGCGGTTTCAAACAGGGGCAGGCCGACAATGCCGGTATAACTGCCGGACATGAACCGGACGAACGACGCCGCATGGCCCTGTATGGCATAGCCCCCGGCCTTGCCGTTCCAGTCACCTGCCTCGATCAGCGCATCAATCTGCAACGGGGTCAGGCGCGAGAATGTCACCGTGCTGGCGACCAGCCGGTTCCCCGCGCGACCACCTTTCCACGCGGCAGTGGGACGGATGGCGACGGCGGTAAAGACGGTATGACGCCGTCCCGACAGCAGGGTCAGACACCTGCGTGCCGTGTCCGCGTCCTCCGCCTTGGGCAGGATGCGCCGGCCAAGGGCGACAACCGTATCGGCGGCGATGACCAGTGCCGGACAATCCAGCGCGCCCGCCACATGTTCGGCCTTTTCCGTTGCCAGACGCTGGGCATACGGACGGGGCAGTTCATCACGCCGGGGTGTTTCATCAATATTGGCTGGATGCACCTGATCGGGAACCAGCCCGATCTGGCGCAGGAGCGCAAGCCTGCGGGGAGAAGCCGAGGCAAGGACAAGCTGCGCGCCCGTATCGCCCCCTGTGGGGACGGCTTCTGCGGTGATGACCGACAAGGACGGCTTACTTGAAGCGGAAGGTGATGCGACCCTTTGTCAGGTCATAGGGCGTCATTTCCACATTCACGCGGTCACCTGCCAGCACGCGGATACGGTTCTTGCGCATCTTGCCGCTGGTATGCGCAAGGATGGTATGCTCATTATCCAGTGTTACGCGGAACATGGCATTGGGCAGCAGTTCGGTTACTGTGCCACTGAATTCAATCATGTCTTCTTTAGACATCGTGTCCTTCAATCATCAAGGTTGCCGTCCTGCTGCGGGCCCGCAGCGCAGTACGGTTGGTTTATGTGGGGATACTCACCGCCCGGGTCAAGTTTCCTTATGCGCACGATCAAGGTCGGCCAGCCGGACGGACACGCTCAATGCATGTGCATCAAGCCCTTCGGCTTCCGCCAGGCTGACGGCGGCGGGGCCGATTTTCCGCAGCGACTCGGGCTGTGCCTCAATGAACGTGGTGCGCTTGATAAAGTCGTATACCGACAGCCCGGAGGAGAAACGCGCCGTACGGCTGGTTGGCAGCACATGGTTCGGGCCACCCACATAATCGCCAATGGCCTCGGGGCAGTACCGACCGACAAAAATGGCGCCCGCGTGCCGCACGCGGCGGAAGACCGGGGCCGGATCGTCGATCATGAGTTCCAGATGTTCAGGCGCGATGGTGTTTACAAGGTCTGCGGCCTCATTCAGGTCACGCACCGTGATGATCGCGCCATGCGCGTCCCAGCTGGTACGGGCGATTTCGGCACGCGGCAGGGTTTCCAGTTCGGTTGCGACCGCCTGTTCCACCTCTGCCGCCATGCCGGTGTCGGGCGTGATCAGGATGGATTGGGCCATGGGATCATGTTCCGCCTGAGCCAGCAGGTCGAGTGCGATGGCGCGGGGATCGTTATTGCCATCCGCCACCACGACCACTTCGGACGGACCGGCGATGCTGTCGATTCCCACCGTGCCGAAGACCTGCCGCTTCGCTTCGGCCACATAGGCGTTGCCCGGTCCCACCACGCGGTCCACCGGCGCAATGGTGGCCGTGCCATAGGCCATGGCGCCCACGGCCTGTGCCCCGCCTACGCGATAGATTTCGGTCACGCCCGCGCGCCGCGCCGCCGCCAGCACCAGCGGGTTGAGCGTGCCATCGGGCGTGGGCACGCACATGGCGATCCGCCCGACGCCCGCCACATGGGCGGGAATGGCGTTCATCAGCACCGACGATGGATAGGCCGCCTTGCCACCCGGCACATACAGCCCCACCGAGTCCAGCGCCGTCCAGCGCATGCCCAGCGTCACGCCGGCATCATCGACATACCGCATGTCGGTGGGCATCTGCGCCCTGTGGAACGACTCGATCCGGGTCGCTGCGGTTTCCAGCGCGTCCAGCAGGCCGGCGGAGACCTGACGGCAGGCGGCCTCGACCTCCTCTGGCGTGATCTTCAGGGTGGCGGGGGTCACGTTGGCCCGGTCGAAGCGGTTGGTGAATTCACACAGCGCGTCATCACCACGTGTCCGGACAGCGGCCAGGATTTCGGTTACGGGGCCGTCCACGCGGGCGGTGTCGCTGTCGCGGTCGGCCAGCAGGCCGGCGAATTCGGACCTGAAATCGGGCTGGGTGGTATCAAGGCGCTTCATGCCTGCGAATCCTTGGCTTGTGCGGAATTGGGCGCCAGCGCCGCGCGGAAGCGGTTGATGACCGCCGTGATGCGTTCAGGCTGGGTTTTCAGCGCCGTGCGGTTCACGATCAGGCGGCTGGTGATGTGGGCGATGGTGTGCGTTTCCTCCAGCCCGTTGGCGCGCAGCGTTGACCCGGTATCAACCAGGTCCACGATCAGGTGCGACAGGTCCAGGACCGGGGCCAGTTCCATCGCGCCATGCAGGTGGACGATGCTGGCGTTTATGCCGCGCGCGGCAAAGTGGCGGCGCGTCAGCGAGGGATATTTGGTCGCCACCCGCACCTGTGACAGGCGGTTGGGATTGTCTTCGAGTCCGCTGCGGTCCCTGGGCTGGGCGATGGAAATGCGGCACCCCCCGATCCCCAGGTCAAGCGGGGCATAGATTTCGGGGTAATCGAATTCCATCAGCACATCAGCGCCGCAGATGCCGATCTGCGCGCCGCCAAAGGCGACGAAGGTTGCGACGTCGAACGAACGCACGCGCACCACGTCAATGCCGGGGTCATTGGTTTCAAAGCGCAGCAGGCGGCTTTTCTCGTCATTGAAATCCGGTCCGGGCACAATGCCCGCCCTATGCAGAAGCGGCGCCGCGGCCTTGAGGATACGGCCCTTGGGCAGGGCGAGTATCAGCGGGCTATCCGTTTCCGGAACGGCGGTCTGGGCCGGTGACAGGACGGTCAATGTATTCTCCGACATGAAGGCGGGGGTAATCCCGCGTGCGGGGCGCCTTTTGGTGACATGCGCGCATACCACATTCAGCCATCATGCAGGAAGGGCGCTTTTCTGTCGGCAGCTAGTCGGAAACGCGCTCGATATGCGCGCCGCACTGCGCCAGCTTGCGCTCCACCGCCTCGTAGCCGCGGTCAAGGTGGTAGACGCGGCTCAGGATCGTCTCCCCATGGGCGGCAAGCCCTGCAAGGATGAGCGAAAATGACGCCCGCAGGTCCGTCGCCATGACCGGCGCGCCGGACAGCGAATGTACGCCCCGGATGATGGCGGATGATCCGTGTACGTTGATGCGCGCACCCATGCGGTTGAGTTCGGGCACATGCATGAAGCGGTTTTCGAAAATGGTTTCCGTCACCATCGACGCCCCTTCGGCCACCGACAGCAGCGCCATGAACTGCGCCTGCATGTCGGTGGGGAAGCCGGGATAGGGTTCGGTCATGATATCGACCCCGCGCAGCGCGCCGGTGCGCTGCACGCGTACCGCCCCGTCTTCCTGCACCATCTCCACGCCCGCTTCCTCCAGCGCGCGCACGACGGCGCCAAGGTGTTCGACCTGCCCGCCCACCAGCCGCAGTTCGCCACCCGTAATGGCGGCGGCACAGGCATAGGTGCCGCATTCGATCCGGTCGGGCATGACGCGGTACTGCGCGCCATGCAGTCCCTCCACCCCGTCAATCACCAGCTTGCCCGTGCCGATGCCGGTAATGCGCGCGCCCATGGCGTTGAGGCAGCCGACAAGATCCCCGATTTCGGGTTCACGCGCGGCGTTGACGATTTCGGTGCGCCCTCTGGCCAGGGTTGCGGCCATCAGCAGGTTTTCGGTCGCCCCTACCGAGGCGAACGGCAGGATCACCCGTTCCCCCTTCAGGCCATGGGGGGCTTCGGCATGGATGTAGCCGTTTTCCAGCGTGATCTTCGCCCCCAGCGTTTCCAGCGCCTTGAGGTGCAGGTCGACCGGGCGGGTGCCGATGGCGCAGCCACCGGGCAGCGACACGCGGGCTTCGCCACAGCGCGCCAGCAGCGGGCCGAGCACAAGGATCGACGCCCGCATCTTGGAGACGATGTTGTAGGGCGCTTCGGTATTGGTGATCTCGCCGCCAACCGCCAGCGTGCCGCCATCGCCGCTGACATCGTCCACCGTCAGGCCATGCTGTTCCAGCAGCCTGCGCATCGTGCGGATGTCGGCAATGCGCGGGACGTTGTCCAGCACCAGCCGTTCGGAGGTCAGCAGCCCCGCCACCAGCAGCTTGAGGGCGGAATTCTTCGCCCCCCCGATCACGATGTCCCCACGCAGCGGGTGGCCGCCGTGAATGATGAAACGGTCCATGACTTGCGGTTCCTGCCCTTACATACGCGGCGGGGCGACGCCAACCTGCCCCATGTATTTGCCCTTGCGGTCGGCGTAGCTGGTTTCACATGGGGATGCGCCCTGGAAGAACAGGAACTGGCAGATCCCCTCATTGGCGTAGATCCGCGCGGGCAGCGGGGTCGTGTTGCTGATCTCGATCGTGACCTGTCCTTCCCATTCCGGTTCCAGCGGGGTCACGTTCACGATAATGCCGCAGCGCGCATAGGTGGACTTGCCCAGGCAGACCACCAGCGTGTCGCGTGGAATACGGAAGTATTCGACCGTATGCGCCAGCACGAAGCTGTGCGGCGGAATGGTGCAGCAGTCGCCCCGGCGGGTGACAAAGCTGTTTTCGGCAAAGTTCTTGGGATCGACCACCGCGTTGTCCACGTCGGTGAAAATCTTGAATTCGTCGGCCACGCGCGCGTCGTACCCGTACGATGACAGCCCGAAGGAAATCACGCCCTCGCGGTTCTGTTTCTCCACGAAGGGTTCGATCATGCCGTGGTCCGTGGCCATGCGACGAATCCACGTGTCAGGCATTATTGGCATGTTGTCCCTTCCTTCGGCATCGGTGGCGCGTGGACGGGAAACCCGTCGGCTGCTGCGCGACCACTAACGAAGTGGCCGCCCGACCGCAACCGGCAATCACGCTTCGTTGCTGGATATGTCGCTGCTGTCAGGCATGGGGTTGGCGGGCGGTGCCGTGCGTGCGCGGCTCTGCTGCTTGCGCCGGCGCAGGTTGGCGCGCAGGGCCTCGGCTTCACGGGCCAGGCGCTGCTGGCGGGCAGCCTCGGCCCTGTCGGTCAGGCGGGGGGTATCTGGCCGTTCGGTCATGGTGGTGATTTCGCGCGGAGGGGGGCGGGAATAATGCCCACCACCCGTGGGGATGGCGGGCAGGCGGAAGACGTCAGGCAGGTGTCGCCGGGGTGGCGGGCTGCTGCGCGGTGTTCGCGGGCGGCATGTCCTGCGGAATGCCGCTGCGGATCAGCAGTTCACGCAGTGCCTTGACCACGGGGAAGATTTCCACGTTGCGGTCATAGCCCACCTCGTTCCACGCGGCCTGTTCCAGTTCCACGATATCCTTGTCTTCAAGGAAGATGCGGTTGGTGAACCAGCCCAGCGCGGGCCAGATCATGTCGATCAGGAACGGCGTCTGCGGGCGCAGGATGGACAGCAGGCCAAAGGACTGGGTGATGCGTTCGTCCTTGTCCACCGGCACGTAGGCGGTCCACAGGTCCATGATCAGGTCACCGTCCTTGTCGGTGATGCGCAGGGTCTGGTACGGGTATTCCGTACGGATGGTCACCACTTCCTCGACCGGCTGTTCCTTGCCCTGCAGGTCCTTGTGCTTGCCAAAGATCAGGCGTTCGGCCAGCGGCTGCTGACCCGCGCAGCGCATGAAGCTGTAGCGTGCCTCGATGAAGTCCTCACCCTTGTCCTGCCCCAGGAAGCGGGCCTTGATCTGGCCCATCTGGCGGCGGTGCAGGAACTGATGGTTCATGTCCATCAGGTTTTCGTGCATGAAGGTGTAGTGGCAGTTCACCCGTGGGCTGAAGTGCTTGGTCTTGTATTTGGGGTTGTCCGTCTGGGCCAGCTTGGGGAAGGGCGTGCTGTCGGCCTTTTCCGGATTGCCGGGGAAGACGAAGATCAGGCCGCCCGCCTCGCGCACGGGGAAGGTGCGCACGCCGTTGGGCAGCTTGCCCTTGCCAAGGTAGGGCACGTCGATGCAGCGGCCCGAACGGCCAAAGGCCCAGCCATGATAGCAGCAGCGCACGGTCTGGCCGTTCACGGTTCCCTTGCTCAGCGGGACCTGCCGGTGGGGGCAGCGGTCATACAGCGCGAAGACGCTGCCATCTTCGGGGCGGACCAGCACGATGGGCGTGCCGGCATAGCTGACCGCCAGCGTCTTGCCCTTGCGCAGGTCCGACGACCACGCGACCGGATACCAGAAATCCGGGTTGGCGTTCACCCGGCGCAGGTCGGGGTGATGGGGCTGGGGTTCGGGTGTCGTGTCTGTCTGGACGGGGGAAATCTGGTTCATGTGGTGCAGTCCCGAAGTGTTCGCGTTGAAACGGCGGGCCGCGGGTCATCCCCGTCCGCCAGAAAGAAGAATGCGCAATGGGTGAAGAATTTCGCGCGCCTTGTCGACTGCAAAACCACCCCCTGCATAAGGCCCATGCCGAATACTGGACGCTCGATCAGGGTTTTGGGACCGCCATGAGACAGATCAAGGCTATCCTGCACCTGATATGGCACAATCACCGCCTGCGCGGTTTCATCCCGCCTGCGGCAGGTGTTCTTCGTCCCAGATAACGTCCGTCATGGCGTTATGGTAGAAAGTATTCGCCAGCTGCGTATGCAGAAGTTCATCATATACAGCCAGCGTCGCGTACTGCATCGCCTGTGTTGAATAATGCTCGCGCACATTCTCGCGCGCGTGCCATGCCAGGGTCAGCCGTTCTTCCGCCGTCATGGTGGCGACATGGTGCATGCATGCCGCCAGTGCCCGGGCGTCGTTGGGGGGGAAGGCAAAACCGGTTACGCCATTGTCCACCGTTTCCAGTGCGGCGCCATGGCCCGCCACGATTACCGGGCGGCCCATGGCCTGCGCTTCCACCACCACGCGGCCAAAGGGTTCAGGCCGTAGCGAGGGGACAACCACCATGTCCGCCAGCATCATGGCGGCGGGCATGTCCGCGCAATGCCCGGCAAAGCGCAGGCGCGCGGCGATTCCCCTGCGCGTTGCCAGCGCCACGAGGTCGCGCCCCTGCTTTTCATTCGCCTCGCCCACGAAAATGCACACCCACTCCCCATCCGGGCTGGCCATGTCGTTCATCTGCGCCAGGGCTTCGATCAGCAGCGCGTGCCCTTTCCACGGCGTCACCCGTGCCGGCAGCATGATGACGGTGGCGCCGTCGGGTATGTCCCACAGGTTGATCAGGTTCTGTACCCGGTTGCCGCGCACGCCCTGCGGGTCAAACCGGGTCATGTCCGCCCCGCGCGGGATCAGGCGCAGGCGGTCGTCGCCCACTTTGTATTCCTCGCGCAGGCGGTTTTCGATGTAGCGGCTTATGGCGATGACCCGGTTGCCCGATGCCAGCACGCTGTTGTACCGCCGCTTGCCCGGCAGGTTGGCGGCATGCACGCCATGCCATGTGGTGACCAGCGGCACCTTCTGCCGCCTGCATGCAAGGTGGGCGGCCCAGGCGGGCGCGCGTGAGCGCGCATGCACAAGGTTGACGCCGTAATCGCGGATGACATGGCGCAGGCGGGTTGCGTTGCGCATGATGGACAGGGGGTTCTTGGCCTTCAGGTCCATCTCGACCGGGATGGCCCCGATGTATTTCAGGCGCGGGACCAGCCGCCCGCCCGCACTGGCCACAATGGCGGTGCCACCGGCCTGCACGATGGCCTGCGCCATTTCCAGCGTGCCATGTTCAATCCCGCCGGATTCGAGTGCTGGCAGGGCCTGCAGGATAACAGGTCGGTCGGTAACGGTTTGCATCGCATTTCCCCATACCACGATCATTCCGGAACTGCACGGGTGGCGAATGAATGGGCCCCCGGCCCTTGACCTTCTTGGCGGGCGGGACGACGAATGCGGTAATGAGAGTTTCTGCGTGCCTGCCTGTTTCCCCCTTTCCCCTGCCGGACGGATGCCCCGGACGCTTCAGCATTGCCCCGGCCCGGCCCATTGGGCGGATGCGGGCGGGGTGCCGGGTCCTGACCGTCGCGTGGGCAATGATGGCGGGGGTCTGCGCGCTGCCGCCGGGCAATGCCGCATGTAGTCGCGCACGGGCGGCGGAGACGGCGCAGCAGGTAGCCCCATCGCCAGCTGCCCCCCCCGAACCGGGACACGCGGACGCACCACGCGAGGCGTGGAGTTTCGCCCGGTGCACCACCACCCTGTCTGATGATCCCGATGGCGCGCGGGATTATGCCGAGGACTGGCTGGCCCATGGTGGCGGGCTGGAGGCGCAGCAGTGTGAAGCCCTCGCGCGTATGGAACTGGGGGATGTGGCGACGGCGGCGGCCTCGCTGGATCGCCTGTCGCATGTGTCCGGCTGGCCCATGGGGGATTCGGTCATGCCCAATGCGGCCGCGCAGGCGGATACTCCGCAGTCCCTGCGCCGCCGCGCCGCCGTGGCCGAACAGGCGGCGCGGGCATGGCAGGCGGATGACAGCCCGAAACAGGCATTCGACAGCGCGACCTATGGCCTGACGCTGGAGCCGGGGGACGTGCCGCTGCGGCTGGTCTATGCGCGGGTCGCGGTTGAACTGGACCAGCCACAGCGCGCGATAGACACCCTGACGCCGCTGCCACCCGTTCCGGTGGAACGTGATGAGGCGCTGATCGCGCGCGCTGCCGCATGGCGCAGGATGGGACGGATCGAGCAGGCCATGACCGACATCAACGCCGCCCTGAAGGACATGCCCCGCAATGGGGCCGCCCTGCTGGAACGCGGCATCCTGTACCAGCGTGAAGGACAGATGGCGCAGGCGCGCGCCGACTGGCAGGACGTGGTGACGCTGTCCCCGGATTCGGACGAGGCCGATCTTGCGCGGCAGGACCTGTCGCTGCTTGAAACCGACCCCGAGGCACCCTGATCCCATGGCCCGTATCCTGGTGATCCGGCTGGGCGCGCTGGGCGATTTCATCCAGTCCTTCGCGCCGTTCGCGGCCATTCGCGCCCGCCATGCGCATGACCGGGTGGACCTGCTGACGCAGGCGCCCTTCGCTGACCTTGCGCGGCATGCGCCGTGGTTCGACCATGTACATGTTGACCGCAGGCCGCCATGGCATGACCTGCGCGCGGTCATGGCGCTGCGTCGGCTGCTGCGGTCCTATGACTTTATCTATGATCTGCAGACATCGGGGCGCAGTACGCGGTATTTCCACCTGTCGGGCATGAAGACATGGTCAGGAATCGGGCGTGGCGCGCAGGCGGTGCATGACAGTCCGCAACGGCGCGTCATGCATACCCGCGCACGCCAGCGCGATCAGTTGCGGCATGCGGGACTCGACAGCCTGCCGGTGCCCGACCTGTCGTGGCTGGCGCAGGGCGGCCCTGTCCTGCCCGCGCCCTATGGCGTGCTGGTGCCGGGGGCGGCGGCGCACCGTCCGGCCAAACGCTGGCCGGTGGAACGGTATGCGGCCCTCGCGCAGCGCATGCACGCATGCGGCATGCTGCCCGTGATCGTGGGCAGCCGGGGGGAGGGGCCGCTTGCCGCCACCATCCGCGCAGCCTGTCCTGCTGCGTTGGACCTGACGGGGCGGACATCGCTGCTGGAACTGGGGGGCGTGATGGCGCGCGCGGCCTGCGCCGTGGGCAATGACACCGGCCCCATGCATCTGGCAGCCGCCCTGGGCGTGCCCTGCACCGTGCTGTTTTCGGCCGACAGCAACCCCGCGCTGACCGCGCCCGTGGGCCAGCATGCGGGGCAGGTGCGGGTCATTTATGTGCGTGATCTGGCAACTCTGCGCGTTGACAGGGTTGCGGCGACGCTCGCCTGACGCCATTACAGCGGAATATCTTCTTACCGGAGCAATGAAGCCATGCCTGCCATAACCCTGCCTGACGGATCCGTTCGCCGCTTTGACGGGGCAGTGACGGGCACGACCGTGGCGCAGTCCATCGGGGCCGGCCTGGCCCGCGCCGCCCTTGCCATGGAAGTGGATGGCAAGCTTATGGATATCGGTCGCGAGATCGACCATGACGCAAAGGTCCGCTTTGTGACGCGCAAGGACCCCGAGGCGCTGGAAATGATCCGCCATGACGCGGCCCATGTGCTGGCGGAAGCCGTGCAGTCGCTGTTTCCCGGAACCCAGGTCACGATCGGCCCGTCGATCGAAAACGGGTTCTATTACGATTTCTACCGCAACGAGCCGTTCACGCCTGAGGATTTCGCCGCGATTGAAAAGCGCATGGGCGAAATCGTGGCCGCGAACGAACCATTCGTGCGCGAGACATGGCCGCGTGAGAAAGCCATCCAGTTCTTTGAGGACAGGGGCGAGCGCTTCAAGGCCGAACTGATCCGTGACCTGCCCGAAGATGAGGAAATCTCCATCTACCGTCAGGGTGAGTGGCTGGACCTGTGCCGTGGGCCGCACCTGCGTGGCACGGCGGATGTGGGCAATGCCTTCAAGCTGATGAAGGTGGCGGGTGCCTACTGGCGCGGCGACCACCGCAACCCCATGCTGACCCGGATCTATGGTACGGCATGGCGTGACCGCAAGGAACTCGAGGCGCACCTGCACCAGCTGGAGGAAGCCGAGCGCCGCGACCACCGCCGCATCGGGCGCGAGATGGACCTGTTCCACATTCAGGAAGAAGCCGTGGGCCAGATCTTCTGGCACCCCAAGGGCTGGCGGCTGTATTCGGTGCTGCAGGACTACATGCGCCGCGCGCAGAATACGAATGGCTATCAGGAAGTGCGCACCCCGCAGCTTGTTGACCGCGCCCTGTGGGAAGCGTCCGGGCACTGGGACAAGTACCGCGAACACATGTTCATCGCCACTGTCGAGGATGAGGACAAGACCCTCGCCCTGAAGCCGATGAACTGCCCGTGCCATGTGCAGATTTTCCGCCATGGCCTGCGGTCCTATCGTGAACTGCCGCTGCGTATGGCGGAATTCGGGGCGTGTCATCGGTACGAGCCGTCGGGCGCGCTGCACGGCATCATGCGCGTGCGTGGTTTCACGCAGGATGATGCGCATATCTTCTGTACCGAAGACCAGATCGCCGATGAAACCGCGCGTTTCGTGCGCATGCTGGCCGATGTATACCAGGACCTTGGATTCGAACACTTCCGTGTGAAATTCGCTGACCGTCCCGAACAGCGCGCCGGTGACGACGCGACATGGGACCGTGCGGAAAATGCGCTGAAGGTCGCCTGCGACATGGCGGGCGTGACCTATGAACACAACCCGGGCGAGGGCGCGTTCTATGGCCCGAAGCTGGAATTCGTGCTGCGCGACGCCATTGGCCGTGACTGGCAGTGCGGCACGCTGCAGGTTGATTACGTGCTGCCCGAACGGCTGGATGCGTCCTATGTGGGGGAAGACAGTGCGCGCCATCGTCCGGTCATGCTGCACCGGGCGATTCTGGGGTCGTTCGAGCGATTCCTTGGTATCCTGATCGAACAGCATGCGGGCCGTTTCCCGCTGTGGCTGGCGCCGGTGCAGGTGGTGGTGGCATCCATCGTGACCGATGCGGCGGATTATGCCCAACATGTGACCGACAGCCTGCGCAAGGCGGGGCTGGTGGTGGAAGCCGACCTGCGGAACGAAAAGATCAACGCCAAGATTCGCGAACACAGCCTGGCGCGTGTTCCGGTGATTCTGGTGGTCGGTCGCAAGGAAGCGGAGGAAAACACCGTCGCCCTGCGCCGCCTTGGCGGCAAGGCGCAGGAGGTGCTGCCGCTGGAAGAAGCGGTGTCCGCCCTTGCATATGAAGCCCTGCCACCCGATATCCGCAGGGAACGCGGCTGACCGCCTGGTTCCGTGCCGCGATTGCATGGCTGTTTTCGCAGGTACGGGACAAGACAGTACTTGATCTGTGGCGTGTCTTTGCGTCACATATCTTTCCATAATGTAAGGTCATGCCTTGCCTGCGCATCTGCCGTGGTTCCGGCCATGGATGCGTCGGTATCGGGGATGGCCTTATCTGCCGTTTGAATGAAACAGTTACAGGAGCTGACCATAGCCAGACCCCCGATGCCCACTCCGCCAAATCGAGAGGGCCCCCGTGTCAATGAAGAGATCCGCGTACCGCAGGTCCGTCTGATCGACGAAGAAGGCGAGATGCTGGGCATCATGTCCACGCGTGATGCGCTGGCCCGTGCCTATTCCGTTGGCCTTGATCTTCTGGAAATCAGTCCGAATGCCGAGCCGCCCGTGGCGAAGGTCCTTGACTACGGGAAGTTCAAGTACGAACAGCAGAAGAAGCGTAACGAAGCGCGCAAGAAGCAGAAAGTCATCGAAATCAAGGAAGTCAAGGTTCGTCCGAACATTGACGAAAATGATTATCAGGTGAAGATGCGCGCCATGAAGACCTTCATTGGCGAAGGCGACAAGGTGAAGGTGACCCTTCGCTTCCGTGGCCGTGAAATGGCGCATCAGGATCTGGGTGTGAAGGTTCTGGAGCGCATCCGCGCGGAAATGGATGAGATTGCCAAGGTTGAGCATATGCCCAAGCTTGAAAACCGCCAGATGATCATGGTGCTTGCCCCGCGTTAAGGGCAGGCCCACGTATCTGTGTTATGAAAAGGCCCGGTGGCGTTATTCCACCGGGCCTTTTTTGTATGTACTGCATGCTGGATGAACAGGGATGGACGCAGATGGCCGCACGCCATGTGTCAGGCAGCTTTTTCCGTCACGCGGGTCTGGTCGAATCATTCACAGGTAAAAACAGCAGAGGTGTCCGGGGCCGCCTGTTCAGACAGGCGGCGTTTTCTGAAGCATTCTGAAAAAAGCCTCACCAGAAACGTTCGCTCATTTTTCTTATCCGGCGGGCTTCAGGATCAGTGTGGCGCGGACGGTTGCCGTAACATCCTGCATGCCGGTTGGGGCTTCGGGGCCGGGCATGTCAACGCTGGCGGCGCGCGCCATCATCATCATGGGCATCGGGCGCGGCATGTTCTGGTCTTCCAGCGTCACGGTACGGATGGAGGCAACGGTCAGCTTCAGCGTGCTGGCAGCCGCCTGCGCGCGCTGCTGCATGTCCTGCAGGGCCAGCGTTTCGGCCTTGCGGGTCAGGTCCGCCCGCCGTTCGCGCGAAAGCGACCAGTCCAGCCGGGTCAGGGCCAGGTTATCAGCCTGTAACTGGCCCACCAGCGGCAGCAGCACCTTGCCGTCGGTGGCGGTCAGGCGGATGCTCTGGCGTGCGACCCATTGCGGCTTTCGGTTCTGCTGCCTGTCGCCATCATCATGGTGCACGAAATACGACTCGGCATTCAGGGTCAGTCCCGATGCATGGGCGCTGGCTGCCGTGACCTTGCCCACCAGTGCATTGACCTGCGCCTGTGCGCTGGCGGCCGTGTCGGCCCGGGCTTCGGCCATGAACGTGGCCGTCAGTTCATCAGGCTGGGCCTGCACCGTGCCGGACGCGGACAGGTCCAGTTCGGTTGCATTGGGGGGAATGGTATTTACGGACTGGGTCTGGGCCATGCCACCTGCCGGATGCAGCGTTGCCGCCACCAGCATGCCGGGCAGCACGATGCGCAGGCTGTGGCGGGCAAAAAGCGTCAAAGGGGAAAAAGTCATGAATGCGTGGTCTCCTTCAGTTCAACCAACGCACGACGCAGGCGCACGATCCCTGAACGGATTCGCCCCTCGCGGCACATGTCTTCTCCCTGCGTGCGCAGGCTATCCACATCCTGCGGCAGGGCGGGGCCATAGGCGTCGATGATGTTCAGCAGCCGGTTACAGTAAGCCTTGGTGTCGCTGGTAATGATCACGGGCTTGTCCGCGCCATCCCGTGTGGCGATGACATCCGCCCCGGCGCCTGCCTCGACCGGGGCTGCGCCACACAGGCAGAAACTCATCACAACGATGGCAGGCGCCATGGCGGGGTGCATGTTCATGATGTTACTTTACGCTACTGTTCATGTCATGCTGATGGGAGAAAGGTGACCTTTCCGTCATGCCTGATATGTGCAGCGGAGATGGAAAATCTTCTTCCATGCCTGAAATCGCGCAGGCCGCGATTGGCAGCGCCAGTGAAACCGTCAGCCCCGGGTTGTGCGCCGACAGGTGCATCCGTCCCCCATGCAGTTGCACGATGGCCCGCACCATGGACAGGCCCAGCCCCGACCCGGGGGTATTGCGCGCTTTTTCCGCACGGAAGAAGCGTTCTGTGGCCCGTTCCATGTCGGCCTCGCTCATGCCGATTCCCTCGTCGCTGACACACAGGTCCAGCATGCCCTCCCCCGACGGGCCGACAATGCGGCCGGGGGCCAGTTCGCGCACCTGCGCGCGCAGGTGGACGGTGCCGCCGGGCGGCGAGAACTTGATGGCGTTGTCCAGCATGTTGGCCACCGCCTGCTGGATCAGGGAACGGTCCCCATGGAAGATCAGGCTTTCAGGCAGGTCCAGCGCCAGCGCGATGTCATGGTCTTCCGCCACGGCTTCGTACAGGTCGGCCACATCGCGCAGGACCGGGACCAGATCGAACGTCATGAAGGCGGAGCGGCGGGCCCCGGCCTCGATCTGGGCAATGCGCAGCAGGGCCTCGAACACGGCGGTGACGTTGTCCAGATTGCCCACCGCGCGTTCGATCGCCTCACGCAGTTCCTCATCCGTGGTGGCATGCAGCGCTGCATCCTCAAGCTGGGTGCGTGCGCGGGCGATGGGGGTGCGCAGGTCATGGGCAATGGAATTGGAGACCTGCCGCACGCCATCCATCAGCCGCACGATCCGGTCCAGCATTTCATTGATGGCTTCAGCCACCTGATCCATTTCATCGCCATTGCCGACCAGCGGCATGCGGCGGCTCAGGTCGCCATGGGCAATGGCGGATGTCGTGCGGGCCACGGTCTTGACCATGCGGCGGAAAATGCCGTGCACCAGCACCGCGCCACTGACCGCCAGCAGCGTCACCATGACCCATGCCCATAACAGCGAATCGGTCAGCAGGTGGCGCAGGATGCCACGCGCGCGCACGTCACGCCCCACCAGCAGGCGATAGCCGCTGTCCAGCTGGCCTGCCGTATGGCTCTGCGCCGTGCCGGGCAGGCGGTAGGCATGCAGTTCGGCCATGCCGCGCAGGCCCGCCCTCGTATCGGGCAGGGAATACCAGCGGTCCGTGTACTGCACCTTGGCGGGCCATCCCGACACGTTGCCGGTCAGGTAATTGCCCTGCGGATCAATGACGAGGTAGATCGCGTCGTCATCCAGATTCTGCTCCAGCCTGTCCTCGATAGTCAGGGCCAGCGTGGGCAGGCCGCCCATCATCCACCGTTCGGCCAGGGCATGGGCATCGGCATTGATGGCGGTTTCCACCTGGCGCTCCAGAAACCCGATCGTGCCCCACCACATGAAGGACATGAACAGGATGGAGGACAGGGCGAACATCATGCCATACGCCAGCGAAAACCGCAGGCTGGCTGACCGCCACGCCCGCCAGCGTGACGGGCGCGGCATGGCGCGGGGGAAACCGGTGGGCATCACAATCCCGCCCACGGGCAGGGATGCCGCCTATTCGGCACGCAGCATGTATCCCGCATTGCGGATGGTATGGATCAGCGGCGTGCCGAACGGCTTGTCCACCTTCTGGCGCAGGCGCGACACATGCACGTCAATCACGTTTGTCTGCGGGTCGAAGTGGTAGTCCCACACGCCTTCCAGCAGCATGGTGCGGGTCACGACCTGCCCCGCGTGCCGGGTCAGGTATTCCAGCAGGCGGAATTCACGCGGCTGCAGGTCGATCTTCTGGCCCGCACGGCGGACGGTGCGCGACAGCAGGTCGATTTCAAGGTCGGCCACTTCCAGCTTGGTCTGGGGGGCGGCTTCCGTCCGGCCACGGCGGCCAAGGGCTTCGACGCGGGCCAGCAGTTCGCTGAAGGCGAAGGGTTTGGTGACGTAATCGTCGCCGCCCGCCTTCAGTCCCTGCACGCGGTCATCCACATCCGCCAGCGCCGACAGCAGCAGCACGGGGGTCGTGTTGTTCTGCGCGCGGATGGTTTCCAGCAGGCGCACGCCGTCAATGCCGCCGGGCAGCATGCGGTCAAGTATGATCAGGTCGAACTTCTCGCTTACGGCCATGAACAGGCCGTCCTTGCCGTTATCGGTCAGTTCGACCAGATGCCCGGCTTCCTTCAGGCCCTTGGCCACGAAATTGCGGACGGTGGGATCATCTTCAACAACAAGAATATGCACGTTGCCTCACGTCGTTTGGGGCGGGGTCAGTCAGTCTTCCATGTCCTCGTCGGGGCGGTGGCCGACGCAGGCTGGCAGGCTGAGCGTGTCATGGCGGCGGCGGATATGCAGCACCACGGTTGACCGGGGCCGTTTCGCCGCGATCGAGCGGATCAGCATGCGCGATGTATCGATCGGTTCATCATTCACGGCGGTAATGACATCCCCTATATGCAGGTGCGCCTTCATGGCCGGCCCGTTGCGGTCGATGCCGACAATCTGCACGCCGTCATGTCCCGGGCCGTCCGCCAGTGTAACACCCAGCCATCCCCGGTCGATATGGCCATTGTGGCGCAGTTCTTCCACAATAGGTGCCACGATTTCGGACGGAAGGCCAAACCCGATGCCAACCGACCCCCCGGTGGGCGAGACAATGGCCGTGTTCACCGCCACCACCTGCCCGCCCAGATTGAATGACGGACCACCGGAATTGCCGGGATTGATCGGGGCGTCGATCTGCAGGAAGTCATCGAACGGGCTGGTGCCGATATCGCGCCCGCGCGCCGACACGATGCCCGCGGTAACGGATGATCCCAGCCCGAACGGGTTGCCCGCCGCCATGATCCAGTCCCCGATATTGACCAGCCTGCTGTCCCCCCATGGCACGAAGGGCATGGGGTGCGGGGCATGGATCTGGATGACCGCAATATCCGTCAGGTCATCGCTGCCGACCAGATGGGCAGGGAATTCCGTGCCATCAGCCAGGGACACGGTAATCAGGTCGGCGCCCCCCACCACATGCGCATTGGTCACGATCACGCCGCTGGGGTCGATCAGGAAGCCCGAGCCCGCACCCAGCATTTCCTCCCCATGCGCGCGCATGCGTTCACGAAACCTGTGTTCAAACGGCGTGCCCTTCACGCTGGGCGGCAGGGGCTGGTGGCTGGTGGCGCTCCGGTTATCCTGTGAAACCGCGATATTCACCACCGCCGGTCCCACCTGGCGTACCAGCGGGGCGAAGGTCAGTGGTCCCGTCGCCACCACCGGCGGCACCGGCGGGGCGAACAGGGAGGGATTGGGCGGCACGGCGGATGATGCCGCAACGTCCTGCGCGCATGCCCCCGTTGCCAGTCCGGCCAGGCCAGGCATGCCCAGCAGCAGCATTGGCAACAACCGGGAAACCGGACGGCGGGCCATGGCGATCCGTGTCATGTATGGCGGTGGAAGGAAACGTTCATGATCATTCATGTTATCTGAAAAAAGCGGCAATGCCATGGCTGCATGACATCATGGACGCAAATGCATGCGGTTTTTTATGGCGCACGACGCGGCCGGGGCGGTGGGGGAGTAGCCGTGGCGGGGTTTTCGGGCCAGTCATGACGGGGATAGCGCCCCCGCATGTCACGGCGCATATCCGCCCATGACCCGGCCCAGAAGCCCGCAAGGTCGGCGGTAATGGCCTGCGGCCTGCCCGCAGGCGACAGCAGGGCGATACGCAGCTCCACCCGCCCGTCGGCAATGCGGGGGGTCTGTGTCACACCATAGAAGGTCTGCGCCCGTGCGGATGCCACCGGCACGGGTTGCAGGTAGTCGATCGCGGCCCGCCCCCCCGGCATGTCCAGGTGGGTGGGCAGCATGCGGTCCAGCCATTTCAGCGTGGCGTGGTCCATCGTCGCGCGCAGCATGGCCAGCAGGTCCATTTCCGCCAGCGCGGACAGGCGGTTGACCCCCGCAAGCCACGGGGCAAGCCAGCTTTCGGTGCTCCGGGACAAGGCCTCATCCGACAGGTCAGGCAGGTCCGGGCGGTCCAGACGGGTACGCGCCAGTTCCACGCGGGCCTGCAACTGGCGGCAGGCGTCGCTCCATGTGAAGGTCGCGGCAGGGTTCTGCGCCGCCTGCGCGCACATCAGGGCGCAGACTTCATCGGCACTGGCGCTTACGGTACGGTCGCGCAGCACAAGGTTGCCCAGCCGCAGCCTGCGCCGCGCCAGCACGTTGCCCGTTGTGGTATCCAGCGTGGTTTCAACCTGTTCGCGCGTCCGCGCCAGCAGGCTGTCAGGCAGCGCATCGCGGTCCAGCGGGGCGGCAAGGCAGATCTCGGCAGCCTTGCGCACATGCATGCCCGCCACCGCCAGCAGGGCGCAGCGCGCCAGTTCATCCGTCCTGGACAGGCGCGCGCTGCCGCCACCGGCCATGCGGAACGATCCCGCGTCCCCGCGTGACTGCGCCACCCGGTCGGGGAAGGCTGCGGCAATCAGGGCGGCGGGATCGCCACTGGCGGGAATGTCGCGGCCCAGCCCCAGCCGCCTGCGGTACTGCCGGGCGGCATGGCGGATGCGTGACAGCGCCGCGCGGTCGGCATCGGGGTGGTCGCCACCGGCCAGCAGGTCCAGGCGCAGGCGGATATCGGCCGGGGCCGTGGGTGGCGCGCCCCGGCCACCACCGGCGGGGCGACGGGGGCGCAGCGGGTCGCGTTCTTCCAGCAGGGCGGCGATGTCGGCGGCCATGGCGCGTTCGGCTGGCGTGCGTGCGGCCAGCATCATGGCGGCCAGACGCGGATGCGCGCCAAGGGCGGCCATGCGCGCGCCGTCGCGCGTGATGCGGGCTTCGTCATCCAGCGCGCCGAGCGCCTGCAGCAGGCTGCGCCCGGCCTCGAACGCGCCATTTGGCGGGGGATCGGGAAAGGGCAGGTCGGCGGGCGCCGTGCCCATCGCGTCCTGCCATGCCGCCGCGTCCAGCCGCAGGCCGGTCAGTTCGGCCTCCATCATTTCGGGCTGGTCGTGGGGCGGCATGGCGCGGGTGGTCATTTCCGTCCACAGCCGTATGGCGTGTCCGGGGGCGACACGGCCCGCGCGGCCCGCGCGCTGGTTGGCCGCGGCACGCGAAATCCGCACCGTATCGAGTCGCGTAAGACCCGTGCCCACATCCAGCCGGGGTACGCGGCGGAAGCCCCCGTCCACCACAATACGCACCCCCGGCACGGTCAGGGATGTTTCGGCAATGGAGGTGGACAGGATCACCCGCCTGCGCCCATCAGGATGGGGGGTCAGGGCGCGATCCTGCTCGGCGGGGGGCAGTTCGCCATACAACGGCAGGACATCCGCCGCGATCCCGTCCAGCAGGGCGCGCGTACGGTGGATTTCGGCAACGCCGGGCAGGAAGGCCAGCACATCGCCCGGGTCCTGCGCGATGGCGGCGCGGATGGCGGCGGCCATGGCGTCGGGCAGGTCGCGGCGATGGACAAGGTCGCGGGTGGCATGGCGGATCTCCACGGGGAACATCCGGCCTTCGCTTTCCACCAGCTCGGCGTTCATGCGCCGTGCCAGTGCCGCCCCGTCCATGGTGGCGGACATGGCGACCAGCTTCAGCTCGGGCCTCAGGCTGCGTTGCAGGTCAAGGCAGAAGGCAAGGGCGGCATCCGCATCGACGGATCGTTCGTGGATTTCATCAAAAATGACGCATGCCACCCCATCCAGCGTGGGATCGGACAGCAGGCGGCGCACCAGCAGGCCTTCGGTAATCACCTCGATGCGCGTATGCGCCGATGTCGCGCCATCCAGCCGGGTGCGGTAGCCAACCAGCCCGCCCGGCTGTTCACCCATAAGCGCCGACATGCGCGTGGCGGCCGCGCGGGTGGCCAGCCTGCGTGGTTCCAGCATCACGATCCGCCCGTCGCCCCGCCATGGCGCATCCAGCAGCGCCAGCGGCACCAGCGTGGTCTTGCCTGCGCCCGGTGGGGCGACCAGAACGGCATTGGACGTGCGTGCCAGTGCATCCCGCAGCAGCGGCAGGGCCGCGGCGACGGGCAGCGCGTTGCCATCGTCTTCGGACAGGAGGGCATCAAGGCGGTTTTGCAAGGTCGGGTCTAAGGCCATATCCTGATCTTATGGCGTCCGGCATGGTGGTGGGGCAATCCTTGGCATGGTACACGGGCGCGTTTTTCATTCATCCTGTTCTGGCGGAGTACTGTCCGTGCCCTTCCTGTGGCTTGTGTCCATCCTGTGCATGCTGGTGACAGTCCTGCATCCGGCCCGCGCCGCGCAGAGCGACGGCGTGGTGTCCCCCCGCGCCACCGCGACCCTGGTCACGGATGACGATACCTACATGCCCGGCAGGCCCCTGCATGTGGGGTTGCGGCTGCAACTGGCGCCGGGGTGGCACACCTACTGGCTCAACCCCGGTGATGCGGGCGATGCGCCGACGCTGGACGTGCGGGCAACGGGCGGGGCGACGGGGCAGGCCGGCACCATCGAATGGCCCACGCCACGCGTGCTGCATGACGGGCCGCTGACATCCTATGCCTATACCGGCGATGTGCTGCTGCCGGTCGCGCTGACCCCCGTGGCGGGGGAGGGGAATGGGCCGGTTACGCTGGATGCCACGGCGGAGTGGCTGGTCTGTGCCGATGTCTGCGTGCCGGAGCATGGCAGTTTCAGCCTGACCCTGCCACGGGGGGACGCGATGCCTTCGTCGCAGGCGGCCGCTTTCGCCAGTGCCGCCGCCAGCAGGCCGGTGGCCTCGCCCTTTGCCGCCCGTGTCTCACCCGCCGGGGTCCTGCAGCTGATCGGGCGCGGACTGTCGCCGGATGCGGTAAAGGATGCGTGGTTCATGCCCGAAGTGGCGGGCGCGATCGATCAGGACGCGCCGCAGGCCGTGACGGTGCGCGATGGTGTCGTGCAACTGGCGCTGAAACCGGGGCCGGTATTCCATGACGGGGCGGGCATGTCGGGTATCGTGGTCCTGCGTGACCCCATGGGGCGTGAGCGCGGGCTGTCGGTGCAGCCAGTGGTGGGGGATGTGCGCGTGCTTGCATCCCCATCGCCCGTGGTGGTGGCCCCCGGCGGGATCAGGCATGTCGGCTGGCTGGTGGGCATGGCATTTGTGGGGGGGGTGATTCTGAACCTCATGCCCTGCGTGTTCCCGGTGCTGGCGATGAAGGTGCTGGCGCTGGAACGCATGGCGCGGGGCGCGCGCAAGGCGGCGCTGGCGGGGGCAGGGGCCTATGCCGCGGGCGTGGTGGGGTCGTTCGTGGTGCTGGGCGGGACGATTGCCGCGCTGCGTGTGGCGGGCCAGCAGGCGGGCTGGGGGTTTCAGTTCCAGTCCACCGGCTTTGTCATCGTGATCTGTCTGCTGCTGCTTGCCGTGGCGCTGAACCTGCTGGGTTTCTTTACCATCGGCCTGCGGTTGATGGGGTTGGGGGACGGCCTGCCCGCGCATGCGGGGGATTTCCTGACCGGCGTGCTGGCGGTTGTCCTTGCCTCGCCATGTACCGCGCCATTCATGGGGGCGGCGGTGGCCGGGGCGCTGGCCGCGTCCCCGGTAGTGGGGCTGCTGGTTTTCGCGGCACTTGGGTGTGGGCTTGCTGCGCCCTATCTGCTGCTGGCGTGCATGCCCGGCCTGCTGGGCTGGTTGCCGCAGCCGGGCCGGTGGATGGAAACCGTGCGCAACCTGCTGGCCCTGCCGGTGCTGGGAACATGCGTGTGGCTGGCATGGGTGGCGAAGCTGGAAGGCGGCATGGACGCGCTGGGCCTGCTGGCGGCAGGCGCGGTGCTGGTGCTGGCGGGATGCTGGTGCCTGCGCCGGGCCAGCATGATGGATCTGCGTGATGCCATGGAAGGCCGCGCGGGGCTGTATCGCGCCGTTGCGGTCCTGACCCTGCTGGTGGCATTCGTGGGCGGTGGTGTGCTGCCGCCTGCCGCCGTGCATGACCGGGGTCGGGGAACCGGCCGGGTGATGGATGGCAGTTCCGTCTTTTCCCCCACCCGGCTGGCGGAACTGCGCAGGCAGGGGCGTCCGGTCTTCGTGGACATGACGGCGGCATGGTGCATTTCATGTCTGGTCAATGAGCGCGTGGCCCTGTCCACCCATGCGGTGCAGGACGCCTTTGCACGGCGTGGAATCGTTTACATGAAGGGGGACTGGACCCTGCGGGATGCGGCGATTACCGCTTTCCTGCATGACCATGGCCGCGACGGCGTGCCATTCTACGCCTATTATCCCGCCCACGGGGCGGAGGTGATCCTGCCTGAAATCCTGACGCCCGGCCTTGTCCTGCGCATGACCGCACCGGCAGGAGAGTAAGAGACTGTTTGAAAAGTCAGTTTATGATGGCGTTTTAAAAAGAGAGCGTCACCAGAAACGGCTTTCCATAGTCAAAAAAACAGGGGACGGATGATGCCGCCCCCTGCATGGGAAAGATCAGTTGGTGCTGCCCGGCAGCGTCAGGTTCCCCGGCGGGGGGGAGCGCAGTTGCGGTTTGGCCGCCGGTGTCGCGCTGTCCCCGTCATCGGATGGATACCCGGTGGGGAAGATGGCGTCCGGCCCGTCATTCGCGGGCCTGGGTGTTGCCTGCGTCGCGGCAGGTGCCGAAGGGGTCGCAGACGGAAGGTCGGTCGGCCCACCGCCAATGGTCATGGTGCTGGTGTCCGGGGCCGGGGTGGTGGCCTGCGTGGTGGCTGGCTGCTGCTCTTCGGTGCCGTCCAGTGGCTGTGCGACAATGCCACCGGGCACCTGTGCCTGCCCGGTAACCAGCCAGTTGCCCAGGTTGTTGCGGATCTGGGATTCCAGTTCCTTGCTCATGTCCACCAGCATCATGTTGGTGAGGGTGTTCAGGTTTTCCGGCGTATCGCTGTTGCCATGTTTTCTTTTCGGGTCATAGGACCGGGTAACCTGGGCGACGGCATATCCCGTGCGACGGCCATCGGCCGATGTCACGTCCAGATGTACGTTCAGCTGTCCGTCCAGTATACCACCGGGTTCATGCAGGATCGAGGCCCGGTCGATGGTGAAGACGCCTTCCCCCCCGCTGCCTGCGGCAATCAGCCGGTCATGCGCCATCTGCTTGAGAAGCTGGTCCGGCGGGTTGGGCGCACGTCCGGACAGGTCGCCCGGCACCAGCCCCGGCTGCCCCCGGTCCACCACCGAAATGGACGCGACATTCAGGTTCAGTGGCTGGGCGTCACCATATTGCGGCCCCTCGAACGTGGTGGGGGTGTCGTTACGGTGGCTGCGGCTGTAGGCGGGATCGCACAGCGGCAGTGTCAGCAACGGCAGGCTGGCCACAAATGCTGCGCGCAGGCTGCGGCGCAGGGTGGAGGCGGAAAGCGGCGAACGGTTCGGTCGCATGGATCATATCCCGGTAACGGCAGGCGCGTGCGGCGCGGTAGGTCAGGTCAGTCCGGCGACCGTGCCATGTTCCGCGCCGGTGGAACAGGGGCAGGGCAGCGTCAGGCCGCCTTGCCGCCGATCTCGTCACGCTGGAAGTGGAAGCTGTGGTTGCAGAACGAGCAGTTCATGGTGATCGTGCCGTCCTGCGCCATATGGTCCAGGTCATCCAGCGGGAAGGTTTCCAGAATGCCCGACAGGCGCGCGCGTGAACAGCGGCAGCCAAACGCCAGTGCGCGCGGCTGCCCGGCGACCAGTCCTTCGGCATGGAACAGGCGGTACAGCAGGTCCGTGGAGGAAAGGGTGTCATCCAGCACTTCGCGCGCTGTCAGCGTCGTGGCCAGGGTGACGGCGGTTTCCCACGCATCATCGCCTTCTTCGGACGTCATGTCGGCATCAATGCCGCCATCCATGGCGATCTTTTCCATCACCAGCGCGCCAGAGCGCCAGCCCACGGGCGTTTTTTCACAGAACAGCTTGACCCAGCAGGCATGCTGTTCGCTGGTGGCGAAATAATGCGCGGCCATTTCCGACAGGCTTTCGCCATTCATCTCGACAATGCCCTGATGGATGTCGGTATCGGGCCCCTGATCGACGCTGAAGGCGATATACCCCTTGCCCAGCAGCTGGCTGGCGGTCGGGGCGGGCGTGGCCTTCAGCAGTTCCGCCACCTGTTCGTCGTCCGAACGGGCATGGAAGCGCAGCGCGCCGGAATCGGTGCAGTCCGCCAGCAGCAGGCTGACCGGGCCATCCCCCTTGGCCTGCAGGGAGAACGATCCCCTGAACTTCAGTGACGAGGCAAGGGCCGCCACCAGCGCCAGCGCTTCCCCCGCCAGCCGCAGCACGGCATCGGGATTGTCATGGCGGGTCAGCAGCGTATCGGTCAGCACGCCGGGACGCACAAGGCGGCCGCGTACCGGCCTATGGTCCAGATAGAACGGCACGACACCCTGCGGCACGACCAGATCGGGCGTGTCGGGGCGGCTGGCGTCCAGAAAGGCGGGGGAGGGATTATTGGCAGTCATGGCAGAAACCCGCAGCATCACGTGCCCCCGTTACCGGGGGCCGTGCGTCATTACAGATTGGCGGTAATATCCGCCTCCAGCGCGGCGAGGCGCTGGTCGAGGTCTTTCAGCTGGTCCGCTGGCAGCAGGCCGTCCGTGTCCAGCACGGTCATGGCGCGCAGGCGGCAGCGGTCATGTTCCATATCCAGGTCTTCCGTGCGGCCCGCCCCGGCAATGCAGTCCAGATAGGCGTCACGCACCGCGTCAATGCGGGTGTCACGGGTGGGCAGGGCGGCAAAGATGTCGCGCACGCTCTTTTCCGCCCAGCCCGGGATTTCCGGCGTATCTTCGGTGGCGGAGGGCAGGGCGGGCTGTTCGGCCGGTCCGGTCATGCCGTGGGTTCCTTTCCATATTGCTGCCAGTCCTCGCCGCACAGCGCCCAGATCAGGATGCCCTTTTGCGCATGCAGGCGATTTTCGGCCTCGTCGAACACGACGGAATGCGGGCCTTCAAACACGTCTTCCGTCACTTCCTCCCCGATATGGGCAGGCAGGCAGTGCAGGAAAAGGGCATCAGGTGCCGCATGCGCCATCAGGGCCGCATTGACGCGGTATGGTTCGAACGCGCTGATGCGCTGCGCAGATTCCTTGTCCGACATGCTGACCCATGTGTCGGTAATCACCGCGTCCGCCCCGGCCACGGCGGCCACGGGGTCGGTCGTGACCGTGATCTGCGCGCCATGTTCGCGCGCCCACGCCACGGCGGCGACCGATGGCGCATGCGTCGCGGGCGTGGCCAGACGCAGGTGGAAGCCGAACAGGGCCGCCGCCTCGATGAAGGAGGTGGCGACATTGTTGCCATCCCCCACCCATGCCAGCGTGCGTCCCGTGATCGGGCCACGATGTTCCTCGAACGTCATGATATCGGCCATGATCTGCACCGGATGCGAATCCGGCGTCAGGCCGTTGATGACCGGAACGCTGCTCCAGCGTGCAAGCTGGCGCAGGTTTTCCGTCTTGCCGGTACGCAGCACGATGGCGTCAACAAAGCGTGACAGCACGCGCGCGGTATCGGCAATGCTTTCCCCCCGGCCCAGCTGCATGTCACCCGGAGAGAGCAGGATCACGTTTCCGCCCAGCTGCTGCATCCCCACTTCAAACGAGACACGGGTACGTGTGGACGGCTTGGACAGCATGAGGCCAAGTGCGCGGCCACGCAGCGGCAGCGCCGGGTGCAGCGGGCGGGCGCGATGGCGCTGCATGCGCTTGATCCCGGCCGCGACATCCAGGATCGTGCGCAGCGTCGCACCGTCCAGGTCACGCAGGTCAAGGAAGTGGCGCGGGGTCACGTGGGTGGGGGTCTGAAGCGCGTTCATGCCACATTCTCCGTCTTGGCGGCGGCGACATGGGTGCGTACCCGCTGTGCCGCGCGGTCCAGCATGGACAGCGCGTCGGCGCAGTCGGCCTCGGTTACCGTCAGTGGCGGCAGCATGCGCAGCACGTTGTCGCCTGCCGTGACACTCAGCATGCCTTCATGGATGGCGGCGGTCTGCACCAGCGCCACATCCGCGCTGCATTTCAGGCCGATCAGCAGCCCCAGTCCCCGGCGGCTGGCAAAGACATCCGGATAGGTCGCGCACAGCCGGTCCAGCCCCGCATCCAGCTGTGCCGCGCGGGCGCGCACCCCTTCGAGGAAACCGGGCGCCAGCAGGATGTCGAGCACCGCATTCGCCGCAGCACATGCCAGCGGGCTGCCGCCAAATGTCGTGCCATGGCTGCCCGGCGTCATGTGCTTCGCGATGGTTTCGGTGGTCAGCACCGCGCCCATGGGGAAGCCTCCGGCAATGCCCTTGGCGGTGGACAGGATATCGGGCGTTATGTCCGACCATTCATACGCAAACAGGCGCCCCGTGCGGCCCATGCCGCACTGGACTTCATCCACGCCAAGGAACAGGCCGTATTCATCACACACCGCGCGCAGGTCCTGCATGAAGCGCGGGGTGGCGACATGGATGCCGCTTTCGCCCTGCACAGGCTCGATCATGATGCCCGCCGTCCCGGCCCCGATGGCGTCGCGCACCGCGCTTATGTTGTTGAGCGGCACATGGTCGAACCCTTCCACCCGCGGGCCGAACCCGTCGAGATATTTGGGGTTGCCCGTGGCCGACAGCGTCGCCAGCGTGCGCCCGTGGAAGGCGCCGTTGAAGCAGATGATGCGCGTGCGTTCGGGGTGGCCGGACCTGGCCTGCGCGCGGCGGATCATCTTGATCAGGCCTTCATTGGCTTCAGCGCCCGAATTGCAGAAAAAGGCGCTGTCGGCAAAGGTGTTGGCCACCAGCCGTTCCGCCAGCCGTTCGGCCTGCGGCACGCGGTACAGATTGGATACGTGCATCACGCGCTGCGCCTGCTGCGTGATGGCGCCGACCAGGTGGGGGTTGTTGTGGCCGACCGAGGACGTGGCGATGCCGGACCCGAAATCCAGGAATCGTCGCCCGTCCACCGTGTACAGCCAGGCACCTTCGCCGCGCTCGAAAGCGAGGTCGGCGCGATTGTAATTCGGCATCAGGGCGGAAATCATGGAACAGCCTTGTGATTTCAGGTCAAAGAAAAAAGGATCAGGGTTCAGAAACGAAAACGGCCCACCGCCATCGGGGTGGGCATATGCCGTTTTCCGATTTCTCCGGCTACTGCATCAGGGCGACGCGACCCGTCGCGCCGTCCTGTCTGCGCATGCAGATCCGGAAAGGAGAGAGAATATGGCCCGCCTGTGCGAAATGCAACCTTCGCGCCATTTCCGCCCCCGCTGGGGCCATGGCAGCCATACATCCGCGCATAATCATGGGCGCGGGCGCATGGCTGTGGCACAGTAGGGACCATGGTGGCCCGTCCTTCCCGCTCCGCACCCCGACCGCTTGCCCCCGCGCCCGATGCCGTCAGGCTGCGTGAGGTGGCTCTTGCCTATCTTGCCCGTTTTTCCGCAACCCGCGCGGGCGTGGAACGGATGCTGTCGCGTCATGTCGACCGCTGGGTGCGGCGCGCGGTCAGCAGCGGCATGGATGAACATGAAGCTGTCCAGGCCGTGCTGCCCGCGCGCGGCGCCATTGCCGCAGTCGTGGCCGACATGGAGGGGCTGGGCGCGGTGGATGACGCCCGCTTTTCCGAATTCCGCGCCCGGTCCCTTGTCCGCGCGGGCCGCTCGCGCCGCATGGTCGCCGCCCATCTGGGCGTGCGTGGCGTGGATGAGGCCACGGTGGACCGCGCGGTGGAGGAAGCCCTCGGCCCGCGTGACGGGGAAGGGCAGGAAACCGAGCTGGCCGCGGCCCTTGTCTTCGCCCGCAAACGTCGCGCCGGCCCTTTCGTGCGCCCCGATGCGAACGGGGACGAGGTGGACAGGCGCTACCGCCGCGCGATGGATGCCATGGCGCGCGCGGGTTTCACGCATGATACGGCCCGCAGGGCGCTGGACATGGAACTGGAAGAGGCGGAGGACAGGATCATGCGCATGAGGATGGCATGAGGCGCGGATGGGCACGGGCCGCACTGGCGCGGACAGTACTGGCACGGATCATGGCGGCGGGCGGCCTGCTGTCGCTTGCGGCATGTGCGGGCGGCGGCAGCGGGCATGGCTGGCACGGGGCGGTGCAGTGCGCGCCCTATGCACGGCAGGTCACGCATGTGCAGCTCAGTGGCGCCGCCGCGTCATGGTGGGGGCAGGCGCAGGGCCGGTATCCGCGCAGCCATGCGCCCAGGACGGGGGCGGTGCTGGTGTTCCGCGCCACGGGCCGCCTGCCCGACGGGCATGTGTCCGTCGTGCGCGCGGTACGCAGCCCGCGTGAGGTCCTGGTGGACCAGGCCAACTGGGTGCCCGGGCGCATTGGTCGGGGCGAGCCGGTGGTCGATGTCTCGGCCCGCAATGACTGGTCGCGGGTGAAGGTCTGGTGGTCCCCCATTCACGACATGGGCAAAACCGTCTATCCTGCTTACGGGTTTATCCTGCCGGCAGGCTGACCGGTAAGACTGGGGGGTGCTTGCATATCGTGGCGCCTCCCCTCACATAGGCGGGGTAGGGCAGGCCGCCGCCATATTGGATGGCGGATGGACAATACGGTATTTTGCGTCATGGACGCGGATCGAGGGATGCGATGGGTAGCTTGAGCTGGGGACATTGGCTGATCGTGCTGGCGGTGGTGCTGGTACTGTTTGGCGGCGGTGGCAAGATCAGTTCGCTCATGGGGGACATGGCGCGCGGGATCAAGTCGTTCAAGAAGAACATGGCCGATGATGCCCCGGAAGACCCGGTGCCGACCGGCCATATCCAGGGACCGGGCAAGGACAAGGACGCCTCCTTTTCCGAAGCGCCGCAGCATTCGGCCAATAACGTAAAATGATGATGGATTGCGCGCCTGTGCCGCGCGGATGGGCGGCGTAATGGATAACGCAGTGTTCCCGGCGGGGGCGTACTGCCGGGCGGTGGACCGGATCATCGCGGCGGGCCGGCGCATGGACCGTTTCGGCTGGGTGCCCGCCACGGCCGGCAATATCAGCATCCGCCTGCCTGACGGCAACCTCGCCATCACGCGTTCGGGCGGGCACAAGGGGCTGCTGGGGCCGGACGGGGTGATATGCGTCGATGCGGCGGGCAGGGCCCTGACCGCAGGCGACCGGCCCAGCGCCGAAACCCTGCTGCATTGCCAGATCTATGCCCATGACCCCGATGCGGGCGCGGTGCTGCATGGTCATTCCGTCGCCTCCACCGTGCTGTCGCGGCTGGGTGGGGATGCGCTGGTGCTGGAAGACTACGAAGTGCAGAAGGTCTTCGCAGGGCAGATCACGCATGCGGCACGGGTGCATGTGCCCGTATTCGACAATGACCAGGACATTGCCCGCCTGTCCGATGTCGTGGCCCCGCATCTGGATGGCATGCGCGCGGGCTACATCATCCGCGGGCATGGGGTGTACGTGTGGGGGAAGGACATGGACACCGCGCTGGCCCGGCTGGAGGGGCTGGAATTCCTGCTGGCCTGCGAACTGGAAAAAAGGAAGATCCGATGAGCAGCCTGAACGTCTATGCCGATAACAATCCCGGCACGCCCATCATCCACCTGACCGATCCCAAACGGATCGCATCCGAACTCGCGGCGATCAACGTGCGCTTCGAACGCTGGGACAGTCCCGTCGTGCCCCCGCGCACCGCATCCGAAGCCGAGGTACTCGATGCCTACCGCCCCTATCTTGACCAGCTGATGGGGGAGACGGGGGCGGGGTCGGCCGATGTGCTGCGTGTCGGGCCCGACACGCAGGGCTGGGCGCAGGCGCGCAGCAAATACCTGTCCGAACATGTCCATAGCGAGGATGAGGTCCGGTTTTTCGTGCATGGACAGGGGGATTTCATCATGCATGTGGGCGGGCGCGTATATGACGTGCGCTGCACGGCGGGGGACCTGATTTCGGTGCCTGCCGGTATTCCCCACTGGTTTGATGGGGGCGAGACCCCGGATTTCGTGACCCTGCGCGTATTCACCAACCCCGATGGGTGGATCGCGCAGTATACCGGAAGTGACATCGCGGTCCGCTTCCCCGTTGAAGCCTGAGCCGCACTGAGGGAGATGAGAACGTGACCCAGGCCACGCAGCCGCCAGTACGCGCGGTGCTGCTGGATATTGAGGGAACGACCATACCGGTTTCCTTCGTCCATGACACATTGTTCCCCTATGCCCGCAAGGCGCTGCCGGGCCTGCTGCGCACGCATGCGGACGACCCGGATGTGCGCACGCAGGTGGCGGAAATCGCCCGCCTTGCCCCCGGTGTGCCGCCGCTGCGCCAGCTTGAGGCATGGATGGATGCCGATGCCAAGGTCGCCCCGCTCAAGGCATTGCAGGGCATGGTCTGGGCGCAGGGCTATGCCGATGGCGTGCTGAAGGCCGCGCTGTATCCCGACGTGACGCCCGCGCTGCGCTGCTGGGCGGCGGCAGGGCTGGCGCTGGCGGTATATTCATCGGGTTCGGTCACAGCACAGAAGCTGATCTATGGCCATACGACCGAAGGTGATCTGAGCAGCGTGTTCGTCGGCTTCTATGACCTGCAGATGGGCGGCAAGCGGGACGCGCGCAGCTACGTCAACATCCTGCAGGACGCGCAGTGGCAGGCGGGCGACGTCCTGTTCCTGTCCGATGTGGTGGCCGAACTGGATGCGGCAGCGCAGGCGGGCCTGCGCACGTGCCAGATCGTGCGCCCGCAGGACGGCACGCAGCCGGGCACGACCCATCCCGTGGCCGCGACGCTGGATGAAGTGGCCGAACGCTTTGGCCTGCCCCGCGCGGGGCAGGCATGAAGGCGCACCTGCATACTGACTGGCGCAACATTCCCGACAGCGCGCGGGGCATGGTTGCGGCGCTGGGTAATTTTGATGGCGTGCACCTGGGGCATGCCCATCTGGTTCATGCCCTGCATGCAGCCCGGCCCGAGCGTGAACTGGCGGTCGTGACGTTCGAGCCGCACCCGCGCGAGCTGTTCCGCCCGCAGGACCCGCCCTTTCGCCTGACACTGCCACAGGAACGCTTTGCCGCGCTGTCCGCGCTTGGGGTCCGGCACGTGTTCCAGATCGGGTTCGATCGTGAATTCAGCGCCATGAGCGCCGAGGAATTCGTCACCCGTGTGCTGCATGAAGGGCTGGGCCTGCACCATGTCGCCTGCGGCATGGATTTCGCCTTTGGCCACCGCAGGCGGGGCAATGTCGCCTTCCTGACCGAACGGACCGCCGAACTGGGCATCGGCCTGAGTGTCGTGCCCCCGCTGTCGGATGCGCTGGGACCATATTCATCAAGCCGCATCCGCAGGCTGCTGCAGGATGGCTATCCCGAACGCGCGGCGGAGGAACTGGGCCGTCCATGGTCGATTCGCGGCGTGGTCCAGCATGGGGACAAGCGCGGCCGCCTGCTGGGTTTCCCCACTGCCAATATCGCGCTGGGCCGTCATCTGGAACCCGCGCGGGGGGTTTATGCCGTCAGCGTGCGCATGGCGGATGGCCAGGTCTGTCCCGGCGTGGCCAATATCGGGCGCAGGCCCACCATCAATGATGGACAGGAAAGCCGGCTGGAGGTTCACCTGCTGGGCTTCTCGGGCGACCTGTATGGCCAGACCCTGTCGGTGGCGCTGCATACCCTGCTGCGGGCCGAACGTCGCTTTGACGGGCTGGACGCGCTGAAGGAGCAGATCGCGCGCGACTGCACGCAGGCGATGGCATACCTGTCCACCCACGAATTCGCACCCATATCCGCCAGAACTTGACCACGCACCACCGTGGTCTCCATAAGGTTTCCTGCACGCGGGCCGGTGGCCGCGCATGCACTTCCCCTTGCCAGAAGAACAGAACAGGCCATGTCCGAGTCAAAACCACAGGATCTCTATCGGGAGACGGTCTTCCTGCCGACCACTTCCTTTCCCATGCGGGGCAATCTGCCCAGGCGGGAGCCGGAGATTCTGGCGGGATGGGAGAGCGAGAAGCTCGATGACCGCCTGTTCGCGCAGGCGCGCGGCCGTGACGTGTTCATGCTGCATGACGGCCCGCCCTATGCCAACGGGCACCTGCATATCGGGCACGCGCTGAACAAGATCCTCAAGGACGTGATCAATCGCGCCCACCGCATGTCGGGCTATGGCATCCATTACGTGCCGGGCTGGGACTGCCACGGCCTGCCGATCGAATGGAAGATCGAGGAAGAATACCGCAAGCGCGGGCAGGACAAGGACAGCGTGCCGGTGCTGCAGTTCCGTGCCGAATGCCGCGCCTACGCCCAGAAATGGCTGGACATCCAGGCCAGTGAGTTCCGCAGGCTGGGCGTGCAGGCGGAATGGGCGAACCGTTACGCCACCATGGATTTTTCATCCGAGGCGGCGATCGCTGGGGAAATCGGCAAATTCCTGCTCAATGGCCTGCTGTACCGTGGCCTGCGCCCGGTCATGTGGAGTCCGGTTGAAAAAACCGCGCTGGCCGAAGCCGAAATCGAATACCGCGACCACGAATCCACCGCCATTCACGTGGCGTTTCCCATCGTGACCGACCCCACGCCCGCCAAAGCGCTGCAGGACGTGGCGGCGGTGATCTGGACCACCACCCCGTGGACCATCCCCGCCAACCGCGCCATCGCCTATGGCCCCGACATCACCTATGCCGTGGTGCGCGTCGATGGCGTGGGCGACAACGCGACGCTGGAACCCGAAGCCCGCGTGCTGGTGGCCGAGGACCTGATCGCCCCGTTCTGCGAGGCGGCGAATGTTACGGCCCACCATGTGCTGTACACACTGCCCGGCAGCGCGCTGGAAGGTGCCATCTGCGCCCATCCGCTGCGTGGGCAGGGATATGATTTCGACGTTCCGCTGCTGCCCGGCGCGCATGTCACGACCGAGGCGGGCACCGGTCTGGTGCACACTGCCCCGGCCCATGGCGAAGACGACTTCAACCTCGGCCGTGCCCATGGCCTCGAGATCACCGAACTGGTGATGGACGATGGCCGCTATGCCGACTGGGTGCCGCTGTTCGCCGGTGGCCATGTGTTCAAGGCGGCCGAGCCGGTCTGCCAGGCGCTGCTGGAGGCCATGCAGCGTGCTGTTGCGGCAGGCACCGCGCCAAGCGGGCTGGTGGCCCGGGCCACGCTGGTGCATTCCTACCCGCATTCGTGGCGGTCACGCGCGCCGATCATCTATCGCGCCACCCCGCAGTGGTTCATCCGCATGGATGGCGACGGGCACCTGCGTGACCGCGCACTGACGGCGCTGGAAAAGGTGACATTCGTGCCGGCCCAGGCGCGTAACCGCCTGACCTCCATGGTGGCGGGCCGCCCAGACTGGTGCATCAGCCGCCAGCGCGCGTGGGGCGTGCCGATTGCCGTATTCGTGGAAAAGCGCACGGGCGAGGTCCTGCGCGACGCTGCGGTGATGGAGCGCATTGTCGAAGCCTTCCGCGCCGAAGGGGCGGATGCGTGGTACAGTTCCCCCGCCTCGCGCTTTCTTGGCGATGGCCGCAATCCCGACGATTACGAGCAGGTGTTCGATATTGTCGATGTATGGTTTGAAAGCGGTTCGACCCATGCCTTCGTGCTGGGCCATGGCGACATGCCGTTCCCGGCCGACCTGTATCTGGAAGGTTCCGACCAGCATCGTGGCTGGTTCCAGTCCTCGCTGCTGGAAAGTGTCGGCACCCGTGGCGTGGCCCCGTACAAGGCGCTGGTCACCAATGGCTTCGTGCTGGACGAGCAGGGTCGCAAGATGTCCAAGTCGCTGGGCAATGTTATCGCGCCGCAGGACGTGAATGACAGCCTTGGCGCCGACATCCTGCGCCTGTGGGTCATGAACTCGGACACCAACGAGGACCTGCGCATCGGCAAGGAAATCCTCAAGCAGCAGGGCGAACTCTACCGTCGCCTGCGCAATACGCTGCGCTGGTTGCTGGGTGCGCTGGACGGCTTCACCGAAGCCGAGCGTGTACCTTACGAACAGCTGCCCGAACTTGAACGCTGGGTCCTGCACCGCATGTCCGAACTGGGCAGCCTTGTGGCCCGCGCGGTGGAAACGCATGAATGGGTGGGCGTCTATCCCGCGCTGCACGGTTTCTGCGCCGCTGACCTGTCGGCCTTCTATTTCGATGTGCGCAAGGACACCATCTACTGTGATGGCGCATCCAGCCTGAAGCGGCGCGCGGCGCGCACCGTGCTGGACCAGTTGCATCGCTGCCTGTGCGCATGGCTTGCCCCCGTGCTGGTCTTCACGGCGGAAGAGGCATGGCTGGCCCGTCCCGGCAATTCCGAAAGCATCCACCTGCAGCCGTTCCCCGAACTGCCGACGCAGTGGCACGATGACGCGCTGGGTGAACGCTGGGCCATGCTGCGTGCGGTGCGCCGTGTCATCACGACCGAAATCGAAACCGCGCGTCGCGACGGGCTGGTCAAGTCATCGCTGCAGGCCGCACTCGACCTGCCACTGTCGGAAGCGGAAGCGGCCCGGTTTGAAGGCGTGGACTGGGCGGAACTGACCATTGTCTCGCAGGCGGATGTCACCATCATCGCGGGCGCCGGGTCGATCTACCTTGGCGAGGATGGGGCGCAGGAAGGCGTGCCGCACGGCATTCCCACCATCAGTGTTGCGGCGGGCCATAAATGCGCGCGCTGCTGGAAGGTGCTGGAGGAAGTGGGACGGGACAGCGCCCATCCCGAACTGTGCCTGCGCTGTGTCGATGTGGTGCAGGACGGGGCGTAACCTTCATGAACAACCGTGTTCTGGGCGGTGCCTGCCTGCTGGGTGCGCTGGCGGCCGACCAGGCCAGCAAGTTCTGGATACTGAATGTCTATGACCTGCCGGCGCGCGTAAGCGTGCCGCTGCTGCCGGTGCTGAACCTGACCATGGTGTGGAACCACGCCATTACATTTGGCATGCTGGGTGGCGCGGGCGCTGCGGGGCGGATCATCTTCTCGGTCGCGGCGCTGGTGATCGTGGCGGGGCTTGCGGTATGGCTTGCGCGCACTCCGCGTCGGTGGGTGGCGGTGGCGCTGGGCATGATCATGGGCGGTGCCATCGGCAATGTCATTGACCGGTTGCGCTTTGGCGCGGTGGTCGATTTCATTGACGCCCATGCCTTTGGCTGGTCATGGCCGGTGTTCAACATTGCCGATGCCATGATTGACTGCGGTGTTGCGATCCTGATTATCGACAACATGCGTCATCGCGATGCAAACTAGGTTAGGAGCGGCCTGCACATGCTTGCCGAACCGTTCCACTAACGGTAATAGGCGAGATATGGCGATTTCTGCTCTCAGACCCCTTTCCTGTGCAATGCTTGTATCGGGCGGCTTCATGCTATCAGGCTGCACCGGTGCCGATGTTTCGCGCGCCTTCGGGCTGGAGCGGAGCCTGCCGGACGAATACACGGTCACGACGCGCGCGCCGCTGTCCATGCCGCCGTCCGATGAGCTGGGTGCCCCGAACAGCAACGCCGTCCAGCGCGCGCAGGACACCAACCCGCGCATGCAGGCGCTGGAAACGCTTTCCCCCAATGTGGCGCTGCAGGGGGCTGATGGTCCGGGCAGCGAGGGCCAGACCGCCCTGGTGGGTGAAGCGCAGCAGGCCTCCAACGATGAGGACAAGGGCGAAATGGGCCGCGCCGATACCAGTTTTGTTGACAAGCTGATGTTCTGGCACGGTGGTGGGGCCGGCAACCTTGTCAACGGCAAGGCCGAGAATGCCCGCCTGCGCGAGGATTCAGCCCTTGGCCGCAACCTGACGCAGGGTGCGACCCCGACCGTCAGCGGTCCCAGCAAATAAATGGTCCGACCGCGCATCTGACCGATGCGCGGCATGTGGCCTGATGCGTGCAATCCGGTCCATGGTGTGAATATGTCTTCTGGTAATGGCCAGCCGGTTATCCGTCGCCTGTCGGAACAGGTCGTCAACCGCATTGCCGCGGGCGAGGTGATCGAACGCCCCGCTGCGGCGCTGAAGGAACTGGTGGAAAACGCCATCGATTCCGGTGCGCGTCGGATTCATATCCGCCTGGATCGGGGTGGCATTGACCGGATCGATGTCACGGATGATGGCTGCGGCATGTCGCCCGAAGACCTGCGGCTTGCGGTGGAGCGGCACTGTACGTCCAAGCTGCGTGACGAGACACTGGTGCGCATTTCCACCCTTGGCTTCCGTGGTGAGGCCCTGCCCTCCATCGGTGCCGCGGCCCGTCTTACGGTCATGTCCCGGCTGCACGACAGTGATTCGGCCTGGTCGATCCGTGTGGAAGGCGGCGTGGTGGGGGATGTGGAACCCTGCGCGGGGCCGCCCGGCACGCGCGTGCTGGTGGAGGATATGTTTTTCGCAACGCCAGCACGGCGGAAATTCCTCAAAAGCCCACGTGTCGAATCCAGCCATGCCGAAAACGTGGTGCGTCGGCTGGCCCTGTCTGTCCCGCATATCGCCTTTCGGCTGGAATTCGATCAGCGCCTGATCCTGGACCTGCCGGCGCAGGACATGGCGGCGCGTGTCGCCGCGATTCTGGAGTCGGGACATGCCGATGGCCTGCTGCCGGTGGAAGGGCAGCGCGGAGACCTGAAGCTGAGCGGTTTCATCTGTGCCCCGTCCGTGCACCGCGCCACGGCCAACGGTCAGATGCTGCTGGTCAATGGGCGGCCGGTGGTGGACCCGGTGCTGCGCACGGCGGTGCGGGTGGCCTATCGCAACGTGATGGAACATGGACGGCACGCGGTTGTGGCCCTGTCGCTGGACATCCCGCCCGAACAGGTGGATGTGAACGTACATCCCGCCAAGACGGAACTGCGCTATGCTGACTCGGCAGCCGTGCGGGCGCTGGTGATCGGTTCGCTAGGGCGCGCACTGGGCACCGGGGCGGGTGTTGCCGGGGTCAGGCCCGACCTGCTGCAATCGCGCGGGGCTTCATCCGCGCGGATATGGTATCCGCCGGAACGCAGTGCCGATGCCGCAGGGATTTCGACCCGCCTGGCTGCCCCGTCACCCGCATCCGCGCCGCAGGGTGCGGCCCTGCCCCCCGGCTTTGCCGAATCGACATTGCCCCTGTCCGCCCTGCCTGCCGCGCGCAAGGCCGTCCCCGATGGGCCGGAGACTGTGGTGGCGGATGCGGCGCCCGCCATCGACCACCCGCTTGGGGCGGCGGTGGCGCAGGTTCTGGGCACCTATATCGTATCCCAGACGGCGGATGGCGCGCTTGTGCTGGTGGACCAGCATGCCGCCCATGAGCGCCTGACGCATGAGATCCTGCGTGAACAGTATCTGGGCGGGGAAATCCGTGCGCAGCGCCTGCTCCTGCCCGAGGTGGTGGACCTGCCCGCGCGGCAGGTGGAGGTACTGCTGTCCTTTGGCCCCGGACTGGCCCGGCTGGGAATCGAGATCGAACCCTTTGGCGGCACGGCCGTTCTGGTCCGGACCATGCCCGCCCTTCTGGGCAAGGAAAACCCGGTCGGCATGCTGCGCGACCTGGCCGAGGAACTGGAAGCGGACGATCTGGCCACGCCTGCGCAGGCCGATGCGCTGGATGCACGTATGGATGCGATCATCGCGCGCATGGCCTGTCACGGCAGCGTAAGGGCGGGCCGGAAGCTGACACACGAGGAAATGAACGCCCTGCTGCGGGACATGGAACGCACCCCCCGTTCGGGCACCTGTTCACACGGTCGGCCCACGTGGCTGAAGCTGGAAAAGGCTGATCTGGAGCGCATGTTCGGCCGCAGGTGACGCGGCACCGGCCATCTGTCCGCATGGCCACGCAAGGGCATGGCGGGGTGGGGAATGGGCGGGCCCTCTGCATAATGTGAGCGGGGGCTTACTGGATTCTCCGGCAGCAACGCCACTAGGGTCAGCCATTATCCATGGATGATGTGAGACCGAATGTGCATCCGATCCTGCTCTCCCTAGTTACGTATCTGCCCCTTGCCGGGGCACTGGCCATATTGCTGACGCGTGGAACGACCCAGACGGTCGAGACCGCCGCCCGGTGGGTGGCGTTGTGGACCAGTGGCATTGTCTTCGCGCTGGCCGTGATCATGTGGGCCGAATTCGATCCTGCCCGACCGGGCATCCAGTTTGAACAGCAGGTGGGCTGGGCCAGCGGCGCTGGCATTTCCTACCATGCCGGGCTGGATGGCATCAGCCTCATGTTCGTGCTGCTGTCCGCGTTCCTGACCCCGCTGTCCATTATCGGCGGCTGGCGCCAGGTGACGGGGCGCGTGCGGGATTACATGATCGCTATGCTGGTGCTGGAAACAACGCTGATCGGGCTGTTTTCCGCCCTTGATCTGGTGCTGTTCTACCTGTTCTACGAAGCGACGCTGCTGCCCGCCAGCCTTATGATTGGCGTATGGGGTGGCCCGAAGCGGGTATGGGCATCGCTACAGTTCTTCCTGTTCACCTTTGGCGGGTCACTGTTCATGCTGCTGGCGTTGCTGGCCATGTGGAACGCGGCGGGCACGACCGATATCGTGGCCCTGCAGCATCACGGCTTTGGTCATGCCATGCAATGCTGGCTGCTGGCGGGCTTCATCATCGCCTTTGGCGTCAAGCTGCCGCTGTTCCCGCTGCATGCGTGGCTGCCCGATGCCTATACCGAAGCCCCGACCCCGGCATCCGTCATGCTGTCGGGCGTGCTGTCCAAGGCGGGGGCGTATGGCCTGCTGCGCTTTGGCGTGATGATGTTCCCCGATGCCGCGCGCCTGTTCGCGCCAGTGGTGCTGACGCTGGGGGTGATTGCGGTGATCTATGCCGCGATGATCGCGCTGGCGCAGACGGACATGAAGCGGGTGATCGCCTATTCCTCGTTCTCGCATATGGGGGTGATCGCCATCGGGCTGTTCACCATGACGCCAGAGGGAATCGATGGCGCGATTTTCCAGATGCTGTCGCATGGCATCGTGATCGCAGCGCTGTTCTTCTGTGTTTCCGCCGTGTCGTGGCGGGCAGAAACCCGTGAAATCAGTGCATTTTCAGGGGTTGCACACAAGATGCCGGTGCTGGCCACGCTGGCCATGCTGTTTGTCATGGCCAATATCGGCCTGCCGGGCACGGGGGCATTCGTGGGTGAGTTCCTGGTCATGGTCGGCGCGCTGCATGTGTCGTTCTGGCTGGCTTTCCTCGGGGGGACAAGCATGATCCTCGGGGCGGTCTATATGCTGGTGCTGTATCGCCGGGTGCTGTTCGGGGCGGACCGTGGCGGGGTTGTCGCCCTGTTGCGTGACCTGACGGGACAGGAACTGGCGGTGCTGGTGCCGCTGGCGGTCGTGACGATCTGGATGGGTGTGCATCCGGGGTCGTTCCTGCGGGTGTTCGACCCGGCCGTGACCGGCCTGCTGCACCCGGTGACCACCGTCGCCACGGTTGATCCGCACCAGGTCGTGCCGATGACGGGTGCAGGTTGAAACTGAAAAGAGAATAGCAGGTTTCGGATGCCGCCGTTCTGCAGAAAGGCGGCATCCCATGAAGCGTCTTCGGGATTGTATAAAAAAGGCCCGGTTACCTTGGGACAGGTAACCGGGCCTTTGTCATTCCAAATGGTTCAGACGTCGAGGTTATCGACCTGACGGGCATGTTCCTGAATGAAACGGAAGCGCAGCTCCGCCTTGCGTCCCATCAGGTGTTCCACGCGTTCCAGCGTCAGCGCCCTGTCCTCGGGTGGGGTGATGACCTTCAGCAGGGTGCGGTGCTTTGGGTCCATGGTGGTCTGTTTCAGGTCGCCGGGCGGCATTTCACCAAGGCCCTTGAAGCGGGAAACCTCAACCTTGCTGTTGGGCCTGAAATCCTTCTTCATCTTCCGCTCACGGTCGGCATCGTCCATGGCGTAAACGCTCTTGCCGCCCTGTGTCAGTCGGTACAGCGGTGGCTGGGCCAGATACAGGTGCCCGCCCCGGATCAGGCCTGGCAGTTCACGATAGAAGAACGTCATGAGCAGCGAGGCGATATGCGCCCCGTCCACATCCGCATCGGTCATGATGATGATGCGTCCATAACGCAGCTTGGTCGCGTCAAAGCGTTCGCCCATGCCGCAGCCCAGTGCTTCCACCAGGTCGCGGAGTTCCTGATTGCCACGCAGCTTTTCGGTCGAGGCGCTGGCAACGTTCAGGATCTTGCCCCGAAGCGGCAGGACAGCCTGTGTTTCGCGATTGCGGGCCTGTTTGGCGGAGCCTCCTGCCGAATCTCCCTCGACAAGGAAGATTTCGGTCTCGGCCGCGTTTTCGCGCGTGCAGTCCGTCAGCTTGCCCGGCAGGCGCAGGCGGCGGGTGGCGCTCTTGCGGGGCGTGTCCTTCTGTTCCTTGCGGCGCAGGCGTTCCTCGGCCCGTTCCACCACGAAGGCCAGCAGGTTGTCCGCCTGTGGCGGGTTGCCCGCCAGCCAGTGGTCGAAACGGTCGCGCAGCGCAGTTTCAACCAGCTTGCTGGCCTCGCTGCTGGTCAGCTTTTCCTTGGTCTGGCCCTGGAACTGCGGGTCACGGATGAAGACGGACAGCTTGGCGGCGATACAGCCAAGGATATCATCGGCGCTGATGCTGGCCGCGCGTTTGTTGGCGCGCTGTTCGCCCCAGTTGCGCAGGCCCTTGAGCAGCGCGTTGCGAAAGCCCGTCTCGTGCGTGCCGCCATTGGGCGTGGGAATGGTGTTGCAGTACGAGGCAAGGGCCGCCGTGCCCTGTTCCAGAAAGGCTATGGCCCATTCCATGCGGCCGGTATCCGCCCCGTCGGGACCGGTCGGCAGGTCGGCATCCCCCGCCCACAGGTCGGTCAGCAGGGCGGCCTTGTCCCCCAGTTCGTCACGCAGGCTGTCGGCCAGACCACCGGGGAAGTGCAGGACGGCTTCTGCCGGGACCTCATCATTGCGGATAAGGGATGGATCGCATGACCAGCGGATGGTGACGCCACGGAACAGGAATGCCTTGGACCGACACAGCCGGTACAGCCGCAGGGGCGAGAAATGCAGTCGCCCGAAAATCTGCGGGTCCGGGGTAAAGCGGATCTGCGTGCCGCGCCGGTTGTTGACCGGGCCAATCTTTTCCACGCCGCTCAGCGGGTGGCCGCGTTCATAGACCTGCCGCCACAGTTCGCGGTCACGCGCGATCTCGACTTCCATGCGGGATGCCAGCGCGTTGACCACCGATGACCCCACGCCATGCAGGCCGCCCGATGTGGCGTACGCCTTCCCCGAAAACTTGCCGCCCGCATGCAGTGTGGTCAGGATGACCTCCAGCGCCGAACGGTCGGGAAAACGCGGGTGCGGGTCCACCGGTATGCCGCGGCCATTGTCGCGTATGGTCAGGCAGTCACCGGCTTCCAGCGATACGTCGATGGTAGTGGCGTGTCCGGCCACGGCTTCGTCCATCGCGTTATCAAGGATTTCAGAGGCGAGGTGGTGATATGCCGTTTCATCCGTGCCGCCGATATACATGCCCGGACGGCGGCGTACGGGTTCCAGGCCTTCCAGTACCTCGATGGCGCTGGCGTCATAGGCATCGGGTCCGGTTTTGGCGTTATCTGGCATGGGGGCAGGGGAAACCTTGCGTCGGGTGGGCTTTGCGGGGCCAGCAGGTGCGGAAAAAAGATCGTCGTTCATGAAGCGTTCTTTTTGTTCTGTCGGATCGCGTCCTGTCAAGCCATAAGGCCCTGCACGCCGCACGGACTATGCCTGCACTTGTGCGCATGAAAAAGGCCGGACACGGGTCCGGCCATATTTTTTCTTCATGTCCGCATCGGGGACTGGTCTAGCTGCGGACCGTGCGGCGGGCCGGGGTGCGGCTGCGTGTGCTGGTGGCCGGGCGGTTGGGCGCGGTGCAGGTCAGGTAGGATGCCGGCTGAAGGATATCCTTGGCCTGGGCATAACTGGACAGGTCGGCGGTGCTTTCAAGCACCTGTACTTCATCGAACATGGACATGCGCTGCTGGCAGAAGGCGGTGCCGGACTTCAGCCCGCGTTCGGACTGCACATTGGCAAGCTGCGTGATGTAGTCGTCATGCTGGCGCTGTGAATTGCGGCCGTAGGTGCTGTTGAAATAGCTGTTGAGAACATGCTCCTCCGCCGCCAGCTTGGGGCGGAATTTCGTGACGAAGCTGTTGTACTTGTCCTGCGCGCCGCATGACAGGGCCGTGACCATCAGCTCGCTTTTCAGGCCCTGCACGTCAAAGGCTTCATGCGCGGGGGAGGGGGAGCAGGGGCCGGCAGCCAGTGCCTGCCCACCATTAACCAGCCCCATGAGGGCAAGGGCAGCAGCGCCAGCGCGCCAGATCGACATGGACATCAGGACGGGTTCTCCAGATATTGGGGCAGTTGCCAACGGGGAATGCACGGACCCCGCATATTCCGGCAGGAATGAAATCCGGATCAGGTCTATAGCGCAAACCGGCACGCGCCAAAAGGGAGGGATATCCTTCCCTGTTCAAAAAGATGCGTCAGGCCCGCCACGTGGGATGACAGCGCCCCCGGCGCAGGGTATGCCACACAGGCAGGACCTGTCCGCTTGCGTAAAAGGACCAACAGGTCTTTCCCATGGGGGTGCGTTGCTCTAGAGCATATGCAAAACCGGTTAGCCGTTGTGCCGATCCAGACCGTTACGGGACGGCGCGGGCGAAACTGTCCTGATAACGGGTATGTATCAAATACAGCGGAGCTGACGAGTGCGACTGCGACTGTCTGCAATCATGATGACGACGGGCATTCTGCTCGCCGGATGTGACAACAAATCGGCCGTAAACCTTGGTGGTATCGGCGGAACCCCCAACCCCTACAATTACATGAAGGCGTCCGGACAGTGCCAGGTGACCGGCCCCACCGCGGCTGGCAAGGACACCAGGGCTGCCAGCATGCAGGTGCGCAGCGATGATGGGTACTGCGCGATCGAGACGCGTGCCTCCGCGGGTCACCCCTATGCGTCGTTCGGCGTGTCCCCGGCGCCTGAACATGGCAAGGCGTTCATCTATAATTATAACGATCACACTTACGTGACGTACACGCCCAACACCGCCTATTCCGGCGAGGACAAATTCCGTGTGGTGCTGATTACGGGTGAAAAGCAGCCGCGCGAATACATAGATGTGACGGCCAACGTCACTGCACCGGCCGTCGGCGCGAAATAACATCCGCATCCCGGCTCCGGTCAATGGGGCCGGGATGCGTGCCGCGGCGTCTGCCGACCCGTATCAGATGGAAAAGGTAATGGGTTCGGGCAGGGGGCGGCGCATGCCGGCATGTTCGGCCCGGCGCACCAGGTCGTCCAGGCTGATCTTGCGACATTCCTCATCCAGCATGGTGTCGAATTCCTGCCAGCAGGGTTCCACCACCTTCTGGAACAGGCCGCCGATCGGCCCGTCATCCGTGTTGTCCTCTGCCGTGATGACGGACAGGATATCCGACAGCAGGATATCGCGCCGCGGGCGGCCCAGACGGTAGCCCCCGCGTGGTCCGCGCACGCTTTCCAGCAGCCCGGAACGCGACAGGGTCTGCAGCAGCGGTTCGATCCCGCGTCGGGCCAGTCCCGCGCGCTCGGCGATGTCAGCAGCGCTTATGGTGCCGTTGCGCCCCGCGTGAAAGGCTACATCAAGCATGATCAGGATTGCGATCATGGTCCTGTCCCGCCGGAGCAGCATATCGTTCAGCCTCGCTTTGAATGGATTTGGAAACCAGCCCGCTTCATTTACCAGCAATCCCCCGATTTATCCACGCTTCTGTTCAGGAGGATGGTGGATTATGTACAGATTGTATGCGTGAATAGGCCATTTCCGCAACAAGGAGTGATAACGAATGAAAAAGACCACCCCACCAGATCGCACGTATGGTTTTGCAGCACCTCGTGGCAAGGTCTACGACTCCATTGTCGATACCGTGGGGGGAACGCCACTGGTGGCGCTGCCGCATCTGACCCGTGAGGACGGGTTGCAGAGCCGGGTATTGATGAAGCTGGAGTTTTTCAATCCCCTGGGTTCGGTCAAGGACCGTATCGGCGCGGCCATGATCGAGGATGCGGAAAGCCGTGGCGAAATTCATCCGGGCAGGACCACCCTGGTCGAACCGACATCGGGCAATACAGGCATTTCGCTGGCGTTCGTCGCGGCCGCGCGTGGATACCGCCTGATTGTCACCATGCCCGAGGGGGCATCCATCGAACGGCGCAAGATGCTGCGCCTGCTGGATGCGCAGCTGGAGCTGACGCCGTCACGGCTGGGTATGGCGGGGGCAATCGCGCGCGCCGAGGAAATCCTGAAAAAGACCCCGAACGCCTGGATGCCCCGGCAGTTTGACAATCCGGCCAATCCGGCCATCCACGCCGCCACCACGGCCGAGGAGATCTGGGTCGATACGGCGGGGGAAGTCGATATCGTGGTTGCCGGACTGGGCACGGGCGGGACGGCCAGTGGCATCGCGCACGGCCTGAAGCCCCGCAAGCCGAGCCTTCAGATTTATGGTGTCGAGCCGATGGAAAGCGCCATCCTGAATGGTGACGAACCGGGACCGCACGGCATTCAGGGCATCGGTCCGGGTTTCTGTCCCCGCACGCTTGACCTTGCAGCGTTGGATGGGGTGATCCCCGTATCGGAACGTGAAGCCATCGCGGCGGCACGGCGCTGTGCACGGCTGGATGGGGTACCGGTGGGCATTTCTTCCGGGGCTGCGCTGCATGCGGCGGTACAGCTGGCGGGACAGCCGGAAAACGCCGGCAAGACCATCGTGACCATTGCGCCGTCCTTTGCCGAACGCTACCTATCCACTTCGCTCTTTACCGGACTGGTCTGATTCATTACCTGCGCGCGGCCTGACGGGCCGCGCATATGGAAAAAGCGGCTGCCCCATCGGGCGCCGCTTTTTTCTTTTCCATAATCAGATGGAGCGCGGGATCAGTGCAGGATGATCTCGACGCGACGGTTCTGGGCTTCACGCGTGTTGGCCGCAGTCTGGACCAGCGGGTTGGCATCGCCATAGCCATGAATGTCAATGGATGGGCCGGGTACGCCATCGCGGACCAGTTCGGCCTTGATCACCTGCGCCCGCTTGATGGACAGGGCCTGATTGTATTTCTCACCCTGCGGACCGGGATGGGCAGCGGAGTTGTCGGTATACCCGTTCACCTCGATCCGGGTGGTCTGGGTATTGGTCGAAGCCTGTGCCGCCACGGCCACGATGGACCGGGCACGGTCGGTCAGGTCGCTGCGGTCCCAGTCAAAGAATACGAGATACGTGCGGTTTTCCGCCGGTGCAGGTGCTGCGACGGTCGCAGGCGGCGGCGGTGGCGGCGGGGCGGGATTGAACTCGTACCGCAGCCCGAGCATGAGCGAATGGTTGAAATCGGTCCGGCTGTCACGGTTGCCGTTACGGAAGCCATAATCGCTGTTCATGGCCGACAGGGCCGTGGCGCTGCCACTGACAATGGAATGGTGCGACTGCGGGCCCAGCATGGTCCAGAACCGGTATTCCGCCGTGGCGGACAGGCCCACGACCCACGGCATGGGGAAGGACAGGCCGAAAATGCCCTGATAGGCGAAGTTGCCATACGTACCGCCCACGTGCTGGCTGTAGTTCTGGCCATTCACGTTGCCGGTAATGGTGCTGTTCATGTTCTGCCAGCCATAGCCGATACCCGCGCCGAAATACGGGAACAGCCAGCTCTTGCCAATATCCAGGTCGAACAGGGCATTGGCCATAAGGCCCGATTCCTGCTGCCGGCCATCGGCATGGGCATGGTACGCGGCATTGCCGCCCACCGTTTTCATGTCGTTGTTGCGGTAGAAGCCTTCAAGTTCGACGCGGAAACCGTTGCCCAGTCCCCAGCCAAGGCTGCCGATGCCGGTGGCTCCTGTCTTGAATTCATCACGCGCGGAAGAATGGCGTATGACCTGCCCCTGGTTGAAGCTGGCGCCGCCTTCACCGGTGATATACAGGCCCTGGACAGGCTGGGCGAATACAGGGGCGGAGACCAGTACGGAGCCCAGGGTAACCGAGGCAGCCAATAAAGACCCTGCAAGCAATCCGTACCGCAGATTCATACTCTTCTTCTCCCTTCGACGGGCCTCTTCCGGCATATCGGCCCGGTCGGGTGCACGTGCCCTATTCCCTGAAATGATCAGCATCAGCTTTCTTTTGCTGAAATAAACCAGCCCTGACAATCCATTGACGCCACCTTATCGACCGCTTTGGACGGCTGCGCCAACAGTCACACCGGAGTGTGTGCGAGATGCCACACCCCTGTCCGGCCCGGTTTCCGTGTTGTTCACTCCTGAGGAATCACGTCTTTCATATCAACTTTGCTTCAAACGGTGGCATCAGGTCCGGCGTCTCGAATTCAAGAACCCATAAATCCGGGTCCCGTTCCATCTGCCTTGTAACATAGGCATCAACACCGGCCTGATCTACAGCCGCCTCTCCTGTAGCGCGGAACCATGCCCGGCGTCCATCGTGGGTGCGTGTCTGGGCCAGCACAGACATGTGTCCTGCCCGCCCCAGCAGCACGATCAGCACGCCGCCCGCGTCATCATCGCCATGGTGCAGGACCATGCCCGGATTTCCCTTTTGTCCAGCCTGGCGCAGCATAGCCCTGACCCAGATGCCGGTTTTCAGACGCGCTTTTTCCATTGGGGCTGACTTCTCCGGTAATGCAGAAAAACAGCGGGAGGTATGCAGGAATAGCACGGTTTCCCGCATGGTTGTGACTTACCCGCCATTCGCGGGCGCGGCCCCTTCCTCGGGTATGGTGGACAGGGCGGCGTGGTACTCGACAGGGTTGTCCAGCAGGGAATGGGCGGCATCAAGGTCGCTGTCCGTGCCAATGGCGGCGGGACACGCCTTGCGGATGGTCAGGATTCGCGACAGGTCAACGGGATAGCGGATCTGGCGGGCTGCCGCGACCCATTCCCGGCTGTCCGCGCTGCCTTCCGCCAGGTTCTGGAGCTGGCGTTCGAGTTCACTTTCCCCGAGGCTGGTGCAGACCTGCGGCATGACACCCAGCCCCTGCAGCGGCCAGCCCAGCGGCGCCAGCACGCGACTCCATGTGACGAACAGTTCGGCCCCGTTGGGCATCTGGCCAATGGTCTGCACCAGGCCCTTGCCCAGCGTGGCGCTGCCTATGACTACGCCGCGTTTCTGGTCCGCCAGGGCTGCGGCCAGTATTTCGGCAGCACTGGCGGTCCGTCCGTCCACCAGCACGATAATGGGCAGGCCGTTGGTCATGTCGCCACCCTGCACGGCCCAGACATGGTTGGCCTGCGGGTCACGGCCCTGTGTTATGGCTGCAACACCGTGATCAAGCATCAGCGCCGAAGTGGTGACAGCCTGCTGCAGCACGCCGCCCCGGTTGCCACGCAGGTCGATGATCAGGCCCGAAATGCCGGGCACGTTCATGGCTTCGTCCAGGTACTGGCTCATTTCCTCCGCCGTGTTGGCGGAAAAGGCGGTGATGTGCAGCACCACGTGCTTGCCGCTGGTATAGGCGAACACGGTTTCGGGGGGGGTGGAGGCGCGATGCAGCGTGACCGTGCTCTGCCGTCCTTTCGACTCGACGGTAATGCGTACGAGGCTGCCAGCGGGACCGTTCAGCCATGACGCTACGGTTTCCAGACTGCGGGACGCGGTGGCGCGTCCGTTTATGGCCCGTACGATCTGTCCCGCCGCCAGGGTGGTGGGCCATGCGGGGCCATTCGCGTTGACGGCGGTGATGATGATCGCATGGTGATCCTGCCCCAGCGTCAGGCCCGCCGTGGCCTCGCCCCCGGTGCGGATGCTGCGGTCCGATACGGCCGCCCCCGGCGGGACATAGCGCGAATACGGGTCAAGGTGGTTGAACAGTTCGTCAAAGAAACCCTGCAGCACGCCATCCTGTCCCGTGCTGCGCATGGCGGGGGAATGGTGCCATGCCACATCCAGTATGCGGGTGATTGCCGTGCTCCACCCCGCGATGTCGTCCGGCGCGGGCACCGGCAGGGCAAGGACGGTTTTCTGTGTTGCGGCAAGCTGGAGGAAGCCGTGCTGTTCCTCGATGCTCAGCGAGGGGTCCAGCGCGCTCAGCCCGTTCAGGCCCCACAGCGCGAAATCATGGATGTCGTGGCTTTCCAGCGTACGGGGCTGCAGGAATGACAGACTCGCCTGAATGACCGAGGAGATGACCCCAAGGTCCATGCTGGCGCCATCGGTCGCCTCCATGCTGTCTTCATGCATGGGGGGCTGGGGCGTTGGCGCGCGCGGGGTCGTGGGGATGTCATCGGCGCAGGCCGCCGTGGTCAGCCGGACGATGACAAGCAGCAGCACGATCGTGTCACGCGGAATATGCCCGAGCGTGGAGATGCGCCGCCGCCATATCCCGGCGTGTTCGCCCCCCCGGGACTGCGGACGCAGGACAATGACCGGGAACCGGCTGCGTTTCATGTCCGCCGCCTGCGGTGGCTGGGTGGTGTGTCGGGCAGTGCCAGCAGGACTGTCCCCCGGATGGCGCATGCTTCTTCTATCCGTACGCGCAGGGCCTGACCGGGGCGGAATACCATGGTCGTGTCGCGTGCATGCAATGTCTGCGTTTTTTCGTCATGATGCCACTGATCTTCCGGCAGGGCAGACATGGGCAGCAGTGCGGACGTGCCGGTTGCATCCAGCACGGTGAAGATACCGAATCGCGACAGGCTGGATATGTGCGCGTCCATGACCATGCCCACGCGGGCCTGCAGCCATGTGGCGGCGTAGCGTTCCAGCGTTTCGCGTTCGGCCTGTGCCGCGCGGCGCTCGGTGCGGGTAATGGCGAGTCCCGCTTCCTCCAGTTCCTCATGGCCGGGGGCCGGGCCGGGTTCCAGCCCGGTGGCGACCAGCAGGGCGCGGTGGGTCAGCAGGTCGGCATAACGGCGGATCGGGCTGGTGAAGTGGGCATAGGCGGCCAGGGACAGGCCAAAGTGCCCGACCGGTTCGGGGCTGTATTCCGCCTGGTTCTGCGCGCGCAGGATCAGTTCGTTCACCAGTCCGGCCTGATCCGTATCACGGACCTGCTGCAGGATACGGTCAAGGTCGGCGGCGCGCAGGCTGCCCACCGGCGGCAGTTTCAGGCCCATGGTGTCCAGCGTGCGGCGCAGGCTTTCCAGCCGTTCGGGCGTCGGCGGCGCGTGGATCCGGTACAGGCAGGGCAGGTGCCGCCCCTCCAGGCAGCGTGCGGCGGCGACATTGGCCGCGATCATGAATTCCTCGACCAGGCGGTGGCTGTCGAGGCGGATGCGTGGCTGGATGGCCGCGATCTGTCCATGGTCATTCAGCCGCACCTGCCGTTCGGGCAGGTCAAGGTCCAGCGTGCCGCGCTGCGCCCGCGCCGTGGACAGGCACCGCCATGCCCCGAACAGGCTGTCCAGCAGTCCGTCGGGCAGGGCGGCAATGGTGGCATCCGGCGCACCATCACGCGCGGCCTGCACCTGTTCATAGGTCAGGCGGGCGGCGCTGCGCATGATGCCGCGCCCGAATCGGGCGTTGCTGATGGCGCCGTCAGCGGCCACATCCATGTTGACGAAAATGCAGCCCCGGTCTTCCCCGGGGCGGAGCGAACACCACCCGTTGGACAGGTCTTCGGGCAGCATGGGGATTACCCGGTCGGGGAAGTAGACCGAATTGCCCCGCAGGCGGGCTTCACGGTCCAGTGCGCTGCCCGGCCGCACGTACCACGCAACATCGGCAATGGCGACGGTCATGCGGAATCCGTCGCCAGCGGGTTCGGCATAGACCGCATCATCAAAATCACGGGCGTCCGCGCCATCAATGGTGACCAGTGGCATGTCGCGCAGGTCGGTGCGCCCCTGTGCCGTCACCCCGCGGGCAGCACTTGCCTGCGCCAGTGCTTCAGCCGGGAAGACATGGGGGATTCCCAGCATGGCCACCGCGATCATGCTTATGGTCCGGGCATCCCCCTGCGGGCCAAGGCGTTCGATGATCCGCGCGGGATGCAGCCCCGGTCCGGACTGGGGCAGGGGGGTGGCGATGACGATCTCGTTATCGGGAGTGTCCGCGTCCTCGCCCATGGGAATGACCCATTGCGCCTTCGCCCGTCGGTCGGCGGGGATCAGCGTGCCTGCAGGGCGGTAGCGCGCAGGCGCGGAGGCCACGGGATCGGTTTCATCAAGGGTGCGGAACAGGCCCACGACCTGCATGGGCGCATCGGTCAGGCGGCGCAGCGTGCGGCCTTCGTACCGGCCCGGCCCGATGCGGCGCAGGCGGGCGACCACGCGTTCACCCGGTGCAAGGGCGGCGCGGCCACGCAGTTCGGGATGCATGAAGACGACGGGTGCGCTGCCGTCGCCATCCCACTGCACGGGGCGGGCAATGGGGTCGCCATCCGAATCCGTGCCGGTGACCTGCACGACCATGGATTCGGGCAGCCGGTCCGAAACACGGAACCGCCGCGCCCCGGCAGGGGCCAGCGTGCCATCCAGCGCCATTTCACGCAGCATCTGGCGCAGGGCCTGTTTATGTTCCGGACCCAGACCGAATTCCCGGCTGATCTCGCGCTTGCCGATCCGCCCGGTTGCGTTTTCGATAAACGCGCGAAGCTGTTCACGATCCGGCAGGCCGCCCGCACGGGCCTGTGGCATGCCCGTGGGCAGGGTGTCCGGCATCTCGGAAGTTGCTGGACGCTGCCGTTTCATGATCAGTCGCTCTCGCTTTCGGTCTTGGCCGGGGTGGCCTTCTTGCGGGTCGTGGTCTTGCGCGTGGTCGTCCTGGCTGCCGTTTTGGTCGCGGTCTTGCGGGGGGCCGCCTTCTTCTTTGGTGCGGGCGTCGCGTCTTCCTCCCCCTCAGCCGTCTTGGCCCTGGTCTTGCGGGCCGCGGGCTTGCGGGTGGTGGTCGCCTTCTTGCCCTTGGCCTTCAGCGGCTTGCCCTTTTCGGTCAGCAGCGTCAGCGCCTCGTCCATGGTCACATCGTTCATGTCCTGACCACGCGGCACGGTAGCCACGATGGACCCATGCTGCACATAGGGACCAAAGCGGCCCTTGCGCACCATGACCGGTTCACCATCCCTGGGGTGGGGACCAATGGTACGGATGGACGCCAGCTTCTTGGCCAGCGCATCCACCGCGCGGTTCAGGCCCACGGTCAGGACATCATCATCCTTGTCCAGCGACCCGTACACCGCGCCCATCTTCACATACGGCCCGAAACGGCCCAGACCTGCCTCGATCGGTTCGCCCAGTTCGGGATGGATGCCCACGATGCGCGGCAGGGACAGCAGCCCCACGGCCTGTTCCAGCGTGATCTTGTCCCCATCCAGCCCGCGCGGAATGGTGGCGCGTTTCGGCTTGGCCTTCTTGTCCTCGGGGTCGGGCTCGCCCTGCTGCACATACAGGCCCCACGGACCACGGCGTACGGTGATGTCCTCGCCCGTCGGTCCGGTGCCCAGCACGCGCATGCCATCCTTCAGCGCGGCTGCGTCCTCGCCCTCCTTGGTGGGATCGACCACCAGCTTGCGGGTGTACTGGCACGTGGGATAGTTGGAGCACCCGATGAATGCGCCATACCGCCCCAGTTTCAGTCCCAGCCGCCCGGTATGGCAGGCGGTGCAGACGCGCGGGTCCTGCCCGTCCTCGCGCTGCGGGAAGAAATAGGGGGCAAGGTCCGCATCCAGCGCCGTTATGACGTCGGAAATCTTCAGGTCCTTGGTCTGGTCCACCGCGTGGGAGAAATCGGACCAGAACGCGGACATGACATCCCGCCAGTTGGCGCGCCCGCCGGAGATGTCATCAAGCTGTTCCTCCAGCCCCGCCGTGAACTGCGTATCGACATACCGTTCAAAGAAGGAGGTCAGGAAGGCCGTGACCAGCCGCCCGCGATCTTCGGGCACGAAGCGCCGGTTTTCCAGCTGGACGTAATTCCGGTCGCGCAGCACGGTCAGGATGGAGGCATAGGTGGAGGGACGGCCAATGCCGATTTCCTCCATCTTCTTCACCAGCGACGCTTCCGAATAGCGTGGCGGCGGCTGGGTGAAGTGCTGTTCCGCTGCGACCTCGCCACGGCCAATGGCGTCGCGTTCCGTCATGGCGGGCAGCATGCGGTCCTGATCGTCGTCGGCCTTGGCAGGGGAATCGTCGCGGCCTTCGCTGTACAGGCGCAGGAAACCGTCAAACGCGATCATGGACCCGGTGGCGCGCAGGGTCACGCGCTGCTGGCGGTCCACGATGTCGACCGCGACCTGATCGAGTTCGGCTGACTGCATCTGGCTGGCGACCGAGCGTTTCCACACCAGGTCATACAGCTTCTTCTGTTCGGGCGAGAGGTAGCGCGCCATGTCGGCGGGCGTGCGCCGCACGTCGGTCGGGCGGATGGCTTCGTGCGCTTCCTGCGCGTTCTTGGCCTTGGTGGAATACATGCGCGCCTTCTCCGGCACGTATTCCGGTCCGAAGCTGTGGCCGATATGGCCGCGGATGGCGCTGATCGCCTCGCCCGCCATCTGCACGCCGTCGGTTCGCATGTAGGTGATCAGGCCGACCGTCTCGCCACCGATATCAATGCCTTCATACAGCTGCTGCGCGGTGCGCATGGCCACCTGCGCGCCCATGCCCAGCTTGCGCGATGCTTCCTGCTGCATGGTCGATGTGGTGAAGGGCGGCGGCGGGTTGCGGCGGACCTTGCGGCGTTCGACCTTTTCAACACTGAAGTCGCCAGCTTCCACCGCGGCCTTGGCGTCCATGGCGCGGGCTTCGGTGTTCAGGTCGAACTGGTCCAGCTTGTGCCCGTCCAGATGGGTCAGCCGTGCGGAGAACGCAGCACCCGCCGGCGTGGTCATGCGCGCGATGACCGACCAGTATTCGCGCGGCTTGAAGACCTCGATCTCCGCCTCGCGCTCACAGATCAGGCGCAGGGCGACCGACTGCACGCGGCCCGCGCTGCGCGATCCGGGCAGCTTGCGCCACAGCACGGGCGACAGCGTGAAGCCCACAAGGTAGTCCAGCGCGCGTCGGGCGAGATACGCCTCGATCAGCGGGAAATCCAGCCCGCGTGGATGGGCCATCGCGGTCTTGATGGCGCTTTTGGTGATTTCGTTGAATGTGACGCGCTGCACGTCGATCCCTTTGAGGAGGTTCTTCTCCTCCAGGATCGCGCGTACGTGCCACGAAATGGCCTCGCCCTCACGGTCGGGGTCAGTGGCGAGGTACAGATGCTTTGCCCCACGCAGCGCCTTGGCAATGGCCGCGATCTGGCGGCTGCCGCGCTCGTCGGTTTCCCACACCATGGCAAAGCCTTCGTCGGGCTTGACGCTGCCATCCTTGGGCGGCAGGTCGCGCACATGCCCGAACGAGGCAAGAACCGTGTAGTCATCACCCAGATACTTATTGATCGTTTTCGCCTTGGCTGGCGATTCGACCACCACGACGTCAGTCATTCTGTCTCCGGATCACGATTCTAAAACCTTGTATAATCCCGGCTGTCAGGCGGGGGTGGACGCCGCACGACCATATCCCCCGCAAGGAATTCGATCGTGCCCGCAATCTCCATTTCCGACAGGACGGTCAGGACTGCTGCTGTCGAGAACTGGCAGCGCCGTACAAGATCGTCAACAGGTGATGGTGTGAAAGATAGAAAACCCTCTATCATTTCATGAAGGTCACCCGTCCCCGCTGGCGGGGGGGCGGGCGGTGGCGCGGGCTGCGATCCGTGGCGCGGGACGGGCGTGCGCACCGGGGCAGCCGGTCGCGGCGCCTGCTGGGAAAATAGCGTATTTTCTTCCATGAATTCAGGAAGTTCACGTAAAATATCGCGTTCATTTTCCGTCAGAACCGCCCCCTGCCGCAACAGATCATTGCTGCCATGGCAACGGGGGTCCAGCGGTGATCCGGGCACGGCAAATACGGTGCGGTCATATTCCAGTGCCATGCGCGCCGTAATCAGGCTGCCTGAACGCAGCGCGGCCTCGATCACCACGCAACCCAGCCCCAGTCCGGCAATCAGCCGGTTGCGGCGCGGGAAATGCCGTGCCTGCGGCACCGTGCCCGGCGGGGCTTCGGTCACAACCGCGCCAGTGCGCGCGATCAGGTCCTGCAGGTCGCCATGTTCGGGCGGATAGGGACAGTCCAGACCGCCCGCAATGGCCGCCACCGTGCGGCCTGCCGTCATGGCGCCACGATGGGCGGCGGCATCGATCCCGCGCGCCAGTCCCGATACGGTGTCCACGCCGTGGGCCGCCAGCAGGGCGGCAAGGCTTTCCGCCATGCGGACCCCGCCGGATGAGGCATTGCGCCCGCCTACGATGCCTACCATCCGATTCGTCAGCAGTGTGACATCCCCCAGCACGCACAGTACCGGCGGGGCATCATGCAGGCGGGCCAGAAGGGGCGGATACCCTGGCTGCCCGTGCACCAGCAGGTGCGCGCCCATGGCCTGCAGCCGGTCAATTTCACGTAATGCTGCATCACGCGGGCACACCGTACCCACGCTGCGACTTATGCGGGTTGCGCCCCGTTCAAGCATGTCGAGCGCGGAGTGCACGCTGCCATGCGTGCGGACAAGGCGGCGGTAGGCAACCGGCCCGATGCCGTCCGTCCGGGCCAGCCGCAGGCAGGCCAGCACCGTTTCGGCATCGGGGACGGTCATGCGCTTTTCTGGCCGATCCTTGGTTCCGTGCCCTTCAGCAGGCGGCTGATATTGGCGTGATGGCGGATCAGGATCATCAGCGCGATCAGGCAGCCCGCAACATAGGCGGGGGAAGAAAAGTCGATCCGGCCCGGCCGGATCATGAGCAGCGGCAGCGCCGCGAAGGCAATGATCGCGCCCGCTGATGAAATGCGCGTGACCTTGGCGAATATCAGCCACAGCGCACAGCAGCACAGCCCGACCCCGGGCATGAGCGCCAGCACGCAGCCCAGACCGGTCGCTACCCCCTTGCCGCCACGGAATTTCAGCCACACGGGAAAGCAATGCCCCGCCACGGCAAAGACGGCGGCAAGGGATTCGGCAGCCAGCGTATGGAACGGACACAGCACGAAGGCGCAGAAAACGGCAAAAGCTCCCTTCGTGCCATCCAGCGCCAGCGTACCGGCCGCCAGTCCCTTGCGCCCGGTGCGCAGTACGTTGGTGGCCCCGATATTGCCTGACCCGATCTTGCGGATATCCCCATTGCCCGACAGGGCCGTCAGCACCAGCCCGAAGGGAATGCTGCCAATCAGGTAGGACAGGAACGCGACCGCGGCCATAAGCGGCAGGTCATAGGTGGGAATGCCGTAGATCATGCGGCGGCGGTCCCGAATACACGCCGCCCGTTTTTCCATGTGCCCAGTACGCGGCCTTCCAGCGCGCGGCCGTCAAACGGGGTATTCTGCGCCTTGCCCGGCAGCTCGCCCGCGCGCACGACCCAGCCCGTCTCGGGGTTGAACAGGCACAGGTCGGCGGCACTGCCTGCCGCCAGCGTCCCGGCCCCGCTGCGCAGTACGCCGGCGGGGCGATGGGTCAGCAGGCCAAGGGCATCCATCATGCCAAGGTTGCCCGCATGCACCTGCGCCAGCGTTACCGCCAGCAGCGTGCACAGTCCCGTCCCCCCGGCGGAGGCCACGGCAAAGGGCTGGCGCTTGTCATCCGCGTCGCACGGCATGTGATCGGATGCGATGGCGTCAATCGTGCCATCCGCCAGCGCGGCGCATACGGCGCGGCGGTCCGCTTCCGCGCGCAGTGGCGGCGACAGCTTGGCATAGGTGCGGAAATCACCGATCACGGTTTCATTCAGGTCGAAATACGGCGGTGCCGTATCGCACGTCACCCTCACGCCATCGGCCTTGGCGGCCCGGATCAGGTCCAGCCCCTCGGCGGTGGATACGTGGCCGAAATGCAGCCGTCCGCCTGTCATGCGCGCAAGGCGCAGGTCACGCGCGATCAGGATGGCCTCGGCCGCCGCCGGGATGCCCGGCAGGCCCAGGCGGGTCGCCAGTTCGCCATCGGTCGCGCACCCGCCACGTGCCAGTGACGGGTCTTCGGGGTGCTGGACAATCAGCGCATCGAAGCCCCTGGCATAGGTCAGCATCTGCCGCATGGTGCGGCTGTCGGCAATGGCATGGGGACCGTCGGTGAAGGCAATCGCGCCCGCTTCGGCCAGCAGGCCGATTTCCGCCATTTCCTTCCCCGCGCATTCGCGTGTCAGCGCGCCATAGGGCAGGATGCCGATCATGCCCGTTTCCTCGCCCCGTGCGCGCAGCAGGCGGGCGAGGGCGGGGTTGTCTATGGTCGGGCTGGTATTGGGCAGCACGGCGATGGTGGTGATGCCACCGGCAACCGCCGCCTTTGCCGCGGACAGCACCGTTTCGCGGTATTCATAGCCGGGTTCGCCAATCGTGACCCGCATGTCCACCAGCCCGGGGCACAGGACGAGGTGGCCGCCGCCATCCACGATGTCCGCGCCTTCCGGCGCGCCTTCTGCCTGTGGCAGGTCAGTGCCCGCGATCACGCCGTCCTTCACCAGCAGGCGGCCGGGACGGTCAAGGGAACTTGCGGGATCGATCAGGCGGACATTTTCAAACAGGACCGGCTTCATGCGCCATCTCCCCCGCGTGCGAGGATGTCCAGAACCGCCATGCGCACGGCAACCCCCATTTCCACCTGTTCACGGATCACGCTCTGATCAGAATCGGCAACGCGGCTGTCAATTTCCACGCCCCGGTTCATCGGGCCGGGATGCATGACCAGCGCATGTGGCTTCGCCAGTGCAAGGCGTTTGTTATCCAGTCCGTAGAAACGGAAATATTCACGCGCGCTGGGCACCTGCGTGCCCTTCATGCGTTCACGCTGCACACGCAGCATCATGACCACATCCACCCCGCGCAGGCCGTCTTCCATTGTATGGTGAATGCTGACCCCCAGCGCCCCGATCGCCCCGGGCACCAGTGTCGGCGGTCCCACCACGCGCACCTGGCAGCCCATGGCGGTCAGCAGGTGAATGTTGGAGCGCGCCACGCGGCTGTGGCTGACATCGCCACATATGGCGACGGTCAGCCCTTCGAACGTGCCGAAGTGGCGGCGGATGGTCAGCGCGTCCAGCAGCGCCTGTGTCGGGTGTTCATGCGTGCCGTCACCGGCATTGACCACGCTGGCCTGCACTTTCTGCGCCAGCAGGGCGGGCGCGCCGGATTGCGAATGGCGTACCACCAGCAGGTCGGTATGCATCGCGTTCAGGGTCGCGGCCGTATCCAGCAGCGTCTCTCCCTTGTTGACCGAGGAACTGGCGACCGTCATGTTCACCACATCCGCGCCCAGCCGCTTGCCCGCCAGTTCGAACGAGGTGCGCGTGCGGGTGCTGTCCTCAAAAAACAGGTTGATCAGCGTACGCCCGCGCAGCAGGTCGCGCGGCGTTTTGCGCGACCGGTTGAGCAGGGCGTAATGTTCCGCCAGGTCAAGGAAGGGCGTGATCCGGCTGGGGTGCATGCCCTGCACGCCCAGCAGGTGCCGGGCCGGGCGGGTCAGGAAGACATTGCTGCCCTGGCTGCCGCGATCATTCATGGGCGGCAACCGCATTGATGCGCGCCAGTACCCCGTCACGGCCAAGGGCGGCCAGCGTGTCGTCAATGCCGGGCGACATGGTGCTGCCGGTCACGGCGGCGCGCAGCGGCTGCGCCACCTTGCCCAGTTTCATGTCATGTGTTTCGGCAAACTGGCGCAGGGTCGCGTCAATGCCGTCCTTCGTAAATGGCTCGGTCGTCTTCAGCGCCTCGGCCAGCCTGCCCAGCATGACGCGGTTTTCCGGCGTCAGCTGCTTTTCGGCCTTGGGCGTGAATTCAAGCGGCAGCGAACGGCCAAGGAAGGCGGCATTGTCCGCCAGTTCCACCAGCGTCTTCGCGCGTTCCTTCAGCCCCGGCATAAGCGCCAGCACCTTTGTCCGGATGGCGTCGGAGGTATCGACCCCTTCCATCTTGCCCAGACGTTCCATCACGTCATTGGTCAGCCGCGTGTCATCGGCCTGACGCAGCCACACGCCGTTGATGTGCAGCAGCTTGGCGTAATCCATGCGCGACGGCGAGCGACCGACGCCGTCGAGGTCGAACAGCCTGATCTGTTCCTCCCGCGACAGGATCTCGGCATCGCCATGGCCCCAGCCAAGACGCAGCAGGTAATTGTTCAGTGCTTCGGGCAGGTAGCCCATTTCGCGGAATTCGACGACCGACTGCGCCCCGTGCCGCTTGGACAGCTTGGCGCCATCGGGGCCGTGGATCAGCGGCAGGTGCGCGAAATGCGGCAGGTCCCAGCCCATGGCGCGGTAGATCATGGCCTGGCGGAAGGTGTTGGTCAGGTGGTCATCGCCACGGATGACGTGGGTGATGTCCATGTCATGGTCATCCACCACCACGGCAAGCTGGTAGACCGGGGTGCCATCGGCGCGCAGGATGATCATGTCATCCAGTTCCGAATTGGCTACGCGCACGTCGCCCTGCACCAGGTCGTGAATGGTCGTCTCGCCCTCACGCGGGGCCTTGATGCGGATGGTGTAGGGGGTGTTGGCGGGGGCTTCCGAGGGGTCGCGGTCGCGCCACATGCCATTGTAACGGGGGGGACGGCCCTCGGCCATCGCCTTTTCGCGCATTTCCTTCAGTTCATCCGCCGTGCAGTAGCAGCGGTAGGCCAGCCCCTTTTCCAGCAGTTCATGCGCCACTTCGGTATGGCGTGCCTGCCGGGTGGACTGGAACACCGGTTTTTCGTCTGAGTGGATATCCATCCACGCCAGCCCGTCGAACAGGACATCGACCGCCTTCTGGGTCGAGCGTTCTCGGTCGGTATCCTCGATCCTGAGCAGGAACTGGCCACCATGGTGGCGGGCATAGAGGAAATTGAAAAGGGCGGCACGGGCGTTGCCGATATGCAGCAGGCCGGTGGGGCTGGGTGCAAAACGCGTACGGACTGTCATGAGCCGGTTCCTTAGCATGTTTTCCGCCTGCTGACAGGGGGCAGTCTGGCGTGTGTGCCATCTCCGCCGGTAGGGTGTGCATTCCGGCCACGCATGGGCATGGCCGTGACATGGTGCAGATCATTACGGGGGTTGTCCTGCCGCGCCAGCATATTGACCGCGCCCGCGCCACGCTGTCGCGCATGACCATGGGAGCCAGCGCATGGCTGTGGGGGCAGCATACCCGTTTCGTGCTGTGGCTTCCCGCCCTGCTGGCAGCCGGGATGGCCATGTATTTCACGCTGTCATGGGAACCGTCCGCCGCATGGGCATGGGGGACGGGCATGGTGGTCGTGGGGTGTGTCGCAGCGCGGCTTGTCTGGGGGAATGGCCTGCTGGTGCGTCTGGGCTGCGGGGTGGCGGGGGCGTGTGCGGCAGGTGCCCTGCTGGCATGGGGGCAGGCGCACCGCATGCCCCCGTTTCCCGACCTGCCGCGCCGGGCGGTGCACCTGTCGGGCCGGGTGTTGGATGCCGACGGACAGGCCCTGCGCGATGGCGCGCGGGCATGGCGGGTGCGGCTGGCGGATGTGCGCTTCCTTGACGGTATCAATACCGGCATGCCGCCGCTGCGCCGCGTCCTTGTGCTGCGCCTGTTGCCCGATGATGCGTGCGTTCCCGTGCCGGGTGATACCGTGCTGGCGCGCGTAATACTGTCGCCACCCGCCTTTCCCGCCCTGCCGGGCGGCTATGATGCCCAGCGTCGCGCATGGTTTGATGGGCGTGCGGGGACTGCGCGTGCGCTGGACAAGGTGACATGCGTGCATGGGCATTCCCCATCCGCCCGCATCGCCAGCATGCGGCAGGCATTGGCGCAGCGGATTCGTGCCGCCCTGCCCGATACGCGCGGCGATATAGCCGCCACTGTCCTGGTGGGGGCCGATGGCGCGATTCCGGCGCGCGTGCGTGACGCCTTTGCCGATGCCGGACTGGCGCACCTGCTGGCGGTGGCCGGGCTGCATCTTGCCATTGTCATGGGGCTGGTCATGGGCGGGGTGCGCATGGGGCTGGCGCTGTCCGAACGCGCGGCGCTGTTCTGGCCGTGCCGGCAGATCGCGGCGGTCTGCGCGCTGCTGGCGGGTGGGGGATATGTCCTTGTCACCGGTGCGCACCTGCCGGCACTGCGCAGCCTGTTCATGGCGATGCTTGCGGTCGTGGCGCTGGTGGCGGGCAGGCGGGTGGTGTCGATGCGGGCGCTGGCGGTGGCAGTGGTCATCCTGCTGTGCCTTGATGCGGAAAACGTGGCCGAACTGCCGTTGCAGATGTCGGCTGCGGCGGTGATGGCGCTGATCGCCGGTTTCGACGCGCTGCGTCCCGGCCTGACGGCATGGGAACATGACATGACATGGTGGCGCAGGCTCGGCGCTCGGTGCGCGCATCCGCTGCTGGCGAGTGTTCTGGCGGGTAGCGCGTGTATCCCTGTGGGCATGGCGCATTTCGGAACGGTGCAGCCGTGGTTCGTGCTGGCCAACCTGCTGGCCGTGCCGCTCATGTCGGTGTGGATCATGCCGTGGGGGCTGCTGTCCTTCATGCTGATGCTGCCAGGTTGGGAAAAGCTGGCGCTGGTGCCCATGGGGTGGGGCATTGCCGTGGTGGACTGGCTCGCGCGGCAGGTTGCATGGCTGCCGGTGGCGCATATCGGGGTGCCCGCCATTGGCAATGGGGGGCTGGCGCTGTTTTTTGCCGGGTTGTGCTGGCTGTGCCTGTGGGGCGGGCGGGTGCGCCTGCTGGGGTTCGTACCGGTTGCGCTGGCGCTGCTGTCGCCATGGTGGGCGGCGCGCCCGGGGGTCATGATATCGCCCGATGCGCGGATGGTGGGCGTTACGGTGGGCCATACGATCCTGACCGGTCCCGGTGCGCATCCCGACCCGTTCGTTTTGCGCGAATGGCAACGGGTGACGGGGCTGGGTGCGGGCATGTTGCCCGATAATGGCAGACAGGGCGTGCTGTCCTGTCAGGACAGGGTGTGCCGCGTGCGCGAACCGGATGGAGATGTGGTGGTCGTGCTTTCCCCACGGCAACCGGGATGGGTGTCCTGTCGTGATGCCCGGCTGGTGGTGAACCTGTCGGGGCAGGCCGGGTGTCCGGGCGTTGCGCTGATCGGGCGGTTCGATATCTGGCGCAACGGGGCCTATGCCCTGTTCCCCGATCGCGCGGGGGGTGTCATGGTCCGGGCTGACCGGCAGGTACGCGGTGCACGGCCCTGGGTCATGCGGTCCGGAGGGGCGGGCATGCCTGACCTGCCTATGGCCAGGACGGAATAGGGCACTGCCCTTGATGAAAAAAGGCGGCACCCGCAAACTTCTATTCTTTTGAAGATGGAGATGTGGCTGGCGCCCCCACTGCGCGCAGGTCGTTCTTCATGCGGTACTGGCACGGGTCAAAGGCGGGGCAGCGCCAGCATTCGGGCCTGCGGGCCTTGCAGACATAGCGTCCGTGCAGGATCAGCCAGTGGTGTGCGGGGCGCAGCATGTCAGCGGGAATGCGGCGGACAAGCTGGTCCTCCACCGCGCGCGGGGTCGCCCCGGGCGCCAGGCCGGTGCGGTTGCCGATACGGAAGATATGGGTATCGACCGCCATGGTGCTGTCGCCAAAGGCCACGTTCATGACCACGTTCGCGGTCTTGCGCCCCACGCCGGGCAGCGATTCAAGGGCCGCGCGGTCATAGGGCACCTTGCCGTCAAAGCGTTCCAGCAACTGCCGTGACAGGGCGACGACATTGCGCGCCTTGGTCCGCCACAGCCCGATGGTGCGGATATGCGCGCCGACCTTTTCCTCCCCAAGTTCCACCATGGCCCGTGGGGTGGGCGCGTCACGGAACAGTGCCTTTGTCGCCCTGTTGACCGAGGCATCGGTCGCCTGCGCCGACAGTACCACGGCAACCAGCAGGGTGTAGTCGTCCACGAAATCCAGTTCGCTTTCGGCATTCGGGTTGGCGGCGGCCAACTGGGTGATGAAGGACCGTACTTCCGCCAGTGTCATGGCGCGGCGCGCGGGTTTCTTCGGGGATCTGGCTGTTGTCATCTGGTACTCGCAGGCGGTGGATCGCACGCCATTGTGCGGCGTTGCGGGGGGCGGTGTAAATCACCCTGCCATCCGGCGGCGGCCATCGGCCTTGCGCATGGCCGCGGTGGGGGCTAGTCGTTCCGGCCCCGGCGGCGCATGGATGCCTGAGCACATGGCCGTGCGGTTTCCTGCATCATGGCGTGTTGGCAATGGTATCCTTTCTTTCCCGTCCTGCATCGGGACGACATGAATTTTCCGCCGTGCTGGGCTTTGTCTGGCGCAGGTGGCGCGCGTATCCCGGTTTTCTGGCATGGACGCTGGCGGGGATCGCATCGGCCACCGTGGCGGATGTGATGATGCCGCTGCTGGCGGGCTGGCTGGTCAATGACGTGTCCGGTCCCGCCCGGCACGCTGCGGTCCATCGCGCCATATGGGATGTGGTCGGCCTGACCGTGCTGGGGCTGGGTGGCATCATTGCGCGGCGTACGGCCTATATCGGCATTTCCCACCTGACATCGCATGTCATGACCGGCATCGTGACGGAGGTGTTCGCCCGCGTGCAGCGGTTTTCCAGCGAATGGCATGCCTCCAACTTCGCCGGGTCAACCGTACGGCGCATCACGCGCGGAATGGGGGCGGTGGACACGCTGGGGGATACGCTGCTGCTCATGCTGGTGCCGGAGGGGATCGTGCTGTGCGCCACGACAGCCGTGCTGGCCTTTCACTGGCCCCTGATGGGACTGGTGCTGGCGGTGGGGGCCGCGGCACTGGTGGCGCTGTCGGTCATGCTGACGCTGCGGTATGTCGCGCCATCCGCGCGTCTTGCCAATGCATGGGATACGCGCATGGGGGCAACCCTGTCCGATGCGGTGACATGCAATGCGGTGGTGAAGGCATGCGGCGCGGAAGCGCGGGAGGACGCGCGGCTGGCACGGGTGGCGGGCCGCTGGCGGCAGCGCACGGTGCGGTCGTGGCTGCGTGGGACCGACAGCGCAAACCTGCAGAACCTGGCCGCCCTTGTCATGCGCATGGTGCTGATCGCGGGAGTGGCGCTGCTATGGGTGCATGGTCGCGCGGGGCCGGGGGATGTGGCCTATGTGCTGACCATGATGTTCGTGATCCAGGGCTATCTGCGCGATATCGGCCAGCAGATTTCGGTCGTGCAGCGTTCGGTCAATGAAATGGAGGAACTGGTCACCCTGTTCCATATGCAGCCTGCGGTGGCTGATCGCCCCGGTGCCGTGCCCCTGCGGGTGACGCATGGTCATATCCGTTTCGAGCATGTGCGCTTTGGCTATGAACGCCAGCATGGCAGGCTGCTGTTCGATGACCTGAGCCTTGATATCGCGCCGGGCAGCAGGGTGGCCCTTGTCGGTCCGTCGGGTTCGGGCAAGACCACGCTGACACGGCTGGTGCAGCGGCTGTATGACGTGCAGGGGGGACGGATCACGGTTGACGGGACGGATATCGCCACCGTCACGCAGGCCAGCCTGCGCGGGCAGATTGCCATCGTGCCGCAGGAGCCGCTGCTGTTCCATCGTTCGCTGGCGGAAAACATTGCCTATGGCCGTCCGGACGCCACGGATGCGGAGATCGCACATGCGGCCCGGCAGGCCAATGCGGCGGACTTCATTGCCCGCCTGCCGCGTGGTTATGCCACCATGGTGGGCGAACGCGGCGTCAAGCTGTCGGGTGGGGAACGCCAGCGCATCGCCATCGCCCGCGCGTTTCTGAGCCACGCGCCCATTGTCATCATGGACGAGGCGACATCCAGCCTTGATTCCCGTTCGGAAATGCTGGTCCAGCAGGCGATGGAACGGCTGATGGCCGGACGCACGGTTCTGGTCATCGCCCACCGGCTGTCCACCGTGATGGGGCTGGACCGCATCATCGTGTTCCGTCACGGACAGGTGTGCGAGGATGGCCCCCACGCGGCCCTCATGGCGCGCGAGGGGGGAATCTATCGCGGACTGTTTGAACTCCAGTCCCTGTAGGCATCAGCCAGGCAGCATGGCGCCCAGCGCCCTGCCGCCAAACAGGTGAACATGGAAATGCGGCACTTCCTGTCCGCCTTCCACGCCAACATTGGACAGCAGGCGGTAGCCGGGCGTTTCCAGATTCAGGTCGCGCGCGACCTGTCCCACCGCGCGGGTGAAGCCGGTTATTTCAGCTTCCGTGCCATTGCGGCTGAAATCGGCAAAGGAAACGAACGGTCCCTTGGGGATGACCAGCACATGCACGGGCGCCTTGGGCGCGATGTCATGGAAGGCGAGGGCGTATTCGTCCTCGTACACTTTCTTGCATGGCAGTTCACCGCGCAGGATGCGGGCGAATACGTTCTGCGGATCGTAGGGTCCGGTGCCGTTGACGGCCATGAGGTATCTCCTGTTTGCGAATGGGGATCAGGCCAGCGGGTCGCGCGGGCGCGACGCCTTTTCAGCGACGCCGCTGGTGCCTTCGCGACGCAGAAGTTCCGCCCAGACTTCAGCCGGTTTCACCCCGGCATCCACCCACATCACGATCAGGTGGTACAGCACATCCGCGCTTTCGCTGACCAGTTCGCCCCGGTTGCCCGCCACGGCCTCGATCAGGCATTCAACGGCTTCCTCGCCGAATTTCTGCGCGATCTTGCGTCGGCCGCGCGCCAGAAGCCGGGCGGAATGGCTGACGGACGGGTCCGTGCCGCGCCGGGATTCCACAACATCGAACAGGCGGTCCAGCACATCAGGGGTGGCAGGCCCCACCGCTTCCAGCTTCAGGCTGGCGGCGGCTTTTGCCGGGGCGTTCTTGCGGGATTTTTCTGGCTTGGCCATCACAGTGCTCCGATAGGCAGGGGATTAAGGGGATCAGTCACTCAGGCGGACCGGCAGGCCCGCTGCCGCCAGCGCCTGCTTGACCTGTGGAATGGTGAACTGGCCGAAATGGAAGACGCTGGCGGCCAGCAGGCCGGTGGCGCCAGCGCGGGCGCCTTCGACAAAATGCGCCAGTTCCCCAACCCCGCCAGAGGCCACGATGGGAATGCGTACCGCCGCATTGGCCGCGCGCAGCAGGTCAAGGTCGAACCCCTTGCCCGTGCCATCGCGGTCCATGCTGGTCAGCAGGATCTCGCCCGCGCCCCGTTCGGCCACTTCGCGGCACCAGTCGATCACGTTGCGCCCGGTGGGGGTGCGGCCGCCATGGGTATAGACTTCCCATGACCCATGGCCATCGCTGCGCGCGTCAATGGCGACGACCACGCACTGGCTGCCGAATTTCTGCGCGGCCTCACTGACCAGTTCCGGGCGCGAGACGGCGGCTGAGTTCATGGCGCACTTGTCTGCCCCCGCCAGCAGCAGGCGGCGCATGTCGTCCGTGGTGCGCACGCCGCCGCCCACCGTCAGCGGCAGGAAGATGCGTTCCGCCGTGCGACTGACGACATCAAGGATGGTGTCGCGGTTTTCATTGCTGGCGGTGATGTCGAGGAAGGTCAGTTCATCCGCCCCGGCCGCGTCGTACACGGCGGCCTGTTCCACCGGGTCGCCCGCGTCGCGCAGCGAGACGAAGTTGACGCCCTTGACCACCCGGCCATTCTTGACATCCAGACACGGGATGACACGCAGTTTCAGCATCAGGACAGGACCCGCAGGGCTTCGCCCAGGTCGATGCGTCCGTCATACAGCGCGCGGCCCACGATCACGCCCTCAATGCCCGGCGCCTGCGCGGTCGCCGCGCGCAGGGCTTCGAGATGTTCAAGATTGCCCACCCCGCCGCTGGCGATGACGGGAATGGACAGGGCGTTGGCCATGTCGGCGGTCTGTTCGATATCAATGCCCGTCAGCATGCCGTCGCGGCTGATTTCGGTGAAGATGACGGCGGCAACGCCCGCGTCCTGCATGCGCTGGCCCAGGTCCACGGCCTTCATTTCTGATGTCTCGGCCCAGCCTTCGGTTGCGACCTGTCCGCTGCGCGCGTCAATCCCGGCCACGATCCGGCCGGGGAACAGGCGGCAGGCCTCGCGCACCAGCTCGGGGTTCTTGACCGCGATGGACCCCAGGATCACGCGGCTGATCCCGGCATTGAGCCATTTGCCGATGCTGTCCAGATCGCGCAGCCCGCCACCAAGCTGCACCGGGACAGAGGCATTGGCGATGATCGCCTCGATCGCTTCGGTATTGGCCGAACGCCCCGCGAAGGCGCCATTCAGGTCCACCACGTGCAGCCAGCTGCATCCGGCGTCGATCCATGCCCGCGCCTGCGCGCCGGGATCATCGGAATAGACGGTGGCGTTGTCCATTTCCCCCCGGCGCAGGCGCACGCATGTGCCGTCCTTGAGGTCGATTGCGGGATAGAGTGTCAGGCTGTGTCCGGTCACGGGGGCATGTCCTGCTGCAGGAATGGGGGTTGAAGCCGCCAGCGGGTGGGCGGGTACGATCCGCTCGTCATCCTGCAGGCGCTTGGTGAAAAACAGGCCGCGCACGGTGCGTCCGTCCGTGCGGGCGTAGCTGGGGTGGGTGCCCCAGTGGTGGAAGCCGCTGCTGCGGAACAGGCGGACGGCATCGGTCTGGGTTTCGCGCACGTCCAGGTTGATGATCTGGTATCCCATGCTGCGCGCGCAGCTTTCCACTTCGGTCAGAAGCAGGCGGCCCAGCCCCAGCCCGCGGGCATAGGGGGCGATATAGAAATGCATGAGGGTCGCGCTCATGGCCTGCGCTTCGTTATTGCGCGGCGGGCGCACAAGCTGTGCCGACCCCACGATCATGTCATCCAGCCGAGCCACGAACATCTGGCGTTCGGGCACCAGCAGGACGCCACGGAAATACCGTTCCAGCGTCTCACGCGGGGGCGGGGCCAGCCAGCCGAAGCCGCCGCCGTCCAGAATGGCGGCATTGGTCGCATCGCACAGGGCATGCAGGTCGTCTTCATGCATCTGCTGCACGCGTTCGGCATGGACGGTGCCGGCGGTTGCGGTCCGCCGTGTCATGGCGTGCTGCCCGGCGCAGGTGTCCAGCGCAGGAAATTGGACAGGATGCGCAGGCCGACCTTCTGGCTTTTTTCTACATGGAACTGGGTGCCCGCCCGGTTGCCGCGCGCGACAATGGCGGGCACCGTGCCGCCGTAATCGGTGGTCGCCACCATGTCCGCGGCATCATAGTCGCGCAGGGCGAAGGAATGAACGAAATAACCGTGCGCTTCCACCGGCAGGCCTTCGGTCAGCGGGTGGGCGCCGGGCGTGAATTCAAGCTGGTTCCACCCCATCTGCGGCAGGCGCAGGCCCGGGGCGTCCATCAGGGCGATTTCGCCCGCAATCCAGCCAAACCCCTGTGTCACCCCATGTTCGCGCCCACGTTCGGCCATAAGCTGCATGCCCACGCATATGCCAAGGAAGGGCGTGCCGTTATCGGTTGCGTCCAGTATGGCGTCATGCAGGCCGGGCCGCGCCGCAAGGCCCGCAGCACAGTCGGCGAACGCGCCCTGTCCGGGCAGGACAATCCGGTCGGCCTGCCTGACGGCCTGCGGGTCGGCGGTAATGGTGACGGTGGCGTCAATGCCGCTGTCAGCCGCCGCGCGGGACAGCGCGCGGGCGGCGGATGCAAGGTTGCCACCGTTATAGTCGATCACCACGATGGATTGGGCGGAAGGATGCGCGGGCATGGGATGCCTCATGATACGGGGGAAAGGGGATGGGACCGGTCATGGTCCATCCAGCGCAGCAGGGCTGCCTTGGGGTTGGTCGCGTAAACGCCGCGCGCGGCCCGGTAGCCGCGCAGGCGCAGTTCCCACTGCCGCAGGTCCGGGGCGTTCAGCGCAAGCAGAAGGTGCATCCCGCCCAGCAGCGGCACGGCGACCGGCAGCGGCAGAAGCTGTCTGGTCAGGATGCTGGCGCCCCCGGCCAGCAGCCCGCTGATCCAGCAGCCACGCAGCACCAGCCCGACCCATCCCGACAGCAGTACCAGCCATGACATGCGCCACGCCACCATGACCGGCCGTTGGGCTGGGTCCAAAGCGCGGGCAGGGGGCAGCAGGGCGGAATAGAATGTCACAGGCTGCCTTTGGTGGACGGGATGATGCCGCCGGCGCGTGGGTCGGCCTCGCTTGCGGTGCGCAGCGCGCGCGCCAGCGCCTTGAACGCGGCTTCGGCAATGTGGTGGCAGTTATGTCCGGCGCGCTGGATGACATGCAGCGTGACAAGGGCGCTCATGGCGAAGGCGCGGAAGAATTCCTCAAACAGTTCGGTGTCCATGTCCCCGATCTTGTCGCGCCCGAAGGTGACGGACCACGCAAGGAAGGGACGGCCCGAAATATCCACGACCGCTTCGCACAGCGCTTCATCCAGCGGCACGGTGGCGCTGCCATAGCGGCGGATGCCACGCTTGTCGCCTATGGCCCGGGCAAAGGCCTTGCCCAGCGCGATGCCGGTATCCTCCACCGTATGGTGGTAATCGATATGCAGGTCACCCTTGGCGGTAATGTCCAGATCGCACATGCTGTGGCGGCCGAGGGCGGTCAGCATGTGGTCAAGGAACCCGATGCCGGTGTCGATGCGGGTCTGTCCCGTGCCATCAAGGTTGATGGTGACGGTAATGTCGGTCTCGCTGGTGGCGCGGTGGACCGTGGCTGTGCGCGGGGTATTCATGCACTCCCTTCTATAGAAGCCCGAGGCCGGAATCCATACCGATCCCGTGACGCGGGCACTGCATGGCGGGGTGGATATTGGCAGGACGGGGCAGTTGCTGCATGGTGTCGCGTCACGGCTCCCGCCATCAGGCTACGGACTGTCAGCGGGCACCCGGTTTATCAGGGAACGACCATATGACATCGCTTGATCTTCTTCTGTCCCGTTTTTCCACCGATGCGCTGATGGAACCCGCGCCCACGGGCGACGTGCTGCATGCCATCCTGTCCACCGCCATGCGGGCGCCGGACCATGGCAAGCTGCGCCCCTGGCGTTACGTTCTGGTGCGTGGCGATGCCCGTTCCGAAGTGGCGCAGCGCGTGGTGGCCAGCATGAAGCGGCTGGACCCGGATGTTGATCCCGCGAAGATTGAAAAACGGCAGTCCCGTTTTTCCACCATGCCGCTGGTCATCGTGCTGGGCATGCACCTGCGTCCCGAACACAAGATTCCCCTGATCGAACAGGAACTGGCGGTCGGCGCCGCGGCGATGAACATTCTCAACGCCCTGCATGCCACGGGCTTTGGCGGGGTATGGGTCAGTGGTGACGTGGCCTATGACCCGGAACTTGCGGCTGAACTGGGCTTTCGTGCTCCACACAGGCTGGCGGGTTTCCTGTTTGTCGGCACGCCAAAGCCGGACGCCAGGGGGCCGAAGCGCCGCGATGTTGACGGATATGTGGCCGAATGGACCGGGAAGCCGGTGCAGTTCGGCGCGGATGCATGATCTGTAAAAGACGGCAGACGGACAGGGAAGCAGGCAGGCCATGGCATATCATGATGTAACGATAATGGGTGGCGGTCCGGCTGGGCTGGCCGCGGCCCTGTCACTGGAGGCGCGTGGCCTGTCCGTCGCGGTGCTGGAACGTGCGCCGCAGGCGCGCTGGGCCGAACCTGCGTTTGACGGGCGCGAAATCGCCCTGACCCATCATTCGGTTTCGGTGCTGAAGGAACTGGGCGCGTGGGAACATATCCCGCAGGTCGCCATTTCCCCCCTACGTGAAGCGCGGGTGGAAACCGGGCGCAGCAACCATCCCCTTACATTTGATACGCAGGGGCGTGGCGTGGATGCGCTGGGATACCTTGTGTCCAACCATTGCATCCGGCGCGGGCTGTATCTGGCAGCCAGCCAGCGTCCCGGCATCCGCCTGCCGGGCGGCACATCCACCCGGCATATCCGGCGCATCGGGGAAGAGATGACGATCGTGCATGATGGGGGCGAGATCACATCCCGCCTGGCCGTGGGGGCGGATGGCCGCTTTTCACAGATCCGCCGCCTGCAGCGCATTGGCGCGGTCATGCATGATTTCAGGCGCGCCATGCTGGTCTGTCGCATGGCGCATGAGCTGCCCCACCATCATGTCGCGACGCAATGGTTCGATGAAGGACAGACAATTGCCCTGCTGCCCGTCAATGGCGGGGCGTCTTCCATTGTCCTGACCCTGCCGGTGGAGGAAATCGACCGCCTGCGCACGCTGGAACGCGATGCCTTCAATGCCGAAATCATGCAGCGTGTGGGGCGACGGCTGGGGAACATGCGTCTGGTCAGCACCCGGCATGCCTATCCGCTACGGGGCGTCTATGCGCACCGTTTCGCAGCCCCCGGCTTTGCCCTGATCGGTGACGCGGCGGTTGGCATGCATCCCATTACCGCCCATGGTTTCAACCTTGGGCTGAAGGGACAGGAAGCGCTGGCGCAGGAAGTCGAGGCGGGGCTGGCGCGCGGTGAATCGCCGGGCAGCCTGTCTGTGCTACGGCGGTTTGAACGTCGGCACCGCCTTGCAACAGCGCCCCTGTTTGCCGCCACCAATGGAATCGCAACGCTTTATACCCGTGATGAGCCTGCTTTCAGGGTTCTGCGTCAGGCCGGATTGCGTGTGGCGGATGCGCTGGCTCCGTTCAAATCGGCTGTTACGAATATGCTGATGGACCGCAATCGCGCGGCCTAGTGCGGTTTTTTGGCTATTGGGCTGAAAAGGCGCGGTGATTTTTTTAGCCCATATGCATTTTTATGATTGACGGTGTGGTGAGTGGGACCTATATCCC
>NZ_BANF01000049.1 GCF_000964425.1 Komagataeibacter intermedius TF2 | reverse complement strand
TACTGGTTGATGGCCGTCAGCTCGTTTGTCAGCTGCGTGTTCAGGTGTTCGATAACCTTGGGATCTTTAATCGGCATGGCGTGACTCGCTGTCATATATGGTGCAGGATACGATATATTGAATGTAATCCGGAGTTGTAAATCAAAAATTATTATATATCAGCGCGTTAATAATGATAATTCTTATTCTCAAAATATTTGGACATGTCTTTTCCCCAACCGTCCCTCATCACGACAGTTCCATGGGGATGACGTACGGGGACAGGGCACGCGCCTGATCGTTACGGACGCCGGTGTATCCGGCGGTTTTCTTTCATTACGCATGCCGGGCACTCCCTGCTGCGCCTGATTTCTCAGCTACAGGGTCGTCTCGCTGTCATGCTTTCCACCATCATTGCCGCCATGCTGCCCCTCATCGTGGTTTTCCTGCTGGGGTATCGTGCCGGATGGCACCATGATTTTACGGGGGAGCAGGTATCGGTTCTCAACCGGATGGTCATGCAGTATGCCTTTCCCCTGAACCTGTTTGTCGGGATCGCGGGGATGCCGCGTACTATCCTTGCGGGGCAGTTGCCGCTGGCGGCATCGGTATTCCTGATCATGTGCGGCAGTTTTGGCCTGGCATATGCCCTGTCGCGGTATGTGTTCCGGCGGGATGCCGCGGCGGCTACCCTGCAGGGACTGGCGATGGGGGCGCCTTCGGTTCCCTTTATCGGGTCGGCCATGCTGCCGGTACTGGTGGGCCATGCCAGCACCGCCGTCGCGATTTCGGCGGCCGTCTTTGCCATGGTGCTGGTCCAGACGCCGGTCTGCATGGTCATGCTGACCAAAAGTGCGCATAAGGGACCGCCGGAGCAGGCCCGGCTTGCGCCACAGATCATCGCGTCATTCCGCGAACCGATCGTGTGGGCCCCGATTGTTGCGACCCTGCTGGTGGCATCGGGCATTCACCTGCCGAAATCACTCCTGAACGCCGGGGAGCTGCTGGGCAATACGGCAGCGGGCGTGGCGCTGTTTGCGTCGGGTATTGTCCTGTTCCTGCAGCGGGTATCGGTGACGTTGCCGGTGGTCGTCACGGTGGCGGTCCGTAATATTGTCATACCGGCTGTATCGTGGCTTCTGCTGACCCTGCTGGGCCTGTCGCATGAGGTTATACGGACGGCGGTCCTGGCACTGTCCATTCCGGTGGGAACGGTTGTCGTCATTCTTGCCGTGCGGTTCGGGACAGATGAACAGGAAGCGGCATCCACCCTGTTTCTGAGCGCCGTGGTGTCGGTGGTGACAATGGCCCTGTTCATAGCCTGCGTGGGGTAATGGTAGGCAACCGCTTTAAAAGCCTCTTGAATTCCTGCTTATTTTTCCGCTTTCAAAGTAAACCTGATCTGATTTGGTATTTATCAAGTTTTATTTTCATAATTCATAATTTAACAATATAAAATATATAATTATTATCTATTATATTCATATGATTTCTAATTTCATTAAATATTCATATTATGCGCCGTGCGCTGCCCTATACCTCTGCATGCCTATGGTCTGAATAGGCGTATGTACAGGAATGGACATCATGAAACCGGATTCCGAACCGAACTCGCCACAGATTCTTGAAGAATGGCGGCCTGCCGTTGTTCTGGTGTGGAAGGATACACGGGGCCAGACCAGACACCCCCCTCCCGCACCGGTTCCAGACCTGGTGGAGGAAGACGAAGCCTATATCCATGATGAATTCTGATTTCCTTCCGCCCTTACCGTCATCAGGAAAACAGATGGAGAAGACCCCGACATGACCGAAATCCCCGGCAGCGATGTAGCATCGTGGGAACGGAACCGCCTGCGAGAGGAGGTACTGGACGATATTGATGAAGAAATAGAGCTGGAACTGGATGATGTCCGCCTGGGTTCGGACAGCGACAGGGGTACGCCTGATTTCAGGAGGACGTATTTCCGCGAACTGCTGACCCTGCAGGGGGAACTGGTCAAGCTGCAGGACTGGGTCAAGGAAACCGGGCACAGGCTGGTGGTGATCTGTGAAGGACGGGACGCGGCGGGCAAGGGAGGCGTGATCAAGCGCATTACCCAGCGCCTGAACCCACGCATATGCCGTGTCGCGGCCCTTCCTGCCCCCAATGACCGCGAACGGACGCAGTGGTATTTCCAGCGTTACGTCACCCACCTGCCGGCGGCGGGGGAAATCGTGCTGTTTGACCGTAGCTGGTATAACCGCGCGGGTGTTGAGCGGGTCATGAATTTCTGTACGGATGATGAGTATGAGGAATTCTTCCGCTCCGTGCCAGAATTCGAACGGATGCTGGTGCGCAGCGGAATACAGATTGTCAAATACTGGTTTTCCATTTCCGATGATGAACAGGAAATGCGTTTCCGCGCCCGTATGGAAGATCCGCTGAAGCAGTGGAAACTCAGCCCCATGGATCTTGAAAGCAGGCGACGGTGGGAATCCTATACGCTGGCCAAGGAGATCATGCTGGAACGTTCAAATATTGACGAAGCGCCGTGGTGGATCGTGCCTGCTGATGACAAGAAAAAAGCACGCCTGAACTGTATCAGTCACCTTCTGTCGCAGGTGCCTTATCATGATGTCAGCAAGCCCGAGGTGCGTCTGCCCGAACGTGTCTTCAGTCCGGATTACATCCGCCAGCCCGTGCCCGAGACCATGATCGTGCCGCAGACATACTGAATGGTTTTTCAAGACAGGGGATTGATAAAAATAAACAGTTTCCGGATGCCGCCTTTATTTTAAAGGCGGCATTGTTTTTTGGAAAATATTCATCAGGCATGTACCTGCCCAAGGTGTGTCAGTAAAACAGGGCGTAGTACTTTACATACGCTGTTCATAAAAAACCGGGATCGCAGGGTATGCGATCCCGGTTCCGTTTTGTCAGCCATCCAGTGAATGTCAGGAATTCAGCACGTAGAACAGGCCGGCCGCAAGTGTGATGGTGACCGGCAGCGTGCATATCCACGCCAGCGCGATCTTGACCAGCATGCCACGGTTGATTCCAGACCCCGATCCCAGCATGGTGCCCGCGATCCCGGCGGTTATGATATGTGTCGTGCTGACCGGCAGGCCGGTATAGCCTGCGGTTGCAATCAGCCCGGCGCCCACCAGTTCGGCCGATGCCCCCTGGGCTGGCGTCAGGTGCGTATTGCCGATCTTTTCACCCAGCGTATGCACGATCCGCTTGTAGCCGATCATGGTGCCGATCCCCAGGCACAGCGCGCTGAGCAGACGTACCCACCACGGCGCATATTCCACGACCGGGCGCATCTGGTTGCCCAGTACCTTCGCCTGTGCGCGTTCCTGGGTCGAGGCGGAAGGATTGGCGGATACGGCCTTCAGTCCGGCCACGACTTCGTACATGTCCGCGCGCAGGACGGAAGGGACGACAGCCTGCGCATCGGTCCGTGACAGGCGGCCAACCGCGGCAATCGCTTCGTCACGCAGGCCGTCATGGTCATACTGTTCAATCAGCGGCGCGGCGCTGGTGGCATATTCCGCAATATGGGGAATGCGCGGCGTGCTGTCGGGGGCAAGGGCAAACGTCGCGGGCAGGATGCCGATAATGGTCAGCATGATCAGGCCAATGCTTTTCTGGCCATCATTGCTGCCATGGGAAAAGCTGACGCCGGTGCAGGTCAGGATCAGCAGGCCACGGACCCAGCCACGGGTCGGTCTGTCACCCTGCGGGGGCTGGTACAGTTCGGGATCGTGGACAAGGTGTTTGATGATGAAATACAGGCCACCCGCGCCAATCAGTCCCAGCAGGGGGGAAATGGCCAGTGCGCGCAGGATTTTCCAGATCTGTGACCAGTCAACGCTATTGCCCAAGTCACGCGTATGCAGCAGTGCATCCCCGATGGCAATCCCGATCAGCGCCCCGATCACGCAGTGGGAGCTGGAGTTCGGGATACCAAACCACCATGTAAACAGGTTCCATGCCAGCGCCGTGCCAAACAGCGAAATCAGCATTGGCACGGCCGGATCACCATTGGGGGGCGACAGCACGTCCGCCGGCAGCAGTTCAACCAGCCCGTAGGCCACGCTGATCCCACCCAGCAGGACACCGACAAAATTCATGCACCCCGACCAGATCACGGCCGTCCGGGGTTTGAGTGACTTGGTATAGATAACGGTCGCAACGGCGTTGGCCGTGTCATGAAAGCCGTTTACGAATTCAAAGATGCAGACAAGCGCAAAACATATGACCAGTGCGATGATCGAAAATGCCGAATAGGGCGCGAAGTGGAGCATGAAACAATACACCAGTAAGTTACTGTTGCATGCAGCATAAATAAGTAAAAACTAAAATATAAGGGGATGGGTTCTGGTTTAATATAATATTAATATTTGAATATATATTAAGTATATGTCAGCGTGTCGGGGCGAAAAAGGAATGTCTTACGCCCGCAGTCGCGTGGTTTCCATGGCGCGGGCAGGCTTGCACCGGCCCATCCGGAAACGGGTGCGGGCTCGGGCCACCGCTGCTTCGAACGTGGGCAGGATGTCGCCATCCATCTGCGTTACGCGTTCATGCATGGCGCGGAATTTGTATGGCTCGTCAGGGCTGTCGTGGAAAACGATGCCGACAAAGATGCCATCGATTTCTATGACGCTGGATTCAAACATAAGGGTGAGTCCTGTCTGTTTTACCTGGGGAATGCCGTAAGGCGCCGTTTATCCCCGTTGCGGGTGCTATGCAGTAGTTCAGGTGCCCGCGCAACCGGAAATAGATGAACTTTCCATGACAGTCACAATATACATAGGCAGCATGCATGTAGTGACTGGTGTCATAAAAACTTCATACAAAATAGATCAGGTTATTATTGCCATGGCGTGATGTTGCGGCCTAGTGCTGCTGATGTGTCATACACAGCAGGAATTACATGATGGAAAGTCCATCCACCATTACGGCCCGCGATGGCGTTGCAATGGATACGAATACGCGCGGGTGGTTCGGTGATCTGGTTTTCGGCGTTCTCGCCCGTCTGGCCGGATGGTTCATCCTGCTTGTCATGGCCGGTATCATCATCGTGCTGGTCAGCGGGGGATGGCGGGCATTTTCCGCCTTCGGCCCCGGCTTCATCACCAGCACGGCATGGAACCCGATTTCAGACCATTTTGGCGCCGCGACGTCCATTTTCGGCACCCTGGTCACTACGCTGATTGCCCTTGTCTTTGCCGTGCCCTTTGCATTTGGCGTGGCTTTCTGGCTGGTGGAAATGGCGCCCCCGGCGCTGGCGCGGTTTATTGAAACCGCCGTGCAGCTTCTGGCGGCGGTGCCGTCCATCATCTTCGGCATGTGGGGGTTTTTCATCGTGGTGCCGTTCATGGCGCATTACATTGAACCCGTGGCAACGCATTACCTTGGCCATGTGCCCGGCATGGGCCTGCTGTTCCGCGGCGCGCCTTACGGGACAGGTCTGCTGACCGGCGGCCTGATCCTGGCCATCATGATCACGCCCTTCATCTGTTCCGTCATGACGGATGTATTCGTCTCCATTCCCGCCGTGCTGAAGGAAAGCGCCTTCGGCCTTGGCGCCACGCGGTGGGAGGTGATGCGCGACGTCGTGCTGCCATGGTCGCGGCAGGCGGTCATGGGGGGCATCATGCTGGGCACGGGCCGGGCGCTGGGGGAAACGATGGCCGTGACCTTCGTCATTGGCAACAGCAACCGCCTTGGCTGGTCGCTGTTTGCGCCGGGCAACACGATTGCCTCGCTGATTGCGCTGGAATTTCCCGAAAGCTCGGCCGGCAGCCTGAAGCTGTCCGCCCTGCTGGCGCTTGGCGCGATCCTTATGATCATTTCATTCATCACCCTGGCCTGCTCGCGCATTTTCCTGCAGCGCGGCGTGTCGAACTGAGGAAAGCCATGATGTCAGCCCCCCAATCGCAATCCATTGATGCCGGTGGATGGCAGCGCGGCGGCGCAATGGCCGTGCGGCGCAGGCTGGTTGAACGGTTTGTCAGCCTGCTGTGCAATGTGGCGACGGTTGTCGTGCTGTTCCTGCTGTTTTCGATCCTGTGGACACTGGTGACACAGGGGGCAGGGGGGCTGGCGCTGCCGACCTTCCTGCACAGCACGGCATCTCCCGGCACTGGCGGCGGCCTGGCGAACGCCATTATCGGCAGTTGCGAACAGACCGGCCTTGCCGCCCTGATCGGCACGCCGGTGGGCATGATGGCAGGGATCTACCTGTCCGAATTCGGTCAGGACGGGCGGATCGTCATGCTGGTCCGGTTCGTGTCGGACATGCTGCTGTCGGTGCCGTCCATTCTTGTGGGCCTGTTCATCTATCTGATCATTGTGGAACCGGCGGGCCATTTTTCCGGCATGGCAGGCACGCTGGCGCTGGCGGTGCTGTTCATCCCCATTGTCGTCCGCACGACGGAAGACATGCTGCGCCTTGTCCCGCGCGCCATGCGTGAAGCGGCCTATGCGCTGGGCGCACCGGGCTGGCGGGTGATCCTGAGTGTCTGCCTGCGTTCGGCGCGTGGCGGGATCATGACCGGCATCCTGCTGGCGCTGGCGCGTATCTCGGGCGAGACGGCGCCCCTGCTGTTTACCTCGCTTGGCAATCTCAACTGGTCCACCAACCTGAACGAACCCATGGCCAGCCTGCCGGTCACGATCTACCAGTACGCCGGTTCGGCCTATGATGACTGGGTGCAGATGGCATGGACCGGGGCATTGCTGATTACTGTCGCGGTGCTTGCAACAAACATCCTGGCCCGCTGGTGGCTAACGCGCAATGGATCTGCACAACAATGAACAAACCTATCATGGATGACACGACGGGCCACGATACCGGGACCCTGGCGCTGGCCATACGCAACCTGGACTTCTGGTATGGCAGCAACCATGCGCTGAAGGACATATCGCTGGATTTTCCCGCGCGTCAGGTCACGGGCATGATCGGTCCGTCCGGCTGTGGCAAGTCGACGCTGCTGCGTATTCTCAACCGCATGTATGACCTTTATCCCGGTCAGCGCGCAACGGGGGAAGTCCTGTTTGACGGGCGCAACATCCTGTCCCCCAGCCTGGATGTCAACGTGCTGCGTTCACGCATTGGCATGGTGTTCCAGAAACCTACGCCGTTTCCCATGTCCATTTATGACAACATCGCCTTTGGCGTGCGGCTGCATGAACGCCTGTCGCGCACGGACATGGACCAGCGCGTGGAAGGGGTGCTGCGGCGCGTGGCGTTGTGGAACGAGGTCAAGGACCGGCTTGGTGCATCGGCTGCCGCCCTGTCGGGCGGCCAGCAGCAGCGGCTGTGCATTGCACGCACCATTGCAACGCGCCCTGAAATCATTCTGCTGGATGAACCGACCAGTGCGCTGGACCCGATTTCCACGGCCCGGATCGAGGAACTGCTGGATGAACTGAAGCAGGAATTCTCCATCGCCATTGTGACGCACAACCTGCAGCAGGCGGCGCGGTGCGCGGATCGGGTTGCATTTTTCTACATGGGCGAACTGGTGGAAGTGGATACGGCTGACAAGATGTTCACCGCCCCGCACGCCAAACGCACCCAGGATTATATTACCGGCCGCTTCGGCTAAAAGCGAAAGCAGTAATGATGCCACATGAATCCGTACATACGGTCCAGAGTTATGAGCAGGAACTGGAGCAGCTCCGTTCGCTGGTAAACCAGATGGGTGGGCTGGTGGAACGGCAGGTGGCGCAGGCCATTACCGCCGTGGTCGAACATGATGAGGTCGCAGCCCTTGATGCGCCCGAAATGGACCCGCAGGTTGATGAACTGGAACGTGAGACCGAGGCGCTGGTCATCCGCCTGCTGGCATTACGCGCGCCCATGGCGGGCGACCTGCGTGAAGTCGTGGTCGCGCTGAAAATCTCGGGCGATCTTGAACGCATCGGTGACTGCGCGGCCTCCATCGCACGCCGGGCCATGCGCAACGAACTGCTGTCATGCCCCATTTCACTGACGGGACTGCACAGCATGGGCCGACTGGTGCAGGAAAACCTGCGGCGCACCATCGATGCCATGGACCAGCGGGATCCCGAACTGGCGCGCCTTGTCTGGCATTCGGACACGGCGGTGGATGAACTGTATGTCTCCCTGTTCCGTGAACTGGTGACGTATATGATGGAAGACCCCCGCAATATCGGCCCGTGTGCCCACCTGCTGTTCATCGCCAAGAACCTTGAGCGCATTGGCGACCACGCCACCAATATTTCAGAGCGCGTGTACTATGCCGTAACTGGCAATATCCTGCCGATCGTGCGCCCGCGCGGGAAAACGTTCGACTGAGGTGCCTTGCCCGCGCGCGACCGCACCATGGCGGCGGCGCGGGCCGGACGGGAAGGGGGCTTTACTTCGAGTTATACAAGGGTCATGCGTACGCGTGCGTCGAATCGTATGTCTGAATACAGATAGATCCGAAATGGATATATTCATAATTCATTTATATTAATTGAATATGTAAATAAAAATGGCTGAATTCTGCGGAGTGATTCCAAAAAAATAATAATTTCAACATGGAAACATTGTGTTAATTCCGCAATAAATTTCCTGGTATAATTTTCCGAAAATCTGCCAGATCAGGAAATTCAAATATTCAACATTCTGGTCTATCCGGTCTAATTTCCCATTGACGGGTCATCATGGAGCCGTTATCAGGTGCGGAAATTTTTCAGATCATGTATAGATCAGGATACAATATTGACAATGCGCGATTTTTACAGGACTGGAATCAAAACAGTCTCCATTCTCTGCATTTCCGTTTCGATTTCGGGGTGTATGACGGATCAGTCCGGCAAGACAGCCCAGACGGGCACCGAACCCGGCATTCATTCAACCCGCAACCATGTGGTGGCAGGACTGGCCAGCCTGATTGGTGGCGAACAGTTCGGGTCCAGCATTGGCGGCATGCTGGACAACATGGATCGCAAGGCGCTGGCGCGCAAGCAGCAGCAGCTTCTTGCCGCGCAGGGCGATAATCATGCCGTGACCTGGCAGTCCGATCATTCCACCATGCGTGCCACCATTACGGCGTCGAATACGCGGCAGGAAGAAAAATCCATCCGGATCGTACGTAACGCGAATGTCGCGGCCCCTGGCGCCCTCCATGCCATTGGCGCGCGTTATCAGGCTGTCTCCACCACGCCGGTCTACCTTTCTCCCTCAACATCCGCCACGGTTGCCATGACGCTGCCAGCACATGCCACCATCATGGTGGTGGGCAGGCTGACCGGACAGAACTGGATGCTCGTCTCCCAGCAGGGGCGTTCAGTCGGGTATGTCACGGATACAGCCCTGCAGCCGGTTACGGTCGCCAGCCATCATGCCGCTACCCCGAATGCATTTGACCTGGATGCGGCCCCGGCTGCCCCCTCCGGCAGGACCGTGTCCTCCACCGTCAATGCAAGCGTGACATGTCGTGATCTGAAAACCGTCGCGACCGACAATGGCAAATCATCCACCGCGACCGAAACCGCCTGCCGTTCGGGTCAGGGCGTGTGGGAACTGAACTGACGTGAGGAAAACGCGCATGACCCTGTCAGTCCGCCGCCCTGCCGCCCTGCGCCAGCGTCTTGCGGGCGGGGCGGCGCTGGCTCTGGCGCTGCTGCCCGCAGTGTGTCTGGCCGATGACGACGCGCTGATCGCACGGTCCAGCGTACGGCATATTGCTGTCTACGCCGCAGGGGGCGCCCAGTGGTGCCAGCCTGCCCTGAACCTGAAAATGGTCCTGAACAGCGATAGCGCGGACAGGGGCGATCAGGCAGGGCAGATCGCCCTGCTGGATAAAATGAAGCGCGAGTTCGAACAGACCTGCCCGGTGGCGGAACGCGCGGATGCCAGTGTCGTGGAAGAGGGAACCACGACCGGACACTTCCACGCCGAACGCAGCAATGGCTGGGTCTTTGCCCCGGTGGCGGTTCCTGCCGCCGCACCCGCGCCTGCCACGCCACCGGCACCTGATGTGCCGCCATTCGTGGCTGCCGCGCCTGACGCCACGCCTGTCACGGGCGCGACGACCCCGGCACCACAGCCCGCGCCCGCGCCCGCACCGGCACCCGCAGTATCCGCCGTTCCGCCGGAAACCGATCAGGGATACTGGGGCTATATCCTGTTTTCTGGCCGGAACAACCCGGAGTTCTTCGCCAATACTGATGTCCAGCGTTGCTGGGCGCAGGAACATATGCATGCGGAATGGGTCCAGGCGGGCAGCGATGATTTCCGCCAGCATGAAGTCCTGACCAAGGCCGCGCAGGACATGCAGGCGCAGGCCGCCAGCATCGGCCCGAACCTCATCTACGCCGGTGTGCAGACCGAGTTCGGGCATTATGATTTTCAGACGGGGCAGTTCCCTATTGAAATGCAGGGGGAAATCCTGCGCCTGCCGCACACGTGTTCAACCGGCAACATGCCATGGAGCATTTCCCTGCGGGCACCTGAAATGCGCACCATTACCGGTTTTGCAATGTCCACAGACGAAGCGCGCGAGTTTGAACGCAAGCGCGAAAACTATGGCTGGATGAACCGTCGCATCTGGGTTGTGATGGCGCTGGAAGCAGACCCCGGAACCCCGCAGGACAATCCCGGTCAGCCCACTTTCGCGGCCACGCTGCAGGGCTACAGTGTTTATGGTGATGCACAGGAGCATACGCTGCTGTACCAGGCCGGACCTGAGCAGATCGCGGCGCAGCGGGCGCAGGCCGCCCGCATTGCAGCGGCAAAGCGACGGCAGGAAATGATGGCGCGTCGCGATATCGAAATCAGGCAGCTGGCCAATGCCCCGCTACCCGTGCGCATGGCCAACTGGATCAATGTGGACCAGCCGCTCGAACTGTTCCATTCACTCGATAATATCCGCAATGCGCGGTATCTGTCCCTGCAGGGTGACGGCAGGCCGGTCCCCGCCAGCTTCTTGGTCCAGACAGCCGGATCGGGACAGAAGAATGTCGCCACCACGTGGCCCGGGCATCTTGAACTGTCAATGGCGGACGCGCAGGCCTCGTTTGGCGATGCGGGATGGTATCTTGTCAGCGGCACGCTGAATACGCCCACGCAGGGCGATTTCCCCGCAGCGCAGATGACCGTTGTCCATTCCTATGCCTGCACGCAGCCGCAGTGCACGGATGCCACGGATGCGACACAGATCGCGGACCGCAAGATTGCCGCAGCCCAGGCGGCTGCGGGCAAGCCTGTTCCCTGATCATCCTGTATCGACCATTTCCAGAAAACTCATTCCATTTTCCTGACAAGGATTGAATACAATGAAGACCCTTCTGTCTTTTAATACGCTTATTACACCGCAGTTCATGAAGATATTCTATTATATCGGCGTGGTTGTCTGCGTGCTGTCCGGTCTTGGCACATTCGTTGGCATACTAGGCGTGTTCATCAATTCAGCACAGATGCTTGGGCATTCCACCACGCTGGCGGCACTTGGCGGCCTGATCGTGGGGGGGATCGGGGCCCTTATTATTACAGTCCTGTCCATCATCATGACGCGTATCGGATGCGAGACGGTGCTGGTCGTGTTCATGATCCGCGATGAACTGGCCTGGCAGCGTGAAAACACGCAAAAGCGCGCCTGAGCAGAAAAAAGTAGGACGACGGTAATGCAGACCCCCGGCACACATACCCCGTCTGGCGCCGCGGCGCCTGATTCCACCATGCTGCTGCCGCCACTCAGTGTGCTGCTGCCGCCGAACAGTCCCCTTCTTCCAGCTGGTGACAGCCTGGCGAAAGGGGGAATTGCCGCTGCCTCCGGGTTCATTGCGGGGGATGGCAGCAAAGCGGACGAAACACTCGAACAGCTTGGCCAGCAGCTTAACAGGAACCTCAGGGAAATTTCAGGGCGGACATCCAGCTTCGTCGCCCATCAGGCGCCCAGGGTTCAGGCTGCCCGGCGCAGCGCCACGGCCTATATCAACAGGACCGCGCATGAACTGGGTCATAAGGCCGCGCAGGAACTGGGCGATGCGGAAAGCCGCCGTTCATTTGTCCAGAAATACCGGAACTGGCTTCTGGCGGGGTGTGGTGGCTGCGTGGGGCTGCTGATGGCGGGCTGGGGGATGGCCCATCATTTTGCATCGGAAAAGGCACGGACGGCCGTGCATGACGCCCTGCAGTCCGCCAGCCTGCTGGGCACGGTGCAGTATGATGACGTCAGTGCTTCCCCATTGGGCAACGTGTCAATTTACGGTGTGAAATGGCATGTCAGCCCCGATGTCGATATCCACATCGCAAGCGTGAACCTGTCCAATATCGATAAGGCCCACCCTGTTCCCTATCATATCGACATTCAGGCAAAGGGCATGGAAATCCCTGTCAGCAAGATGGTGACCCATGGTGATGCAACGGGGCCGGCAGGCGATTTGATCCGCAGTCTGGCCCGGCTTGGCTATAACACCGTGACCGGCACCATGGATATGGCATACAGCCTGCGTGATCGTCAGTCCGAGATGACCGTGCGCACCAGTGGCGCACTGGATGGATGTGGAAGCTGGACGGTCAGTGCCGACCTCGGGCAGGTCTCACCCGCTCTGCTGGATCCTTCACTGGTGTCCATGCTTAATCGCAATATGCACCACGGCAACCCCATCATGCTGATTAACGCGCTGCAGGACGTGTATCGTATTACGCTGCAGAATACCGAGTTCACGCTGGACATGACGGACCTGACCAGACGCGGCAGGGAACTGCCCGATACCCCATTGCCGCCAGATGCGACAGCACAGGCCGCTATGGCGCGTGAACAGACGCGACAGGAAGAAATGGCCCGCAGCAAAGGCCTGTCTGATGAGCAGGCCCATATGTTCGCCCTGTTACAGAGCAGTCAGGCGTCGGCTTTCACCCTGAAAACCGATAACAGGAATCCGGTCAGGATCATGGATCTGACGAATATGTCGCTCCTGGACTTCATGCTGCGGACAAACGCGACCCTTAGCAGATAGTAGCAGCCGTTTGTGCCCTGACCCTTGTCCGTCTTCCGGGGGTATGGTGCGATCTCTGGCGGCCTGATGCTGACTCTCCGGGGTAAGGGACAGAGATTACGGCCCTGTGCCACGTTCAGGAGATGGCGTTCATCTTTCCACAGGCCAGTCCTGCCGGTCGGCCGGGGCGTGGAGGGGCGTCCGTTCATGTCATGTGGGGCATGTGGCGGGGACGCAGTGGCTGGCATGGTCATTGGCGTCGGTGTTGTTACAATGGCGTTTTGCTGCTTTCTGCCCGGATGGTTCCTTGAATGACTGATTACCTTTCTTCCCCAGCCGACCGTCTTGCCAGTGTCCTGTCCACATTGCGCGAAAATGGCATGGCGCCCCGGATCAGTACCTCTCCCTCGGTGCTGGAAGCCCACAGCCATGGCGAAGCCATGGATGCCGCGAACCTGCCCGGCGCCGTGGTCTTCGCCGAAGCGACGGATGATGTCGCCACTGTCCTGCAGGCCTGCCATGCCCATCGGGTGCCTGTCGTGGCCTTCGGGGCCGGGACATCGGTGGAAGGACACGTGACCCCGGCGGATTTCGCCATAAGCCTTGACCTGTCGGCCATGACGGACATCGTGGAAGTGAACGCGGAAGATCTGGACTGCCGCGTGCAGGCGGGCCTGACCCGTCAGGCCCTGAATGCGCAGATCCGCGATACGGGCCTGTTCTTCCCGGTTGACCCCGGCGGGGAAGCCACGCTGGGTGGCATGTGCGCAACCCGTGCATCGGGCACGGCGGCGGTACGCTATGGCACGATGAAGGAAAATGTCCTCGGGTTGACGGTCGTGCTGGCAACGGGGGAGGTCATCCGCACGGGTGGCCGCGTGCGCAAGTCCTCCACCGGATATGACCTGACGTCCCTGTTCGTCGGATCGGAAGGCACGCTGGGGATCGTGACCGAAGTGCAGTTGCGCCTGCACGGACGGCCCGAGACCATTTCCGCAGCCGTGTGCCAGTTTGCTGATCTGAATGACGCCATACAGACCGCCATTGAAATCATCCAGTGCGGTATTCCCATAAGCCGCGTTGAACTGCTGGATGACGTGCAGATGGCGGCATCCATCCGCTATTCCGGCCTGACGGGGTATGAACCGCTGACGACCCTGTTCTTTGAATTCGCGGGGGCGCCCGCGGCGGTGGCGGAACAGGTAACCCAGACCGAGGCGATCGCCCTGTCCAATAACGGCCTGTCCTTTGCCTGGGCCGAGACGGCGGAAGACCGTACGCGGCTGTGGAAGGCACGGCATGACGCATTCTGGGCAGCCAGGGCGATCGAACCAACCGCGCGTGTCATTTCCACAGACTGTATCGTGCCCATTTCCCGTCTGGGGGAACTGATCGCTGGCGTGCGGGAAGACATTGCCCGTTCCGGCCTGCGTGTGCCGCTGCTGGGTCATGTGGGGGACGGGAATTTCCATGCCCTGATCATTACCGACCATACGCCCCACGGTTACGCGCGTGCGCTTGATCTGGACCGGAAAATCGTGTCCCGTGCGCTGGCGCTGGGTGGGTCATGCAGCGGGGAACATGGCGTGGGCATGGGCAAGCTGGAATTTCTGGAAACCGAACATGGCGAAGGCACACTGAGTGTCATGCGCGCGCTGAAGAACACCATGGACCCGCATCACATCCTCAATCCCGGCAAATTGCTGCCGCCGGGGCGTGTGTATCAGGGCTGACCCGCTTCCGCTGGCCCGGACCGGGCAGGGGACACGCGCCGCTTTTTTCAGACAGGCGACGTGTCCTGCTGCCGCCTTTTTTAAAAATCTTCGTCAAAAACTTCCGGCATCGACAGATGATGGAAACGACAAAAGGTAAAGGCGGTATTTATGGCTGGTCGCGGGCATCATTCCGGCACGCGGCAGGGAAGTCGCGCTTGGACAGCATGCTGCACAGGCGATGGATCACGTCATCCCACTTCCCGCTGTGGATCTGTCGTATGATGCGCAGCGTGGGGTACCACGGACTGTCCGTCCGGCCTGAAAGCCAGCGCCAGCAGTTATCGAACCGGTCCAGCAGGATAACGGGACACCCCATCGCCCCGGCCAGATGGGCCACCGACGTATCAACCGACACAACCACATCCAGCCCCGCGATCAGCGCGGCCGTATCGTCCATGTCGCGCACGCTTTCCATCGGGTCATACAGGCGCATGCCCGCGGGCATGTCGTGCATCTGCCGGGCATATGTGCCTTTCTGCAGGCTGACCAGACTGATCCCGGCCATCCCGGCCAACGGCGCGAATTTCCGCAGCGGGATCGACCGCCGACGGTCCATGGCATGGGCTGCCGGAATGTCAGGCCGACTGGCCCCACCCCACACCAGCCCCACGCGCAGGTCCGTGCCCATGGGCAGGAATGGCGCCCATTGCCGTACCAGTTCCGCGCTGGCGTGCAGGTAGGGCACGCTGGCCCCTGCATGGCCGGGCGTGTTGCGCAGGACATGCGGCAGGCTGAGGAAGGGGCAGTGCCAGTCATGCGGCGGCAGGGAGATCCGTTCGCTGAATACGCGCCGGATGCTGCCCATGCGCCGGATCAGGCCATGCAGCGTATCGGGGGCCTGAATGCTGATCCGCGCGCCCATGCCCACCAGAACGGGCACGAAGCGCAGCATCATCAGCATGTCCCCCAGTCCGCCTTCGCGGGTGATCAGGATGGATCTGCCCCGCAGGTCGGCATCCGGCGGCAGGACAGGCAGCATGCGCTGTTCAGGCAGGCGCTGGCGGCCGGGCATTTTCCGCCGCCATTCATATTCAGCCCAGCCTTCACCCATGCGCCCGCTTTTCAGCAGCGCCAGCGCATGGTTCATGCGCAGGCGCGCATCATCGGGGCGCAGCGCCAGCGCACGGGAATGGGCCGCCAGCGCCGCGTCCAGCCTGTTCCACGCCCCCAGCAGGTGGGCAAGGTTGGCCTGTGTCATGGCGCTGTCGGGATGGTGCTGCACGATATAGTGCAGCAGGTCATGCGCGGCCGCGAATTCCCCCTGTTCCATAAGGCAGACGGCCATGAGGTTGCCGGTGCTCAGCTGCGCGGGCGACAGGGCCAGCCCCTCGGCCAGGACTTCCTGCGCTTCCGCCGTCCGGCCGCGTTGCAGCAGCAGTTCCCCCAGCATGTCATGGGTGCGGATGTCCTGTCGCGCGCGCTGGCGGACGGCGCGTAACACTGCTTCGGCTTCTTCCACCCGGTCATGCGGCAGCAGCAGGCCCAGCATATCGTGCGCCGGATGGCGCGCGCCGGGATTGGCCACGGCCTGACGGCACAGCAGGCGGGCGGCTTCCTGCACGCGGTTGCAGCCTGCGTGGGCATGCGCCAGCAGGATTTCAACACGCGGGGAGGGGCGGCAGTCCTCCAGAATGGACCGGGCATGGGCAAACTGCCCCCGACGCAGCAGGTCCAGCGCAAGCGCCAGCGTATGGTCAGGCGTGCCGGACATAAGGGGCAGGGATATGGAGCGGAAGAAAACGGATCATGCCATGTTGTGTCTTATATCGGACCTGCCGCGCAAGGGGCGAGGCCCCCCGCCATGGTCACGGCATGTCGGGCGTGGTCAGGCCGAAATGCTGTTCCAGCAGGGCGACATTGCGCAGGTCCGCCTTGAAGGCGGTGTCAAACACATCGCCCAGCACAGGCACAAGATCGGCAACGGCTTCGACCGCGACATTGGCCAGCATGCGTGCAAGGGTGGGGCGGCCCACCCCCATGCGCCAGCTTTTCCATACGATGTAAAGCGAGGGCAGGAGCATAAGCGCCGTCCCGCCCATGGGCAGAAGCCCGATCAGCGTATCCAGTCCCCAGCGCGCCTTCGTGCCGGGAATGCGGAAGGCCGCGTCCAGCAGCATCGCCAGCCTGCGCAGGCGCGCCACTTCCTGACGGATGTCATGGCTGCCTGCGGCATGTGCGGCGGTGGGGGCATATGATGTGATCATACCCGTTAGTATGGGGTGGGCAGGGGGGCGTTACAATGTGCCGGGCGGGTCGTGCGGCACTGTTTTTTCACGGTCGATATGACCCATGTCCCGGTCGGGGGCAATGATGTCACGCACGCGCTGTTTCAGGTCCTTCGGTCCCGGGAAACCGCCGTCGCGCCTGCGTTCCCATATGGTGTGGCCGTCAACCGTGATTTCAAAATGGCCGCCGCTGCCGGGGATCAGGGTGACACTGCCCAGATCCTCGCCAAAGGTGGACAGCAGTTCCTGCGCCATCCATCCCGCCCGCAGCAGCCAGTTGCACCGCGTGCAGTACACGATGGAAACATGGGGCCGGTGAGCCTGCGGGGTATCGGTGGTCATGGGGTGCTTCCTGCCTGTCCTGGTGCCGGGCCATCCTGTCCGGCTGCCCCCTTATTGTGGGGGTGGGAGGCAGCCGGGTGCAAGGGGTCAGACGGCGTGAACGTGGCCCTCGCGTTCCCACAGGCGCAGCGCCCCGCAGGTCTGGATGAAACGGGCGGCGTCCTGCGCGCTGTGCACGGCGATCACGCCGCTGTCGCGTGCCTTGGGATGCAGCCCTGCCGCGGCCAGCACGATTTCGGCGGCATCATTATGCGCAATGAACTTGGCATGGGCGAAGGCGTCGGAAATGAAGTCGCGCATGGTGGCTTCGTGACGCAGGGCATTTGCCCCTTCAACCGTAGGCAGCAGGGCGACGGCGTCATACAGCACGGAAGGGCCGCCGTTGATTTTCTGCTGCGCGGTCAGGTCGTGGCCCGCACTGTCCTTCAGGCCGCCCACGGTGGGCGCGATCAGTTCGACCGTGGCATCCGCATTTTCGGCGGCATCACGCAGGGCGGCCAGCAGGGTCGCGTCCACCCCGTTCGTGACGACAATGCCCAGCTTGCGGCCGGTAAAGCTGTCCGGTCCGTTTTTCAGGATGCTCAGCGCAGGCGATGGTGGCAGTCCCTCGACCACGGGCCGCGCCGCCGTGGCGGGCGCGGGCAGGGGCGACAGGCCCAGTCCCTTCGCCACCCCTTCGGCCAGCCCACGGTCCACATGCAGCAGGTGGCTGACCATGCGCGCGCGGATGGCGGGGGTTTCCACCTTGCTCAGTTCAAAGACGAATGCATCACGCATATGCGTCTGTTCCACCGGGGTCTGGCTGATGAAGAACTGCCGGGCCTGGCTGTAATGGTCGGCAAAGCTTTCGGAACGCTGGCGCACCTTCTGGCCCGACACGGTATCAGGGTAAGACCGGTATCCATCTGCGCTTTCACGCGGGCCACCGGCGGGCTGGGACCACGAATTGGGTTCGTAATTGGCCCGGCCCTTCGGGTTGTGCATGGCCATGTGCCCGTCCTGCTGGAAATTGTGGAACGGACATTTGGGCGCGTTTATGGGGATATGCGTGAAGTTGGGGCCGCCAAGGCGCTTGGTCTGGGTATCAAGATAGGAGAAATTACGCCCCTGCAGCAGTGGATCGTTGGTGAAGTCGATGCCGGGCACGACATTCTGGGTGCAGAAGGCCACCTGCTCGGTTTCGGCAAAGAAATTGTCCGGCATGCGATCAAGCACCAGACGCCCCACGCGGCGGACGGGTACCAGTTCCTCCGGGATCAGCTTGGTAGGGTCGAGAATATCGAAGGGGAAGCTGTCGGCAAACTCGTCATCAAACAGCTGTACGCCCAGTTCCCATTCCGGGAAATTACCGCTGGTGATGGACTGCCACAGGTCGCGGCGGTGGAAATCGGGGTCGGCGCCGTTGATCTTGAGCGCCTCGTTCCACACGACGGACTGCAGGCCCAGCTTCGGCTTCCAGTGGAATTTGACGTAGGTCGAGCGCCCTTCGTCATCAATCAGCCGGAAGGTATGCACCCCGAACCCTTCCATGAAGCGGAAGGAACGTGGAATGGCGCGGTCGGACATGGCCCAGCAGACCATGTGGGTGGCTTCGGGCGATAGCGATACGAAATCCCAGAAATTGTCATGCGCGGTCTGTGCCTGCGGAAAGTCGCGGTCGGGTGCCTGCTTGGCCGCATGGACGAAATCGGGGAATTTGATGGCGTCCTGTATGAAAAAGACGGGGATGTTGTTGCCCACCAGGTCCCAGTTGCCCTGCTTGGTATAAAGCTTGACGGCAAACCCGCGCACGTCGCGCACCACGTCTGCCGATCCCTTGTTCCCCGCCACCGTGGAAAACCGGACGAAAGCCGGCGTGCGTTCACCTACGTTGCGGAAGATATCGGCCTTGCACACATCGGCCAGACTGTCGGTCAGTTCAAAATACCCATGGGCGCCATAGCCCCGGGCATGGACCACGCGTTCGGGTATGCGTTCATGGTCGAAATGGAAGATTTTTTCCCGGAAATGGAAATCCTCCATCAGCGCCGGCCCATTGGCGCCCGCGCGCAGGGTGTTCTGGTCATCCGATACCGCGACACCCTGCTGGGTGGTCATGACAGGGGTATCGCCGCCCGCAGTCTGGTGGGTTTCACCACCAGATCCGGTATATGTGGTGGAGGGGGAGGGAGTATGTAATGTCTTTTTCATGATGGCGTGCGGGTCCGTGCAGGTTGAAGGAACAGACAGGCGTAAGGGAAGATTCGACGTGTCCAACGGGCCGGGCCGGACAGGGTTCCATTCCCGTGCGGCATGACAGTTGCCAACGGCGCGGGGACAGGGCACAGGGGCGGCATGGATCACGCGTTGGGGGAGTGCTGCCGTTCATGCGTATGTTTTCTGGTTTCCTGTCCGGGCTGGCGCTGGCGCTGGCGCTGGCGGGATCGCCCGCGCGGGCGGCCACGCCGGATACGGTTGATTTTGCCGATCTGACATGGACGGAAATCCGCGCCGCCATCCAGGCGGGCGACACCACAATCATCATTCCCGTTGGCGGCACGGAACAGAGTGGCCCCTACATCGCGGTGGGCAAGCACGACATCCGCGCCATGATCCTTGCGCGCCGTATTGCCCGGACCGCGGGCCATGCCCTTGTCGCGCCGGTGGTGGCGTATGTGCCCGAAGGCGGCACGTCGCCGCGCACGTCGCACATGCGCTTTCCCGGCACGATCAGCATTACGCCCGCAACTTTCCGGGCCCTGCTGTCGGATGCGGCGGAAAGCTTTCGGGTGCAGGGCTTTCGTCGCGTGGTGCTGATTGGCGACCATGGCGGCTATCAGAAGGACCTGCGCGCCGTGGCGGATACGCTCAACCGGCGCTGGATGCCGCAGGGCGCGCACGTGCTGTATGTCGCGCATTATTATGACGTGGTGCCGGGGGCCTATTCCACCTGGCTGCGCCAGCACGGGCATGCGGCGGAAGTGGGCATGCATGCCGACCTGTCCGATACGTCGCTCATGCTGGCGCTGGACCCTGCCCTTGTGCGCACGCAGGCCCTGCGGGCGGCGGGCATGCCCACCCCGGCGCAGGGCATGTATGGCGGCGACCCCCGGCAGGCCAGCGCGGCGCTGGGGCAGGTGGGGGCCGACATGCAGGTGGCGGCGGCCGTGGCGGCCATGCAACACGACCCAACAGGACAGAATTCGCACTGATTGCACCGTCGGCACGGCGTGCTATAGGGGCCGCAAGGAACAGGATCACACTATGATACAAAAGAAAAAACTGCCGGTTCTGGGACTGGGCACGTTTCTGCTGCTGGGTGGCAGTGCGCTTGCGCAGGCCGTGGACACCATTCCCGGAATGCCACCCGTGGTGGACCCGAAAAACATCTATACCGAAACGCGGGCCGGGAACCTGAATCCCGAAGTCGCACAGGACCCGCCGCGTATCTATGTGCCCAACCTGCGGTCGAACAATGTGTATGTGATCGACCCGCAGACGTACAAGGTCGTCGCACGCTTCAAGGTTGGCAAAAGCCCACAGCATGTCGTGCCGTCATGGGACCTGCGTACCCTGTGGGTCACGAACAATGCCGAAGGCACGACCAATGGCAGCCTGACGCCCATCGACCCGCGCACCACGCAGCCGTTGCCCAATGTGGCGGTGGATGATCCGTACAACATGTATTTCACCCCCGACGGCAAATCCGCCATTACGGTTGCCGAGGCGCGTGAACGGCTGGATTTCCGTGACCCGCATACAATGGAAATGCAGGGTTCGGTCTCTGTTCCGCAGTGCAAGGGGGTCAACCACGCCGATTTTTCGATTGACGGACGCTATGCCATTTTCACCTGTGAATTCGGCGGCTACCTGGCCAAGGTCGATACCGTCAACCGCACGGTCATGGGCTATCTGAAGCTGTCGGGCGGCGGTATGCCACAGGACATCCTGACCGCGCCGGACGGCCACAAATTCTACGTGGCGGACATGCATGCGGACGGGGTGTTCGTGATCGACGGTGACACCTTCCGTGAGACGGGATTCATCCCCACCGGTGTCGGCACGCACGGCCTGTATCCCAGCCGCGATGGCACCAGAATGTATGTGGCCAACCGCGGATCGCACAAGATCCACGGGCCGCCGCATGGCAAGGCCGGCGGGGTCAGCGTGATTGACTTCGCCACCGACAGGGTGGTGGCCAACTGGCCCATTCCCGGCGGTGGCAGCCCCGACATGGGTAATGTCAGCAATGACGGCGGGACGCTGTGGCTGTCCGGGCGGTTTGATGACGTGGTCTATGCCATCGATACCACGACGGGGGCGACCCGCAAGATCCCCGTCGGGCAGGAACCGCATGGCCTGACCGTGTGGCCGCAGCCGGGGCGGTATTCCATCGGGCATACCGGTATCCTGCGTTAATGGCCTGAATAAGGGGTTTCGGGTGCCATCTTTTTTTCAGCAAGGTATCACCCGAAAGCTGTTTCAACTGACCGGATACATCAGGGGGGGGTGGATAAGAAGCCGGTCTGTCACAGATCGTTTTCCCCACCATCCTGAACGTGAACCCGGCTGTATTCCCGCAGGCGCATGGGATAGAAACGTGTAGCCACAGGGAATGTCCGACCATGACATCCGTATCGTCTGCTGTTTCTGGTACCCGTCTTGTCATGGGACTGTCCGTGCCTGGGGCAGTGCAGGTGGTATTCGGGGATGGCGGTGTTGCGGCCATCATGCTGGGCGATGACCCCGCTGCCCTTCATGAGGCAGCCCTGAGCCGTTTCCCGGGAGCCGTTCCCGCAGGAAAGGCGCAGGCGGAGCGCGTGCTGGCCGCCGTGCGCGCATGCATTGAAACGCCTTGGGCAACGTTTGGCCTGCCATTGGATATACAGGGTACCCCATTCCAGAAGCAGGTCTGGCAGGCCCTGCGCACCATTCCATGTGGCGGGACGGCAACCTATACGGAACTGGCGGCGCGTATTGGCAGCTCAGGGGCCGTGCGTGCCGTAGCCGGGGCATGTGCCGCGAACCCGCTGGCGGTTGTCATTCCCTGTCACCGTGTCATACGGCGTGATGGCAGCCTGTCTGGCTATCGCTGGGGTGTCAGGCGCAAGCAGTGGTTGCTGGACCAGGAACGGACCGGGATGGCGCGTGGGCAAAAGGCACGCGCCATCTGCACAGGAAGCATCCGGTCCGCCCTGATCAGGAAATATGCAGGACCAGATCATCCTTGCGTGGGGTTTCACCTGCGGTGCGGGGCCAGCCTACCGGCAGGACGGCGTGACCGAACTGGGCTGCAAGGATTTCGCTGGCGGCCAGATAAATGGCGCTGAAACCGCACAGAAGTCCTTCATATCCTGCGATGACATCCAGCATGGGCCGACCTGATACCGCAGCACAGCCAAGCAGGACAAACAGCAGCGTCAGGCTGAAAAACACGACCTGATGCATGCGCGATGCCGCCAGCGAACCCACCGCCATGATGGCCGTGAACAATGCCCACAGCCACAGGTAACCGCCCATCAGGGCAGGGGATGAAGCGGGCATCAGTCCCCATTGCGGCAGGAACAGCAGCATGGCCAGAGATATCCAGAACGCCCCGTAGGCCATGAAGGCCGTCATGCCAAAAGTATTGCGGTTGCCATATTCCATCACCCCCGCGATGAACTGCGTCAGCCCGCCAAAAACCAGCCCTGTCGCCATGATGGCGGAACCCATCGGCACGATCTGGGCATTGTGCAGGTTAAGCAGGACGGTACTCATGCCAAACCCCACAAGCCCCAGCGGGGCGGGATTGGCGTCTGCGTTGTTGTGTATCATGCTGGTTTTCCATTCCACACCGGATGAATATGACAAACCATGTCACCGTCATGCGGGCCGGGATATTAAAATATGCCTTACCCTTGCCGTACACGACATCACGCCAATGCATGGCCACAGCCGAGGTTCCCGGAAGGGGATGAAGATATGAAATAAGAGATAGGCGCCTGTCCATATTGCATATTCCCAGGCTCGGAATACGTCCTATTTTCAATAAGACAAGTAATGTTCATTACATGATAAATAATGAAATATGCTTTTTGGAGGCAGCTATGGACTGAATGCGGACATATATATTGTCACATCAAAATGGTATCTGTTCTATCTACGGGATGGATAAGCTTTGGTGGCTCTGTCATGATTCGTTTTTATTTATGTGTTGGTGTGGCTGTTCGGCGTTTATGCAGGGATGGTATTGTCCGGATACATGTTTCAATGCCGGAAAGACGGTTTCCTGCCATGATGCCATCAGGGCAGCGGATGCAGTGCGTCAAGTGCCTTGCGTTTTTCCACCATGGCGGATGGCGCGATGGATTTCGCCCGTGCCGCGGTAACGTCCTGCACGGTAAAGATGGTTGCATCCGGCCCGTCCGGCAGGCCTGCGACATGGTTCAGGATGGCGACGACCTGATCATCCGCCAGCATCTTGAAAGGGGGCATGAACCCGGCATAACTGTTGCCCTGTATCGTGATGGCCCCCATGATGCCGTTCAGCGCGACGGCAACGACATACTGCCTGCCTTCGGGTGTGCTGGCGATCTTTCCCACGCGTCCGGCCAGCGCCGGGAACTGTCCGGGTACACCCTGCCCATTGGGCTGATGACACATGCTGCAGTTTGACTGGAACAGGGCCGTGCCATCTGCGGCGACTGCTGCTTCCGCAGGGATGGAAAGGCAGAGCATTGCGGCAAGAAGTCTTTTTTTCATGGGCGATGTCCTGATGTATTCCGTTCCCGGGGAAAACCTGCAGGGGGGGACTCTATCGCATTGCTGACTACAGACAACCTTCTGCCGGAATGACCGTGACCGTACAAAAAAAGGACGCCCCGCCGAAGCGGGACGCCGAGTTTAGGGATTGGGAGACGTTGTGGTGTCACGAGATCCACAGCTCATTAACTTCACTTCTGGATAATAGTTTTCCCAAAAACATATAAACGAAGAAAAAATATTGTTTATGATATGTTCTATTCCGCCGCATCATGTGCCATGCAGCATGACAAACTGCCGGGCGAAAGGCAGCATGACCGCAATGCTCAGCAACCCGAATATGACGGTCATTCCGGCAAAGGTTGCCATGTGATGGGGGTAATCCTCGGTATATAAAAGACCGCAGACCCAGAATATCACGGCTTCCACCGCAAGGCCGACGCCTATGACCGGAATATGGAAAAAGGATCCGGCCAGCCACCATGCAAGGGCCCCGGTCAGGACGAGCGCAGCCGTCGCACGAAGCAGGAAAGAAAGTGCACGCATGTCTGCCCTGAACCTGATTATCGGAAAGGAAACATCACGTAACCGTGACCTTGGGGCCAGAATGCCCGTTTTCATCCCGATGGGCAACCGCAGGCAACCGGCATGACCGCCTGCCTGCGGGGTTGTGGTTACTGTGCGGCCGGGGTTGCAGCCGGGGCCGTGCCGGATGCCGCATCGGGCGTCATCTTGCCGGGCGTGGTCGAATGTTCAACGTCGTACGCCGTTGCCTTTGCTTCATAATTGCCCTTGGCGCCAGGGTGTTCCTGATCATACAGGGCGGCCTTCGCCCTGGCTTCCTTGCGGTATTCGTGGCGCTTGTACATGCCCGTTACGCAACCGGCGGCGGCGCCCAGTACGGTGTGGTGATTGGCAACATGGCCACCCACGGCCCCCACGGCGCCGTATTTCAGGCAGCCACCGGGTTCGGCATGGGCGGCAGTGGCGCATGCCATGGCGGCAACTGCGCCCAGAAGAGCGATCTTACGCATTAACATCATCCTTTTTGCTGATAAGTAGGTCTGATATTCACGACATATCCGATACGACATACTTTGTCACCTTCTGGGTCGTGATGTCCGGATTTTCGTGCAGGCCCGCGGTAATGATCCGTAGGCAGGCCAGAACTTCCGCCATCTGCTGCCTTGCCTGCGGTGTCGTAACGCGCGCCAGCTCATGCCGGGTCCATGCAAGTACATATGGTGTCATGGCGGCTGCCTGTCCACGGTCCCAGCGGGCCAGAAACAGGCCGACGATCCGCCCGGCACGTGGGGACAGGTGGTCCCCGCGGACCAGTTCACGCAGGCGGATGATATAGATGCCAACAGTCATGGACATGATCTGCCGCGCCACGCAAGCACCCAGCACAGGTGGCGGCAGGGCATTGGCCTGAAACAGGATGCGTACAAGGCTGGCGGCGCAGGCGGCCAGCCATGTTGTGGCGTCAGTACGCGTCCCGACCCGGCCAAGGTGCCGCAGGCGCTGGTCGACCCAGGCTTCCGTCCGGCGGATATGGACATCCATGCGGAAGGGCACAACCAGCCGGTAGGTCAGCAGCACGAAAATGATGCTGGCCAGAAATGCCATGGTATTGTTGAAAAAAGACACTTCATCAAACCGTCCCTGGTTGATCGGGCCAATCAGCACAGGCAGGAACATATTGAAGGAAAAGGCATATCCCGCCAGCTGTGGCTTACGGGCCGCAAGCCCGCCAACCGTCATGGGCACCAGCAGGGCGGCCAGCAGGATTTCCGGCGCGGTAATGGCGGGAATGATCCACAGCGCCAGGACCGACGCCACCGCCGCGCACCACAATCCCCCTTTCAGGAAGGGGGTGGTGGCAACCAGCGGGTTCTCCCGTGTCGCCATCAGGCCATAGATCAGGGCGACAAAGGAAATGAAAGCAGGCCCATGGTGCCATGCGGTGATTTCCCACACCATGCATGCCCCCATGATGGCCGCTGCCGCGCGGATGCCATTGTTCACGGCTTCATGCATATGGCGGCGCGATGTCAGGCTGAAACGGAAGTGGTCCCCACGCGGGGTGGTGGCGCAGGCGGTCATTTCGCTGCGGACCCGCGCAGCTTCGGACACGAGCGCCGTGGTCACCGGCCGCCATTCCGAGCTGTCCACCGTATCGGTGGCGGGATCTGGCGTATTCTGCTGCAGCCATGCCGCAAGTGCGTGTTCGGGCGGCATATCATCCATGCGTGGCGGCGCGGTCATGCGGGGGTGCAGGATCTGCAGTGCGCGTGCCTGCGCCAGCATGACCAGCATGCCCGCCAGCGCGCGTCGGGCATGGTCGCCCACATGGTTGCGTGGCCCCAGTTCCAGCGCGCTGAATTCGATCTGTCCGCTGAAGGTGACGATCCGTTTCAGCAGGGAACCGGTAATGGCCTGCTGTTCCGGACCTGCGGGTGTGCAGAGCTGCTGGATAATGTTGGCGCATGTGGCGTGGAATGTATCCGCCAGCCGGTCCAGCAGTTGCTGGCGCGCATGTTCCACCATGCGCGGCATGAATACGACCGCCAGAACAGCTTCACACAATACGCCCAGTATGATGTAGCTGGTGCGGGCGACGCTTATGGCAAAGACATCATCGGGCTGCGTGATGGCCCCCGTGGCGATGATGGCGGATGTAAACCCCGTCAGCACCAGCCCGTAGGCCCGGTACTGGTCCAGCAGCGTTGCCAGCGCGCAGCACAGCCCGATCCACAGGGACAGACAGGTGAAAAACAGCGCCGGTGCCTGCGGAAACGCCGCCATGAGCGTAATGGCCGCGACACCGCCCACCAAGGTGCCGAAAATCCGCCACCGCGCCTTGGACAGGCTTTCCCCGCGAGAGGATTGCGCCACGACCCACACCGTCAGGGGCGCCCATTGCGGGCTGTCCAGTTCCATCCACATCGCGATCAATAGCGAGATGATGGCCGCAAACGACGTGCGGACCGCGAATGCCAGGTCCGGCAGGGTTGGCGCATAAATCCAGGACACGCGCCTTACAGGATGAAGCAGCACGCTGGTAATGCGTTCGGCCAGGGGTAAAGTTGCGGTCCGTGCCCCCATTATTCTTCAGCCCTTACATCATGGTCAGGATGTACGTGACCTGTGGGTCACGCCGTGGCGGACCATGGGGTGGAGGGGGCGGGCCGGTCCAATCGTTTGTTGTGATATTTTAATAAGTAATATTTATGAAAATCCCCGATCGTGTCCGTTGGGCGACGTGGCCCATGCCGGGCGGCAGGCACGTAACCGGCTGGCGTGTGGGCCTGCCGATGCCGGGCTGCTGCTGGCGTGGGCTGGGTTTTCAGAATGTAATGCTGCTGTGCAGGCCGAAAATGGCCTCGTTGCCCACGCGGCGGTAACCGGTCCAGTCTGCCACCCCGCCAGAGGGATGCCAGACGTACTGGAAGTCGGGCTGCATCACCAGCCACGGCGTGACCTGCGCCTGATAGGTCAGTTCAAGGTGGTTTTCATTGCCCTGCACCGGGCTGTAGGTGCCGGTCTGGGCCACGTTGCGGTCAAACTGGCGCTGGCCTGAACTGGCGCGGCCAATGCCCCAGCCCAGCCCGATCGTATCGTTGTCCCGGCCCCGGAACGGGGCTTTCAGGTTAAGCCCTGC